>DLFD01000034.1 GCA_002482005.1 Lachnospiraceae bacterium UBA7729 | reverse complement strand
CTTATGCCGGATAATTACCGGCCTGCCACATGCCAGCTCGCCCCAATACCGGGACTACCCCATGCTCGGTATCTGTGATGCCGAGTTGGTTGACAGAAGCGCCGACCCGGATGACAGAAGGGTGACGCTTGTGACCTTCACAGACAAGGGACTTGCCTGCATCCGGCAGTGCAGTGATGCCATGGACAGCATCCTGCATCAGGTGGTGCAGAGTATGGGGGAGGAGAAGATCAGTCAGCTCTGTCTTCTTCTTGACGAATTCTTTGAAACTTCGGAAAAAGCATATTCAGATGCGGCATCGGGCTGCAGGGAAAGCGAGGATGTATGAAGTATCTTTTTAAGAATCTGAAGCAGTACTGGAAGTCGGTGGTCCTGCTTGCCGTGCTGCTGCTGATACAGGGGTTCTGCGAGATGTCCATGCCGCAGTACACCCAGAACATAATCGATGTGGGGATCCAGAACAAGGGGATCACGCACATTCTTCCGGCAAAGGTGACTGCCGGCGAGTTTGAGCGGGCTCAGGTCTTCATGGATGAGGTTCAGAAGCAGGAGTGGAGGGAAGCCTATTCGGAGAAGGATGGCGTCTATGAGCTGCAGGACCTGAGCGAGGAGACGCTGGACGGACTCGACAAAAGTCTTCTTACTCCGGTCGTGCTTGCCTACCAGCTTGGCCACATGACTGAGGATAGCTTCCGGGATATGATGAAGGCTCAGATCCAGAGCACCCTGGACATGCAGAAGGACCTGCCTGACTTTGCCAGAAAGGCTGCTGAGGCTCAGATGAAGGCGCTTGACGGGATGTCGGCGGAGGAGATCGCCGATGCTCTCGGGATGGATATCACTACTTTCGAGGCCAAGGATGAAGATGGGAATATGGCCGTATATGTCGATGTTCGTCCTGCCATGCAGTCCCTGCTTGAGAGCGGACAGATGAGCGAAGACCAGACCGCCGGCATGAAGAAGCAGATCTCGGAGACGGTCGAGGCGATCGGAGACCGAACCATGCGCGCCATGGGCATCCAGTATGCGGCCGATGCGGCGGAGGCTGCCGGTGTCGATGTGGACAGGCAGCAGAAAGACTATCTGTGGCAGAGCGGCGGCAGGATGATCCTGATGGCTTTGATCATGGCGATCGCAGCAGTCGCGGTATCCTTCGTGGCCTCGCGGGTCGGCTCCTTTATCGGACGTGATCTCCGCAGAAAAGTCTTCGGCAATGTCATCAGCTATTCCAATGCGGAGATGGACAAGTTCCAGACTTCTTCCCTGATCACCCGTGCGACCAATGACGTGCAGCAGGTGCAGATGGTCACCACCATGCTGCTGAGGATGGTCCTCTATGCTCCGGTCCTCGGGATCTGGGGTGTGTTCAAGGTCTGGCAGTCCCATGCCAATATGAGCTGGATCATCATCCTGGGCATCGCCGTGATCGTCGGCATGATCATGACGCTGATGTTCTTCGCGATGCCGAAGTTCAAGATCATGCAGAAAATGGTCGACAGGCTGAACGGGGTCTCCCGCGAGATCCTGACAGGTCTTATGGTCGTTCGTGCCTTCGGCCGTGAGAAGACCGAAGAGAAGCGTTTTGACGATGCAAACTCGGATCTGATGAGGACCCAGCTCTTCACCAATCGTGTCATGACATTCATGATGCCGTCCATGATGTTCATCATGAGCGGGCTCGGAGTCCTGATCACCTGGGTTGCGGCACACCGCGTGGATTCCGGAGTCCTGGAAGTCGGCGCGATGACTTCCTTCATCACATACTCTATGATCATCATCTCCTCCTTCATGATTCTGACCGCCATGTCGATCATCCTGCCGAGGGCAGGCGTCGCAGCCGAGCGTATCAATGAAGTCGTGACGACGAAGTCCTCCATCCTGGAGCCGGAGGAACCTCAGGTCCCGGAGGAGCAGAAGGGACTCGTGGAATTTGACCATGTGAACTTCCGCTATCCCGGGGCCGAGGAGGACGCACTGCAAGGCATCACATTTGCGGCGGAGCCAGGGAAGACGACCGCAATCATCGGGTCGACCGGGTCGGGCAAAAGTACCCTGGTCAATCTGATCCCGAGATTCTATGACGTCACGGGCGGAAGCATCAGGATGGACGGAGTCGATATCCGGCAAATGGATCTCCGTCAGCTTCGTGATGAGATCGGTTTTGTTCCTCAGAAGGGTACCTTGTTCTCTGGTACCATCGCTTCCAACATCCGTTTTGGAAGACCGGATGCCCCGGACTTTGAGGTTGAAAGGGCTGCAAGGATCGCCCAGGCGGACGATTTCATCGGGGAGAAGGAAGAAGGATATAGCAGCCACATCTCCCAGGGAGGCAGCAATGTATCGGGCGGCCAGAAGCAGAGGCTGTCGATCGCACGTGCGATCGCGAAGAGGCCGAAGGTGCTGGTATTCGACGACAGCTTCTCGGCGCTGGACATGAAGACGGATGCAAAGCTCCGTGAAGTGCTTGCTGAGGAAGAGAAAGACGCAACCAGGATCATCGTAGCGCAGCGCGTCAGCACGATCCTGAACGCGGACCAGATCCTTGTCATCGATGAAGGAAAGATCGTCGGAACCGGGACTCATACGGAGCTGCTTGACTCCTGCGAGGTCTACCGGCAGATCGCTTCCTCGCAGCTTTCCGCGAAGGAACTGGAGGAGACGCGGCAGGCAGGGAAGGATGCTGCCTCCAGACATGCGGCAGGGAAGGATGCTGCCTCCGGACATGCGGCAGGGAAGGAGGACATTCATCATGCAGAATGAGGAAAAGAAACAGGAGACCAGGCCGCATCGCGGACCGGGCGGAAGATGGAACGGAGAGAAGCCGAAGGATTTCAGAAAGTCTTTCGGAAAGCTTCTGAACTACATCGGTCGCTACAGGATTGCGGTCATCATCGTCATGATCTTTGCCGCCGCTTCCACGATCTTCAACGTAGTCAGCCCCAAGATCATGGGTCATGCGACTTCGGAACTGGCGGAAGGCCTGATGAGAAAGATCCAGGGAACCGGCGGCATCGACTTTCCGAAGATCGGAAAGATCCTTCTGTTTACGATCGCTTTGTACCTTCTGGCAGCAGCCTTTTCCTTCATCCAGGGTTGGATCATGACGACCGTCACACAGAAGGTTGTCTACCGCATGAGGAAGGAGATCTCCGAGAAGATCGACCGCATGCCGATGAAGTATTTTGAGAGCAGGCCTTATGGAGATGTGCTCTCCCGCATCACCAACGATGTTGATACCCTGGGCGTGGGACTGAACCAGAGCATCACCACCATTATCACCTCCATCGCGACCCTCGTCGGAGTAGTCGTGATGATGCTTACCATATCGCCCCTGATGACTCTGATCGCAGTCATCGTGATCCCGCTGTCAGCGGTCGTCGTCGCGATGATCGTGAAGAAGTCCCAGAAGTACTTCAAGAGACAGCAGGAGTCGCTTGGCATCATCAACGGCCAGATCGAGGAAAATTTCTCGGGGCAGCTGGTCATCAAGGCCTTCAACCGCGAGAAGGTTGTTATGGAAGAGTTCGGGAAGACCAATGACGAGCTCTACGATTCCGGATGGAAGTCCCAGTTCATCTCCGGCATCATGATGCCGATCATGAATTTCATCAGCTATCTCGGGTATGCAGGGGTCGCGATCGCGGGAGGTATGCTGGTCATCCGCGGACAGATCGGCGTCGGTGATATCCAGGCTTTCATTCAGTATGTCGGCAACATCAAACAGCCGCTGACCCAGATAGCGCAGGTCATAAACCAGGTCCAGTCCATGACGGCTGCCGCGGAGCGTGTCTTTGAGTTCCTCGATGAGGAGGAAGAAGTCCCGACCGTGGAAGATCCGGTCAGAATGCAGCAGGTCGAGGGAGCCGTCGATTTCGACCATGTCCGCTTCGGCTACGATCCGGCCCAGGTCATCATCAGGGATTTCTCGGCTCATGTGAAGCCGGGACAGAAGATCGCAATCGTCGGGCCGACAGGCGCCGGCAAGACGACGATCGTAAAGCTGCTGATGCGTTTCTATGATGTTGACAGCGGATCGATCAGGCTGGACGGTCATGACATCCGGGACTTTGACCGTCATGAACTGCGTGAAAACTTCTCTATGGTTCTTCAGGAGACATGGCTGTTTTCGGGAAGCATCCGCGAGAACATCCGCTACGGACGCCTTGACGCAGCGGATGAGGAAGTGGAGGCTGCGGCTAAGGCGGCTCATGTGGATCACTTCGTGCGGACGCTGCCGGGAGGCTATGACATGGTCCTGAACGAAGACGCGACCAATGTTTCACAGGGACAGAAGCAGCTTCTGACCATCGCCCGTGCCATGCTGGCGGACCGCAAGGTCCTGATCCTGGATGAGGCAACTTCCTCTGTCGATACCAGGACCGAACAGCTTATCCAGAGCGCAATGGACCGCCTGATGAAGGGCAGGACCAGTTTCGTCATCGCCCACAGGCTCTCCACGATCCGGAATGCGGACTTGATCCTGGTCCTGAACCATGGCGATATCGTGGAGCAGGGAACACATGAGGAACTGCTGGCAAAGAACGGGTTTTATGCGGACCTTTACAATTCCCAGTTCGCATCGCAGGAAGCGTGAATCTGATCTGCGCGCCCTGGCAATGCTTCATGGCACTGCTCTTCCGCACTGCTTCATCGCACTGCTCTTCCGCACTGCTCTTCTGCAATGAATTACCGAACTGCCTCTTCTGCACTGCTCTTCTGCAATGCGGCTCTGGCTCCATGCTGTGGCCGGATCGCCGCCCGGAGCCC
>DLFD01000059.1 GCA_002482005.1 Lachnospiraceae bacterium UBA7729 | reverse complement strand
GATTATGACCTTTTGACCCTAGCATCATACCATGGTATGAGAAAGGCCGCTGATAGCGGCCTTTTTGTTATCTTGTGAATTCCCTGCCGGTCAGGAGCAGGAATGCTTCTTTATACTTCTCGACCGTGCGGTCGATGACATCCTGCGGCAGGTTATAGTCGCTGTCCGGATTTGCCTTCAGCCAGTCGCGGACGAACTGCTTGTCGTAGGACGGCTGCCCGTGACCAGCCTCATAGCCTTCTGCCGGCCAGAATCTGGAGGAATCCGGCGTCAGCATCTCGTCACCGAGGACGATCTCCCCATTCTCGTCAAGTCCGAACTCAAACTTGGTATCTGCGATGATGATCCCGCGGGCTTTTGCGTAGTCGGCGCACTTGGTGTAGATCTCGATGGTCTTGTCGCGGAGTGCACTGGCATATTCTTCCCCATGTCCCGGGAAATGTATCTCCAGTACTTCGATGGACTTCTCGTAGGAGATATTCTCGTCATGTTCTCCGAGCTCTGCCTTGGTGGAAGGGGTGTAGATCGGCTGAGGAAGCTTCTGGCTTTCCTTAAGGCCTTCCGGAAGCCTGATCCCGCATACAAGTCCGGTCTTCTGATAGGAAGCCCAGCCGCTGCCGGTGATGTAGCCGCGGACGATGCACTCCAGCGGAAGCATGGTCAGCTTCCTGACCTTCATGCTGTTTCCGAGGAACTGTTTCTGGCGGAAGAACTCCGGCATCTCGTTGTTATCGGTCGTGATCATATGGTTCCTGATGACATCCTTTGTGAAGTCAAACCAGAAACCTGACATCTGGGTGAGAATCGCACCCTTGTCCGTGATCGTGTTCTTCAGGATGTGGTCGAAAGCGGAGATCCTGTCCGTTGCAACCATTACGAGACTGTCTCCCAGATCGTAGACTTCTCTGACCTTGCCTGATTTGAATGGCTTGTATTCCTGCATAATGCCTGTCCTTTCCTTTTGCTGATACTGATAACGGAAGAGGAGAGCAGCGGCTTCTCCCTGGACCTCCCGATGTGACTACGCGCTGCATTATAGCACAGCCATGCTTTTCATGCACCCAGAAAAAGAATAAGGCAGCAGATCAAAGGGGCAAAGAAGGAGAGGGCAGCCCCCTTGTGCGCGGAATGTGTATGGCCATAATGTTACATCTACATATATACGTTACATCTATGAAAATGTTACATGACCTATTTCAAAATGAATATTATGCATAAGTATGAATAATATCCACACAGAGGTGTGGAAAGAGCATAAATGGCTCAAAATGTGGATAAGAGGATAACTGTGTTGATAGGTTGATAAGGGGAAATTTCGGTGGATGAATATCGCATCCGATGGGATATGCATGATATGAATGTTACATAAAAAGAGCCCGCCACCGGCGGCTTTTTTGCATCCTATGGGATAAAAAGGCAGGCCTGACACATGTCCAGACCTGCCTTAGCGGGAATCTTTTTCTGTTATGGGGCCTGCAGCTTACCGGACCCGGCCCGTCAGGCCCTGCAGCATGCTGCGTCAGTCAGCCAGGGACGACCATTCATCGTAGAGTCCTTCCAGCTTTTCAGCGATGCCGGCTTTCTCCTTTGAGAGCTCTGTGACCCTCGTGACATCTGAGAAGACTTCCTCCCTGGACATCTCCTCATCGATCTCAGCATCACGTCCCTCCAGAGATGCGATCTCGTCTTCAACCTTCTTCAGCCTGGCCTGCTTTTTTCTTTCCTCGGCCTGCTGTTCCTTCATCTTCTTCCAGCTGGCAGCACCATGATCATCGCTGCTTCCGGACCCGGATACGTGCTGCATGGATAGATGAGCTGCATTGGATACTGCGATGGAGCCTCCGGAAGCGGAGCGGACGGTGGATTCATCTGCCGGTGCGAACCTTGCGGTAAGCTCGTCCCGCTTCTCCAGATAGTAATCGTAGTTGCCGAGATAGTTCACGATCTGACGGTTGGTCAGCTCGATGATCCTCGTGGCCACCTGATTGATGAAGTAACGGTCATGGGAGACGCAGAGCACGGTTCCGGTATAGGCCCGGAGCGCATCCTCGAGGATCTCCTTGGAGATGACGTCCAGATGGTTGGTGGGCTCATCAAGGATCAGAAAGTTGGACTCCGACAGCATCAGCTTCGCAAGGGAAAGACGTCCCCTCTCGCCGCCTGACAGGTCCGAAACCAGCTTGAAGACATCATCCCCGGTGAAGAGGAAAGATGCCAGCGTGTTCCGGATCGTAGTGTTGTCCAGCATCGGATAGGCGTCCTGAAGCTCCGAGAACAGGGTCTTGTCTCCGTGCAGGATCTGATGCTCCTGGTCGTAATACCCGATCCGTACCTTTGTCCCGAGACGGACCGTTCCGCTATCCGGAGGCATCAGCCCGATGATCATCTTCAGCAATGTGGATTTGCCGGTCCCGTTGTTGCCGATCAGACAGACTCTTTCACCACGCTTGATCTCGAGGTCCAGGTCTTTGAAGAGGGAATACTCGAAGCCCTTGCTGAGATGCTCGACCGTCAGGACGTCGCTTCCGGACACGATCCTGGGCGTAAGCTCAAGGCGCATCCTGGAGTCGGCATCCTGAGGCTTCTCGATCCGGTCGATCTTTGCAAGCATCTTCTCGCGGCTCTCAGCCCGCTTTATGGACTTCTCACGGTTGAAGCTCTGAAGCTTGCGGATGACCTCTTCCTGATGGCGGATCTCAGCCTGCTGATTCATCCAGCTTTTCAGCCGGGTCTCGCGCAGCTGTCTTTTCTTCCCGGCATATTCGGAATAGTTTCCTGAGAATGTCATGCAGTGCCCGCTGTCGATCTCCACGACTTTGGTCACGACCTTGTTCAGAAAGTAGCGGTCGTGGGCGACCACGATCACGGCTCCCCTGTAGTTCAGAAGGTAGTTTTCCAGCCATTCGATGGAGTTCAGGTCCAGATGGTTGATCGGCTCGTCGAGCAGAAGGATGTCGGGTGCTTTCAGGAGCAGCTTGCCCAGCGCGATCCTGGTCTTCTGACCGCCGGAGAGCTTCTCTGTAGGCTTGCTGAATTCCTCCTCGAGGAAGCCGAGTCCCTTCAGGACGCCGGATACTTCGCTCTTCCAGGCATAGCCGCCCAGCCGGTCATATTCCTCCTGAGTCCTGTGGTACTGGTCCATCAGGCTTTCCAGTTCGGCGCCGGAGACACTGCTCATCCGGGATTCCATATCGCGCAGGCGGACCTCCATGTCGATCACGTTCTGCTTGACCTCGGCGGTCTCATCCCAGATCGTACGGTTTCCGGTGATGGTGTTGATCTGGGCAAGATATCCGATCGTCTTGCCGCGCTGGACCGTGACCTCGCCTTCGTCAGGCTTCATCTCTCCGATGATGATCTTCAGGAGAGTGGACTTGCCGGCTCCGTTGATGCCGACGACGGCGGTCTTCTCATGTTCTTCAATATGAAAGGATACGGACTTCAGGACCTCATCCGTTCCGAATGCCTTGGAGATATTGTGGCAGGAAAGTATCATCTCAAAAACCTCTTCCTTATAGATGTGTGTCCTGTCCATCATATGAAATAGGCGGTGGAAAATCAAGCCCGGGCCTGTTTGACGAATGCAGACCGAAAACGTATAATCAAAACAGTATGCCCCGCAGGGGCTGTTACAGACAACAGAAAGAAAAGGAAGGGCTCGGCATGGAAGAAAAAACGATTCCGGGAGCTGTGATCAGCCGTCTTCCGAAGTATTACAGATACCTTGGTATTCTGATGGATGAAGGCGTGGAACGTGTCTCCTCCGCGGAACTGAGCAGGTCGATGCATGCAACCGCATCTCAGATCAGGCAGGACCTGAATCATTTCGGCGGATTCGGACAGCAGGGCTACGGTTATAACGTGAGGTACCTGTATGATTCCATCGGAAAGATACTTGGGCTTGATTCCGGTTACACTATGATCATCGTGGGCGCCGGAAGGATGGGGCTGGCTGTCGCAAACTATGAACGGTTTGAAAAGAGAGGATTTCAAGTGATCGGGATCTTTGACCGAAGCCCGGAGAAGCACGAAAGTGAAAGCGTCCGCGGGCTGAAGGTGCAGGGATTCGATGCTCTGCCGGAGTTTCTGAAGACTCATAAAGTGGACATAGCAGCACTGACGATGCCTTCGGAAGGGGCTTCCGAGATCGCACCGGTCCTGATAAAAGGCGGAGTGAGAGGAATCTGGAATTTCTCTCACATGGACCTCAAGGTACCGGATGGCATCACGATCCAGAATGTACATCTTTCCGAGAGTCTGATGGAACTGGGCTACCGGATGCGCCATTCTGCGGACACGGGAAGGGCGAGAGCCGCAAAAGGCAGGAAAGCCGCAGAAGAGCAGCAATAATTTCAGGATGGAGATGGGATACGATGGACCTAGAAAAACATTCCAGAATCTGCGCAAGAATCGACCTTGGGGCAGTCCGGGATAATCTCGCAGCCATGAAGGCAAAACTGAGACCGGGAGTAAAGATGATCGCCGTTGTCAAGACTGATGCGTATGGACATGGAGCCGTCAGGATCTCCCGGATGGTCGAGTCTTACGATTATATCTGGGGATTTGCAGTCGCGACCACGGAAGAGGGAGTTGAGCTCAGAAGAGCGGGGATCCGGAAACCGATCCTCTGCCTGGGATTCATCTTCCCGGAGGATTACGATACCCTGGCTATGATGCAGATCAGGCCTGCAACCTTCAAGTATTCGATGGCTCTTCAGCTGTCGGAAGCTGCCGGGAGGGCAGGGAGGCTGCTTCCGGTCCACCTTGCCGTGGATACCGGAATGGGAAGGATCGGTTTTCAGGTGACCGAAAGGGATGCCGATGAGGCAGCGAAGATCGCTCAGCTTCCGAACCTGACGATCGAGGGAATGTTCACACATTTCTCCAGAGCGGATGAGACGGACAAGACTTATACGGACTATCAGTTCAGACAGTATCAGAAGTTCGTCTCCATGCTAGAGGAGAGGGGAGTGGAGATCCCGATGAAGCATGCAGCCAACAGTGCATCGATCATGGAGCTTCCGGACACTCACCTGGATGCTGTAAGAGCCGGGATCACCCTCTACGGGATCTACCCGTCGGATGAGGTGGACAGAAAGCAGATGCCCATGAAGCCGGTGATGTCCCTGCTGTCGCACATCTCCTACATCAAGACGGTCCCGGCAGGGACCGCGATCAGCTATGGAGGGACCTTCGTGACAAAGAGGGAGACCAGGATCGCTACCATCCCTGCGGGATACGGAGACGGATACCCGAGAAGCCTTTCGAACAGAGGAACAGTCCTGGTCCGCGGAAAGAGAGCTCCGATCCTGGGCAGGGTCTGCATGGACCAGTTCATGGTCGATGTGACGGACATAGAGGCTCAGGAGTTTGACCTGGTCACCCTGATGGGGAAAGACGGGGACGATGAGATCACTGCAGATGAGCTCGGAAAAGAATCCGGAAGATTTCCTTATGAATTCGTCTGCGACATCTCCAAGCGGGTGCCGCGCGTGTACGTCGGCTCTGAGGATGCTTGACGACATATGTAAATATTGATATATTTTGGTTTGTGTCTGCTCAGAAAGACACTGCTGCACGGTCTGTGCCTGCAGAACAGCCTTCCTGCTGCCTGCTGAATGCACGGGACCCTGATTTTCTGACTGGGAGTAATTGAATGAACGATGACCTAGGGCCTTTCCCCGGTATCCTGATATTTATCCTTCTGATCGCAGCCGACTTTCTCTGTTCTGCCTTCAGCGAAGCTGCGTCCGGACTTTCGGAGGCAGACCTGAAGGAAGAGGATGAGGACGGCGGCGAGGAAAAAGACACAGGTCCTGCCGGGAGGGAGAGCCTGCTGAAAAAGGAATTTTCCGATCTGGAGGACAAGCCGGAGAAGATGCTCAGGGCGTCTGCTTTCTGGCAGATCCTGTGTTCGGCTGCCGGAGCTCTGATCTTAGACGGCCTGTGCGGTCTGGGAGCGTGGCCGGCACTTTTTCTGTCGGTCATATGCACGTATATCTTCGGATGGGCTTTCCCAGGCTATGTCGGCAAAGTCCATGGACTGGGGTATATCCGGCATGTCTATTCTCTCTGGAAGTTACTGTCAGGGACCAGCGTTCCTTTCACCTTCCTCTTTGACAGGTTTTCGGTCCTGATGGCGAAGATCTTCGGATCGGATCCGGCGAAGATCCGGGAAGAAGTTACCGAGGATGAGATCATATCCATGGTCAACGAAGGGCACCAGCAGGGAACCGTCGATGAGGATGAGGCGGAGATGATCCGCAATATCTTCGAGATGGATGAAAAGCAGGCTCAGGACATCATGACGGTGAGGGGGAAGATCATAGCCCTCCAGGGGGATATGGTCCTCGACGATGCGATCAAGATGATGGTGAAGTCGCCGAATTCCAGATTCCCGGTCTATGATGACACAATAGACAACATAATCGGAGCACTCTATCTGAAGGATGCGATGTCCTTCCATATGAAAGAGCAGTACAACGGCACTGCGATCCGGGATATTCCGGGTCTTCTGCGCGAAGTCAAGTTTGTTCCCGAGACGCGCAGGATCGATGAGCTGTTTTCCGATATGCAGAAAAGCCAGTTTCAGATCGTGATCGTTGCCGACGAATATGGAGAGACGGCCGGCCTGGTCACGATGGAAGATATCCTCGAGGAGATCGTCGGGAATATCTTTGACGAGTACGACAGGGTCGAGAAGGTGATCCTTCCGGCAGGCCCGGGAAGATGGAGACTGAGCGGCATGGCTCCTCTGTCGGAAGTTGCGGAGGCGCTCGGGATACAGGACCATGAAGACTATGAGACACTGAACGGCTATCTTACTGCCGCTCTTGACCATGTCCCGGATGCGGATGATGTGGGCAAGGTGATCGATGACAGGGAAGATGGGATCCGGTTCACCGTCAAATCGGTGCATTCGAATACAGTCCAGTGGGCTTTGGCCGAGAAAACAGAGAAAGCGGAAAGCAAGGAATAAAGGAGAAGAGGAGCATGTCAGGACATTCAAAATTTGCAAACATCAAGCACAAGAAGGAACGCAATGACGCTGCAAAGGGGAAGATCTTCACGATCATCGGCCGTGAGATCGCCATCGCTGTCAAGGAAGGCGGACCGGACCCGAACAATAACTTCAAGCTGAGTGCCGTCATCGCCAAGGCGAAGGCTGCCAATATGCCGAACGATACCATCGAGCGAGGCATCAAGAAGGCTGCCGGAGATTCTGATTCGGTAAGTTATGAGTCTGTTACCTACGAAGGATACGGACCGAACGGCGTCGCGATCGTCGTCGACTGCCTTACCGACAACCGCAACCGTTCTGCAGCCAATGTCAGATCCGCTTTCTCCAAGAACGGCGGCAATGTCGGGACTCCTGGATGTGTCTCCTTCATGTTCGACAGAAAGGGCCAGATCATTGTCGACAAGGAAGAGTGCAGCATGGATGCTGACGACCTGATGATGGCAGCGCTTGATGCGGGCGCCGAGGATGTGAACGAAGAGGAAGATTCCTTCGAGATCCTGACCGATCCGAATGATTTCGATCAGGTGCGCGACAAGCTCGAGAAGGCAGGTATCCCGATGGCTTCCGCTGATGTCACGATGATCCCGCAGAACTATGTAAAGGTTGACGACGAGACCGCGAGAAAGCAGCTTGCGCGCCTTCTTGATACACTCGATGAAGACGATGATGTCCAAGCTGTCTACCATAATCTGGAAGAATCAGACGAAGAATGAACGATGCAGCCGGCCCTGGCTGTACCGGACGGCGGGAGGATGTACACCTTATGAACGATTATGAGACCGGCATGAATGGAATGCGGGATGCCCTGAAGGACCATGAGAAGCTGATCCGGGGCTTTACCCGGAAACAGTATGCGGATACGTTCAAGGATTATTACATGAGCCTGCTGCCGGCGATGGATGCGATCGAGAATCTCTATCAGAGGGTCGTGGACAAGGACGCAATGCTCACGAATATGGCTTCCGGCCTGGCAGAGGAGGCAGACGGGCTTCTCTCTGCCGCGAAGAAAAGAGATCGGGAGAGACTGAACATCAATCTCAGCCTTGTGATGGCCGGATATGTGTTCCCGGTCTTTCTGAGATACAAGGGGGATTCCTCGAGGCCGCTCGTTGAACATGTCTTGAAGGCATGGAAGGAGAAGTTTCCGAAGTCCAACCTGACCCCGGCAGAATACGATGAGATCGAAGCAGGTTTTCACAAGAAGTTCTGCTTCATCACGACAGCCTGCTGCCGGAACAGAAACAAGCCGGATGACTGCTACGAGCTGACGCTTCTGCGCCGCTACAGAGATACCTATATGGCATCCCTGCCGGAGGGAGAGAAGCTGATCACCGCGTATTATGATATCGCTCCGTCTATCGTCAAGCATATAAGCAGGAGACCGGATGCCGACAGCATCTACGATACAGTCTGGAACACGTATATCCTTCCCTGCATCAGCCTCATCGAGAGCGGGAAGTATGAGGAATGTCTGGCTCTGTACGAGAAGATGGTCATGGAACTGAAGGAAAAGTATTTCTATCAGGGTCAGGCAAGCATGTCTGCAGCTGGCAGTCTGTAAAGAGAGGTTTTCACATATGTCCGTTCTTCAGGCGCTCTTTCTCGGGATCGTTCAGGGACTTACGGAATTTCTTCCGGTATCAAGTTCCGGTCATCTCGCGATCTTTCAGAATATCTTTCATATTGAGACAGGCGGCGGCGTCCTGTTTGATGTCATGCTCCATGTCGGTACCCTTGCAGTCGTTCTGCTCGTGTACTGGAAGGACATCCTGAAGCTGATCATCGAATTCTTCCGGATGCTGGGCGATGTCCTGGCGAACGCGAAGATCCTGCTCACGTCCGGCGGCAGGAAAGTCCAGTACCGGAAAGTCGTACGGACGAATTACCGCAAGTTTGTCGTGCTGATCATCGTGTCCACGATCCCGACGGGGATCATGGGGTACCTCGGAAACAAGCTGATCGCGGATGCGTCTTCGACACTGATCGTTCCAGGTATCTGCCTGCTGATCACCGGACTCCTTCTGCTCCTTTCCGACCGGAAGGAGAACTGCTGGAAGATCCCTCATGACGTCTCCTACGGAGAAGGCGTACTCATCGGGATCGCCCAGGGATTCGCTACGCTTCCGGGCCTTTCCCGTTCCGGGACCACGATTGCTGCGGAGACCTTCTGCGGACTGGACAGGAAGTTCGCCGTCAAGTATTCCTTCATCCTCTCGATCCCTGCGATCGTCGGGGCGGCAGTCCTTGAGCTTTCAGATATCTCCGCGGAGACGGTCACCGGAAAACTTGTCGGGACTTATGCGGCAGGCATGATCGCTGCGGCCGTGGTCGGGTACTTTGCGATCCGCTCCATGCTGAAGCTGGTCCAGGACAAGAAGATGAAGTATTTCGCATATTACTGCTTTGCGGCAGGAATCTTTGCGATCATCGGACAGTTTGCTTTTGCCTGAAAGGGTTGTTTATGTCAGATAGAAACAGGAATACAGGAAACAGAAAAAGCACTTCATCATCAAGAGCGGGAAGCAGTTCCCGCTCTTCTGTTAACAGGGACGGAAAAAATTCTGCCAGGAGGAGTCCTGCCAGGAAGACTGCTTCAAGGTCTTCTTCCAGAAGTAACGCAGCGCGGTCATCGTCCTCACGGCCTGCGTCCGGCAGAACATCGTCTGGAAACAGGACCACAAGGGAGACATATGCTTACAGGGAGCCGGTCTACGAAAGCTCTCCGATGAGCACAGAAGTCTTCTGCTGGGTGCTCCTGGCGGTGTCGGTCCTGATCTTTATCAGTCTTCTGGGAGTCGGAGGCAAGGCCGGCAATGCACTTGGCGGCATCTTCTTTGGTCTCATGGGAGCAAATGCGTACGTATTCCCATTTCTCCTGTTCTTCCTGACGATCTTTGTCATGGTGAACCGGGGCAACCGGAGGGCTTATGTCCAGACGGCTGCGGCAGCGGGACTGTTCATCGTCGTGTGCGGCATCATGGAGCTGATGGCTGAAAACTGGCATGGCAGCTATGAGCTGTCGGATTATTTTGAGGTCGGGTCCCAGTATCACGCCGGGGGCGGAGTGATCGGGGGCGCTATCGCGATCCTGTTCTGCCCGACGATCGGTGTTGTCGGGGCGTATATCGTCCTGATCATGGCCGGATTCCTGCTGCTTGCCTTGTTTACTCAGAAAGCGCTGTTCGTCACCGCAGGCAAAAAGAGCCATGAGGCGATAAAAGAGAAGAAGGAAGCCTCGCGGGCGAGACGCGAGGAAGAGAAGGCAAGGCGTGAGGAAGAGAAGGCGCAGAGGAGAGCGGAAGAGCGCCGTCTGAGAGAAGAAGAGGACGAAAAGCGGAAGACTGAGAGAAGAAGAGCCGGGAAGGCCGATGCGGCAGCAGGCGCCAGGGAAGATCCGGACGGACTTTCTGCATCCTTCTTCCGCAGAAGCGGGAAGAATCCGTCAGATGGGCTGTCGGTCAGCCGCGATCTCTTCGGCGAGACCAGAAAAGGAGCTTTGGCGAAACCAGAGAAGAGATCTGTCAGGCGCAGCGCCGGCAAGGTCGTCTTTGGCAAGCTGGAAGGGGATGTTCCAGGCGAGGAGAATGCACCGGATACCACCTTCGATAAAGCTGCCGGAAAGAAGAGAGTTGTTTCCTCCGGCAGTTTCCTGAGGATGCCTGCCCTGGAAGAAACATCGGAAGCTGGTCTGGAAAAGCCGGCCAGGACAGAAGGACCGGTCAGAACGGAAGGACCGGTCAGAACGGAAGGACCGGTCAGAACGGAAGGACCGGTCAGGACAGAAAAACCGGTCAGGACGGGAAAGCCGGCCAGGACAGCCAGGCTGGCCCAGGAAGAGGAGGCGGAGCAGGAAGCAGGGGCGGGTTCCTCTGCTGCCGTTCTTTCTCCGGATTTTGAGATCCACAGGGGTGGTACCGTCGTAAAGGAGACCGGGACAGCTCCTGAGGTGCTGAAGCCTGAGAGCAGTGAGGAGGAAGGCATAGCCCCTGTCGTGACCGAGAAGGAGATCGAGGAAGCGGGAGCTTCGAATATCCGAAGGAAGGCGGCAGAGCAGAAGGCTGCATCGGAGAGGAAGGCGGATGCTCCGTCCGGAAACCGGACGCAGGGAAACACATCCTCTGCCGGCCCTGCTGCAAAAGTCTCCGGAAAGCCGACAGCCCAGGATGCCGGAGAGGCTCTTGACGATGTGACGAGGGAGATTGAATCCAAGGAGGAAGAAGTACAGAAGCCGTATACATTTCCGTCGATCGAGCTTCTCAGAAAGCCGAAGAAAAACGCGGACAGCCTGACGGATGAAGATCTCAGGGAGACGGCGTCCAAACTTCAGCAGATCCTTGCGACCTTCGGCGTCAGCGCAAAGGTGACCAATGTCTCCTGCGGACCGTCCGTCACGCGGTATGAGCTGCAGCCGGAGATGGGGACCAAGGTCTCCAAGATCACCAATCTGGCGGATGATATCAAGATGAACCTGGCGGTCACCGACATCCGTATCGAAGCCCCGATCCCGGGCAAGGCGGCGGTCGGGATCGAAGTCCCGAACAAGGCGCCGTCTATGGTCTGTCTGAGGGAGCTGATCGATTCCGATGAGTTCCGCAAGGTGCACAGCAAGAAACTGTCCTACGTGGTAGGAAAGGATATCGCCGGAAAGATCGTGGTATCCGACATCGCAAAGATGCCTCATCTGCTGATCGCCGGAGCTACCGGTTCCGGTAAGTCCGTGTTCATCAATACCATGATCATGTCGATCATCTACAATGCGGACCCGAATGATGTCAAGATGATCATGATCGATCCGAAGGTCGTCGAGCTGTCGGTCTATAACGGCATCCCGCATCTGTATATCCCGGTCGTAACCGATCCGAAGAAGGCAGCGGGGGCCCTGAACTGGGCGGTGGCGGAGATGACCAGAAGGTACAAGATGTTCGCGGAGACAGGGGTGAGAAACCTGGCGGGCTACAATGCCAAGGTCGAGACTCTGGAGGAAGCGGGCGTCCCGGATGCTCCAAAGAAGATGCCGCAGATCGTCATCATCGTCGACGAGCTGGCTGACCTGATGATGGTATCCGGCAACGAGGTCGAGGATGCGATCTGCCGTCTGGCCCAGCTGGCCAGAGCCTGCGGGATCCACCTGGTCATCGCGACCCAGAGACCTTCTGTGGACGTTATCACAGGTCTGATCAAGGCGAATATCCCATCGCGTATCGCATTTGCGGTATCGTCGGGGATCGATTCCAGGACGATTCTGGACCGGAACGGGGCAGAGCGCCTGCTCGGAAACGGCGATATGCTGTTCTTCCCGCAGAACTACAAGAATCCGGTGCGTATCCAGGGAGCTTTTGTCTCGGACGAGGAGATCCAGGAAGTCGTGGACTCCATCAGACAGGAGGAGAATCCGGACAGGATCCGGGCCCGTATGGAGGAAGTCCAGAAGGCTGCTGCATCGATCGGATCTTCCGCGGGCGGAGGCAGCGACGTTGACGAGCTCTTCGCGGACGCCGGAAGGTTCATCATCTCCAAGGATAAGGCATCGATCGGCATGCTGCAGAGGTGGCTTAAGATCGGCTTTAACCGTGCGGCCAGGATCATGGACCAGCTGTCCGATGCAGGTGTCGTCGGACCTGACGAAGGCACAAAACCGAGAAAAGTCCTGATGAACGAGGAGCAGTTCGAGAACTATCTGGAACAGAACTGAATGGGACATTCTCTGAGGATTGTTTAGTATTTGTCAATATAGTTGGAAAACCGCGGGAATATCCGCGGTTTTCGTGTATATTATACAAATATTTCTGGCAGAAGGGTTGAATGAAGGAAGGGCGGGCTATATACTTAAAATAATACATCAAACATACCGCAGGATGGAGGATATGACATGTACAAGATTCTGGAAGCAAGAAATCTTGCGGGCCCGAATTACGAGATGCTCGTAGAGGCTCCGCGTGTTGCTGCCCGGTGTCTGCCAGGACAGTTTGTTATCGTCAAGGTAGGAGAAGAAGGCGAGAGGATCCCGCTGACCATCACGGATTATGATCGTGAGAAGGGAATCATCGAACTGGTCTATCAGCCGATCGGTGTCAGCACCAGCAGGCTCTCTCAGCTTCATGAAGGGGATTTCATCACCGATTTTGCAGGACCTCTGGGACAGCCGTCCGATCTTACCAGGACTCCGATCGAGGAACTGAAGAAAAAGAAGATCGTCTTCGTTGCAGGCGGTGTCGGAACGGCTCCGGTCTACTGCCAGGCAAAGTGGCTCCATGAGCATGGCGTGGAAAGCGATGTCATCATCGGTGCAAAGACGAAAGATCTTGTCATGCTGGAAGACAAGATGAAGAAGGTTGCCAATGTCTACGTCACCACGGATGACGGTTCCTATGGCCGTACCGGCATGGTCACCAGGTGTCTGGAAGATCTGATCGCGGAAGGCCATGTCTATGATCACTGCGTCTGTATCGGACCGATGATCATGATGAAGTTTACCTGCCTTACCACCAGGAAATACGGAATCCATACCGTAGTATCCATGAACCCGATCATGGTAGACGGAACCGGAATGTGCGGCGCCTGCCGTCTGATCGTCGGCGGGGAAGTCAGGTTCGCCTGCGTAGACGGCCCTGAGTTCGACGGGCATCTGGTCGATTTCGATCTTGCCATGAAGAGACAGACCCTCTACAAGACCAAGGAAGGCGAAGCATTCCTGGCCTGGAAGGAAGGACAGACTCACAGCGGCGGATGCGGACAGTGCGGAGGTGACAAGTAATGGCAGAGATCAAAGGATTGAAAAGAGTTCCGGTCAGAGAGCAGGACCCGAAGGTCCGCGCGACCAATTTCGATGAAGTCTGTCTCGGATATAGTGAAGAAGAAGCAGTTGAGGAAGCAGGAAGATGCCTCCACTGCAAGAATCCGAAGTGTGTTCAGGGATGTCCGGTATCCATCAGCATCCCGGAGTTCATCGCGGCTCTGAAGCTGAAGGATTTCGACAAGGCATACGACGTCATCTCCGAGTCGTCTTCTCTTCCGGCAGTGTGCGGACGTGTCTGCCCGCAGGAGACCCAGTGCGAGGGACAGTGCATCAGAGGTATCAAGGGCGATGCAGTATCCATCGGCAAGCTGGAGCGCTTCGTTGCCGACTGGGCTAAGGCGAATGACCGCCATATGAAGTGCTACAGAGGCCGTCAGGGACATAAGGTTGCGGTCATCGGTTCCGGCCCATCCGGACTTACCTGTGCAGGCGATCTTGCAAAGCAGGGCTATGACGTCACTATCTTCGAAGCTCTGCACAAGGCAGGCGGCGTCCTGGTCTATGGCATCCCGGAGTTCCGTCTTCCGAAGGACAAGATCGTTGCCAAGGAAGTAGAGAACGTCAAGTGTCTGGGTGTCAAGATCGAGACCAATGTCATCATCGGACGCTCCGTTACGATCGAAGACCTTCTTACCAAAGAGGGATTCGACGCTGTCTATATCGGATCAGGTGCAGGACTCCCGATGTTCATGAACATTCCGGGCGAGCAGGCAAAGGGTGTCTTCTCAGCCAATGAGTTCCTGACCAGAAACAATCTGATGAAGGCTTACCGCGATGACTATGACACTCCGATCGAGTGCGGAAAGAAAGTCGTTGTAGTCGGCGGCGGCAATGTCGCGATGGACGCAGCAAGAACGGCACTCCGTCTCGGTGCTGAGGTCCATGTTGTCTACAGACGTTCCGAAGCGGAGCTTCCTGCAAGAAAGGAAGAAGTCCATCATGCAAAGGAAGAAGGGATCCAGTTCGATCTGCTGACCAATCCGGTTGAGATCCTTACGGATGACAAGGATAATGTAACCGGAATGAAGGTCATCCGCATGGAGCTTGGCGAGCCGGATGCATCCGGAAGAAGAAGACCGGTCCCGGTCGAAGGATCCGAATTCGAGATCGAATGCGATACCGTCATCATGGCTCTTGGAACCAGACCGAACCCGCTGATCTCTTCCACGACCGATGGCCTTGAGACCAACCGCAAGAAGTGCATCGTTGCGGATGAAAAGGGCGAGACAAGCCTTCCAGGCGTCTTCGCAGGCGGTGACGCCGTTACCGGCGCAGCGACCGTTATCCTGGCCATGGGTGCAGGCAAGACTGCCGCAAAGAGCATCGACGAATACATCCAGAAGAAGTACGCTGCACAGTAAGGCAGAGCATTTCTCGGGAGAAATAGGAGGATGAGGGAGCTGCCGTCTGGCAGTTCCCTCGTCTTTTGCTGTCAGACTGCGGTTTTCACCGCAATGCGGGAGATATCTGTGAAGATTACGATATTATGCGTCGGCAGGTTCAAGGAGCGCTACTTCAGGGATGCGGCAGCGGAGTATATCAAGAGACTGTCGAGATACTGCACCCTGAAGATCGCGGAAGTCCCGGATGAGCCGACTCCGGAAAATGCTTCTCCGAAGATGGAGACGCAGATCAAGGAGAAGGAAGGCGCAAAACTTCTGTCCTGGCTTTCTAAGAATGCCCCGGATCCTTCTTCGCTGGTCGTTGCCCTTGCGCTGGATGGAAAAAAGATGGATTCGATCAGGTTCGCATCGTCTCTGCAGGATGCCATGACGAGGGGGACCAGCCATCTGGTATTCGTGATCGGGGGTTCCCTGGGACTGTCGGATGATGTGCTGAAAAGAGCCGACCGGAGACTGTCGTTCTCGGACTTCACATTTCCGCACCAGCTGATGAGAGTGGTCCTGCTGGAGCAGATCTACCGGGCTTTCCGGATCATCAACGGGCAGCCGTACCATAAGTGACACTGACTTCAGGATCCGTTCCGGACCTGTCTGCGCCAGACAGAACGGTGCAGGGGCAGCCGCTCAGAACGGTGCAGGGGCAGCCGCTACAGAACGGCACAGGGGCGGCCGCTACAGAACGGTGCAGGGGCGGCCGCTACAGAACGGCACAGGGGCGGCCGCTCAGATTGACGAAACAGATGCCTTATACTAAAATATAAGCTAGTTTTTTGCGGAATATCCGGCAGAAAAGCCAGGAAAAATATTGAGGAAGCTGTCGGCAGACCCGGCAGAGATCGGAGGATATCATTATGGGTATGGAAGCGCGTGAAGTAATCGCATCAGGCAAAGCTGTTCTGGGTATAGAGTTCGGATCCACGAGGATCAAGGCGGTCCTGATCGGACCGGACCATGAGGTCATCGGACTCGGAACACATGACTGGGAGAATCGTCTGGTCGACGGGCTGTGGACCTACACGCTGGACGATATCTGGGGAGGACTCCAGGACTGCTACGCCAGCCTGAACAAAGATGTGGAAGGAAAGTACGGAGTCACGATAAAGAAGCTTGCAGCGATCGGATTCTCTGCAATGATGCACGGCTATATGGCATTTGACAAGGATGGAAAGCTGCTGATCCCGTTCAGGACCTGGAGAAACACCAATACCGGGAAGGCTGCAGACGAACTGACGAAGCTCTTCAACTTCAACATGCCGATGAGATGGAGCACTTCCCATCTGTACCAGTGCATCCTCGAGAACATGGACCATGTCAGCAAGGTTGACTATTATACGACGCTTGCCGGATACATCACATGGGTCCTGACCGGAAACAAGGTCATCGGCGTCGGCGATGCGGCAGGCATGTTCCCGATCGATCCGAAGACCAGGGATTTCGACAGCTCCATGATCGGGAAGTTCGATGCACTGGTCGCGGACCGTCATTATCCGTGGAAGCTCCGTGACATCATGCCGAAGGTCCTTGTGGCCGGCCAGCAGGCAGGCATACTGACGGAGGAAGGCGCAAGGAAGCTCGATCCGTCCGGAATGCTGGAAGCAGGCATCCCGATCTGCCCGCCGGAGGGAGACGCGGGCACCGGCATGGTAGCGACCAACAGCTGTGAAGTCACCACCGGCAATGTCTCCGCAGGCACTTCCGTATTTGCTATGGTCGTCATGAAGGAGAACATGAAGAACCTTCATACCGAGATCGATATGGTCACGACTCCTGACGGAGCACCGGTCGCAATGGTCCACTGCAATAACTGCACCTCTGACCTGAACGCATGGGTAGGGATCTTCAGAGAGTTCTGCGAGCAGATGGGGATCGAGCCGGATATGAACAGGATCTTCTCCGTCCTTTACAACCATGCGCTTGACGGAGATCCGGACTGCGGCAATGTTCTTGCTTTCAACTACTTCTCCGGCGAGCCGGTAACCGGCTTTAATGAAGAAGGCAGACCGCTTATCGTCCGCAGGCCTGACTCGAAGTTCAGCCTTGCGAACTTCATGAGAGCAAACCTTTATTCTTCCCTTGCAGCCCTGAAGATCGGGCTTGATATCCTTCTGAAGGAAGAGCATGTGGAAGTCACAAAGCTGATGGGACACGGCGGGCTCTTCAAGACCAGGGGAGTCGGACAGAGCATCCTTGCGGCAGCAGTCGACGCGCCGGTCACCGTCATGGATACCGCAGGCGAAGGCGGAGCATGGGGCATGGCAGTCCTTGCGCAGTATATGATCAGCAAGGAAGAAGGAGAGACCCTTCCTCAGTATCTGGACAGCAAGGTCTTCGCAGGACAGACCGGAACAACGATCGCTCCGAAGAAGGAAGACGTTGACGGATTCAACCGCTTCATCGAGATGTACAGAAAGGGATATCCGATCGAGCGAGCGGCAGTGGATAACATGTGATCAGGTACCTGACGAATGGCATTAGTAGAGAAAACAGCAAGGATCCCGGAAAATCTGGAGGGGCAGGTATTCGGTCAGTTTGACAGGTACCTGAAGAAAATTGAAAGAACGCTGAATGTCACCGTTGTGACAAGGGATTCCCAGGTGAGGGTCATCGGTTCCGAGTCAGCTGCAGAAGGCGCAAGGCATGTCCTTGAGGACCTGGGGCAGCTGGCGGAGCAGGGGAGCGAGATCACGGAGCAGAATGTGAACTATGCTCTTTCCCTTGCCATGGAGAAGACTGACGGAAGTATCTCCGAGATCGACCGCGACATCATCTGTCACACGGCGTCCGGAAAACCGGTCAGTCCGAAGACATATGGGCAGAAGAACTATGTGGACGCGATCAGAGACCACATGATCACCTTCGGGATCGGGCCTGCCGGTACCGGTAAGACCTACCTGGCAATGGCGGCTGCGATCACGGCTTTCAAGAATGAGGAAGTGTCGAGGATCATCATGACACGTCCGGCTATCGAAGCAGGAGAAAAGCTTGGCTTCCTTCCGGGTGACCTCCAGAGCAAGATCGACCCATATCTGAGACCTCTCTACGATGCCCTTTACCAGATCATGGGGCCGGACAGCTACCAGAAGAATGCCGAAAAAGGCCTGATCGAAGTGGCGCCTCTCGCGTATATGCGAGGACGCACCCTCGACAACGCTTTCATCATCCTGGACGAAGCGCAGAATACCACGCCTGCCCAGATGAAGATGTTCCTGACCCGTGTGGGCTTCGGGTCCAAGGTGATCGTGACCGGAGATCTGACCCAGAAGGACCTGCCATTTGATACGAGATCCGGACTTGAGGTTGCGGTCGAGGTCCTCTCGAAGATCGATGAGATCGCGTTCTGCAGGCTGACGTCGAAGGATGTCGTAAGGCATCCGCTGGTGCAGAAGATCGTACAGGCTTACGAAGCCTATGAGAAGAAGCATTCCCTCACGGAGCAGAGACGTCCCGGACCGCCGAAGGGCGTAAAAAGGGGCAGCTACGACAGCGGCTATCACGGCAGAGGTAAAGTATGACGATCAATTATGAAGATGAGTGCGGCCATCCGTTTGATTTTGACCCCGAAGATATCGCCAGGCAGGTGATCGAGGCATCCCTCGCTGAAGTTGGATGTCCGTATGAGGCGGAGGTGAGCCTGCTGATCACGGACAAGGATTCCATTCATGAGATGAACCGGAATTTCCGGGGAATCGACAGAGAGACGGATGTATTATCATTCCCGCTGCAGGATTACGATAGCCCCGGAGATTTCTCGAAGTTTGAGGACCCGGCGGAGGAAAGCGATGCGTTTGACCCGGATACGGGAGAACTGCTTCTCGGAGATATCGTGATCTCGGCTGACCGTGTTGTCTCCCAGGCAAAGGAATACGGACATTCCGAGAAAAGAGAGTTCGCTTTCCTTGTCGCCCACAGCATGCTCCATCTGACAGGCTTTGACCACATGGAGGATGATGAGAGAGCTGAGATGGAAGACAGGCAGAGAAAGATCATGGACAGGGTCCGCATCAGCAGGGACAGCCGCTGAGAAAGATGGGCAGAAGCATATTTTGACCCTGAAGGCTTTTTGATGTATACTTGCCGGATGACAGTGTCCGGCTGCACCGATGACGGCAGCCAGAGAGATCAGTACGGAGACTGCCGGCATAACAAGGAAACAAAGGGGAATGAAAGGAGTTCTTATGAACAGAAGAAAATTACTCAGCGTTCTCGCCGCGGGTGCCATGGCAGTGTCCATGCTCGCAGGAACGGTCTATGCGGAAGATGCTTCGCAGGATGGTGCGGCGGCAGATGCATCCGCTGCTGGTTCTGAAGAGATGGTCCAGAGTTATCTGACCGGCAAACAGGTCCCGGCTTCTTATGGAAGAAAGAGACCGCTCGCGATCATGATGGAGAATACTCCGGATGCTCTTCCTCAGTACGGCATCGAGAATGCGGACATCGTCTATGAGGCAATGGTCGAGGGTTCGATCACGCGTCTGATGGGGATCTTCGAGAACTACGAGAATGTGGACCGGATCGGGACTGTCCGTTCCTGCCGTCCTTACTATGTATACTTTGCCAGAGAATTCAATGCGTTCTATGCGCATTACGGGCAGGTCGTATACGCGGTTCCGATACTGCAGCTGCCTTCCACATGCGATATCGCAGGACTTCCTTACGGCGAGGATGGTCAGAACTACACCCTGAATGATGGCTCTGCTGCATTCTACAGGATCGATGACAGACCAGCGCCGCACAATGTCTGCACCAATTATTCCATGATCCAGGATGTCGTTGAGAGCAGCGGGTGGGATACCGATTATTCCTCGGGCTATCAGGGACATTATCAGTTTGCCCCGGATGGACAGGAAGTCAGCCTTCAGAACGGCCAGATCGCCAAGGTCGTCATCCCTGGCTTTGTCTACAACCATGCACGCTTCGATTATAACGAAGATGACAAGCTGTATTATCGTTCTGAGTTCGGCGATCCTCAGGTCGACGGAACCACCGGCAATCAGCTGGCATACAAGAATATCATCATCCAGGAGTGCCCGTCCCAGATGCTGGACGATCATTATCTGTGGACCGACCCGACCGGAGCAGGCCAGGGAGGGACCGGATGGTTCATCACGAACGGCCGCGCAGAGAAGATCACCTGGCAGAAGGAGAACTGGAGTGCAGATGATCCGGTCGAGACGACTGTCAGCTCCGTCAACCTTGCTTTCGACGTAAGGGAATGCGATTTCAACGTTACCCGCTATTATGATGAGAGCGGCAATGAGATCACCCTGAACCAGGGCAAGACTTTCGTTGAGGTTGTCCGCAATCAGGAAGGTCCGAAGGTCGTTCTTTCGGATGATCCGTCCATCGATACTTCCATCATCGATTCTCTTGGCTGAGAGATCCGGAACCATGTAAAAAGGGACCCGGGAGGGCAGAGAGCGGCATGATCCTGCATGGAGAAAGCCGGCTCTGCCTCCCCGGGCATCTATGTGTTGAGGAACATCTATTGTGAAAAGGCAGAACCACTCCGCCGCAGACGGAAAAAGCAGCAAGGCGAAGAGCCGCGGGACAGTGTCTGAAAAGACAGAGGCTTCCGCAAAGGAAAAGTCTTCCGAAAAGAAAAAGACAGGTTCATCCGGCAGCATGGCCAGGGCAGTCCTGGTGCAGGGCAGCATCCTTGCGGCGGCATCGATCATCGCGAAGATCATAGGCCTGATCTACCGGATCCCTCTGACCAATATCCTCGGGGATGACGGGAACAGTTATTATTCCACTGCGAATGAGATCTATTCTATCATCCTGATGATCTCTTCCTTCAGTCTTCCGCTGGCAGTATCCAGACTGATGAGCGAACGGCTTCACAAGGGATTCATCAGGAGCGCCTACAAGGTCTTTCTGTGCGCCATGAGGCTGTCGGTTTTTTCCGGGGTGATCCTTGCGCTTATTACCTATCTGCTGGCAGGCGTCATCACGAAGAATGTGATGAACCTGGAATATGCCAAATATGGTCTGAGGGTCCTGGCGCCGGCGATCCTGATCTTTGCGATCACCGGAACCTTCCGCGGTTTTTTCCAGGGCTTCTCGAACATGGTGCCGACGGCCATCTCGCAGCTGATCGAGCAGGTCGTCAATGCGATCGTGTCCCTGTACGGCGCCTATGTCATGTATGACTATGGCATGGAGCTGGCCGGAAAGCAGGGCAATGAACTCCTGGGACCCTCATGGGGGGCCGCAGGCGCTACCTTCGGTACGGTCGTCAGCGTGACGGTCGCCATGATCATCATGATGGTCATGTATTCCCGCTTTTTCAGGGATTTCAGGAAAGAGATCCGGGAAGACCATACCGGCCATCGGGAGAGTGCCCGCACGATCTACAGGGCGCTGATCCTTACCATACTTCCGATCGTCCTTTCAACTCTGGTCTACAATATCTCCAACGTTCTTGATCAGGGAATCTTCAATGCGGTCCTGAAGAGCCAGGGCTACACGGAGAAGCAGTATGCGACGATCTGGGGCATCTACTCAGGAAAATTCCGTGTGCTGATGAATGTGCCGCTTTCCCTTGCTTCCTCGCTCGGGCCGGCGGTTGTTCCGAGTCTGACTGCGGCAGTCGCTTCCGGCGACAAGAAATCCGCGGTCGCCACCGTCCATTCTTCCACACGTTACACGATGATCATCACAATCCCCTGCGCGCTTGGCATGGCAGCGCTGGGAGGACCGATCATCCAGATGCTGTTCCATCCGGAATCAGGGCTTGCCCTCTCGGCAGGCATCATGGAGGCCGGTGCCGCAGTCATCATTCTCTATTCGCTTTCCACGCTGACCACGGCGATCCTTCAGGGACTCGGAAAGCTCAAGGAACCCCTGATCCACAATCTCGTGGCTCTGGTGGTCCATATCGCCGTGCTCTATGTGATGCTGCGCGTATGGAACCTGAACATCTACTCTGTCCTGTACGCCAATGCATTGTTTGCGCTGATCGTCTGCATCCTGAATGCGGTCTCGATCAGGAGGTTTATCTACTACAGACAGGAATACAGGAAGACATTCGTCGTCCCTGCGGCTGCTTCCATCATCATGGCGTTTGCCGCATATCTTGTATACCAGCTGTTTCATCTTTTCCTGGGAAACACGGTCCCGACGCTCATCGCGATCCTTGCCGGGATCTTTGTGTACGGGATCGCCCTGGTCGCTTTCAAGGGCGTGACCAAAGCCGAGATCGAGAAGCTTCCGAAGGGAGAGCTGATCGTGAAGGGCGTCCGGAAGATGGGACTTATGAGGTGATCTATGAATGGTGTTTTTGAGTCTGAAGAATTCCGCAGCCTGATCCAGACTGCAGATCTTGAGAAGGAGCCGCCCGAAGAGGACGGCTCCGCTCGTCAGGCGTACTTTCTGAAAAAGGCTTCCGGGATCGTAGCCGACAGGGAGAAGGAACTGGGCAGGAAACTCAGAGCCTGCGTCGTCACATTCGGCTGCCAGATGAACGAGAGGGATTCCGAGAAGCTGAGAGGGATCCTTTCCCTGACCGGTTATGAGATCACGGAATCCGAGGATGCGGACCTTGTCCTCTACAATACCTGTACGGTCCGGGAAAATGCGAATGTCCGTGTCTACGGCCGCCTGGGAGGACTTTCCGTCTACCGGAAGAAGAACCCGGGGATGATCATCGGCCTCTGCGGCTGCATGATGCAGGAGAAGGATGAGATCGAGAAGATCCGGAAGGATTTTCGCTATGTAAAACTTGTCTTCGGTACGCATAATCTGCATCGCTTTGCGGAGCTTCTGGTAAAAGCGCTCATGTCAGAGGAAAAAGAACAGGTCATCGAGGTATCGGAGACGGAAGACCGGATCGTTGAAAATCTGCCGGCAGAGAGGACGTATGCCTTCAAGTCCGGTGTCAATATCATGTTCGGCTGCAACAACTTCTGCACATACTGTATCGTGCCTTATGTGAGGGGACGCGAGAAGAGCAGAAAGCCGGAGGATATCGTCCGTGAGATCACAGAGCTTGCCGCTGACGGAGTGAAGGAAGTCATGCTGCTGGGGCAGAACGTCAACTCCTACGGGAAGGGACTGGCGGAGCCCTGCACATTTGCACAGCTGCTGAAGATGGTCGGGAAGATCGACGGGATCGAGCGCATCCGCTTCATGACGTCTCATCCGAAGGATCTGTCGGACGACCTGATCGAGGTCATGAAGGGTTCGGGGAAGATCTGCAGACATCTGCACCTTCCGCTTCAGTCCGGATCGAGCAGGCTCCTGAGGCTGATGAACCGTCATTATACGAAGGAATCCTATCTGGAACTTGCCGGAAAGCTCAGAAGAGAGATGCCGGACCTGTCCCTTACGACGGATATCATCGTCGGTTTCCCGGGAGAGACCGAGGATGACTTCCAGGAGACGCTGGATGTTGTGAGGAAGGTGCGCTACGACTCCGCATTCACATTCATCTACAGCAGGAGGTCCGGGACGGTCGCTGCCAGGATGGAGGACCAGGTACCGGATGAAGTTGTCCACGACCGGTTCGACCGTCTTCTGAAGGTGGTCCAGGAGATCGGAAGGGAAGAGACTGCCCGGTTCGAGAGTCAGGTCATGCCGGTCCTCGTGGAAAAGATCAACCGGGAGGATAAGAATCTTGTCACGGGGAGGACTTCACAGAATACGGTCGTTCACTTCCCGGGCGGAGAAGACCTGATCGGACAGATCGTTGATGTAAGGCTGGATCAGTGCCAGGGCTTCTATTACCTGGGCACAATGGCAGGAGGCAAGCATGCTGCTGGATGAGATAGACATATCAAAGCTGTCTCCCATGATGAAACTCTACGTCGAGACCAAGAGGCAGTATATGGACTGCATCCTCTTTTACCGGCTCGGTGATTTCTATGAGGAATTTTTTGATGATGCGGTCCTGGTATCGCAGGAACTCGGACTTACCCTGACCGGCAAGGAGTGCGGACTCGAGAAGCGGGCTCCTATGTGCGGTGTTCCCTTCCATTCGGTCGATTCCTATATCAACAAACTGGTATCAAATGGTCACAAGGTCGCGATCTGTGAGCAGATCGAGGACCCGAGGAAGGCCGTAGGGCTGGTGAAGAGGGCCGTGATCCGGGTCGTCACACCAGGGACCAACCTTGATACCGAAGATCTTGATGCTTCAAAGAACAACTATCTGATGTGCATCTTTGCACTGGAGAACCGATGCGGCATCTCTACCGTCGATATCACGACCGGAACCTTTCTGGTCACAGAGACGGACACGAGAAGGAAGCTGCAGGATGAGATCATGCGGTTCTCTCCGGCGGAGATCATCTGCAACGATGCCTTCGAACTGACCGGGATCGACGTTCAGGAGATCAGGGATAAGACCGGGGCATCGGTCTTCCCTCTTGATCCCACCTATTTTGACGACGATGAGTGCAGACAGGAGATCCGGGACCATTTCAAGGTCGGCAATCTCCAGGGACTTGGCCTTCAGGATATGGGGGCAGGAGTCTGCGCGGTCGGGGCGGTGCTCCGTTACCTGACCGAGACCCAGAAGACGGATCTGGATAATCTGACCACGATCACTCCTTACACCATCGGGAAGTACATGGTCCTCGATTCCTTCACGAGAAGGAACCTGGAACTGACCGAGACCCTGAGGGAGAAGAACAGAAGAGGCTCCCTGCTCTGGGTACTCGATAAGACCAGGACCGCCATGGGAGCGAGAATGCTGCGCTCATTTCTGGAACAGCCCCTGATTGACAAGGATGAGATCGAGGAGAGGCTTCAGGCGGTTGAGGAGCTCAACCAGAATGCAATCACGAGAGAGGAGATCCGGGAATATCTTCAGCCAGTCTACGATCTTGAAAGACTGATCTCCAGGATCGCCTATATGACTGCCAACCCGCGGGACATGATCGCGCTCAGGACTTCCCTGTCCATGGTGCCGGCTATTAAGAATGCGCTTGGAGAATTCCAGGCACCGCTGCTGGTCCGGGTCCGGGATGACATCGATACGCTTGAGGACGTCTGCGACCTGATCTCGAAGGCGATCATCGATGAGCCTCCCATCATCATCCGTGAGGGAGGATTCATCCGGGACGGCTATAATGAGGAGGTTGACCATCTCCGCTCGGCAAAGACCGACGGGAAAGGCTGGCTTGCCGAGATCGAGGCGAAGGAAAAGGAGCGGACCGGCATCCAGAAGATGAAGATCAAGTACAACAAGGTCTTCGGATATTATCTGGAGGTACCGAACTCGTTCAAGGGACAGGTGCCGGAAGACTACATCCGCAAGCAGACCCTGGTCAATGCCGAGCGTTACATCACGCCGGAGCTGAAGAAGCTGGAGGAGACGATCCTGGGAGCGCAGGACCGGCTGGTGCAGCTCGAATACGATCTGTTCGTGGATCTCCGCGAGAAGATCTCCGAGAGCACGGTCCGCATTCAGAAGACCGCCCAGGCGCTGGCGGCGGCAGATGTCTTCTGCTCGCTTGCTGTTGTGGCCGAGCGAAACCGCTACGTCAGGCCGAAGATCAATGACCGCGGCAATATCACGATCAGGGAAGGCAGGCATCCGGTCGTCGAGCAGATGATGTCCTCGGGCGAGTTCATCCCGAACGACACGATCCTCGACAACCACAAAAACAGGGTCAGCATCATCACCGGTCCGAATATGGCCGGAAAATCGACCTACATGCGGCAGAGTGCCCTGATCGTGCTTATGGCCCAGATCGGTTCCTACGTTCCTGCCAAGTCGGCGGATATCGGGATCGTCGACCGCATCTTCACAAGAGTCGGGGCCTCCGATGACCTTGCATCCGGTCAGTCTACCTTCATGGTGGAGATGAGTGAAGTTGCCAACATCCTGCGCCAGGCGACGAGGAATTCCCTTCTCATCCTGGATGAGATTGGAAGGGGAACCTCTACCTACGATGGACTTTCCATCGCATGGGCAGTCGTCGAACATGCTGCGGATCCGAAGAAACTCGGGGCAAAGACCCTGTTTGCGACCCATTACCACGAACTTACGGAACTGGAGGGAAAGATCCCGGGAGTCAACAACTACTGTATCGCCGTCCGTGAGAAGGGCGATGATATCGTATTTTTAAGAAAGATCATCCCGGGCGGGGCCGATAAGAGCTACGGTATCCAGGTAGCCAGGCTGGCCGGAGTTCCGGACGATGTCATAAACCGCGCCAGGGAGCTGGCGGCCCAGCTGTCCGATTCCGATATCACGGAAAAGGTCCAGGAGATCTCCCAGGCAGAAGCAGAGAGCGGGGAGAAGGAGCCGGAGAAGCAGAAGAAAAAGCGGCATAAGGTAGACGAAGTGGATATGAACCAGATGTCACTTTTCGATACCGTGAGCGATGCGGATATCGTACGACAGCTAATGGAGATCGATGTGTCTCACCTGACGCCGATCGATGCCCTGAACACCATCTATGCTCTCCAGAACAAGAAAAAGAACACCTGGAACGGGTGAAGGGAAACATATAAGAAGTGTCAGAGAAAGGACTGGTGATCCATGGCAGTCATTCGTCTGCTTGAGCAGGCCACGATAGACAAGATCGCCGCCGGCGAGGTTGTCGAGCGCCCGCGCAGCGTTGTCAAGGAGCTGACGGAAAATTCCATAGATGCAGGCGCCACGGCAGTGACGGTAGAGATCAAGGACGGCGGGATCGGGATGGTCCGCGTGACGGATGATGGGGCCGGGATCCCGGCGGACCAGGTCCGCACGGCCTTCCTCCGGCATGCGACCAGCAAGATCGTCAAGGTTGACGATCTGACGACGATCCAGTCCTTCGGCTTCCGGGGCGAAGCGCTTTCGAGTATCGCTGCGGTAAGCCGGATCGAGCTGATCACCAAGACTGAGGACAGTCTGACCGGTACCCGCTACCGGATCGAGGGCGGGATCGAGACAGGCATGGAGGAGATCGGAGCTCCGAACGGCTCTACCTTCATTATGAGGGACCTGTTCTACAACACGCCTGCAAGAAGAAAATTCCTGAGATCCGCCCAGACGGAGGCCGGATATGTCGGCGAATTCTGTGAACGCCTTGCACTTTCCCATCCGGACCTTGCACTCAGGTTCATGGTCAATGGGACAACGAAACTTTCTACTTCCGGCAATGGACGCCAGATGGATGTCATCTATCAGGTGTTTGGGAAAGATATCTCCCGGAATCTGATCGAGGTGGATGAGACGGACCAGCATACGGGCGTCCATCTGAAGGGGTATCTCGGCAAGCCTCAGATCTCCCGCGGAAACCGGACCTATGAGATCTTCTATGTCAACGGCCGTCTGATCAGCAGCAATATCCTGTCCAGGGCGACCGAGGAAGGCTACGAAACTTTCCTGATGCAGCACAGGTTTCCTTTTGTCCTCCTGTCCCTGGAACTGGACGGGAAACTTGTCGATGTGAATGTGCATCCGGCCAAGGCACAGGTCAGATTTTCCGACGGCCCGGGGATCTTTGAGTTCATCAGCAGGACCGTGAAGAAAGCACTGACCCACCGGGAGCTGATCATACGGTCCGATTTCGGGAAGGAGGAAGCGAAGGAGCGGGCGAAAGAAACTCTGCGCGCGGAGTCCGGTCCGGAACCATTCGAGGAGAAGCGGCGGGAACATCTCCTGGCGCAGGGAGCTTCCGCAGATGATAATGTGCCGGAGGGAGATACCCGGGCAGCTTCCGGAAATGAGCCGGCCTCAGGCTCTGACGGGCCTGCAGTGGCAGACGGTCATCACTATGATTTCAGCAGGCTGCGCACAGAGAATCCTGCAGTGGCAGATTCTCCTTACGGCCTCAAATATCCGAATGCAGATTCGCAGAGGGCTGCTTCCTGGCACAGGATCGATTCTGGGCATTCCGGAGGATTCGGGAAGGATTTTCTGGACGGCGTCTCGGATTTTCTGGACCGGAACAACAATTTCCGCCCGGATCCGGCGGCTGCTGCATCCGGCAGCGCACATCCAGAAGATGATGTCCAGGGTAAGCAGATGAGCCTTGATGACCTTGCACGGGACCCGGACCAAAGTTCCGGCGGAGAGAATGCTCCGGATGACAATATCGTCTTCCTGACGAAGGAACATGTGAAAGAGCACCGCCTGATCGGCCAGGTCTTCGATACTTACTGGATCGTGCAGTTCCGCAGCAGCATGTACATCATTGACCAGCATGCCGCACATGAGAAAGTTATGTTCGAGCGGCTGATGAAGAGGTTTCGCAGCAAGGAAGTCGTATCCCAGAGAGTGAGCCCTCCGATCATCGTGCCGCTGTCCATGGCTGAGGAAGACCAGCTGCAGGCAAACATGAAACTGTTCACCGATATCGGGTTTGAAATCTCGCCGTTCGGTGACAGGGACTATTCGATCTCTGCGGTCCCAACGGATCTGTATGGCCTGACGGAGCGGGAATTCTTTCTTGAGATGCTGGATAATCTTTCAGCAGATACGAAGAAGAGTACGCTTGAGGATATTACGGCAAGGGTCGCGACGATGGCCTGCAAGGCAGCGGTCAAGGGCAATACCAGGCTGAGCTTTCAGGAAGCGGACGCCCTGATCGATGAGCTGCTGACGCTGGAGGATCCGTACAACTGTCCGCATGGCAGACCGACGATCATCTCCATGACAAGGCAGGAGCTGGAGAAGAAGTTCAAGAGGATCGTATAAGCTGACAGCCTGCTTAAGAGGATGTTCGAATCTATGAATCAGCAGAATAAACTGGTCGTGCTCACGGGGCCGACAGCCGTCGGGAAGACAGAACTCTCGATCCGGCTTGCGAAGGAGATCGGCGGTGAGATCATATCCGCCGACTCGATGCAGGTCTACCGGGGGATGGATATCGGTTCCGCGAAGATCACGAAGGAAGAGATGCAGGGTGTTCCTCATCATCTCATCGATATCCTTGATCCGACGGAGCCTTTCGATGCCGCTCTTTTCCAGAAGCTGGCAAAGCAGGCTATGGAAGGGATCAGGGAGAGGGGACATGTCCCGATCCTGGTCGGTGGTACCGGCTTCTATATTCAGGGTGTGATCTATGACATCGACTTCACAAAGAATGACGGGGATATGACATATCGTCATCAGCTGGAGAAGATCAGCCTGGAGCCTGGGGGACCCGGGAGGCTTCATGAGATGCTGATGGAGGCAGATCCGGAGTCGGCTGAGGAGATCCACGAGAATAATGTGAAGCGGACGATCCGTGCCATCGAGTTTTATCATCAGACGGGTCTCAGGATGTCGGAGCACAACAGGGAGGAGAGGGCGAAGAACTCTCCATATCGCTTTGTCTGCTTTGTCCTGTGCGATGACCGCGCCGTCATGTATGACCGGATCGACAGACGCGTCGACCGGATGGTGGAAGCAGGACTGGTAGGCGAAGTGACAAAACTTCGCAATATGGGCGTCACGAGGTCCATGACTTCCATGCAGGGGTTAGGCTACAAGGAGATCATGGATTATCTTGACGGCTCGATCAGCCTTCCGGAAGCGGTCCGCCGGATCAAGAGGGATACCAGGCACTTCGCAAAAAGGCAGCTTACCTGGTTCCGGCGAGAGAAGGAGGTCACGTGGATCAGCAGGAAGGACTATGACAGGGATAACGACAGGATCCTTCAGGCCATGCTAAAGATTCTGAAACAGCGTCAGATCATATAAGTCCTGAGCCATATGGACGGATAGCCGGCTTTGCAGGAAGGGCTACAGATACAGGACAGGCTGCAGATACAGAACAGTTTTCATATTCGGGTACAGAAAGGAAGACAAAAACAGCTGACATGGAAACACTTGAGAGCATGTATGAGGCGATGGGCGTCTCGAAAGAGATCTATGAGTTCGGTGAAAAGACTGCGGAGAAGCTGGAAGGACGCTTCCGCGAGATCGATGCGAATGCGGAATACAACCAGATGAAGGTCGTAAGAGCCTTCCAGAAAAACAGAATATCGGCAGAACATTTTAACGGAACGACCGGGTACGGCTACAACGATGCCGGAAGAGACGATCTTGAGAAAGTGTACGCCGACACATTCCACACCGAAGATGCTCTCGTGAGACCCCAGATCACATGCGGGACCCATGCGCTTGCCCTTGCTCTTGCGGCGAACCTGAGGCCGGGAGACGAGATGATCTCCATCAGCGGCAAGCCTTATGATACTCTGGAGGAGGTCATCGGGATCCGCCCGTCCAGGGGATCGCTCGCGGAATACGGGATCACCTACAGGCAGGTGGAGCTTAAGCCGGACGGAAGTTTCGACTTTGAAGCGATCAGGAATGCGCTGGGAGAGAAGACACGTCTTGTCGAGATCCAGCGCTCGAAGGGATATCTCACAAGGCCATCGCTTGCGGTAGATAAGATCGGCGAGGCCATCCGGTTCGTGAAGTCGCTTCGTCCGGACATCATCGTCATGGTGGACAACTGCTACGGCGAATTCGTCGACAGAGTCGAGCCGTCCGATTTCGGAGCAGACATGACCGTCGGCTCCCTGATCAAGAATCCAGGCGGCGGACTTGCACCGATCGGAGGCTACATAGCCGGGACGCATGAGTGCATCGAAAACTGTGCAGTCAGGCTGACTTCCCCGGGACTCGGCAGGGAGGTCGGAGCGAGCCTCGGCGTACTGAGACAGCTCTACCAGGGCTTCTTCCTGGCGCCGACCGTCACTGCATCCGCCCTGAAGACGGCGATCTTTGCGGCCAATCTCTATGAGCAGCTTGGCTTCAGGGTCAATCCGAACGGTACCGAGCGGAGAAATGACATCATCCAGGATATTGAGTTCGGATTTCCTGAGGGCGTCATCCACTTCTGCGAGGGCATCCAGCAGGCGGCGCCGGTCGATTCCTATGTCACTCCGGAGCCGTGGGCGATGCCAGGATATGACTCCGACGTCATCATGGCGGCAGGAGCATTTGTCTCCGGATCTTCCATCGAGCTCTCTGCAGACGGTCCGATCAAGCCGCCTTATGCAGTCTATTTCCAGGGCGGGCTGACCTACGAGCACGGCAAGTTCGGCATCCTGAGATCTCTGCAGAGGCTCTATGAGTGCGGAGTTGTTAAGATTGGCTGAAAGACAGACCGGACAGAGCATGGAAAGCCGGACTCCGGCAGACAGATGGCCTTGGTCTCAGTCACGGAGGAGCAGATCATGGGAAAGAAGAAAGTGGTGGTGATCGGCTGCGGGGCATCGGGCATGATGGCGGCGATCGCAGCTGCAAAGGCAGGGGCGGAAGTAACGGTCCTCGAATCTCAGAAACACCCCGGAAGGAAGCTCCTGATGACAGGCAACAGCCGCTGCAACCTGACAAATCTTGCTCCGAGACCGGAGGCAGAATACCAGTCGGGGGATGAGGAACGGGTCCTTCCTCTGGTAAAGTCCGTCTTCCGGCAGTTTCCGGCAGGGAGCACCCTGGATCTGTTCCACCAGATGGGGCTTCTGACTATGGTTGAGCATAACACCTACGTCTATCCGGTGACAGGCCAGTCGCAGAGCGTCCTGAACATTCTGCTGGAGGAGCTGAAGGAACTGGGCGTGAAACTGAAGTATTCCGAGAAGGCGGTATCGGTGAGAAGGACGGAGAAAGACGGGGCCAGCTGGACCGTCCTCACGGAAGGGTGGCACTACGAGGCAGACTCCGTCATCCTTGCCTGCGGCGGAAGATCATGCCCTCAGACGGGCTCTGATGGAAGCGGCTATGCTCTTGCGGAAGGCCTCGGGATGAAAGTGACGGACGTGGTCCCTGCCCTTACCGGGATCTCAGTGAGGTTCGGGAAACAGCCGGTAACGCTGAAGAGCCTTCAGGAGGAGCAGAAGATGCTCTACGAGGGTCCTGGGAATCTGATGCAGGACCAGGAGGATAAGTCCCATAGGGCTCCGGAGAAAAAGAAGGAGAAGGAAGAGAAAGCTCTGCTTTCTTCCCTTGCCGGGGTACGCATGAATGCGGGAGTCAGCGTCTTCATCGACCGGGTCCCTGCGGCAAGGGACATCGGGCAGCTGCAGTTCACTGCGACGGATCTATCGGGGATCGTGGTATTCCAGGTGAGCCGGAAGGTATCCAGAGCCCTGCGGGCCGGGAAAAAGGCCGAGATCCGTCTTGACCTGCTCCCTGCCTTTACAGAGGACGAGGTGGAGACGATCATCAGCCGCTATGCGGAGAACCATCCGGATGCCCCGCTGAAGATGGCCTTCTGCGGACTCCTTCCGCAGCAGCTGGTCCCGGTCGTGCTGAAGGCAGCAGGCGCAGCTGACAGGATGAAGGGAGAACCGAAGGCGTCCGATCTGGATAAAATGTTCATACGGGCGGTCTCGGAGACGATCAAATCATTCCGCCTCGAAGCGACAGGCGTCCGGGGATTTGAGAGCTGCCAGGTGACTGCCGGCGGCGTGGCGCTCTCGGAGGTTGATCCGGAAAGCCTTGAGGCATCAGGTCCGGCGCTTTCGGGGATCTTTCTGACCGGAGAGATCCTCGACGTAGACGGACCATGCGGGGGCTATAATCTTCAGTGGGCATGGTCAAGCGGCTACGTTGCGGGGACCCATGCGGCAGGCGGGACAGAAACCATCAAGAGTTGAATTGATGATCTCTTATGATCTTATGAAATGATGCGTGTGCCCAAAGTCCCTTTTGGCACTTGCGTCATGAAATTTGGAGGGCTGTATGATTCAGATCTCGCAGCTGAAACTGAAGCCGGACCAGGGGGAAGATGCTCTTAAGGAGTCTGTCCGCCAGATCCTGCATCTTCGTGAGAGCGACGAATTCTATCTGGAGATCCGGAAGAAGTCGATCGATGCCAGAAAGAAGCCGGATATCTTCTATGTCTATACCCTCGGAGTGACCATGAAGGACCAGGAACGGGAGCGGAAGATCCTGAAGAAGAACAGGGACCGGAATGTCACAAAGCCGCAGGATAAGCGATACGAGATCCCGGACAGGCTTTCCGGACGTACCCGGGGCGATGGTCTTCGCCCGGTCATCGTCGGGACCGGCCCTGCAGGCCTTTTCTGCGGCCTTGCGCTTGCGCGCGCCGGGCTTCGGCCGATCCTGCTCGAGAGGGGGCAAAGTATCCCGGAACGTACCGCCGCTGTCGGACATTACTGGGAAGGCGGGCAGCTGGACCCGGAGTCGAACGTCCAGTTCGGCGAAGGCGGCGCCGGCACATTCTCTGACGGCAAGCTGAATACAGGCGTGAAGGACCCTTACGGAAGGATCCGTTTTGTCCTTGACACCTTTGTCGGGAAGGGAGCCGATCCGGATATTCTCTATTCCTACAGGCCTCATGTCGGGACGGATGTCCTGAAGAAGGCGGTCGCCGGGATCCGTGACGAGATCATCGCGAGGGGCGGGGAGGTACGCTTCTCCGAGAAACTTATCCGCCTGACCCCGCAGACGCCGCTTTCCGGCGATGTCCCGCTCTGGGACCTTGAGATCGCTGCCTCCTCCAAAAGCCCCGGTCCCTCCTTCCATATGAACGCTTCCACGGTTGTCCTTGCGATCGGCCACTCCTCACGCGATACCTTCCGGATGCTGAAAGACTCCGGATTCGACATGACAGCAAAGGCATTTGCGGTCGGGCTGAGGATCCAGCATCCCCAGGGAATGATCGACGAAGCGCTCTACGGAAAAAACTGTCCTTACGAGATGCCGCCGTCTCCCTACAAGCTGACGCACCGGCTTTCTGACGGACGCGGCGTCTATTCCTTCTGCATGTGCCCTGGAGGCTATGTCGTGAATGCTTCCTCCGAAGCAAGAGGTCTTGCCGTCAACGGGATGAGCTATCATGACCGTGCTTCCGGTAATGCGAACAGCGCCATCGTCGTGACTGTGTCCCCCGAGGAGATCGCCGGCTGCCTGAAGACGATGCGGAGGATGGATGCCTCAGACGGCCTTTGCGGAAAGGATGCGAAGATCGCCGGTCTGATAAAGGAGCTTCCCCGGGTCCCGCAGGAAGAAGATGTACTCTCAGGCATGGAATTTCAGCGAAGGCTTGAGAGGATAGCTTATCTTCAGGGAAGGGGAAAGATCCCGGTGCAGACCTTCGGAGATTACAGAAGGTCAAGAGGAGATCGTGCCTGCGGAGAGCAGGGGAGAATCGGAGTCTTTGAAGACAGATGGCATGCAGCATGCGGACGAAGCCTGGCGGATTCTTCCGTCCGCCCGGTCTTTCAAGGTGCCTTCTGCGAGGCAGATGTCCGCAGCATCCTTCCGGGGCAGATCGCAGATGCGATCGAGGAAGGGATCCTGGCCTGGGACAGGCAGATCGCCGGTTTCGCGGATCCGTCCGCACTTCTGGCAGGAGTGGAGAGCCGTACCTCCTCTCCAGTCAGGATCACGCGCGGAGAAGACCTGCAGGCTGCACATTGCCCGGGGATCTATCCCTGCGGAGAAGGCGCCGGCTACGCAGGCGGGATCACTTCAGCTGCGGTGGACGGGCTGAGGGTCGCCGAGGCTATCCTGGCAAGTTGACTTTCGTGACTTCATTATTTACAATATCCTCGTCTTTTCATGATGGAGAAAGTGCGCGCAGGAAGCGCGTATGAAGAATGAAAACCAGACATCACTTGCAATGCTCCGCGAGGAGGAAAAGCCTTACGAGAAGTGTGCAGCATGCGGACCCGGAGCACTGACGGAAGTGGAGCTTCTGTCCGTGGTCCTGAGGACCGGGGCGGAAGGGGTTTCCGTCATCGACATGTCCAGGTATCTGATGGATTCCTTCGGAGCGGAAGGAATCTCCGGGCTGTGCAGCGCCACCATGGCGGAGCTGATGAAGATCCGTGGGATCGGAAGGGTCAAGGCCATGCAGCTTGTCTGCATAGCAGAGCTTTCCAAGCGGATCGCCAGATCGGTCAGGGGAAACGCCCCGGCTTTCACCACTCCGAAGTCCGTGGCAGCATATTATATGGAACAGCTCCGCCACGAAAGGCAGGAGAAAGTCCTTGTCGTCATGCTTGACACAAGGGGCAGGCTGCTGGGGGAAGAAGTAATATCCAAGGGAACGGTGAACACGGCGGCGGTAGGACCGAGGGAGATCTTTCTGACCGCTCTTGACAGGAAGGCAGTCTCGATCATTCTGGTACACAACCACCCGAGCGGAGACCCTAAGCCAAGCAGGGAAGATCTGGAACTTACGCGGAGAGTACTGGAAGCGGGAGACATGATCGGGATCCCTCTGGTCGACCATATCATCATAGGAGACCGGAAGGCGGTAAGTCTTGCAAACCGGATCAGAGATCCTTACGGGGAGGAGACAGGTCCTGAGACCGAAATTTGAATGATAAGGGGCAGATGAATGCTTTTTTCTAACATGGTCGGAGTCGATCTTGGCACCGACACGCTGAAACTCCGGGACAGGTCCGGGGAGAAGTTCATGGAGAGCAGGAACATGATCGCCGTCAGGGGCAGGAAGGTTCTTGCGATCGGGAATGATGCGTGGGAGATGTACGGGAAGAATCCGAAGGATGTGAGGGTCTCGAGGCCTATGGCTGGCGGGGTGATCGCGAATGCGACAGACATGGAAAAAGTCCTCACAGGTACTCTGAAGAAGTTCACAACATTTTCCCAGAAAAGTGCAGGCATCTGCCTCGCCGTACCCAGCCAGGTGACGCCGGTGGAGCAGCGGGCCTTTTATAATGTCATGAATTCCACCCTCAGTCCGGGCAAAGTCCATCTTGTGGACAAGGCGATCGCCGATGCTGTCTCGATCGGACTTCCCGTTCTCGGAAGCTCCGGCCATATGATCGTGAATGTCGGAGCCGCAGCCACGGAGATCGCAGTTCTTTCCGAAGGACAGGTGATCATAGGAAGGACTCTGAGAGAAGGCGGTTTTGAACTTGACCGGGATATCGCAACGATGGTACGAAGGAAGTTCAACATCAGCATTGGCCAGAAGACGGCGGAAGGCCTGAAGAATAATCTGGCTTTTATGATCAATGGCCCGAGACTTGAGCAGAAGGTCTTCGGGATCCATATGCTTTCAGGGCTTCCGAAGTCTGACATGATCCCGGCTCTTGCGGTATCGGTGGCAGTTCTCGGGACCGTCGACCGTATCGTCGATGAGATCCGGTCCGTGATCGACCGGACACCGCCGATGGTGAGAAAGGATATCATGAAGGAAGGGATCTATCTGACAGGCGGGGTTTCCATGCTGCAGAACCTTCCGATCTATATCCAGAAGCAGGTGTCGCTTCCTGTGTACCACATCCAGGATCCGAAGAATTCTACGATCCGAGGGATCGTGACGATCATCAATGAGAAGGAACTGCATTCGCTGATGCGTTCCCCGGCCTGGTAAAGGAGTTTCGCGGATATGAATAATGAGAAAAACAGCGGGAAGGTGCTCCTCGGGATCCTGACAGTGATCTGTGCAGGACTGATCACACTTTCCATCATCTTTCCGGAAGGAACGGACCCGGTCAGCTATACTGTCCGTTTTCTGGTCTCTCCCCTGCAGAAGAGCATGAACAGCTTCGGCAGCTATCTGTCAGGCTTTTCCGGCAACCTGCAGAGCTCTGCCGGCCTCAGGGAAGAGAACAAGGAGCTTCAGGAGAAGGTAGATACCCTGACGGCAGAGAACAGCAAGCTTGTCCTGGACAAGGAGGAGCTTGAGCGCCTTCAGATCCTGCTTGATCTGAAGAACGAATATTCGGATTACGATACGGTCGGGGCAAATGTGATCAGCAAGGACAGCGGCAACTGGTACAGCAAGTTCACCATCGACAAGGGCTCTGATGACGGGATCAAGGTGGACTCGAATGTCATGGCAGGAGCCGGTCTTGTGGGGATCGTGACCAAAGTCGGCCCCAACTGGGCGACGGTCCGGTCCATCATCGATGACGACAGCAATGTGTCGGCCATGGTTTCGACAACTTCCGACACCTGCATCATAGCAGGCAATCTTCAGCTGATCGATCAGGGAACGCTTTCCCTGGTCAAGCTGATGGATGATAACGATCACGTCCACGTGGGAGACAAAGTCGTGACTTCAAACATCTCCGAGAAGTATCTGCCGGGCATCCTGATCGGCTACATCTCTGAGCTGAACAATGATGCCAACAATCTGACCAAATCCGGACAGCTTACCCCGGTCGTGGATTTCCGTCACCTTCAGGAGGTGCTGGTCACACGTACCCTGAAGAATTATGTCCCGAGCACGGACGATGCCGAAAGGGATAAGGAGGAGCGGTCGAAAGCTGAAAAAGAGTCACAGGGAGAGTCTGAAGGAATATCTGAGGCCGCTGAAGGCGGGGAGAGCGCCGATGGCGGACAGGGGGGCCAGTGATGAAAAGACGGATCTCACTTACGGTCCTGTGTATCGTCACAGCTCTGATGCAGACAGTCTGGCCTGTTTCTCTGACGATTGCTTCCATCCGGCCGAACCTGGTCGTGATCCTGACAGCGAGTTTTTCCCTCATGTGCGGCAGAAAGACCGGCATGCTGATGGGCTTCTGGACGGGACTGCTCCTCGACATATTCTCCGGCGGTACGATCGGATTCTATGCTCTCATCTATGCCTGGACCGGCTTCCTGATGGGCTATTCGTACAGGATCTTCTATGACGATGACATCAAGACGCCGCTTCTTCTGATCGCCGGATCGGACCTTCTGTATGGGCTTTACCAGTATATCGGGACTTTTCTCCTTCGGGGAAGGATCCACTTTTTCTTCTATCTCAGAAGGATCATCATCCCGGAGATGATCTTTACGGTCATCCTTGGGGTTTTTGTCTATCAGCTGAACTTCTGGATCAATAAAAAGACGACCAGGACGTACTTCTGATAACGGAGGACAAATATTTGAAAAAAACTGAAGGCGGAAAAAAGAAAAGGATCAGTTCGATCGGCCTGAAGCCGAGACTGGTCATCCTGCTGGTCATCGCGGCCGTAATGTCTGCCGTGATGATCGGCAGGCTGTTTACGCTTCAGATCATCAGCGGTGAAGATTATGAAGAGAACTTCACTATGCAGATCAAAAAGACCAAGACCCTGAAGCCTACAAGGGGGGAGATCTTCGATAAGAACGGGAACGTCCTTGCCTATAATCAGCTGATCTATGATGTGACGATCGAGGATATCGGGGCGTATTCGGGCGAGACCGAGCACAATCTCGCCCTGAACGGCATCCTGTACAACGCGATCAAAGTCATCGAAAGTCACGGAGACAGCGTCCTCGGAGACTTCGAGATCGGTCTCGATGCCGATGGTCAGTATGCCTATAAGGTCAAGGGCTTCAACCTGAGCCGCTTCAAGGCGGATGTATTCGGCTACCGGACGATCGATGAGATGAGCGCTGAGGAGGCGGATATGACTGCCTCTGAGCTGGTCAGCCTTATGTGCAGCGACAAATTCTACGGGATCGGCAGCAGCAGGGTGACGGAGGCTCAGAGAGAAACATGGAAACTGCCGGAGTCATTCACCGCCCAGGAGACGCTTCAGCTGTGCCATTTCCGGAGCCTGCTCCGGGAGAACAGCTATCAGCGATACAACGATATCACCATCGCCAAGGATGTGAGCTCCGAGACAGTCTCCCAGCTGCTGGAGAATACGGGAGATGTGCTGACGGGCATCGATGTTGTCGAGGACTATAAGCGTGTGTATAATGACGCTATCTATTTTGCCCCGATCATCGGCTACACAGGAAAGGTCTCCGCAGAAGAACTGAAGGAACTGAGGAAAAAGGATTCTTCCTATGATTCCACAGATATCGTTGGAAAGGTCGGACTGGAACAGGTCATGGAGACGGATCTTCAGGGAAAGAAAGGTTCGGAATCCATCTTCGTGGACAACCTCGGAAGAACGCTGTCGGTCGATTCGGTCAGACAGCCGCAGGCAGGTGATTCTATCTATCTTTCCATCGATAAGGATCTGCAGAAGGCCTGCTACAATATCCTGGAAGAGTATATTGCCGGGATCGTGTGGGCGAACATCATCGATACCGAGTCGATCGATACGGAATACATCACGTCTTCCGACCAGGTCAAGATCCCGGTCTACGATGTGTATTATTCACTGTTTGAGAACAATGTCCTCAGCGTCTCCCATCTGTCGAAGCCCGGTGCTTCGGCCAATGAGAAAGAGGTCTACAGCGAATTCCAGAAGAAGGCGGCATCCATCTTCGCTGAACTGAAGCGCGAGCTGACGAGTGATTCTCCGACGATCTACAATGACCTGACGGACGAGATGAAGGTCTACCAATCCTACATCGTCGACACGATGCTTCCGAGGTCCGGGATCCTGAACACGGAAGCCGTCGACAAGACAGACCAGACTTACAAGGCGTGGGAGGATGGCACCATCAGCCTCAGGGAATATCTGTCCTACGCGATCGCGAAAAGCTGGATCGACATAGATGGGATCGTCGAGAAGACAAGCTATATGGATTCCGGGGAGGTCTATTCCGCGCTGGCGGACTATATCGCATCAGACCTGTCGGAGGATACGGACTTCAGCAAACATGTATTCCGCTATATGCTGATGGAAGGCTCCCTTTCGGGAGCAGAGATGTGCATGCTCCTGTTTGACCAGGGAATCCTGGAGATGAATCAGGGAGATTATGGCAGACTTTCGGATGGTTCCATGTCCGCGTATGATTTCATCCGCGACAAGATCTACAATCTGGAGATCACTCCTGCAGAGCTGGCTCTGACGCCTTGTTCAGGAGCTATCGTCGTCACGGACCCTTCGGACGGAGAGATCCGGGCCTGCGTCACTTATCCGGGATATGACAACAATCGCCTGGTCAACGAGATGGATTCCGGTTATTACAATAAACTGGCAACGGACCTGTCCAGTCCTTTCTACAGCCGCGCTACCCAGGAGCTGCTGGCGCCGGGATCCACATTCAAGCCGATCACTGCTACGGCCGCACTTTCAGAAGGCGTCTACCATCTGGGAGACACGATCTTCTGCTCCGGCGTGTTCGACCAGGTAGCCGGTCAGCCGATCAACTGCTGGATCTATACAGAGGGCGGCATCCACGGAACGGAGGATCTGGTCGCCGGGATCAAGAACTCCTGCAACTTCTTCTTCAATACGCTCGGCTATCGTCTCGCGGCGGAGAGCGGCGAGTATGACGATGAAGCGGGCGTGAAGAAGCTTCAGCAGTATGCGGCGATGTATGGCCTCGATACCAATTCCGGCATCGAAGTTCCGGAGACGGCTCCGCATATGCTGACATACGATGCCGTACGAGGAGCCATGGGACAGTCCGATAATGCGTATACCGTGTCCGAGCTTGCCCGTTATGTAACGACCATCGCGAACTCCGGAAACTGCTACGACCTGACTCTGATCGACAAGACAACAGATTCCAACGGCAATACCGTGACTCAGCATGAGCCGGTGCTGCACAGTCAGGTAAGCCTGCCTCAGGATGACTGGGCGGCGATCCATGAAGGCATGCGGCAGGTCGTAGAGAACAGCCAGGCGTTCGAGGATTACAAGGGGGTTTCGGTCTCCGGCAAGACTGGTACCGCACAGGAGGTCGTCACGAAGCCGAACCACGCCCTGTTCGTCGGCTACGCCCCGTCGGACAGTCCGACCATGGCACTTGCAGTCCGGGTTGCGAACGGATATAGTTCGAGAAATACGGCTGCTATCGCGAAGGATGTCGTCAACTATATGTTCGGGCAGAAGGATCTGTCCGAGATCACGCCGGGTCATGCGATCCAGGTCGTCGCCGGCAACACGAGAAATGACTGATATGGAGAACATCACATCGTTCGAACTGAAGAGCAACCAGTATGTGCTGACCCTCGTCTGCTTCCCGGGCTTCCCTTTCGGGAAGCTGCTTCAGGATGTGCGCGAGAAGTTCCAAAGGTCTGCAAAGTTCTTCCGGAACGGCCAGATGGCCGTAAGCTTCACGGGAAGAGAACTGACAGAAGATGAGAAGCGGCAGATCGTCCAGGCGATCACGGAAAGCTGCCAGCTGGATATCACATGTGTGATCGAAGCGTCGGGCAATGAAGAGAAGGAAGCCGAACTGATCGCGAGGAACATCAACGAGACCGCAGAAAATACTGCTGCACTGGTGACTCATTCCCTGAGGAATGGTCAGCGCCTTACTTTCGGGCGCACGGTGGTCATTCTGGGGGATGTCCAGCCCGGTGCCGAGGTTATCTCCGACGGGAGCGTCATCGTGCTCGGGATCGCGATGGGTATCCTGAGGGCAGGCGCTTCGGGCAATGAGCATACTTTCATCACAGGAACCGTGCTCAAGCCTTTTGAACTTTCCATAAGCGGCCGCAAGGCCGTATCCGGCATCCGGAAGACTCAGATCGACAGGGAATATGCGCCTGATCCGAAGGTGGCATATCTGAAAGAAGGTCATATCAGCATCGACCCTCTCACGGGTAACCTGTTCGATGAGATCCTTCATCCGAAGAAGGACCCGGAAGAGGAGTAAACAGATCTATGTTCAGACAGTATCGTATCAGAAATTACAGTTTTCCGCTGATGGCGGCATGCATCCTGCTTGCTGTCATCGGGATCACGGTCATAGGAAGCGCCAGGGAATCTTATCAGTCAAGGCAGACGTTCGGCCTGACGATCGGGATCATCGTCATGGTCATCCTCTCACTGGTGGATTATACATTCCTGCTGCATTTCCGCTGGATCTTCTATATAGGAGGCTGCATCCTTCTGGCAGGAGTCCTGATCTTCGGCAACAACATCGGCGGTGCGACCAGATGGATCGAGATCGCAGGGGTTCAGTTTCAACCTTCCGATCTGATGAAACTTGTGCTGATCCTGTTCTTTGCGGGCTATTTTTCGCACTTTGAAAACAGGATCAATACACTGCCAGTCATCCTCCTGTCGCTGGTCCTTCTGGCCATCCCTCTGTTCCTGATCCTGAGGGAGCCTGATCTGTCAACCACCATAACCACAGCGGTTGTCTTTTGTGTTATAATATTTACTGCAGGACTGAGCATGAAGATCGTTATCGGAATCCTGGCTGTGACGATACCGGCAGCCGTGATCTTTCTCAGCAGGCTGCTTTCCGGAGCTTCCGGGATCAAAAAAAATTATCAGGTATTCCGTATCCTTGCGTGGCTTCACCCGGAAGAATATCCGGAATACTCGATGCAGCAGCAGAACTCGATCATCGCGATCGGATCCGGCCAGCTGTTCGGGAAGGGCCTGAACAACAATGCAGTGAATTCGGTGAAGAATGGCAACTTTCTTTCGGAATCCCAGACTGACTTTATCTTCGCAGTTGCAGGAGAGGAGCTGGGATTTGCCGGATGTGTTGTCATCGTTCTCCTGGAGCTGTTGATCGGGATCCTGTGCTTCAGGATCGCGATGAGAGCGAGAGACAAGTCAGGAGCGCTGATCTGTGCAGGGATGGGATCGCTTATCATCTTCCAGAGTGCTCTGAATATCAGTGTCACTACCGGACTGATGCCCAATACGGGGATCACACTTCCTTTCATGAGTTATGGCATCACCAGTCTTGTCTCATTCTTTGCAGGAACCGGCATCTGTATCAATGTCGGTCTGCAGCCGAAAAAAGAGTATATTCCGCCCAGAAGGGGGCAGGGCAGTACGGCTGTGAAGAGATCGTACCATTACATGCCATGACGCTCCGGATCCGGGAGGATAATGAAAGGAGGGATCTTTGATGAATATCGGTTTTATCGCTGATGACGCCAGAAAGAAACTCATGCAGAATTGCTGTGTAGCCTACCGAGGCATCCTTACACACCATGAACTTTACGCAACCGGGACTACAGGCAGGCTGATCCAGGACGCTGCCGGACTGAATGTCCATAAGCTTCTGGAAGGTCATGTCGGCGGAGAACAGCAGATGAGTGCGATGATCGGGCAGAACCAGCTCGATCTGATCCTCTACTTCAGAGATCCTGACAAGTCACAGGGAATCCGCGGGGATACCTCGGATTTCACGAGAGTGATCCGGATGTGCGATATCCACAATATCCCTCTGGCCACCAATATAGCCTCGGCTGAGATCCTTCTGAAGTCTCTGGACCGCGGAGATCTTGACTGGAGAGAGATGTACCGCTGAAAAGCAGGATGATTTGATTGTCTATGAGAAGAGAAGAACAGAAACCTGACTACTATACACAGCGTGAATGGAACCGGATCCGCAGCAGAGAAAAAGCAGAGAAGAAAAGAAACCGCAGCCTGTTTCTTGTGGCTGTACTGCTTCTGGTACTGACCGCCTGCGCCGTCTACGCTGTGTACTTTTTTGTCCTCAGGTCCCATGATATGTCACTGAGAACCCCCTATTCTGACACAAGTACCGTCTTCGGAGTCCCGAATGCCCTAAGGAGCATGACCGCTGATCCATTTTCCAAAGGACTTTGCGTGACGGACAGCGATGTCCAGCCGGATTCTGTATTCATCACATCGAGCGAGGGAGCTCTTTTTGACATCAATGACCAGAATGTTGTCTATGCGAAGGATATCTTCGAGCAGAGGCCGCAGGCTTCCCTGACGAAGCTGATGACCGCCCTGGTGGCGTTTCGGTACGGGAACCTGGACGATGTCGTGACGGTCACCGACACGGCGTTCGACATCGAGGAGGGCTCCTCCGTATGTGAACTCCATCCTGGGGACCAGCTGACCCTGAAGCAGCTTCTCTATGGTATGCTGATCGCCTCCGGCAACGACGCTGCCCAGATGGTGGCGGAACATGTAGGAGGTTCTGTGCCTCAGTTTGTCCAGATGATGAATGAGGAGGCGGCGGAGCTCGGCGCGACCCACACGCAGTTCCAGAACCCGTCCGGGCTTACCGCGGACGGGCATTATACCTGTGCATATGATGTATACCTCGTATTCAATGCTCTGATGCAGTATGACACTTTCATGGATATCATAAGCCGTAAGAATTACTACGCCGAGTACAAGGATTCCCAGGGAGATGCCTATGCGATGACCTGGGATACCACAGACCACTATCTCGACGGGTCGGCTGAGCTTCCGGATAGCGTTACAGTGTACGGTGGAAAGACCGGTACCACGGATGCAGCGGGCGCCTGCCTGTGCATCCTGTCGAAGGATGCCTACGGCAACCCATATGTCTCTGTAATCCTGAATTCCCAGGACAAGGAACAGCTATATGTTGATATGAATCAGATTCTGTCTCTGGCAGGTGCATGAGAAGCTTCCGGATTCTGCCCGGGCTGCGTACAGGAGAAAATGTACTTGTGCAGAACACCTTACTTGAATTTCACATAGCAATCGATTATACTGACAATAGAGTTTTGAAAGTAATTCTATCCGCAAACTAAGGAGGAAACAACATATGATACAGTTCATCATCGGAGAAAAGGGCAAGGGCAAAACGAAAGTACTTCTTGACAAGGCCAACGCCGAGATTAAGAATGCAAGCGGCAATGTTGTGTATCTCGACAAGAGCGCGCAGCATATGTATGAACTGAACAATAAGATCCGTCTGATCGATATGAGCAGCTATCCGATCACCGACAGCGATGAATTCCTTGGATTCATCTACGGTATCATCTCCCAGGACCATGACCTCGAGTACATGTTCCTTGACAGCTTCCTGAAGAATGCCAGACTGGAAGAAGGCGGAGATGTCGCTACGGTCCTTAAAGAGCTGGATGGAATTTCAAAACAGTTTGATATCAAGTTCGTGATCAGCATCTCTGTTACCAGAGATCAGCTTCCTGCAGAATACCACGAGGGCATTATCGCAGAGCTTTGATCATCTGATCACGCAGATTTTTTTCCGATCAACTGACATAGGAAAACAGAATACGGCGGGCTTCCGGATGTGATTCTGGCAGGCCCGTCGTCTCTTTATATCAACGTATGCAAAAAGACCGCCAGTGGCGGGCTTTTTGTATACCAAAGTATGCAAAAAGGCTGCCAGTGGCAGGCTTTTTGTATGTAAAGGGGAGAAGCGATTGGCTACAGGAAGGGGAAAGAAGGGAACAAGCAAGGTCACACCGCTGCGCAGAAGCAGGCTCGGCCGCTTTGATATCAATATCGGAACAATCCTGTTCGGGATGATCTTCATCTACCTGATCGTCATGTTTGTGGTCTATCTGACGAGAGACAAGGTAACCGGGTACGAAGTCGTGCGGGGCGCCCTTTCCGGGTATTACCGTTACAGCGCTCTGGCACTGAAGACGGAAGAGGTCGTGAAAGCTGAGGAGTCCGGTCCGATCACATATTATGCCCGGGAGGGGGTCAATGTGGGCAGCGGAGAGCTTGTCTGCGCGATCGGACAGCGGCCTGCTTCCACCCTGCCTTCGGATGGCGGATCAGAGGACGGAGAAGCATCTTCCGTGAGAACAGAGCTCTCGGCCGAGGATACGTCCGATATCAAGAATATGGTGAGTACGTTCAGCGCCAACTTCCGCGGAGGTTCTTTTGCCGACGTCTACGACTTCAAGTCCAACCTGGAGAGCGTGATCCTTCAGTCATCCATCGATGAGAATGCAGGAGAATATGTCAGCGGGAGCTATCAGGCAGACAGCGCCGGCTTTGTCGTGTACGCAGTCGACGGTTTTGAAGGAGTGGACGAGTCTCAGCTGACCCAGGACATGTTCAGCGAGAAGGCGTATAAGAAGAAAAGCCTGAGACTGAATACGAGTGTCTCTTCCGGGGATGACATCTTCAAGCTGGTAACCAGCGAGAACTGGGACCTGTATTTCCCGGTTGACGATAAACTGAGGACCCAGCTTGATGGAATGCAGAATATCCGTGTCCGTTTCCTTAAGGACAACAGCGTCTTCTCCGCTCCCTTCTCCATCATCACCGGAAAGGACGGAAACTACGGTAAGATCTCGCTGAGCAATTCCCTTGTAAGGTTTGCAGGAGACCGTTTCCTGGATATCGAGCTCATTCTGAGCAAGGCAAGCGGACTGAAGATCCCGGTCTCCTCCATCGTGAGCAGGGACTTCTATCAGATTCCCGCCGAGTATGTATCGCTGAGCCAGAAGTCAGAGAAGGAAGTATTTCTGCAGGTTGTCTCATTCCGGAAAGACGGCTCCGAGGAGAAGAAAAGCCTTACCGCCAATATCTATGGAAAGAGCACGGAAGACAATGCCTATCTTGTGGATGCATCCGTCCTCCAGGATGGCGATTATGTCCTGATGCCGGGAACCACCAAGAAGTATGAGATATCGGAAGATGTGAAGAAGACCATACAGGGAGTCTACAATATCAACAAAGGATATGCAGTTTTCCGGGAAGTCAATATCGTGGACCAGAATGAGGAATTCTGTATTGTGGACCCGAATAATATCTACAGTCTTGCCGCCCATGACAGGATCGCGCTTGACGCTTCCCAGGTAAAGGAAGACGAGATCATCGTCTGAGCGTCAGAAGAGGAGGTCAGAATATGGTTAAGGAAAATCTTGCAGATGTTGAGAGAAGGATTCAGGAAGCCTGCGCCCGCTCCGGCAGAAAGCGTTCGGAGGTGACTCTGATCGCCGTAAGCAAGACCAAGCCGGTCTCCATGATCGAGGAGGCTGCGGCGGAAGGGATCGTCGACTTCGGAGAGAATAAGCCGCAGGAGCTTCGTGACAAATATGAAGTCCTTCCGAAGAACCTTCGCTGGCATATGATCGGCAATCTTCAGCGCAATAAGGTAAAGTATATCATCGACAAGGCTGTCATGATCCATTCTCTGGGATCAGTGGAGCTGGCGCAGACGATCGAGAAGGAGGCTGAGAAACACGATCTTCTCATGCCTGTCCTGATCGAGGTCAATGTGGCTAAGGAGCCCTCCAAGGGAGGAATCTTTCCTGAGGACGCGGAGCATTTCATCAGGGAAGTATCCGTACTTCCTCATCTTAAGATAAAGGGGCTTATGACGATCGCTCCGATCGTGGGGAAGCCGGAGGACAACCGGATGGTGTTCCGTGCGCTGAAGAATTTATCGGTTGACATCGATAGAAAAAACATCGATAATGTAGATATGTCTGAGCTCAGCATGGGTATGACCGGAGACTTTGAGACAGCTGTCGAAGAGGGCGCTACCTTTGTCAGAGTAGGAACCGGAATCTTCGGTGAGAGGGATTACGGTAATAAAGCATAAGCAGGGAGAATCCTTTATTTCATGAGTGTTTTGGATAAGTTTCTGACAGCCATGCATCTGAATGATGACATGGATGTGGAGGATGACGACTTCCTCGATGACGATAGTCCCGAAGAGGATCTTGATGACTCCCGTCCGGGGAGACGTCTGATCCGCAGGCGTGATGATATGGACGATGTTCCGGGACCGGAAAAGCCGGAGCCGGTACACACTCCTGCTCCAGCGGCGGCATATCAGCCGAAAAAGAAGGAGAAGAAGCCATTCTGGGGTTCGGTGAAACCGAAGATCGTGAGAGCGCCGAGAGAAGAGACGGAAAGAGACGAAGAGAGCGAGAGCAGGCCGGGGGCTTCAAAGATCTCAACATTCAGGCCGCGCACCGCAGCTACAGTGTCGGAGGACGAGGAGACGAATAATTATTCCGTATGTGTGATCAAGCCGAAGTCCATGGAAGATGCGATCGAGATCGCGAGGACTCTGCTGTCAGGATGTGTTGTGATCCTGAATCTTGAAGGACTGGATCTTGATGTTTCCCAGCGGCTTTTCGATTTTGCATCCGGCAGCTGCTGCGCACTTCAGGGAAGACTTGACAAGATCAGCAATTACATCTTTGTACTTACTCCAAGAGGGATCAATATCTCCGGGGAATTCCAGGAGATCATTACAGGAACGTTTGATCCGGATCTTTCCGATGAGGATGAAGAGTACTGACAGGATCTTCTGGGAGTTATCTGACCGGGAAAAACTCATACCGTTCGGGAGACATACGTTTCCCGGCGGTTTTTTTGTATAGGCTACGAGCCACATAAGCGCCGCCCATGCTTGCATGGGAAGGCGCTTATGTGGCGACAGCGAACATCGAGTGCGCAGAGCGCACGAGATGAGAGCGGCGTAGCCGGATCGAGTAGGCGGACGGAGTCCTGCCTACTCGGTTACGGCTGCGAGCCACATGGCGTTGACCGTGCCCCAGGCGGAGGCGCCCATGTGGCGACAGCTATCAGACTTTTCGGGAGGCAGCGTGCCATGGCACAGCTGGATTCCGGACCATGAAAGGAAAAAAGATGTCAGAGAAAAAGCAGGAGAAGGATCTGCGCCTTCCCATCGATGTAAAGAAAGACCATAAGACCGCATACCGGATCTATCCGGAATATTCATTTGCGGACCTTGCTGACAAGATCAGTGCCCTGGATGTCTCAGGGCGCAGGATCGTCGTCATCACGGACAGCAACGTGGAGAAGCTCTATCTTGACGATGTGATGGCAGCTCTGAAAGACGCATGTGCTGAGCTCTTCTCCTATGTCATCCCTGCAGGAGAGGAGAACAAGAACCTGGACCAGATCCGTAAGATCTTCGCTTTCCTGATCGGTCATGGTCTGGACCGTCATGACCTTCTGGTCGCTCTTGGCGGCGGGGTCGTGGGGGATATGACCGGCTTTGCCGCAGCAGCTTACCTTCGCGGCATCCGTTTTGTGCAGGTCCCGACTACCTTGCTTTCCCAGGTGGATTCTTCTATCGGAGGAAAGACCGGTGTAGACTTTGAGAAGTATAAGAATATGGTCGGCGCTTTCCATCAGCCTTCCATGGTCTATCTTAATATCAGTACCCTGAAGACACTGGATGCCGTCCAGTTTGCGAGCGGCATGGGGGAAGTCCTCAAACACGGCCTGATCAGGGATGCGGACTACTACGAGTGGCTGCTTGACCACATGGATGAGATCGAAAGCAGAGATCCGGATGTTCTTCTTGAGATGGTCGTCCGTTCCGTACATATCAAGCGTCAGATCGTGGAGAAAGACCCGGAGGAACATGGAGACAGGGCGCTTCTCAATTTCGGACATACTGCGGGCCATGCGATCGAGAAGCTGAAGGATTTCAGTCTTGCCCATGGAGAATGTGTTGCGCTTGGATGTGTTGTCGCAGCGTACATCTCCTGGCAGAGAAAATACATCGACGATGGTACATTCTACGAGATCCGGGATATGTTCGTCGGCTTCGGCCTCCCGATCTCGTTTGACAGCCTGAAGATCGATGACATCATCGATGCCATCCGCCATGACAAGAAGATAGACAAAGGACAGGTCCGTTTCATCCTCCTGCACGATCTCGGGGATGCCTATATCGACCGGACAGTCACCGATGAAGAGATCCGGGCGGCGCTGAAGTTCATCGACGCTGACCTGCAGGCACTGGAATAAGCGATGCGGGAAAGACGTGGATACGGAGAAGGCGGAAAGAGGCTGGCCGGGGGGATCATCTGCCTGACGGCCCTTGCTGCCTTTGATCAGCTGACAAAATATCTTGCTTACAGAGACCTTTTTCAGAGCGGGGCGGAGGCTTTTGTCCTTATCCCCGGGGTCCTGGAATTCCGCTATCTGGAGAACCGCGGAGCTGCTTTCGGCATGCTGCAGGGCTGCAGCTGGATATTCGGAGTGTTTGCGCTTCTTGTCATCCTGCTGGCGGCATACGTCTATCTGAGATGTCCTTCCGGCAGGCATCATCTTCCCCTGAGGGTTGCCATGACCGGTCTTGCTGCCGGCGCTCTGGGCAATCTGATCGATCGCCTTTTCAGAGGATACGTGATCGATTTCATCTATTTCAGTATCATTGACTTCCCGATCTTCAATGTTGCGGATATCTTGATCACGCTGAGTGCAGCCATTCTGGTGGTCCTGATCGCCTTTGTCTACAGGGACGAGGATCTTGTATGGAAAGGCAGGGGCGGCAGGTGATGGTCCTGCAGCAGACTTACTCAGAAATAGCCAGACGATACGGAGAATAATGCAGAACATGCAGTTCATTGATGATGAAAATCCTGAAGAACTTTCAGATGAGGACCTGTCGGAGGATGTGTCTGAGAGCCTTTTTACGGCAATGCAGACGGACACCGGAAAAAGGATGGATGTCTTTCTTTCGGAGAGGGTCCCGGACCGCTCAAGGTCCTATATCCGGAAGCTGATCGAGGAAGGCAATGTTGTCTCCGGCGGCCAGAAGGTCGCCAAAGCCGGTCTGAAAGTAAAGGCTGGCCAGACGGTGAACGTCCTTCTCCCGGAGCCGGAGGAGCTGAAGGCGGAGCCTGAGGATATCCCGCTTGATATCCTCTACGAAGACGATGATCTCATCGTCGTGAACAAACCGAAGGGCATGGTGGTCCATCCGGCGGCCGGACATGATTCCGGGACCCTGGTGAATGCCTTGCTTTATCACTGCGGAGACAGTCTGTCAGGGATCAACGGCATTCTCAGGCCGGGGATCGTGCACCGGATCGACAAGGATACGACTGGCTCGCTGGTCGCTGCGAAGAATGACCAGGCACACAGAAGTCTGGCGGAGCAGCTGAGGGTCCATTCCATCACAAGGCGTTACCGGGCGATCGTCCTGGGAAACCTGAAGACGGATGAGGGGACAATCGATGCCCCTCTCGCCAGACACCCGGTCGACCGCAAGAAGATGGCAGTCTGCCAGCCAGGCAGAGGCAAGGAAGCCATCACCCACTACAGGGTGCTGGAGCGTTTCGGCAATTATACTTATATCGAATGCAGGCTTCAGACCGGGCGGACCCATCAGATCCGTGTGCACATGGCCCATATCGGCCATCCGCTCCTGGGAGATGCCGTCTACGGCCCTTCCAGATGCCCATGGGACCTTCAGGGGCAGACGCTCCACGCCATGGTGCTTGGATTCGTACATCCGTCCACGGGGGCATATATGGAGTTTACGGCGCCTCTTCCCGGGTACTTTGAGCATCTTCTGGAGCTTTTGAGAAGGCAGAGGCACTGAGCAGACATGACGGAAACAGGTCTGCGGATGACATCCGTTTTCTGCTTATGCGGATAGAAAAACGGACAGATAAAAACAGTAAGGGGATATGTGAGAGTATGAGATTCCTGATACAGCGCGTGGACCATGCCGCAGTTGCGGTCGACGGGAGGACGGTCGGTTCGATCGGAAAGGGCTGTCTGGTCCTGATCGGAGTCAGCAATGAGGACACTGAAGAGACGGCTGACAAGTACATCCGGAAGATGCTTTCCCTCAGGATCTTCGAGGACGAAAACGGCAGGACCAATCTTTCCCTCGATGACGTGGGCGGAGAGCTTCTTCTGGTCTCGCAGTTCACACTCTATGCAAACTGCAGAAAAGGCAACCGGCCGAGCTTTACCGACGCGGGAAAGCCCGATCACGCTGAGAAGATCTATGAATATATCATCGGACAGTGCAGAAGGGCGGTGCCTGTGGTGGAGACCGGGATCTTCGGGGCGGATATGAAGGTAAGCCTGGAGAATGACGGCCCGTTCACCATAATGCTGGACGAAAGCACATTTTCAGGACGAAGACGTTCCTGAAAGCCGCAGGCAAGGGAGAGCTTAGATGCTATATACGTGCAGCGCCTGCGGAGCCTCCATGGTCTATGGTCCCGAGTACCATGCCCTGGTCTGTCCGCAGTGCGGGAACACAAGCGAAAAGATGCCGGCAGGCGCCGTATCGGACGGAAAGACCTGCGCGGCCTGCGGCGCTCCGCTGCAGAATACGGAAAACAGGCTGGTCTTCCAGTGTACATACTGCAGGAGCTGGATGACCATCGATCCGAACCTGCAGGACCAGAATGCGCCGAAGAAGATCAGGCCTTTCGCGTTCGGAAGGAAAGCCGCCCGGGAAAAGATCCTGGACGCTTTCGATCACATTCCCTTCATGCCGAAGTCTTTCCTGGCGGAGGCAGACGGAGAAGAGATCGAGGCAATCTATGCTCCTTTCTGGACCTACGATGTGTCCGCTGAGGGACGCTATGAGTATGATGCGGAGGAGCAGCGAAGCTACACGGCCGGGGATACGACTCATACAGACCATGATGTGTATCATCTGTATCGGGGAGTCGAGGCTTCCTTCGATAATGTGCCGGTGGATGCCATGGAGAGTCTTCAGGACCCGACGATCGACGCGTCTGTCGCTTACCGGCCGGATGACGTGACGGATTTTGACCCCGTCTATCTGGCCGGGACCGACGCTTTCCTGCCAGAAAAACCGGCGGAAGACGAGGGCTATCGGAGAAGAGCTGCCGACTGGGCGGTCAGCTCTGTACTGGCGAAGGAAGATCGGCTTACGAATGGCTATTCGGAGGTCAGGCGCACCTATGCGGATGTCCACGCGCATGCTGACGAGACGAACGCCGAATCGACCCTTCTTCCGGTCTACCGGTATCTCTACAAAGGCTTCGGCGATCACAAGATCTATATGGACGGCACCACGGGACGTATGTCGGGAGATGCTCCCTGCGACAGGGGACGGGTCCTTGCCCATTATCTGATCGAGGCAGCCTGCGTGCTCCTTTCCTCTGCAGCGGTGATCGGGATCCTGGGGGTGCTCCTATGAAGAAAATGCACTTCGCGCCGAAAGTCCTCACCGGAAGAGCGTCCGGTTTCCGGACAGCTAAAAGAGAGCTGAATTCCGCCGACAGGAGGGAAAGAAGGATCCTTGTCACATGCCTCCTTGTGACGGCTGCCCTGATCGTTTTATGGGCTGTCCTGATGGGCGTTAAAATCGGTTTTTCATCGAAGCTTCAGCCGAGGACGAACACCAGGCAGGAAGGAACTGACAGGGTCTATGATTATGCCGGCATGCTCACGGATGATCAGAAAGAGCAGCTGGAAGAGAAGATTGCCGCGGCGGAAGAAAAGATGAAGGCGGACCTGGTCATCGTTATCATCAACGAATCGCTCGAGAAGAAGTATCCTGACCTGATCTACATGAAGAGCGACGAGACGGATGCCTACAGAGGGATCCAGAGATACGCGGAATCCTACTGGGATGAGAACGGATTCGGCTGGAATAAGCCCGGCGATGAGGGCAACGGCATCATCATGGTCGATAATATCTACCGTGAGAGCAACGGCTGGGTCTATAACTGGGTAGCCGGGTCAGGCGACCTGCGGTATTCGGTCGGCGATCACTCCTGCGAAGAACTATCGCAGAAGTTCACGGACAGGCTGCCTTCGGGCGACCTTCCGCCTCATTCCTGGACGTACTTCCAGTCCATGATGCAGTTCGTGTCAGACTGTGAAGAGATCAGCTCCGACATGCACACTGTGATGAGCTGGAAAGCATACACGCCGGGCGGGATCGCGCTGGCGCTGACCTCCAGTCTGACAGCCTTCATCGTGGTCCTTGCGCTGGAATCTGTCATCCTGGGACGCATGTTCTGGCAGCTGCGGTATAATGGCCGGAAAAAGAGAAAGAAGGCAAAAAAGGGCGTCAGTATCCTGAACGGTTTTTCTTACGGGATGTTCTTTGTGGTCCTGGGGATCATCTACAGTCTGCTGTCAGGAACGGCAGCTCTGATCATGTTCTTTGTCATCTTCATGATCACTCTGGCACGTACCTTCTTTGAGACCTCAGGAGGCAGAAGGAGGAAAGAAGAAAAGAAGGATCCTGCGCCTTTCAGCAATAAGGATCCCCTGGAGCCTGACTCATACCGGATCACGGTGAACCGTGACGAATTCATCAGGCATTATCATACATCCTACACGAGAAGTTCTTCATCCGGCGGCTCCTCGGGATCGGGAGGCCACTCCGGCGGAGGCCATTCCGGGGGAGGTCATTCCGGGGGAGGAAGCCATCGATAGATTGCAGGGAGGACTCCGTCCACCCTGCCCGGCCCGGCTGATTCTTTATCCGTCTCAGGCTTCTCCATGGACCGGAGGCACAGGCTCCGGATCCGGAACTTCTTCTCTCAGCTTCACGGCCCCGGCAGCGCTGCGGCGCCTTGCATCATCCATGGCAGCATAATGCTTCTTCGTCGTGTTGACGTCCTTATGACCGAGTACGTCGGCTACCAGGTAGATGTCCCCGGTTTCCTGGTAAAGCGCCGTACCGTAGGTGCTGCGGAGCTTATGAGGGGTGATCTTCTTGGTCGTCGTGATCTGACGGGCATATTTCTTGACCATATTCTCGACAGCCTGAACGCCCATGCGGCGTCTCTGGGTAGAGTAGAAGAGAGCGTTCTCTTCCCCTTCCTGGGGAATGATGGACTTGCGCTGCTCAATATAATCTTTCAGGGCTTTCTCCACCTCTTCCCCGAAATAGACGATCGATTCGGAGCCGCCTTTTCTTATGATCCGGATCCCATTGTTGCGGAAGTCAACATCGCCGATATCGAGACCGACACATTCACTGACCCGGATCCCGGTCCCGAGAAGCAGGGTGACGATCGCCAGATCGCGGACCCTTGTCTTTTCATAATATACTTTCTTCTGGCCGGTCAGATCATCCCCGCCATGTTCGATCAGGTCCAGGAGCGCCGCGGATTCGCCGGCGTCCAGGCGGACGATCGCTTTTTCGTGAAGTTTCGGCATATCTACCAGAAGCGTCGGATTCGTCCGGATCATCTGTCTTCGATAATAATATGCATAGAAGCTCCTCAGGGCCGACATCTTGCGTTTCAGACCCTTTTCGCCGTTTGTGAACGTTTCCTCACGCGGAGCCCCGACAACGTCGGAATCGACCTTGTAGACCTTCAGGAAGTCTTCATATTCCTCGATATCAGTCGGCTGGATCTCGTCAAGCACGGAGACGTCCCAGGTATGGATGTCCCTTTTCGCAAGCGCCGGATTGCTTTCCTGAAGGTACCGGAAGAAGGTACGGATATCATACGCATAGGAAAGCCGCGTGCGCGTAGCCGTGGTCGATTCGCGTCCGAGAAAATACTGCTTGGCAAACGGAGGAAAATCCTTCAGAACATCACGCAGCTGCAGTGTGTTCTGGATATCCTTTTCATCATGATACGTTCTGGTTCTGGATGAATTTGAACTTACTGTAGACATATTGAAGCACACACCTTATCATCATCAAACTCGCTGGATCATTCCAGCGTATTCCCGGGAGCTGAAAATCTGGTTTTCCGGGAGCGGCTGCCGGGAAAAGGCCTGAGTCCTGATTTTCTGGCAGGATCTATTTGAAAAACATGTGTTTTCTGTATAGATGTATATATAGAGATACTACTTCTTTTTCTGTGAAAAGTCAAGAAAAAACCGGATGGGCTTTCCGCCTGCTGATTCTGGCAGGCCTGCCCATCCGGTTTTCTTTTATCTTACTTCATGAATGATTTATTGTATTGGCTGTACCGGGATGAAGTATCTCAGAGTGATTCCTTCGGAAGCCTCCGCAGCATATTCGTCAGCCTCGGTGGAATCTTCAAGGCCGCTTGAATATGTGACATCGATCTCACAGAGACCCGGAGCATTCTGAAGCGTGATGTATGCGGTCGTGTCACCGCCTGCATAGACAACGCCGGAACCATCCGAGGTGCCGACCGATGCGGTCCCGTCCGGATTGCTCAGTGCTGCCGATGCAAATGTTCCATCGTCGATCACGTAGGTCGTGAGGCTTCCTCCTGCGGTAATATCTGACAGGGATACGCCGGACAGATCAAAGCCCGCAGCTTCCTGATAAGGAGCTGTGTAATAGATATTCTGAAGGTCAGCCGTTACGACCGGTGCTCCGTCCGTCATGGTCGGATCTGTGGTCTGGGCAAACGTTCCGCTCAGTGTCAGCAGGTAATTCATACCTGGCTGTGGAAGTACGGTGCTGCCGTTTGCATCCTTAGCCTGGAAGAACAGACCGGTCATCTGGTCCCAGCCATTGTTCATCATGAATTCGTCGTTGGCAGCTGCAGAGGTGACTGCAGTTACCTGACTGCTGCTGGCAAGATCTGCAGTACCGAGGACATTGCCGCTCTCGTCTGCAACGGTGAGGGTTCCACCGACCGGTACCAGATCAGAACTTCTGAGCGCCAGTACGAATGCCGGAACGGTTGCTTCATCGTCTTCGTTCAGATAAGCTGTGGAATATGCATCCGTCTGGTCTGTGGTGATCGTCTGGCCGGCAGGCGCTTCTGCTGCTGCCTCGGTCACAGGCGTCTGGTCAGCCGGGACTTCCTCAGCCGGATATTCTTCAGCCGGAACTTCTGTAGCCGGCATCTGATCTGCAGGAATCTCGATGGCTACATCTGTCTCAGCCGGCGTCTGATCTGCAGGAATCTCGATGGCTGCATCTGTCTCAGCCGGCGTCTGGTCAGCCGGGACTTCCTCAGCCGGGACTTCCTCAGCCGGGACTTCCTCAGCCGGGACAGTCTCATCCGGAGCTGTGGTATCGCCGGTGTTGGAATTGGTCTCACTTGTCGTGATGACCAGCCCTGACGGATCGGCTGCAGCTGCATCCGACTGCGGCGTCTCTGCAGCAGGCTGCCCCTCACCCTGGGACTGTTCTGCGATGACCGCATCGTTATCGGTCGCACCCTCCTGGGTATCGTTGTCGATGACCTCTTTATCGGTGCCGGTGACAAGTTTCCCGGAGCCTGATCCGTCATCAAGAGCATTGATATCGGTATTGGCGAAGATACTGTCATCCGGAGCTTCCGTCTGCGGGGCTTCGGCCTCTGCCGAAGCATCAGCACTTCCGGTATTGTCAGCGCCTGCAGTGGTATCCTGGTTCTGCTCAACGGTTACATTGTTTACGATCTGGGTAGTTCCCTCGGAATTCTGGATGCCGGTCAGTCCGGTAAGATTCTGCTGGACCTGTGCCTGAGCCTCGACCTGCTTCCGGGCCTCCTCAGCGCCCTTCTCATAGGACTGCTGGGCCAGCTGGACTGCATAGTCGGTCAGCTGCCGGATATCCTCTTCCGTCAGGTTCACGCCTGTATTGTTCTGGACGTAATTGTTGACGACATTGTTGACGATATTGCTGACTTCCGTGTCATTGACCGAATTATCTGTGATAACGGTGGACATATCCGTATTGACGGAATTGTCGGTATTCACGGAGTTATCGGTGACCACTGAGTTGTCAACGGAATCGACGGTCCCGTCGATAACCTGTAGTTTGACATCGTTGACGATCTGCTGGGCAACCTGCTGGTTCTCAGTCTTGCTTGTGATCTCTTCCGTGAGCTGGATCTCCTGAGCAGAAAGGTCCTTGTCAGCCTGGCTGATCTGGGTCCCGGTCGCATTCTCGTAAGCCATCAGGATCCCGGTAAGAGCTCCGGTCCCGGATACCTCAAAAGGAGCAGCTGCGATCGCCTGGCAGTTGGTGACGCCGCAGGTGATCAGATTGGATGCGATCATATTGCTGGTGATATAGTCGAGGTTTGCAGTCTTGACCTGCACTCCCCCGCTCATAGTCGGCTTTACGAGTGCACAGCTGATCGTCTTTGTGCCGATCTGCTCGATCGGAATATAGGATGCCAGATGATTTCTTTCATCCTGGTTGGTAACGGTGATCATCTGTACTCCATTGTTTCCGTATATACCGAAATACTTCAGGATCGCCGTCTTCTGATCTTCTGTCAGATCAGCGCCGATGGATACGACCATCGTTCCGTCAGCCATGACGGTCATGGGGACAACGCCCGTAAGAAGAGATGCCGCGACCGAAGAAGCCGCAAGAACACTCACAATCTTCCTGTTCATAGATCTTTTCCTCCTGAAAGAATGGCTCCGGTGAGATACAGGGAGCCTTTTTGATATCTGACAGAATTATAACATCACGGCCCAGGAATAACAATGAAGGGGGATGATTCATTTCATTAAGAAAAAATGAATAAACCGATTTTCTTTCGTCCCCGTCCTCCCGGATCTGCAGGCAGCACGGCCTCAGGCCGAACATATTTTTGGAACAGGTGTTTGCATTCTGAATATTCCTATGTTAAAATATCATATACTATCAATGATGATTCACGGGAGGTTTTTATGGCATACGGCAAGATCTCAAAGAAACAGCAGGAGATCCTCGACTTTCTGAAGAGCGAGATCCTCAATCACGGATATCCTCCGACCGTCCGTGAGATCTGCGATGCTGTCCATCTGAAGTCCACATCTTCCGTCCATTCCCATCTTGAGACACTGGAGAAGAACGGATACATCCGTCGGGACCCGACCAAGCCGCGTGCGATCGAGATCGTAGACGATTCCTTCAATCTGACCAGGCGCGAGATCGCGAATGTGCCGATCGTCGGCCAGGTGGCAGCCGGAGTCCCGATCCTGGCGGTTCAGAATATTGAGAATTACTTCCCGATCCCGGCTGAGTACATGCCGAAGAATCCTTCCTTCATGCTGCGCGTCAAAGGAAACAGTATGATCAATATAGGAATCAATAATGGTGACCTGGTGCTCGTCGAGGAGAAAAACACAGCCAAGAACGGCGATGTGGTCGTAGCTCTGATCGATGACTCCGCTACTGTCAAGACATTCTACAAGGAGAAAGGCTACATCAGACTTCAGCCCGAGAATGACGAGATGGACCCGATCATCGTCAGAGACAGGCTGCAGATCCTGGGAAAAGTATTCGGAGTCTTCCGTCTGATGAGATGATCCTGGTCATCCGGTGTCTGGTGAGATGATCCCGGTCATCCGGATACGAAGGATATATTCTATATTCCTATCTTCTGAATCAAAAAAGTCAGACTGCAGGTCCGGCATCCGATATATGGGATGCGGGCCGCAGCCTGACTTTTCTTATATCTTTCTTACTGCTTCTCCTCCGGTTTCTGATCCTCTTTCTTCACCGGGCGGTAGACAGGCGCAGGCGCCTCCGGCTTTGCCTGAGCAGTCTTCTGGCCGAATGGCGTAAGGACTTTGGAATGGCCGGGGAGGTGACTCACCGGGATCTCACTCTTCTTTTGTTCCTGGGGCTTCTTCTTCGCTTCCTGCTGAGCCTCCGCGCGAGCCTTCTGAGCCGCAGTCAGTTGCTTTGCCGCTTCCTTCACCACGTTTGTCGCAGCCTCGACGCCGGCCTTCACACGGTCCGGGAAAGCCTTCTCGATCGCGCTGATCAGTTCCGGAGTGAGCGCCATGGACATTCCCATCGGGTTCAGCATGAATCCGTCCGTGCCATTTCCAAGATACTGCATAAGGCCAGGGAGCGGAACTGCAAGTTCCAGGAGCTTCTTATCTCCTCTTCTGAACTTGTCGAATTCGAACTGGTCCGAGAAGCACGGAACAAACTTCTTTCCGTTTTTCAGGTTCAGTACAGGGACGGAAAACTGGTGCTTCGAAAGCTTCTCCTGAAGGCTCCCCTCACCTTCCTTCGGAAGGATTGCAACGACGTAGCGGGCCGATGCGAGGTTTGCCGAGAACTCTTCGTTCAGGTCCTGAAGGTTTTCCTTCTGCTCGTTCGGGATCTGTCTGGTCGCTTCCTGCATGAAATACAGACCGGAGAGCTGAAGGGAAGGATTCTCGACCGGTCTTGAGATGACCGGAAGTTTTGAAAAATCCGGGCGCCTGATGATCGCGCTGAGTGCGATATCCGTCGTGGATCCCGCTTCCGCGAACACGATCTCATTCACATCAAGAGTGTAGAGGGACGCAAAGAAGCCCGGGAACTGCTTCTTTTCCATCTTTGCCCCGCGGATGATATACTTCTTTTCAGCATAATCCTGGATAAACTTCTTCAGGACATCTTCGCTGTCGAAGACCCATACCTGATCATTGTAAGTTTCCGGATCACAGATAATGAAAGGCATCTTCGTGTTCATGCAGAAAGCTGCATATAGCACTTCCTTATTCATTAACTGCTGAATGATGAATGCCTGGTCGACTGCCATTGCTCTATCTCCTAACTTTTCTGATTATTGGTCCTGTTTTTCCAGTTCTTCGATCGTTGTCCTGGTCCCGTCGCGCCAGATGCGCTCAAGGTCATAGAAGACACGATTCTCACGGTCGAAGATATGGACGACAAGGTCTCCGAAATCGAGAAGGACCCAGTTTGCATTGCGGTATCCTTCCATATCCTTGGGCGGATATCCGGCTCTGCCGAGAGTCTCCTCGACATTATCAGCCATAGCCTGCACCTGACTGCGGTTCTCACCGGATGCGATGATGAAATAATCCGCGATCACGCTGACCTTGCTGATATCGATCACGCTGATCTCTGCGCCTTTCTTATCCTCCAGTGCATGGTAAGCAAGGCTTGCCATCTTCCTGGACTTTTCTTCTGCCATCTACGTTAACCTCCGTATGTGTTCTTTCAGCCGGGCAGCTTTCATGATGATGTTTCAGCCTGCTGCTTATTCTGTAAGAGATCTTCCCTTATCATCCGGATTGCCGAACAGATTGTAATAATACCGGAACGCACTCCTGCTCATCTCGTCTACTTCCCCCTTCCCCCTGTCGAGGTAGTGGAGGGTATCTTCGAGAATCCTGAGGACCGTCTGGTTCAGGTCCTGGAATGCCAGCTGTCTGATCTCCGGAAGATGTTCTGCCTTATTCCTGCGGGGCTCGATGTAATCTGCTATGAAGATGATCTTCTCAAGCCGGGACATGTTCGGTCTCCCGGTCGTGTGCCATCTGATCGCGCTCAGAATCTCTTCATCTTCGATCCCATACTGAGCTTTCGCAAGGTACGCACCCAGCTTGGAATGAAGCAGAAACTGCGCTTTCCGCTCAGTAGGCGTGACCTCGATCCCATACTCTTCGCACATCTTCAGCTTTTTGTCATTCGGGATGCACTTTGCACAGTCATGAAGAAGTCCTGCACATTCCGCCTGCTGGATATCTCCCCCGTGGCACATGGCAAGCGCCGAAGCAGTGAACATCACTCCGAGTGTATGCTGGTATCGGTCTTCATCCAGTTCTTTTTTCAGACGGTGCTCAAGTTTTATGAAATCGTACTGCATGTATAGACCTCGCTGTCATAGATGTACTTTCTCACAGATTCCGGCACATAATATCGGATGCTGCTGCCCTCCCTGACCCACTTCCGGATCATATGGGAAGCGATATCAAGGTTCGGACTGGTAAGCTTACGGATATCGGCATGATACTTTGCCTTCATCCGGCTGATCTCGGCATCAAACTCTTCGGAGGGCATCCCATCTCTGACTGCCACAGCGATGACGCAGAGCTTAGCGATCTCCTCAGGCTGCCTCCAGGTATCAAACTGAAGGAGGGAATCCGCACCCATGATAAAGTAGTAGTCTGTGTCAGGATTCTCCCTTGTAAGTCTCAGGAGAGTTTCCTTCGTGTAGGTGTATCCATCCTCCCGCATCTCCTCGAGGGAAAGCTCGAAGTGCTCATTGCCCTCGATGGCAAGGCGGACCATCTCTACTCTCTGCTCGTTGGCTGCGCCGTCCCGCTTCCTCTTGTGAGGAGGGTTGCCGGATGGCATGAACAGGACTTTATCCAGCCCAAGCTGCATGAAGGCACTTTCGCCCAGGATCAGATGACCAATATGGATGGGGTCAAATGTGCCTCCCATGATGCCTATCTTTTTACGCATGGCGTTCTCTCCGTTCACAGCATGCGGATCTTCCGGGATCTCTGTATCACCGGTCATTCTTCCTTCTTTCTGCCTGCCGAAGGAAGAATGATCTTTTTCTTCTCATCTTTGCCTTCCTTGTAAAGCACAAACTTTCTGCCGATGACCTGCACCAGCTGGGAACGTGTGCGCTCCGCGGCGGTCCTTGCAAGTTCGTCCAGGTCTCCGTCATAATTCTGAAGGATACCGATCTTGATCAGCTCTCTTGCAGCCAGTGCCTCTGATATGGAAGCGGTGCACTCCGGGGAAAGACCCTCCTTGCCTACCTGGAGGATCGTATCCATGTTGGACGCCAGACTTTTCAGATATGCTCTCTGTTTACTTGTCATATGATATTCCTCACAATAAAAAAACGCATTCCACAACATTATAACATAATAAAAAGCACCTGTCTTCCTATAAACAGGAAGACGGGTGCTGTAATTTTGGAGGATGAGACTCCGGTCACTGCTTCTTCTCGTTATGAAGCTTCAGATACTCTGCTCTGCCACTCTTGTAGAGGTCGTTGCCTTCGCAGTCGATGATGACGGTGACAGGGAAATCTTCCACATAGAGTTCTCTGATCGCCTCAGGGCCAAGGTCCTCATAAGCGATCAGCCTGCACTTCTTGATGTGCTTTGCAAGAAGAGCTCCTGCTCCGCCGATTGCCCCGAAATAGCAGCCGCTGTATTTCTTTACAGCTTCGATCACGGAAGCAGAACGCTTGCCTTTGCCGATCATTCCGCGTGCTCCGAGAGAGATCATCTCCGGCGCCCACTTGTCCATACGTCCTGCCGTTGTCGGTCCTGCAGACCCGATGACCTTGCCAGGCTCGGCCGGGGTCGGTCCTACATAGTAGATCGTTGCGTCCTTTGGATCGAACGGAAGCGGGATCCCCTTCTTCAGGTTTTCTGTCATGCGCTCATGAGCCGCGTCGCGGGCGGTGTAGATGGTTCCGGTAAGGAGAACGTTGTCTCCCATGTGAAGCGTCTTTGCAAGCTCCGGAGTAAGCGGGAGCTGGATACGGCGAAGTTCTTCAGCCATCTCAGATCACCTCCGTTTCATGTCTTGTAACATGGCAGCTGATGTTGACTGCACACGGCATACCGGCGATGTGGGTCGGGAGAGTCTCGATGTTGACACCGATCGCAGTTGTCTTTCCGCCAAGCCCCTGAGGACCGATGCCAAGTTCATTGATCTTCTCAAGCATCTCGTCTTCCAGTGCGGCATAGAAGGGATCCGGGTTGTGGGAATCGACCGGACGAAGAAGAGCCTTCTTGGCTGCAAGGGCGACATGATCGAAGTTTCCCCCGATGCCTACACCGACAACGATCGGCGGGCATGGGTTCGGGCCTGCATTCTCAACGGTCTCAAGGATGAAGTCCTTGATCCCCTGAAGTCCTGCAGACGGCTTGAACATGCGCAGTGCGCTCATGTTCTCGGAACCGAATCCCTTCGGTGCGACCGTGATCTTTACCTTGTCACCCGGAACGATGTCCACGGTGATCATAGCCGGGGTATTGTCGCCGGTGTTGCCGCGGCGGATCGGGTCGGCTTCGACACTCTTTCTCAGATATCCCTTTGTATATCCTCTTCTGACACCTTCATTGATGGCATCGTAAAGAGCTCCTCCGGTAAAGTGGACTTCCTGTCCTACTTCGAGAAAGATGCATGCCATGCCGGTATCCTGGCAGATCGGGACCTCTTCCTTGTCTGCAGTCTGGAAGTTATCAATGATCTGATCAAGGATGGTGCAGGCGATCGGGCCGTCCTCACAGGCTCTGCAGGCTTTGATCCCTTCCTGCATATCCTTCGGAAGATGACGGTTTGCATGCATGCACATCTTCTCGATCTCATCGGTGATGACGCTAACGTCTATGTCTCTCATGAAACTCCTCCGGTGAAATTATATGATGTTGACTGTTACTGCTTGTTTTTCCTGCTAAGTCACATTACCTGGAATACCATGTATCCTGACGTGACAATAGCGCTTTCTTTCTCACCCGAAACGTCCTCTTCAAGGATAAGAAAAGCTGACGGGGAAACTATCGCGATCACGCTAAGATTCACGCCAGCTTATCCTTATTTACCTGAAATCTGACGCACCGGAAGTCCCTTATTACTGGAACTGGAATCCTCTCTGCTCGTACTCTCTTGCATGTCTTGCATACTTCGGAAGAAGCAGCGGAGAAACCTTGCCGGTATGAATGCCTGCAGCTTCCAGTTCTGCAGCATACCTTGCAACATGCTCAAGAGTAGGAGTTCCAAGCTCAACCTTAGCAGCTCTCTTAGCAGCGCTCTTTCCTGCATCACGTCCGAAGACAATGACATCAAGAAGAGAGTTGCCCATCAGACGGTTGCGCCCATGGACACCGCCGGAGCACTCGCCTGCGACAAGCAGGTTGTCGATAGAGGTTGCACACTCCGTATCGATCTCGACACCGCCGTTCTGATAGTGCTGAGTCGGATATACCGGAACCGGTACTTTTCTCATATCGATGCCATACTGAAGGAACATCCTCAGCATAGCCGGGATCCTTGCCTCGATGGTACCTGCTCCGCCAAGCTCCTCGATCATCGGGGTATCCAGCCAGATCGCATCGCCGAGCGGTGTGGTGACACCTTCGTGTCTGCCCTTGCACTCGCGGATGATACCTGCAGCGGATACGTCACGGGTCTCAAGCGGATGAAGATATGCGACGCCATCCTTGTTGACCAGCTGCGCACCCAGAGAACGAACCTTCTCGGTTACCAGAGCGCCCTGGATCTGAGACGGGAATGCAGCTCCGGTCGGATGATACTGGATGGTATCCTGATACAGCAGCGGAGCGCCTGCACGATATGCAAGGATCAGTCCGTCTGCGGTTGCTCCGTAATGGTTGGAAGTCGGGAAGTTCTGATAATGCAGTCTTCCTGCACCGCCGGTAGCAAGGATGACGACCTTGGCGCGGGCTACGAGGTAATCGCCTGTCTCCATGTTGAGGAGAACAGCACCGGCAACCTGCCCCTTATCATCCTTGATCAGCTCGACAGCGGAAGTGAACTCGATGATCGGGATCTGACGGTTCTGGACCTCATCGCGAAGGGTACGCATGATCTCTGCACCGGAGTAGTCCTTGCAGGCATGCATTCTCTTTCTGGAAGTTCCGCCGCCGTGGGTGGTGATCATGGTCCCGTCATCTTCCTTGTCGAACATGACGCCCAGCTCATTCAGCCACTTGATGGCATCCGGAGCTTCCATGACCAGCTGCTCGACCAGTTCTCTCTTAGCTGCGAAGTGTCCGCCGCCGTAAGCATCGAGGAAATGCTGCACCGGGGAATCATTGTCCTTGTCAGCTGCCTGGATCCCGCCTTCTGCCATCATGGTGTTGGCGTCACCGGCGCGAAGCTTGGTGACGATCATGACCTTGGCGCCGCCATTGTCTGCCTCGATCGCAGCAGAACATCCGGCTCCGCCGCCGCCGATGATCAGGACATCGGTATCATAGTCAACCCTGGAAAGGTCGATGTTCATTCCGTACAGACGGCTGTTGCTGTGAAGGAGCTCAGCGAGCTGCTTCGGAGCCTTCTGTCCCTTGTTCGGTCCAATCTGGATGGTATCAAAAGCATCCTCACGATAATCCGGATGCCACTGCCTGAGGAGTTCATCCTTCTCTTCGGCGGTAAGACGCCTTGGCTCGGTATGAAGACGCTCCGGACGAGTCGCCTCAACCTTCTTGATGGACTCAAGCATCTCTTCTGTATACATCTTCACTCCTCCTTATTTCTCGATCTCGCGGTTATTGTACAGCTCCTGCAGCTTTTCGGTCGGAAGAGATGCCATCTCCTTCATCGGCTCGTCAAACTTGCCTTCAGCGATCTCTTCCACTCTCTTCTCAAGATGTTCACTCTTCGGAGCGATGTACTTGCCGGTCAGTCTTCTTGCAAGAAGGCCGACATACGGATGGGAAATTCCAGCCGGGCATCTGGTCGAGCAGCATCCGCACATGACGCAGTCGAAGGACTCGTTCGCGCACTTCTCAAACTCGCCTCTCTGAGCATATGCGATGTACTGCATAACGTTCAGATTCTGCGGGCATGCCTTTGTGCAGGCGTTGCAGCCGATGCAGCTGTAGATCTCCGGATAGATCTCCATCATGATATTGTCGGAGACCTTCAGGTCATTGATGTTATAGACTCTCTTGTCCTGCGGATAGAAGGGGATCGAAGCGATGTACATATTGTCTTCGACCTGCTTCTGGCATGCAAGGCAGGTATGGAGCTCATTGGAGCCCTTGATGCGGTAGATCGTTGCACATGCACCGCAGAAACCGTTACGGCAGCCAACTCCGCGCTTCAGCGTGTAGCCGGCATACTCCCAGGCTGCGATGACGGTCAGACTCTCCGGAACGCTGTAACGCTTTCCGTAGAAGTATACATTCACCATCTTCTCCATGGTCTTTGTCCTTTCTTAGATGATGCTGATATTGATCCTTCATACTCGCAAAGCTGCGCTTTGCTCATTTTCTCTGGCAGAGTGGCTTTGCCCTTGTCCTCACTCGGTCATAGGAGTCGCTCCTTCGCCGCTGATACGGCCTGCGGCCTCCTCAGCGGCACGGAAATTTTTTATTCGCAAAAACGCCTGCAAGCAGTCGTTTTGCTCATTCAAATTTTCCTTTCCCGCCCGCCTTTCAGGCAGCCGTGGCGGAGCTCCCTTTATATATTCCCTCGTGATGCTGACCTTTTTTAATATTCCTGAGGCAGCTCGTCGATCTGGTCGCAGCGGAATACCGGGCCGTCCTTGCAGACGTACTTGGTACCGATGTTGCAGCGGCCGCATTTGCCGATCCCGCACTTCATGCGGAGCTCCAGGGTCGTGTAGACCTGGTCCTTCTTGAAGCCCAGATTGGTCAGGTTCTGAAGAGTGAACTTGATCATGATAGGCGGTCCGCAGATGATGCAGGTAATGTTGGTATCGAAGCCGACTTCCGTCACATAGTTCGGAACGAATCCTACATGGCCGTCCCACTCAGGATCTTCACGGTCGATGGTCAGATATACATTCGTATCCGGAGCCTTCATCCATACGTTCTGGATCTCGTCAAGCTTTACAAGGTCTCTCTTTGACCTGGATCCGTACAAGACGTTAATGGTTCCGTAATCCTCACGGTGAGCGAGGCAGTAGTTGATCGCGGAACGAAGCGGAGCAAGTCCGATGCCGCCTGCGATGAACAGAAGGTTCCTGCCCTTGAACTTGTCCTCTACCGGGAAGTGGTTCCCGTAAGGCCCTCTGACAAGGATCTGGTCTCCCTCATGGAGGTTATGGAGATAAGTGGTGAGTTCCCCGCATTCCTTGATGGAGAATTCGTTGTATTCCTTGACCGTCGGGGAAGAGGTGATCGAGAACATTGCCTCTCCGATGCCAGGCGCGCAGACCATAGCGCACTGTCCCGGCATCTGCTCGATCAGCTTTCCTCCGCCCGGTCTGATCACCTGGAATGATCTTACATCAGGTGTTTCCTGCGTGATCTTCTGAATGATTCCGACCTGAGGGATCAGGGCATCACGCACATATTTGTCGTTATGGCACAGACACTCTTCAGACATCTGCGTTCTCCTTTCCCATGGTCTTGATGACCTTTACGATATTCAGCGACTGCGGGCACTTGTCGACGCAGCGGCCGCATCCGACGCACATATACATACCGTTGTTGTTTGTCGGGAAGTAGACCAGCTTGTGCATGAATCTCTGACGATATCTCTGCATCTGAGTGGTACGATTGTTGGCCGCAGCCATCAGGGTGAAATCTGAGTACATGCAGCTGTCCCAGCAGCGGTATCTCTGTACACCGTGACCGGTCTTGAAATCCTTGATGTCGTAGCACTGGCAGGTCGGGCAGACAAATGTGCATGTGCCGCATGCCAGACATGCATCGGAAAGCTCTTTCCAGTGCGGATCATTGAACTTCTCATCCACCTTGCCTTCTCCCCAGCCTTCCAGGGAAAGATGGGTATAAGGAAGTTTCTCAATGGTCTCCCTGATCTGAGCCTGTTCCTTCTCGATCGTATCCTTGACATCGCCGGCATCTTCGAATGCATCAGCGAATGCTTCCAGCCATTCCCTGCCCTTTTCGGTCTGACCTTCCAGATAGAAATTTCCTTCGATATCCCACATGGCGACATCCGCGTCCGGTGCGGCAGCATCGGTGCCGAAGACCTTGCAGAAGCAGGTCTGCGCCGGCTTGCGGCATGCAAGTGAGACAAGGACCGCATGCTCTCTTCTTGCTTTGTAGAAGGTATCGACCGGTTCCTGATTCAGGAAGACCTGGTCCATAACGGTCAGAGCTCTGACATCGCACGGACGGATCCCGAACACGCAGAACGGCTTTTCGGTCATCTTCATCGGATCCAGCTCAAAGCCGTTGTCATCCTGATGGACCATGTAAAGGGTCTGGCACTGCGGGAAGAATACATCCTTCGGGCTCTTGACCGTCTTCAGTGTGTCAAGGTCCGCAGTCTTTGTCTGGTCCCAGAGACCCCAGTTTGAAACTTCTGCCATCTTCACCGGAGTGAAGAGGTCCATGGAAGCAGATACTTCGGCAAAGAGCTTCGGGAGATCTTCCTTCGCTATCTTTTTCATCCTCTGCTCCTCTCCAGCCCTGCTGCGGGCTCAGCATCACCAAAAGTAAACGCAGTCAGCGGTCCCGGAGTCGTTGTATCGGAACCGGCCTGGAACTCTCCGTAAAGATCGTCTGCATCCAGGATGAACTTCCTGTTGAACAGATGAAGCGGGATGTTCTGCGGGCAGACTCTCGAGCATTCTCCGCAGTCCGTGCATCTTCCGGCAACATGGAATGCACGGATGACATGGAACATGTTCTCCTCGAAGGAGCTTGCATTCGCCTTCTGCGGGGTATCGTACTTGGTGTTATCAAATACGCAGTGTCTGCAGTTGCATGCCGGGCAGACATTCCTGCAGGCATTGCAGCGGATGCACTTTGAAAGCTCTGAGCGGAAGAAAGCATATCTTTCTGCAGGAGCCATAGCCTCGATCTTCTTTACTTCTTCGAAGCGGTCGGCGCCTTCCGCAACCGTATCCTTGGAATCCAGCATCTTCTCGTCGAAGATCTGATGCTCCTTGGTCTTGCAGAAGAAGCATCTTTCCAGCATGACGTCGCGGTAATCAAGATCCTTCTCTTCTCCGTAGACGGTCTTTACATGGATCCTGTCGCATTCGTCAGTAAGTTCGATGCCGGAGATCTCAGCGATATCGCCGAGGCCCAGTCTCTCGAACTTTCTGTGGTCAAGCTTGCCCTTGCAGCCTACGCCTATGATATAAGCATTCTCACGCTTTACCTGGTGTTCCTTGATCAGCTGGTTGAAGCTGAAGGTATCACACGGCTTCAGGAAGACCAGGGTCTTCCCCTCAAGCCTGGTGGCAGCGATCATATACTTGCTGAGGTTCGCTCCGCAGAATCCGTTATAGATAAAATCTTTATCAAGCTCCTCAGCGCTGGTGAAGATATGCGGCTCCGGATTGTACGGAAGGTCACCCTTCTTCCAGCCGAGAACACGGACGACAGTGCCGTCTTTGAGGAGCTCTTTTGCGCGGTCAATCAATTCCTGCATCTGATATCCTCCAATCTCACGTTCCTGCCGAGGGTCCTGATCTTATCGGCAAACTTGTTCATGATCTCCGCGAATCTTGCACCTTCCGATGCAGAGACCCAGTCGACCTCTACTCTTCCCTTGTCGACACCGATATAGTCGAGCATGGAGATGAGCAGAGCCATTCTTCTGCGGGTGTAATAGTTACCGGTTGTATAGTGGCAGTCTCCCGGATGGCATCCGCAGATGATGACACCGTCGGCCCCCTTCTCGAACGCCCTCAGGATGAACAGAGGATTGACACGTCCGGAACATGGTACGCGGATGATCTTGATGTTTGTCGGATAAGACGCTCTTGCGTTGCCGGCAGAGTCTGCTCCTGCATAGGAGCACCAGTTGCAGCAGAACGCAACGATCTTCGGGACGAACTCTCCTTCACTCTTCTTCGCTTCTGCGGGTCCGAGGTAAGCGAGGGTATCCTTCTCAAGCATAGCCTCCGGGGAGGCAGTTCTCTCGATTACTGACATACGCTATCTACCTCCGCCATGATCTGTCTGTTCGTGAAGCCCTTCAGGTTCATAGCGCCGGACGGGCAGGCAACTGTGCAGGCACCGCATCCCTTGCAGAGGGACGGATTGACCTGAGCCAGTCTTCTGGTCTCACGGACACCATGATCACGGACTTCTTTCTCGATATAAGTGATCGCACCGTATGGGCAGACATTCGCGCATACAGAGCAGCCGTTGCAGTAAAGCTCATCAGGCTGGGCGACGCAAGGATTGGTCTTCAGCTTATCCTTGGCGAGCAGAGCAACAGCCTTGACTGCGGCAGCGCCTGCCTGAGCGACGGTCTCCGGAATGTCCTTCGGCCCCTGAACGGTACCTGCCATGAAGACACCTGCTGTCGCAGCCTCTACCGGATGCAGCTTTGCATGTGCTTCGTTCAGGAAGTTGTTATTGTCGATCGACAGGGTCAGCTTGGTAGCCAGCGGACGGATGCTCGGGTTCGGCTCGATCGCACCAGCCAGAACGACCATATCGGTGTCAAGCTCGACTTCCTTCTGGTCAAGCAGGTCTACGCCGTGCACGCGAAGCTTTCCGTTCGGAAGCGGAGTGACCTTGCCGACATTGCCCTTGATGTAGTCCACACCGTACTGCTCGACTGCTCTCCTGTAGAATTCGTCGAACATCTTGCCAGGAGTACGTACGTCAATATAGAAGACGTGGCACTTTGCGCCCGGAATATGATCGCAGGTCATGATGGACTGCTTTGCAGTGTACATGCAGCAGATCTTGGAGCAGTAAGTCTTACCGCGCCTGTCATCCGGTTCGCATCTGGACCCGACACACTGGATGAATACGATATCCTTCGGCTCTTTGCCGTCAGAAGGACGCACGATATGTCCGCCGGTAGGTCCGGTAGCGGACATGATCCTCTCATATTCCAGAGAAGAGATAACATCCTTGCTTACGCCGTAGCCAAGTTCACCGAACTTATGAAGGTCGATCTGGTCGAAACCGGTAGCGACAACGATGGCTCCGTACTTCTCTTCGATCACCTCATCCTGAATCTCATAATCGACTGCATGAGATGGGCAGACTTTCGCGCAGATCCCGCACTTTCCGGTCTTGAAGTGGATGCAGTGCTCCTTATCGATGACAGGCACGTTCGGGATCGCCTGAGCGAATGGGATATTGATAGCCGTTCTGAAGTTAAGACCTCTGTTGAATTCGTTCGGGATCTTCTTTGACGGACACTTTGTCATGCAGACGCCGCAGCCTGTGCAGTCCTTCTCACGGACGCTGCGGGACTTCTTCAGGATCTTTACATCGAAGTTACCGACGAAGCCGGAGACTTCCTGAACTTCCGAATAGGTAAAGAGACGGATGTTCGGATGCTGAGCGACCTCGGTCATTCTCGGGGTAAGGATACAGGAAGAGCAGTCCAGAGTCGGGAAGGTCTTGTCCAGCTGAGCCATACGGCCGCCGATGGTCTGTTCCTTCTCAACGATATCTACCTTGTATCCGCAGTCGGCGATATCCAGAGCGGTCTGGATGCCGGCGATGCCGCCGCCGATGACCAGCGCTCTCTTGGTAACAGGAGCTTCGCCTTCCTGAAGAGGAGCGTCAAGGTTGACCTTGGCGACAGCAGTCTTCATAAGGGTGATCGCTTTCGGAGTACCCTCGTCCATATTCTTGTGGACCCAGGAACACTGCTCACGAATATTGGCGATCTCAACCATGTATGGGTTGACACCGTTCTCTTCCGCAACCTTGCGGAAGGTAGCCTCATGCATACGCGGAGAGCAGGAGCAGACCACGATTGCGGTAAGGCCGTAATCTTTGATAGCCTGAGCGATCAGATTCTGGCCGGCTTCCGAACACATGAACGTGTAGTCGACGGCATAGACAACGCCCGGCTCATGTTTTGCTGCCTCAGCGACCTTGGAAACATCAACCGTAGCAGCGATGTTTGTGCCGCAATGACAGACAAATACACCGATTCTTTGCACCTGATTTCACCTCCGCTTACTTTCTTTCTCTGCGCAGTACGCTGACAAGCAGCTGCTGCGGAGTCTCTGGATCTACCATAGCCGGAATCTGTTCCGGATACAGATGACTGCCGCCCCTCTGCCTGATGACAGCCTGACGGACGCCATCGATCAGTTTTCCCGGCTTGACTCCTCTTGGGCATCTTTCGACGCATGCGGAGCATCCAAGGCACTCCCAGATCGTCTTCGAATCCATCAGAGCCGCGATCTCGCCGTGGGCGACGTAGCTCGGGAACTGATGCGGCTTGATATCCATCTCGCCGTATGCCGGGCAGGAAGCAGAACACTTGCCGCAGTGCATGCACTTTGTTACGTCACCGTCATAGATCTTGAGGATGTAATCTCTGACTTTCATCTCATCAGGAGTCATCTTCAGGCCTCCTTTCCGGCATCCTGCATGCACCCGCAGGAAACACCATCAAGCTCTGCTGCTTCCGGCTTCTCGTCCAGAATGCCGAGGGCCTCAGCCAAAACTTCCGTCATATAGCGGACCGGAAGCTTGTCCGGACCTTCATATGAGTTCAGGTTGTACCAGCAGAGCGGACATGCAGTGATCAGTTCTTCACATCCTGCATTCCTGGCATCTGTGAAGATCTTTCCTACAAGTTTCTGAGCGAGCTCAGGATTCTCCATCCTGCGATAGCCGCCGCAGCACTCATTTCTCATCTGATAGCGTACCGGGGTTGCTCCGAGGGCGCTGATGAAGTCTTCCATAATGGAAGGATTTTCCGGATCGTCAAACTGAAGGATATTGGAAGGACGAAGAAGAAGGCAGCCGTAGAACGCTCCGATCTTTTTCCCTGCAAGTGGTTTTGTCACCGCTTCCTTTACTTTGTCGAAACCGATACGGTCGCGGAGAAGTTCAAGATAATGAAGTACCTTCGTCTCTCCGGTATACGGCTCATCGAACTCAGCATAATTGTTGGCACGCTTCTGAATGTCAGGGACATTCGCCATGTCATCGTTTACACGCTTGATGACATGATAACAGGCAGAACAGACGGTCACGAGCTCCCGCCCATGCTCCCTGGCGTCATTCAGCGCCCGCACAGACGACAGCTTATTCCCGATCTCGTCGGACCCCATCGGATAGACACCGCCGCAGCACTGCCAGTTTTCAGGCTCGACAAGCTCTGCACCGAGTTTCTCGGCACATGATCTGGCATAGCGGTCAAGATCTTTCGCCTTGGTCTTCAGCGTACATCCGGGGAAATAGCTGTATTGTGTAATTTCACCCATATGTGCTGTCTTTCTCCTTTCTCGTGAAAAAAAAGTCTAGTTGCAATCCGGAAAACAGATATGGAACTGACCCCAATCTACAGATCGCGGTATTGCAGGGCACAGATTGCCCTCCCCGCCATATATCTGTACTATCATAAGCTTTCATCATCCGCTTGTCAATTTTTTATCATGCAAGGTTCAGAAAAATGTACGTCCCGGCCTTCAATTTCGCGAAAGGGGGACGTATATATTCGACAATATGGAAAATATTTTTGAATTGCCTAACGATAGTTCGAGATGTGAATCTGAAGTTCACGTCTGCCGCGGAACTCATTGATATCCGGGTAGAAGGCAGCCATGATGGTCACTTTGTTCGGCCTTCCGGCCATCATCTTCTCCACTTCACTCTCTCCTGCCTTTTCCTTCAGATGTGCGAGAAAAGCGGGGACGTCGCCGAAGTAGAGGGCTGTCATGCGGCAGCCGCCGGAAGAAACCGTAAGCTTTGCCGCATTGCCCCTGGCGCCCATGACCCTGCAGGATTCTACCGAAAGCTTCGGTTCTCCGAACAGAGGTCTTGCGTTGCCCTTGCCGAATGGTTCCAGCCTCCTCAGGTCATCGACCAGGCCTTCGGAGATATAGCCGATCGGAAGTCTGGAATCCAGATTGACCTTGATCGCGATATCATCATCCGTCAGGCTGCATACTTCGTTCAGTTTTCTGCGGAAGGAAGTCAGATTTTCCTTCTTCAGGGAGAGGCCTGCCGCCATCGGATGGCCGCCGAACTTTGAAAGAAGCTCCGAACATGTTACCAGTTCGTCGAACATCGAATATTCTTCGATGGACCTGCCGCTGCCTTTCAGCATCCCTTCTTCCTGCGCGTCCGTCAGGACGAAGGAGGGTTTCCCGGTCCTCTCTCTCACCTTCCCGGCGATGATCCCGACGATGGATTCGTGGGTGCCTGGAAGGTACAGGACCAGGACCCTGTCATGGCCGATCTCCGGGTCTTCCAGCTGGGCCATCGCTGCCTTTACTCCTTGATCCGTCAGGTCCTTGCGCTCGACATTGAGCTCGGAAAGTCTGAGCGCAAGAGAACGGGCTTTGACCGGATCGTCTGTCAGAAACAGTTCTTCTGCATCTTTTGCGGTCTCCAGCCGTCCTCCGGCATTGATACAGGGTCCTAGCACGAAGCCGATATGATAAGAAGAAAGGGGTCTCCCGTTCAGTCCGCAGGCATCTATGAGGGCCTGCATTCCGATATTGTCTGTCTCCGGGAGCGCTTTCAGGCCGTACTTCACCAGGACATGGTTTTCGCCCAGAAGGTCCATGACATCGCCGACGGTGGCGAAAGCTGCAAAAGGAAGAAGGCTTATGGTCAGCGGACAGGACGTCATCGGGGGAAGTTTTGTACCGTTCTCCGGGCCTTCTGCTTTCCCGGACAGGATAGATTCCAGGATATAGAGCAGTTTCCAGGCAACGCCGGCCCCGCACAGGGCTTTGTTCGGATACAGGCATCCGTCGAGACTCGGGTCGACAACTGCATCCGCCGGAGGGATCCGGAAGATCTTCCTGCCATCTTTCTCCTCATAAGGCGGTTCATGGTGGTCGGTGACGACGACCGTAAGTCCGCTGTCTTTCGCAAGCTGGACCTGAGAAGCTGCCGAGATCCCGTTATCGACTGTAACGATCGTATCGACGCCGTCATCGATCGCTTCCTTTACAAGACGGACATTCAGTCCGTACCCGTCGAGAAGGCGCTCGGGAATATCATAGGAAACATCAGCCCCAAGCTCACGGAGTCCTTTCACCAGGATGTAAGTGGCGCAGACACCGTCGATATCATAGTCTCCTATGATACGGATCCTCTTTCTTTCACGGATCTTCTTTGTGATGATGCCGGCAGCGATCCCGATGTTCGTAAGCTTTAGGGGATCATCCAGATCGTCCAGAGTGCCATACAAAAACCGTCTTGCTGACTGATCATCCCGTATCCCCCGGTTGCTCATGACCCTTGCTGTAAGGGGATCGATCCCGTACTTTCTCCCAAGAGCTTCATAGTCACCGGGCTGCCTGGTTTCAAACCACTTTTCCAAGTCTCTTTCCTTTCTCTTCTCATATACAAAAGCCCGCCGCCGGCGGCTTTTTGCATCCTATGGGATCGCAAAAGCCCGTCCGCGGGGCCGGAATCCATCGGAAGATGCCGGTGCCGCAGACGGGCCTGCACAAAAAACTACTGCATTCGCTTATCCCGTCGTCTTTTTCAGACCTTCGGACCCTTCTTTTTCTTCTTGGAAGAAGTGACCTTCTTCGGTGCGGAAGCTTTTGCAGCCGCCTGGTCCTTCTTATCCTTATTCAGACGCATGACATACCACATAGCGCCCGTCAGGCATACGGAAGAATACATACCGGCTACGATACCAACCATCAGCGGAAGTGAAAACTCCTTGATGGAAGGAACACCAACCACATACAGGAAGAATACAGTCGCAAATGTTGTCAGCGAAGTATAGATGCTTCGTGTCATGGTGCTTGTGATGGAGTCATTGACCAGATCAGCCAGGGAGGTGAAGTTTCCTCTCTGCTTCAGATTCTCACGCACACGGTCGAAGATAACGATGGTCGAGTTGATCGAGTAGCCGACGATCGTAAGCATGACCGCGATGAAGGTACCGCCGACCGAGATCCTGACGATCGCATAGGATGCGAATACAAGCAGGACATCGTGTATCAGTGCGATGATCGCCGAGGATGCAAAGCGGATATCCGAGAAACGGAACCAGATGTAGATCAGCATGCAGACGACTGCAATGATGACTGCTACGACGGCATCTCTTCTCATCTCATTCGATACGGTAGCAGAGATCGTCTCGAAGCTGATCGCTCTTGCCTCCTTGCCGGAGTTATCGGTATAGGTATCGATCGCAAACTTCTCATCGAGGGCATCTGCAAGCTTCTCGCGCTCCTCACTGGAAAGAGCACGGGTCTTGAAGATGATCTCGTTTCCTCCCGCAACCTTCTGGGACTGGATCTCGGCGTCACCGATCACATCCTGGATGACAGGCTTGATCTCGCTGTCGATCTGATCGATATCATAGGAATCCTTGAAGGTGACATCGGTGGAAGTACCGCCCCGAAACTCCATGGAGTAGTTCAGGGCTCCTCTTCCTGCCGCCTTGTTGGCGATGCAGGCGACCGGTCCTGACAGGATCGCAATCAGGGCGATGATAAAGAAGACTTTTCTCTTCTCCATCATGCGCAGCTTCCGGAAGGCGATCGCCTTGCCGAAGTACTTCGGATCAGACATTCCCAGTCCGTAGCATGCTCTGACAATCCACTTGGATACGAACAGAGCCGTGAACATGGACAGGAAGATACCAAGTGCAAGAGACTCAGCGAATCCCTTGACGGAACCGGATCCCATGATGTACAGGACCAGGCATGCGATCAGGGTCGTCACGTTGCCGTCGATGATGGCGGACAGAGCCTTTTTGAATCCGACATCGATCGCAGACCTGACGCTGTTGCCTGCCTGGATCTCCTCACGGATACGGGCGTAGATGATGACGTTCGCATCGACTACCATACCGATCGAAAGGATGACACCTGCGATACCCGGAAGGGTAAGAGTCATATCGAACGCGTTCATGGCGACCAGATCAAGGGCGGTATAAAGGAGCAGGGCGAAAGCTGCAACCATACCCGGTGCCTTGTAGGCGATGATCATGATGATCATGACTGCGATGACACCGATGATACCGCCGATCAGGGAGGTCTTCAGAGCCTGCTGGCCGAGCTGTGCGCCGACAACGTTCGAGCGGATCTCTTCCAGTTCAAGGGACAGGGAGCCGATACGGATCGAAGAAGCAAGTTCCTTGGCGGAATCAAGTGTGAAGTTTCCGGAGATCTGGCACTTTCCGTCAGTGATCGCCTCCTGGACGACCGGAGCAGAGATCGTCTCCCCGTCATATACGATGGAGATCTGCCTTCCGACGTTCTTGCTGGTAGCGTCTCCGAATGCCTTGGTCCCCTCCTTGTCAAATTCCACCTCGACAACATACTTGGTATTGTTCATGTTGTCCCTGGTAGAACCAGCCTCAGCTGAAGTGACGTGAGAACCGTCAAGGACTACCGTTCCGTCTTCCAGCTGGAACTCGAGGGAACCCGGCTTTCCGAGTTCCTCGAGGATCTCATCCGCGTTGGATACGCCAGGGATCTCGATGTTGATACGGTTCTGTCCTTCCTGATAGACCTGGGCTTCCGTGGAATAGCCCTCTACACGCTTCTGCAGCTTGTAGATGGTATCCGCCATATCCTCAGCGGAAGGATTTGCCTCCTTTGCCTGATAGGTGATGGAAACACCGCCTTCCAGGTCAAGACCAAGCTTGATGTTCTTCATGGCACCGGTGCCGGTCGGCCCCCACCCGCGGAATGCGGTGTACATGAGGACCACAAGAGCGGCAGCCAGTAGTACCAGAACAATTCTTGCCTTCTTCTTGCTCATTGGTATTACTCCTTTGAAAGTTTATAGATTCTTGCGCTGCGGACAATTTTAACACAAACTGTAGAAAATGTCCGCAGAAAATCGCTTTTTCTCTGCAAATATATACAATTTCAGTTCTCTTTTGCGAGCGCAGCCTTGATCATAATGGCCGTCTCCACTCTCTTTCGCTCAAGCTCGCATCCGATCTCGTAGACATCGTCGATCCGGCCATGGAAGTTGTAGGAATTGGCAGCGCATCCGCCGCTGCAGTAGTATCTGGCAAAGCAGCTGCTGCACTCTTTCCTGGAGTAGACATTGCAGCATTTGAATTCATCCACGATATCCGTTCGTCTGATACCATCAAAGACGCTGCCCAGCAGGAACTTCTGGTTGCCTACGAACTGATGGCACGGATAGAGGTCGCCCCATGGCGTAACGCCCAGGTATTCTGTTCCCGAACCGCAGCCGGACAGCCTCTTGTAGACACATGGACCGCCGGTAAGGTCGATCATGAAGTGGAAGAAGGTGAATCCTCTGCCCTCTTTCTGACGCCTGATCATCTCTTTCGCCAGGATGTCGTACTGCTCTTTCAGCACCGGGATATCTTCCGGGCGGATCGCATAGTCTGCTGACTGAGGCGCTACGACTGGTTCCATGGACAGCTGGTCAAAGCCGAGGTCCGCATAATGGATGACATCCTGAGCAAAATCCAGATTGTAGTGGGTGTAGGTCCCGCGGATATAGTACTGAAGTCCAAGGGCCTTTCTCTGAGCGGCAAACTTCTGGAACTTCGGGATGATCAGATCGTAGCTCCCCTTTCCGCTCGGGAACGGACGCATATGATCGTGGACTTCTTTCCTGCCGTCAAGAGACATGACAACGTTGTCCATCTCCCTGTTGCAGAAGTCCATGATCTCGTCATTCAGAAGAACTCCGTTGGTCGTGATTGTGAACCGGAAATGCTTATCCTTCTCCTTCTCGATCGAGCGTCCATAGGCGACAAGCTTCCTGACGACTGCCCAGTCCATCAGGGGCTCTCCGCCGAAGAAGTCAACCTCCAGATTATGACGGTGTCCGGAATGCGCGACAAGGAAATCCAGTGCCTGCTTTCCGACTTCATAACTCATGAGGCCTTTCGGACCGCCGTTGTAACTGCCTTCATCTGCAAAGCAGTACTTGCATGCGAGGTTGCAGTCGTGGGCAACATTAAGACAGAGCGCTTTGACAACGGTCGGTCTTGCCTTGAAATCGATGACTGCATTCTTATAGATATCTTCCGTGAAAAGCTGTCCGGCCTTCTCCAGGGAATGGATCTCAGACAGAGATTCCCTGATCTCGCTTTCCGGATACTTTTCTTCGTATTCTCCGACCAGTGTGTCGTCGGACAGAGTCCGGTCCTTATCAAGGTCTGCGATCAGCTGATAGCTGAGTCCGTCCACCAGATGAATGCTTCCGCTGTCTACATCGAGGACGATATTAAAACCGTTATTCTGATACTGATGAATCAAGTGCTGTACTCCTTGTCAAAAAGAAGGCTGCCGCAGGTCTTATCTGCGACAGCCTGTCAAATTACGATGTATCAAACGTGTTTCCGGGTACTTCAGAGATCCTTACCGCTTAAGTCAGTTCTTCTTAAGCTGTTCGCAGACCTGATTGCCGACTGTACAGCTGGTCTTGCAAGCGGACTGGCAGGATGTCTGGCACTCGCCGCATCCGCCCTTCTTCATGGATTCCTGAAGAGATCTGGTGCTAAGAGTCTGAATATGCTTCATAATTGTCGCCTCCCTTTTATGATGAAATCAATGTTTCTGCCACTGATGAATATGCGGACATCAACATCTGGGATTATAACACACGTCTCTTTCAGAATACAAGTGTATTGCTATTACCTGGCAGCTTCTTCCGCTCTTGCCTTGACTTCCTTGTCCTGGACATCGTTCGGAGCCTGCTCATAGCGTGCGAACGTATACCCGAAGTCTCCTGCGCCTCCCGTGATGGAACGGAGGGTCGTGCAGTAGCCATACAGTTCGCTCTGCGGAACATCAGCCTCGATGATCGTGTTGCCCTTGTGGTCCGGGTTCATTCCGAGGACACGGCCGCGTCTCTTGTTCAGATCGCCCATGATATCGCCCGTGAACTTATCCGGAGCGGTAACCTTAAGAGATGCGATCGGTTCCAGAAGGACCGGTCCCGCGTCCATGAAGCCCTTCTTGAAAGCCATGCTGGAAGCGGTCTTGAATGCCTGCTCAGAGGAGTCTACCGGATGATAGGATCCATCATACAGGATCGCCTTGACCCCGACGACCGGATATCCTGCCATCGGTCCTCTGACTACGGATTCCGCGATACCCTTCTCAACAGCCGGGAAGTAGTTCTTCGGTACAGCGCCGCCGACGACGATCTGCTCGAATACATACGGAGTCTCAAGGTCTCCGGACGGTTCGAACTTCATCTTTACATGTCCGTACTGTCCGTGCCCGCCGGACTGCTTCTTGTACTTGCTGTCAACGTCTGAAGTCTTCCGGATGGTCTCACGGAAAGCAACAGCAGGCTTGTCAAGCTGGATCTCAACCTTGTACTTGTTAAAGAGCTTGGCTGCAACGACGTCAAGCTGCTGGTCTCCGATGCCATAAAGCAGGGTCTGATGATTCTCAGCATCGTTGACGACACGGATCGTAAGGTCTTCCTGCGCGATCTTTGCAAGTCCCTGTGCGGCCTTGTCTTCCTCGCCCTTCTTTACGGCGGTGTATTTCTTATAAGTATACGGTACCGGGATATCGAACTTTCCGTACTGGACCGGGTTTGCCTTGGTGGAGATGGTATCACGGGTCTCCACATCAAGCTTTGAGAGAGCTCCGATATCACCTGCCATCAGTTCCGGAACCTCTGTCGGCCTTGAGCCCTCGAAGATGTAGAGCTTGCCGGCACGGAACTCGTTCTGCTTCTCGGAGTCATACAGCATGTCTTCCGGCCTGATCGATCCGGAAGCAACCTTGATCAGAGAATACTTGCCGATGAACGGATCGACGATGGTCTTCCATACGAATGCGCTCTTGGTCTTTGCAAAGTCGTAATCTGCCTGGAATATTCCGCTGGTCTTCAGGCTGACGCCTGCGATCTCTCTTTCCTTCGGGCTCGGGAAGTAGCTGACGATATCGTCGAGCAGGATCATGATACCCTGAAGGTTGACGCTCGCACCCATCGTTACAGGAACCATGTCGCCGGTCGCAACATTGGCCTTGAGAGCGGATACGATCTCGGGCTCCGAGAACTCTTCGCCATTGAAGTAGCGGTCCATGAATGCTTCCGAGGTCTCAGCGACGGACTCAAGCATGGTATCGCGGTAGCTTGCCAGATAATCCTTCAGATAATCCGGGATCTCGCATTCGACCTTGTTCTGCTTGTCGACATAGCGGCGTGCGCACTGCTTGACGATGTTGACGTATCCGACGAAAGTCTGATTCTCACGGATCGGCAGATACATCGGTGCGATCTTCTTCCCGTAGAGGTCGGCCAGAGTCTCGACGATCTTCCGGTAGGAAGCGCTGTCGATATCCATGTTGGAGACATAGAACATGCGCGGAAGATGATACTTCTCGCAGAGGTCCCACGCCTTCTGGGTGCCGACCTCAACTCCGTTCTTTCCGTTGACGACGATGATCGCTGCATCTGCTGCCGCAGCGGCTTCTTCTGCTTCTCCTACGAAATCGAAATATCCGGGAGTGTCCAGGATATTGATCTTGTAATCATTCCAGATGATCGGAGCCATCGAGGTATTGATCGAGAACTTACGGCTCTGTTCCTCTTTATCAAAATCACTCAGAGTAGTGCCATCCGTAACATTGCCGAGTCTGGAAGTGATACCGGACAGATATGCCATAGCTTCCAGAAGACTGGTCTTACCTGCTCCACCGTGACCTAACAGAACGACGTTGCGTATTTTGTCAGTGGTGTAAACGTTCATAAGATTTTTCCTCCACGCTCGAATTTTGGGTCCGAAACCCACATGAACATATTGTACTAATATTAACGTATGTTTGCAAGCATTTCTATCTATTATTTACAGAACTGAACAAGCAGGGTCTTGTATATATTTCACATACGTTCTGTATGGGAGATGATTTTCTCCGTGCAATGCAAAAAGCCTGCCACTGGCAGCCTTCTTGCATCCTATGGGACCGGAAAACGGCGGAGCAGCTCTGCCCCACCGTAGATTTCAGCGGATCTCTTCAGTTTTCCGCTTCCGGCGCATCGCCGAGCGCGAAGGAAAGCTCCGCCTCCGCTGCCCTCTCGCCGCCGACCGTCGCGACTGCGGTCCCGAAGCCGATCGGACCTCTCATCTTTGTGAGCTCGCAGTGGATCTTCAGAACGTCTCCCGGGACCACCTGTCTGCGGAAACGGGCATAACGGATGCCGCCGAAGAAGACCAGTTTTCCCTTGTTCTCCGGCATCGTGAGAAGCGCGATGGCTCCCGTCTGGGCCATCGCCTCTATGATCAGCACCCCGGGCATGACCGGATACTGCGGGAAGTGGCCCATGAACTGCATCTCATTCGCCGAGACGCAGCGGACCGCGTCAGCATATCTCCCGGGCTCGCACTCATCGACACGGTCGATCATGAGAAAAGGGTAACGGTGCGGCAGGACCGCCTGGATCGCTCTTATGTCTAAAGTCATATCTCTGCCTCCATCATGCGTGCCTCAGCGCCAGGCACACGTTATGTCCGCCGAATCCGAACGAGTTCGACAGCGCATTCCGGATCGGATATTCATAGCCCCTGCCAGGCACATAGTCCAGATCGCATTCCGGGTCCGGCACCTTGTATCCGATGGTCGGCGGCAGGAAAGAGTCTTCCATCGCTTTCAGTGTGATGACCGCCTCGACCGCCGCTGAAGCTCCGAGCAGATGTCCGGTCATGGACTTGGTCGAGCTCACCTTCAGCCTTAAGGCAGCCTCCCCGAAGGCCTGATGGATCGCCCTTGTCTCTCCGGCGTCGTTCATGTGGGTCGAAGTCCCGTGGGCGTTGATATAGTCGACCTCCTCCGGAGAGATGCCGGCATCCTCCATCGCATAGCGCATGCAGTCCGCTGCCCCCTCCCCGGTCGGGTCCGGCGAGGTGATATGGTAGGCATCGCAGCTCGCACCGTAGCCAGTGACCTCTCCGTAGATATGGGCTCCGCGTGCCTTTGCATGCCCGTACTCCTCAAGGACCAGGACCGCTCCTCCTTCTCCCATGACGAAACCGTTTCTCTCCTGATCGAACGGGATGGATGCCCTCTCAGGGTCCTGCGAGAGCGAAAGTGCCTGCAGGGATGTGAACCCTCCGATGCTGAGCGGGGTGACCGCAGCCTCAGACCCGCCCGTGAGCATGATGTCCGCACGGCCTTCCCGGACCATCAGGAAAGATTCGCCGATCGCGTTAGCGGAGCTGGCGCATGCACTGACAGTCGTCTCGCAGATCCCTTTCAGTCCGAATCTCAGAGCGATATGTCCTGCTGACATGTTGCTGATCGCCCTCGGGATAAAGAAAGGATTTACCCGGTCGTAGCCGCGCTTTTCCCCTCTTTTCTCCTGTTCCTCGATCGTTGCGATCCCGCCGATTCCCGTCCCGAGGATGACACCGCACCTCTTCCTGTCTTCCGATGCGAATGTAAGACCGCTGTCTGTTACAGCATCAGCAGCTGCACATAATGCGTACTGTGTGTACAGGTCCATCTTTCTGGCTTCGGATGGTTCTATGTAAGAAGTGATATCCAGATCCTTTACTTCCCCTGCCAGCTTCACTTTCTGGGCGGATGTGTCGTAATGGGTGATCGGCGTTATCCCGCATCTCCCCGCGCGGACGCTATCCATCACTTCCGATACGGAATTGCCGATCGGACATACGATCCCCATCCCTGTAACCGCAACTCTCCTGGTCATAAGGTCTCCTTCCTCTCTGTCTGACTGCTGCATCCCGGACGGAAGAAAGCAGCATCTGCTCTTGATTCAGCAGCCCATGCCTCCGTCGACCCCGAGGATCTGTCCTGTGATATAGCCGGCAGCAGGAAGAGCGAAGAACACTGCTGCTTCCGCCACATCCTCCGGCTTTCCGGGATGGCCTTCGGGAATCGCCTTCCTCATGGCTTCCTTTGCCGCATCCGTCATCGTCTGCGTCATCCGGGTGTCGATCATGCCCGGAGCAATCGCATTGACCGTGATATTGCGGCTGGCAAGTTCTTTGGCGAGCGTCTTGGTCAGTCCCACGATCCCGGCTTTGGCTGCTGCATAGTTTGCCTGCCCGGCGTTGCCATGGAGTCCGACGATGCTGGAGATGCTGATGATCCTGCCGTACCTTGCCTTCAGCATATATCGCTCTGCTTCCTGACAGCAGAAAAATGTTCCGTACAGGTTCACCTTCAGGACGCTGTCGAATTCAGCTTCGCCCATCCTGAGCGACAGTCCGTCTTTCGTGGTCCCCGCATTGTTCACAAGGATGTCGATCCTTCCCGTTCTGGCGAAGGCTTCCTCCATAAGGAGCCTTGCACTGGCCTTCGCAGAGATATCCGCATGGACGGTATATGCTTTCACGCCATATTCCCTGCAGAGTCCTGCGGTCTCTGCCGCCTGCTCCTCGCTGTGACCGTATCCGATCACGAGATCGGCGCCCTCCTGTGCAAGACGGGTGCAGATCGCCCGGCCGATGCCCCTTCCGCCGCCGGTCACGACCGCAGTCTGACCAGTCAGCCTTCTGTCCGTTTTCTGTTCCATATCCCGATATTCCTCCACTTACTTCAGCTGAGCGCTGAAAGGGTATCTCTCAGGTCCTGAGCGCTGTCGATGGAATATACCTTTACCCCTTCCACCGTCTTTCGCACGAATCCTGACAGAACTTTTCCAGGTCCGATCTCTACGATCGTATCGATCCCATGGTCTTTCAGATACTGAATGGTCTGCGACATGCGGACCCCATGCGTGACCTGAAGCACCAGAAGATCTCTCAGCTTGCCTTCCGCTCCGGAATAAGCATTTCTCTCCGAAGAAAGATGGACCTCTTCTGTCTCAGGAATCCGGCTCTCCTCAAGCGGAAGCCCTGTCACATTGAAGATCACCGGGACCTTCATCCGGCCAGCCGGCAGCGTCAGAAGATAATCAGCCAGGGCGTCCGCTGCCGGCTGCATGAACTCTGTATGAAAAGCGCCTGATACCTTCAGGTCCAGGCACCTTCTGGCGCCGCGTTCTTCTGCCAGCTGCTTTGCACGCTCAACTGCTGCCTCATCCCCTGAGATCACGTTCTGTGCCGGTGTATTGTAGTTTGAGATCGTGACATATCCGGCCCCTTCCCTGCATACCTCCTCGCAGACCTGGCTCACCATCTTCTCATCGCCGCCGAGAATGGCACACATCTTCGTGCGGGTCCCCTGGCCGGCCAGCTGCATGGCTGTTCCGCGGAATCCGGTCACCCGGATCAGGGACGTGAGATCGAAGACCCCTGCCGCATAAAGTGCGCTGTACTCTCCCAGCGAAAGGCCTGCGGCATATTCCGGGCGGATCCTGTTTTCGGAAAGGATCGCGGTCACGCCTGCGGCAAATGCGGCAAGCGCCGGCTGTGTGTTTCTGGTCTCTGAAAGTTCCATCACAGAGCTTCGGAACATCAGTTCACGAAGGTCTTTGCCGCCCGGGTGCTCCGCCCGGAAGACATCGGAAGCACGGTCGATCACATCACGAAACTTCGGAAATTCCTGATAGAGGTCTTCTCCCATATTTTCATGCTGGCTTCCCTGGCCGGCATACAGATATGCGAATCGCATCTTTCTGGCTCCTTTCGATCGTGGTACTGAGTCTCCTCAGCCTTGTCCAAGTACCCGGATGACATCCTGCTGCCTCCGGACCACGCCTGCTGCCTCCATGGCCATGGAAGCGAAGATGTCTTTCAGCGGGCGGATCTCTTTCAGCTGGCCGCAGTCCTGTCCGGCCATGAGAGAACCTTCCTCCACATTGCCGTCGAAGACAGCCTTGCGGAGCGAGCCGAGCGTATACTTCTCAAGCTCTATCTTCTCAGCGCCGGCTTTTTCAAGCCGGATGTACTCGCGTGCCATCCTGTTTTTCAGGATCCTGGTCGGCGATCCGCCGATCCGTCCCGTGACGCAGGTCCCATTGTCTTTTGCCTTCAGCAGCTCCGCCTTGTAATTCGGATGGATCGGGCATTCCTCGCTGACGAGGAGGCAGGTCCCCATCTGGACGCCGATCGCCCCCAGGGCATATGCCGCAGCCAGCTGCCTGCCGTCCGCGATGCCGCCTGCTGCGATGACCGGTACATCGACCCCATCGACCATCTGCGGGACCAGGGTCATGGTCGTCATCTCACCGACGTGGCCGCCGCTCTCGGTCCCTTCCGCGATGATCATGTCTGCGCCGGTACGGACCAGCCGTTTCGCAAGGAGGACACTGGCGCACACCGGGATGACAAAGATCCCGGCCGATTTCCATCTCTCTATATATTTCTCGGGCGAGCCGGCGCCGGTGGTGACGACCTTCACTCCGGACCTGGCGACGACATCTGCCATGGCGTCCGTGTCCGGATTCATCAGCATCAGATTGACGCCGAACGGCTTGTCCGTAAGTGACTTCGCCTTCGCAATATTCTCCTCAAGCCTTTCCGCGTTCATCCCTCCGGAACCGATGATCCCGAGAGCACCTGCTTCTGAGACCGCGGCAGCAAATTCACCGGTCGCGATATTGGCCATCCCGCCCTGGATGAACGGGTATCTGGTCCCGAGGATCTCATTCAGATATTTCATAGCGACTCCTTTTTCCGCATCATTCCTATCGTTCATATGCCGATCGCTGATGCTGACGCCTGCGGCATTCATACTTTCAGGTATACGCTTCCCCAGGTGAGTCCTCCGCCGAATCCGACAAGAAAGATACTTTCCCCTTCCCGGAGCAGTCCCTGGCTCTTCATATCCGCCAGTGCGACCGGGACGCTTGCGGCTCCGGTGTTCCCGAAACGGTCCAGATCCATGAAGATCTGACCATCCCTGAGATGTCTGTGCCGCTTCACAAAATCAAGGATCCTCGAATTCGCCTGGTGGCAGATGATATGGTCGATCCCGGAAGCCGGTATCCCATGCACGTTCTCAAGAAAGTCCAGTTCTTCCTGGATCTTTGAGACCGCAAAGCGGAAGACCTTCTTTCCTTCCATATGAAGCTTTCCGTATTCATCGGTATAAAGCGCTTCTGTATCGCCCTCTGCTCCGAGATGGAAGTGGCAGGGATACTTCTCCGGGTCTTCTGTCCTTACGACGGCTGCCCCGGCGCCGTCCCCGAAGAGGACGCAGGTCGAACGGTCCCGGAAATCGAGGATCTTCGACATGGCATCGGCTCCGATGACCAGGGCGTATCGCTGCGGCCTGGTCATGCACAGAATGCAGTATGCGGCGGACAGCGCATACTCGAATCCGGTGCAGGCTGAGTTCAGGTCCATGGCCGGGACCCCGGCGGGGACCCCAAGGGCTTTCTGGACCTGGCAGGCCACTGAAGGCATCGCCCCGTCCGGCGTCGAGGTCGCGCACACGATCAGGGAGATATCCATCGCCTCAGCCTGTGCATCCGCGAGAGCTCTTTTTGCCGCAGAGACGGCAAGGGAAGCATTCGTTTCGCCCGGCATATTTCCATACGGGTCCCTGCAGAAATATCTTGTCCGGATCCCGGTCCGCTGCCGGATCCATTCGTCCCCGGTATCGAGATGGGGAGAAAAGTCGTCATTCCGGAAGCAGGTCCCCGGGACCGCATATCCGGCTCCGGAGAGCTTCAGTCCTTTCATAGATCCGTCCTTTCCCCAGAGGGCGCAAGGGCTCCTTCCAGCGTCCTGTATTTCCTGTATCTTCTTTCCGTGAGCTCCTCCTTTGTCAGACCCTGCATATCGCTGAGAAACTCACGGATCGCCTGGCGGATCTTTCCGCATCCTCCGGCAAGATCTGTCTGGATACCGCCTTCCGTTTCTTCTATGACTCCGTCCACAAGGCCGCGCGAAGAAAGTTCCTCCGCCGTGATCCCCATGACGCTGCAGGCTTCCTTCACCCGTTTTCCGTCTTTCCACAGGATACTCGCAAACCCTTCCGGGGAAAGGACCGGGTAGACTGCATTCTCCAGCATCAGGATCCGGTCGCCGATACCGATCCCAAGGGCTCCGCCGCTGCTTCCTTCTCCCGTCACGATGGACAGGATCGGGACGCTCAGGTCCGACATGGCTTCCAGGTTGTCCGCGATCGCGGCGCTGATACCGTTCTCCTCGGCTTCCTTCCCCGGGTAGGCTCCCGGCGTGTCCACGAATGTGACGACCGGCCTTCCGAACTTCTCTGCTTCTCTCATCAGCCGCAGGGCTTTCCGATAGCCTCCCGGGTTCGGCATGCCGAAGTTGAAACGGACATTCTCGCGGATGTTCTTTCCCTTGCGGTGACCGATCACGGTGACCGGAGTCCCCTCAAAGGATGCGATCCCGCCAAGAATGGCCGGGTCCTCGCTGCCGCAGCGGTCGCCGTCAAGCTCAACAAAGTCGTCAAACAGCTGCGGGATATAGTCGGTGATCCTGGGACGGTTCTCCGCTCTCACCAGAGCCAGGCGGTCGAAGGCGGAAAGCACATGGCTGCCGCTGTTACCTGCTTCCGGATCTTCGACGCGGGGGCAGATATCTGTCTCCTTCGGAAGGCTTCTGCCATCGGCATCTTCCCGTCCGGACCGGCAGCCTTTCTGGTGCAGCCTCAGAAGCTTTCCGACCTCTTCCCGTATATCCTCCTCGGCAGTGATCCTGTCCACAAAGCCGTGCTCCAGCTGAAACTGTGCCCGCTGAAATCCTTTCGGCAGCTTCTGGTGGATGGTCTGGGAGATGACCCTGGGTCCTGCGAAGCCGATCAGGGCATCCGGTTCCGCCAGGATGATGTCCCCGAGGCTGGCGAAGCTGGCACTGACGCCTCCGGTTGTCGGATCGGTCAGGATGGAGATGTACAGCCCGCCATGCTTTTTGAACCGACGTATGGCAGATGCCGTTTTCTCCATCTGAAGAAGGGAGTACATTCCTTCCTGCATCCTGGCTCCGCCGCTGGCAGTGAAGATAATCAGCGGGCAGCGCCGTCTGTCTGCCTCCTCCGCTGCCCGGGCGACTTTCTCGCCCACGACCGTCCCCATGGAACCCATAAGGAACGCGGAAGACAGCTCGCACGCGATGACCGGGATCCCCATGACGGTGGCCGAGACCGCCATCAGGGCATCACGGCTGCCGGTGCGGAGAATATTATCAGAAAGCTTGTCCCGGTAGCCCGGAAAGTTCAGCGGATCGGTCGTCTCAAGGTCTCCCCACAGCTCTGTCGCACTGCCCGGGTCCGCCAGCCTCCCAAGCTTTCCGCCGATGTGGGAGTTTTTCCTGATCCGGTCCCGGTTCTCCCTGTAGGCAAGCAGGACCGACCGTTTTTCTGCGAATGGATTTTCGTTTCTCTCTGTCTCTGTCACTGAAGTCCCGCCCGCTTTCTGGACGTCTGGTCCCACTTCAGGATCCTGTCCGTGTTCTCCTCGATGAAGGATGTGTCAAATCTGCAGAGAAGATAATCTTTGTGGAACATGATGAGGTAGAGATAATCGATGTTGGTCTTCACGCCTTCCACTGTCAGCTCCTCAAGCGCCGCCCGCATCCTGTGGATGGCTTCCTGCCTTCCGGATGCATGGACGATCAGCTTGGCGATCATGGAATCGTAATAGGGGCTGATACGGCTTCCCGTGTAGACGGCGCTCTCAATCCTCACCCCTCCCCCTCCGGGGAAGTGTACGAAGCGGATCTTTCCCGGGGACGGTGCAAATCCGTGCTCCGGGTCTTCCGCATTGATCCTGACTTCTATGGTGTGTCCGGACGGATGGATGTCGGACTGCCTGAAAGGCAGCTTCATGCCCTGGGCGATCCGGACCTGCTCTCTCACGAGATCGATCCCGGTCTCCATCTCGGTGACGCAGTGCTCCACCTGGATCCTTGTGTTCATCTCGATGAAATAGAACTTTCCGGTCTGGTCGACTACAAATTCGACCGTTCCGGCGCTCACGTAGTGGGCAGCTTTCGCCGCTTCGACCGCAGCTTTCGCCATCTTCATTCTGAGTCTCGGGGAAAGGATCTGCGCAGGCGCTTCCTCGATCATCTTCTGGCGGCGTCTCTGTATGGAACAGTCCCGTTCCCCGAGCTGGACGATATTGCCGAAGCGGTCGCCCAGGATCTGGAATTCGATGTGATGAGGGTGCTGGATCTCTTTCTCAATATACATGGAGCCGTCCCCGAATGCGGAGATGGCTTCCGCACGTGCATCCCGGAAAGCCTGCCGGACCTCTTCCACGGAAACGGCTCTCCGCATGCCTCTGCCTCCGCCGCCGGCGGAAGCCTTGATCAGGACCGGGTATCCGATCCTGTCAGCGATCTCTGCAGCTTCCTCCTCATCCGGAACAAGCCCGTCGGATCCGGGAACTGTCGGGACGCCGCTCTTCTTCATCAGCTCCCTGGCATGTTCCTTGTCCCCGCAGAGCTTTATCGTGTCAGCATCCGGTCCGATGAAGACCAGTCCATTCTCCTCGCACTTCCTTGCAAATTCCGCATTCTCCGACAGAAAACCGTATCCCGGATGGACTGCATCGCAGTGGGTCGCTTTCGCTGCCTCGATCAGTGCTGCCTGATTCAGGTAGCTTCCTGCGGCAGGAGCAGGTCCGATGCAGACCGTCTCCGCTGCCATCATGGCAGGCAGGCTGTCCTCATCTTCCGAGGAGCAGGCGAGCACACTGTCTATCCCCATCTCCTTCATGCACCGGATGAGTCTCATGGCGATCTCTCCCCGGTTCGCGATCAGAATCTTACGAAACATCTCTTATCCTCATCAGGACTTTTCCGTATTCGCAGAAGTCCTGGTCCTTCACGCAGATTTCTGCGATGGACCCGTCTGCCGGAGCTTTGATCTCGATCATCATCTTCATGGCTTCCATGAGTCCGACGGTATCTCCCTTTTTGACATGCATGCCTTCCTCAGCGTAGGGGCTGCCATCATCCGCGTTCAGATGAAAGACCCCTGTGAGCGGCGCCGTCAGGCTGGTTCCGGATTTCCCGGAGGCTTCTTCGTCATCGGCTGCATCACTGCCTCTTTCCGCTGACAGTTCCCTGCGGGGATCTCCGGCTGCGGCTCTGCTGCTGGTATTGGTATCCATGTCAGCGGAGGATGCATGTCCAATAACGCTGTCTTCTGAAAAGTCCATTTCCTGAAAGCACCTGCGGGAAAGCTTCAGTTTCCTGTCCCCTTCCCTGAGGGAGAGTTCCTGAAGGTCCGAGCTCTCAAAGATCCCTATCAGTTTCTCGATCTCAGCGATCTCAAGTTCCATGGAACGTCCCCTCTGATCAGAGCTTTGCGTCGATGTACTTCACGACATCGCCGACGGTCTCAAGTTTTGCCATGTCCTCGTTCGGGATCTCGATATCAAATTTTTCCTCGAGAGCCATGACGAGCTCGACTCCGTCCAGGGAATCCATGATCAGGTCGCCCTTGAGCTTTGTTGCTTCGGTGACCTCTCCGCTGTACTTCAGGGTATCGTCGATTACTTCCTTGACCTTATTCAGAGTCATGACAGTCTCCTCCTCTTATTCCTCTCCTGTGCCTCTCCTGTGCCGGCATCTCTCCGGCTCTGAAACAGTTTCCAAATCTTTTAGGTAAATATATTTATCTAAAAACACTCTGCAATATATCTCAATATCTTGAGATTGTCAATACGTTCCAGACAAAGAAAAAAAGACTGCCATGTATTCCTTCCGATACATGGCAGTCTGTACAGCTGGCCGTATTAATGGATAACAGGACCGGACCCGCGCTTTATCACGGCTTTTCCGTCTCTTTTCCCAGGTCCGGGTCCTCGATGCTCTTTCTCTTTTCGCCCGGCAGCGGAGTTTCGGCCATCTCCTCTGCATAGATGACATCGAGGCTCCGCTCGAAGCCCTTCAGTTCCTCCGGAGTCATCTTCTTCGCGACATTCCCGATGACCCGGTTCATGTAAGATGCGCTGATATTGTAGTAATCAAGATATCTCTGGGTCACTTCGAGCCGGTACTCGCGCCGGTCCTCCGGACACTGCACTTTCCTGAGATAGCCTTTCTTGACCAGATTTGCGATCTTGTAGGCGGTATTCGGAGTGGAAAGCCCGATGAAGGAACCGAATTCGCTGATGGTAGGCTTGTCAAGCGCGTAGATGACTTCCATGCAGAAAGCTTCCACGGTCGTAAGCGATATCTCACGTTCCTGGATCTTGCGAAAGATCTCCCTGTAAAAGTGGAGTTTGAAATTATTGTAGACTGCCTCGAACTTCTGCTCTGCGTTCATATCCCATCTTTTCCTTTCGGGCTGTTCATCTTTCTGTCCATTATAGCATTGTGTACATCTTTTGTCAGATTCTTGTTTTATTCCGAAAACTTTCTCTTTCCGAAAGGCAGAATTGAATCTTCTTCCGCAATATGGCATACTGAACAGTAAAACGTGATGAAACTGGCAGATATGTACAGTGAGGCATCAAGATCGCCGGAAGGAAGTGTCAGCATGAAGTATGGATTTATCGGCCTGGGCCTGATTGGAGGCTCTCTGGCCCGCAGTCTGAAGAAACTTGACAGGGAGTGCACCATCTGTGCCTATACGCGGACAAGGAAAACCTCCGAGGAGGCTAAGGCAGCAGGCGTCCTGGACGAGATCTGCAGCTCCCCTTCCGATGAGCTTTTCCGTGGATGTGACTATATCTTTCTGTGCGCACCTGTCGTCACGAACATCCGCTCCCTGTCAGAGGTCAGGAAAGTCCTCGCAAAGAAGACGATCCTCACGGATGTCGGCTCCGTCAAGACCGGGATCCACAGGGAAGTCGAGCGGCTCGGACTTGACGGTCAGTTCATCGGCGGCCATCCTATGACCGGCTCCGAGAAGACAGGTTTTGAGAGCGGCAATGACCACCTGTTCGAGAACGCCTACTACATCCTGACGCCGGGGAAGACGGTCCCGAAGGAGTGGGTGGACCGTTATCTTCAGCTTGTTCAGTCTCTGAAGGCTATCCCGCTGGTCCTTGACTACCAGGAACACGACTACATAACGGCTGCCATCAGCCACCTTCCGCATGTGATCGCATCCTCTCTCGTGAACACGGTCCACGCTCTGGACGGCAGGGAGGAGCACATGAAGATGATCGCCGCCGGCGGTTTCCGCGACATCACCAGGATCGCTTCCTCCTCACCGGAGATGTGGGAACAGATCTGTGTGGACAATTCCGGCAATATCGCCAGGGTCCTGGACGAGTTCATAAGGGAGATGACAGCCGCAAGGGACCATATGTGTTCGGGGGACGGCGCCTACATCAACAGGATGTTCCGGGAGTCCAGGGACTACCGCGATTCATTCAGCTTCTCCTCCGCAGGCCCGGTCAAGAAGATCTACCGGATCTACTGCGACGTCATCGATGAAAGCGGAGCCATCGCGACCATAGCCACGATCCTGGCGGTCAATTCCATTTCCATCAAGAATATAGGGATCGTTCATAACCGTGAATTCGAGGAAGGCGCCCTCTCCATCGAGTTCTATGAAGAGAAGGCGAAAAAGCAGGCAGCTGAGCTTCTGAGACACCACAGATATACGGTGTGGGATAACGAGTGAGGAAATTACATGAGCATTGTAGAGATCAGAAAATCTGGAGCGCTTCACGGGGAGATCGAAGTCCCCGGCGACAAGTCCATATCACATCGTTCCGTCATGCTTGGAGCAATCGCGGAAGGCGAGACACGCGCTGAACATTTTCTCATGAGTGCAGACTGCCTCTCCACCATCTCCTGCTTCCGGCAGCTGGGCATCCAGGTCGACGTGGACAGGCAAGGCGATGCAGTGACGATCCATGGAAAGGGGCTTCATGGGCTGAAGCCTTCCGGCGAGACTTTGTACACCGGCAATTCCGGGACCACGACAAGGATTCTTTCCGGAATTCTGGCGGGACAGGATTTTACAAGCACTGTGAATGGCGATGAATCGATCCAGACCAGGCCTATGGGGCGGATCATGGCTCCACTCACTCAGATGGGAGCCTGCGTGGTCTCCCTTCGCGGCAATGACTGTACTCCGCTGACTATCACAGGAGGGAATCTTCACGGGATCGATTACCTGTCGCCGGTTGCCAGCGCCCAGGTGAAATCCTGCGTACTGCTGGCTGGTCTCTATGCGGACCGCCCTACCTCCGTGACGGAGCCATCCCTCTCCAGGAACCATACCGAACTGATGCTGAATGGGTTCGGAGCTAAGGTAAGTTCTTCCGGACACGAAGGCGCCTGGAAAGCTTCCGTAGAGCCTGAGCCGGTTCTTTTCGGCCGGCACATTGTGGTACCGGGAGATATCTCCTCGGCAGCCTACTTTATCGCGGCAGCACTGATCGTTCCGGGATCTGAAGTCCTTGTCAAGAATGTCGGGATCAACCCGACCAGGGCCGGACTGCTCAAGGTCGTGAAAGATATGGGCGGCGATGTCACAATCGTGTCGGAATATGACAGGGGCGGTGAGAAAGCAGCCGACCTTCTTGTCCGCTCCTCCTCCCTTCATGGGACAAAGATCGGCGGGGAGATCATCCCGACTTTGATCGATGAGATTCCGGTGATCGCGGTTCTGGCCGCCTATGCGGAAGGAACCACCGTGATCACGGATGCAAAAGAGCTGAAAGTCAAGGAATCTGACCGGATCGCTACCGTGACAGAGAACCTGACCGCAATGGGCGCCGATGTCACCCCTCAGGATGATGGCATGATCATCCGTGGAGGCCATCCGCTTCACGCGGCAGATGTGGATTCCCACAAAGACCACCGGATCGCGATGAGCCTGGCCGCAGCTGCCCTTGCTGCGGAAAAAAGCACGGCGGGCACGGAATGTACCCGTATCAAAGATGCGGACTGTGTTCTTATCTCCTATCCGGGATTCTACGAAGACCTCAGGAGTCTGTGCCTCTGAGCCTTCTTTTCATGGTTTCAGGATGATCTCATTGATCGTTCCCTCGTAGGCCGGCGCCGCAACGATCTGGGTGATCGAATCGGTCAGCGGTCCGGCATATGGAAAGTGAAGATGCCCGGAGCATACAAGCCGCACCGGGCCTCCCTCCTCCAGGACAAGGTCGAGAGCCGCCTTGGTCGTTTCGTCCGGCTGATAATAACAGTCCTCATCACCATCACCCCAGAGCAGATTTCTGTCCCATATCTCCCGGGACTTTTCTGCCAGCTGGTCCGTCACATCCCCAATCAGAGGGACATGGCACAGAAACAGGACCGGTCTTTTCTTCTCTTCTGCCTCAGACAAGTACCGGGTAAGGTCCTTAAGTCCTTCTTCCGTCATCTGGCTGGTGCTGTTGTCCCAGCCGATCACAGTCAGATTCCCGGTCTCCATCTCCATGACTTTCTTCCGCGGTGCTATATCCGCCTGCATCCGGATCGCATCCTTCTGCGTCTCATGCCGGTAGCTGTACCACGCACCATAGTCGTGATCTCCCCTGACGAACATCCAGGGAGTCGAAAGAGCGTCAAAGCCCTTCTTCAGGGCATCGGTAGCCGCTTTCGTGCAGTAATCGGTCATGTCTCCGGCAAACAGGACCATGTCGGCATTCTGCGCGTCAAGTTCCGCCGGAAGGGTCTCCCAAAGCTGATCTGAAAAGACCCCTTCCGAAGTATGGAAGTAGTCTTCTCTTCTCTGTCTTACATTCTCTTTCTTGTCCTCATCGACCTGCGGGTCTTCCTCAGGAATGATATGAAGATCCGAGATCAGCAGCAGATGGTATTCGCGGTCGATTCCCTCAATCGGAAGGGACAATCTCCTTACCCGGATGCCGGAAAAGAGAGTCTCTGTCTCCTCGACCAGATCAGGCGGCACAGCCAGATCAGTCCCGGCAGATGCCCTGCCCAGGCATGAAAAAAGTGCAGACACGATCAGGACCCATCCTGCAAGCACTCTTCTGCATCTTCTCCGGCTACCTGTTTTCCCGATAGGATTCCACATGTTCTGCACTCTCCTGCATGAGATTTTTACTTTTCCACTTCTCCCGAGAGGAGGATCCGGTCGTTATCCAGCTCCTTTCCCGCCTGGACACGGAACTGCTCGAGCAGGTCATCCACGCTCATCCTGGAGCGCTCCTCTCCTTCCTTGTCGAGGATGATCGTCCCGTTATACATCATCAGGGTCCGGTTTCCGACTTCCAGTGCCTGATGCATGTTGTGGGTGACCATCAGGCAGGTCAGATGATTCTCATCTACGACCTTAGTGGTCAGGTTCAGGACCTTCTCAGCCGTAGCAGGGTCCAGTGCAGCCGTATGTTCATCGAGAAGAAGGATCTTCGGCGTAACCATGGTCGCCATGACCAGGGTAAGGGCCTGTCTCTGCCCTCCGGAAAGAAGGCCGACCGGGTTATCCATCCGGTCTTCCAGTCCCATGCCGAGCTGGGAAAGCTTCTCCCGGAAGAACTCCTTCTCCTTCCTGGTGATGCTGGAAAACAGACTCTTTCTGTGATAGGAGGCTTTCAGATAGGCAAGGGACATATTTTCCTCGATCGTCATATGAGGAGCCGTCCCCATCAGCGGATCCTGGAAAAGATGGCCAATATCGCGGGATCTCAGATGTTCCTTCTTGAATGTGATGTCCTCCCCGTCCAGGATGATCTTTCCGCTGTCCGTGAAGAAAGCGCCGGTTATAGCGTTGAACAAGGTGGACTTCCCGGCTCCGTTTGATCCGACGATCGTCGCAAAGTCGCCCTTCTTCATCGTCAGATTGACGCCTCTCAGCGCTGTTTTTTTATTGACCGTACCCGGGTTAAATGTCTTCGTGACATTCTCGATCTTAAGCATATCTTCCATGACTCAGCCTGCCTTCCTGCTCATTCTTCTGCGGTAGAATGCAGCCTTGTCCTTCACGTAAGGAATGACAATTGCCGCGGTTACGATCAGTGCAGATGCCAGCTTCAGGAATTCCGCAGGCATATTGAACTTCATCGCGATCGCAACGATCAGACGGTAGAGGCAGCTGCCAAGAATGACTCCGATCGTCCGGACCATGATCGATCCTCTGTGGACCAGGGTCTCTCCGATCATCAGCGATGCCAGGGCAATCGTGACCTGGCCGGTTCCGAAGTTGATATCGCATGACTTCTGGTACTGAGCCAGAAGAGCACCTGACAGAGCGGTCAGGGAGGAAGAGATGCACAGTCCGACCGTGATCGTGAAAGCAGGATTGATGGAGGAAGCTCTCACCATATTCTCATTGTCGCCGGTCGCACGGATGGACAGACCCAGGGTCGTGTTCAGAAACCAGTGCAGAATGATGCAGATGACAAGAACGATCGCAAGCAGGATCACCAGCGTATAGGTCTTCTTGTACCACTTGGCCTTGCTGACTTTCTTGGCCAGGGAAAAGATGGTATCCGATCCGAATACATTCAGGTTGGACGAGGAACCCATCGCAAGAAAGTTGATCGTGTACAGGCCTGTGTTCACGATGATCCCGGCCAGGATCGACTCCACTCCCATCTTTGTCTGAAGGAAAGCGGTCACGTAGCCTGATACGATGCCTGCCGCCATGGCAGCAGGTATTGCAAGAAATGGATGTCCCGCCACTGTCAGGCTGGCTCCTACCGCGCAGCCCAGAGTAAAGCAGCCGTCCGTGGACAGATCCGCAATATTCAGAAGTCCGAATGAGATGTACAGGGCAAGGGCCACAAGCCCGTACAAAAGGCCCAGTTCCATCGAAGTGATGAACTGTGAGCCGGCAAAAAACTGCAGCATGATATATTCTCCCGATAAAAAAGATGGCGAACTGCCCAAAGTCTGAAGGCAATTCGCCATCTATTCTACTCAAATCTGCCAGATGTTACAACCCTAAGTCTCCTGCTTCGGGCTTTCCGGAAAATCACTCTGCTTCCGTGGCAGCCTCTGTCTCAGAAAACTCCTTTGCGGTCTGGATCTCAACGACCTTCTCGCAAAGACCACTGAACATGCTGTAGTCCAGACCGATCGCCTCAGCGGTCTCGGTGTTGACGGTTGCAATACCGTTGTTCAGTGTCTGCACAGGTGTTGATGCCGGATCTGCCCCGTTCACCAGTATATCGACGACCATGTCGCCGGTCGCTGTCCCGAGTTCCGCATAGTTGACACCATACCCGCAGAAAGCACCGTTCAGGGCAAATGAATCAGCGCCGCAGTACTGAGGAATTCCGGCATCGACGAAGTCTTCGTAGATGGAAAGCTCGGCGGTCATGACCGTGTTATCGGTCGGGGTGAAGCAGGCTTCAACATTCTCTCCGATCAGAGCCTGCGCGGCCTGGATCACTTCATCTGCGGTCGTTCCGGTCTTTTCGACGACTTCTATGCCCTTCTCCTCGCAGTAAGCCTTGGCTTCTTCGATCGCCTTCTTGGAGGAATCCTCGGACTTGTTATAGAGAAGTCCTGCTTTCTTGATCTCCGGGTTGGCAGCGGTGATGAGGTTGAATACAGCTTCCGTATCAAGCGCATCGGAGGTACCTGTAACATTGGCACCAGGAGCGTCGTTGCTCTCGACCAGGCCCGCGCTCTCCGGGTCTGTGACAGCGGAGAAGACGACCGGAATATCCGTGTCCTCGGTCGCAGCCTGCATGATGACAGCTGCCGGTGTAGCGATCGGAACGATGCAGTCGACCTGCTCGTCAACCAGCTTGGAAGCGAACTGATTCAAGGTGGTTGAATCCGCCTGACCGTCGTACTCGGTGTAGTTGAAGGTAACGCCCAGCTCGGCAGCCTTCTTGTCAAGTTCCTTCTCGATATTAGCCTCTATCTGGTTCAGGGAAGCATCGTCGACAAACTTGACGATACCGATCTCATACGTTCCGCCTGCGGCAGCCTCGGTTTCACTGGCGAATACCGGAATCAGGCCTGTCCCTGAAAGTGTTGTGGCCAGAACAACAGCTGATGTGATAGCGAACACATTCCTCTTCATAATAAATCCTCCTCTACAGTAGAAATTTCACATACAAATCGGTGAAATTCCTTCAGATTTGTAAGGATTATAATACGGCAGGCAAAATATTTCAAGGAAATACTTTAACGCTTTAGCACTTTGAATTGTACATTACTGAATGTTAACGATGTTAACAGCCGCATGCAAGCATAGGCGGCGCTTCATGACTTGTCCCCTCACAAAGAAAGGCGCCGGACCCGCATGATGCAGATCCTGCGCCTTAAATTATCTCAGATCAGGATTCCTGATCAGATGGACTGATAAGGTCCCTGCTTTACATCCTTCATGGAGAAGGAAAGTCTTCCCATCTTGTCCTTGCCGAGGCAGACAACGGTTACCTTGTCGCCAAGAGTAAGCACATCCTCGACATGTTCGATCCTGTGCTTAGCGATCTTGGAGATATGGACCATGCCTTCCTTGCCCGGTGCAAACTCGATGAATGCGCCGAAGTCCTTGATGGAGACAACGGTTCCCTGAAGGATCTGGCCTTCCGTAAAGTCGGTAGTGATGATCTTGATCATGCTGATCGCGCTCTCGATGGCATCCTTGTCATCGGAGGACACGGATACATGTCCGTCCTCATCGATATCGATCGTTGCTCCGGTGCGGGCGATGATCTCATTGATGGTCTTCCCGCGCTGCCCGACAACATCACCGATCTTGTTCGGATCGATGGAGATCTGTACGATCTTCGGAGCATACTTGGAAACTTCCGGTCTCGGCTCAGCGATGCACGGAGTCATGATCTCGTTCATGATATATTCGCGGGCTTCCCTGGTGCGTGCGATCGCTTCCTCAACGATCGGACGGGTAAGTCCGTGGATCTTGATATCCATCTGGATAGCAGTGATCCCATCGTGAGTTCCTGCTACCTTGAAGTCCATGTCTCCGAAGAAGTCCTCGAGACCCTGGATATCGGTCAGGACGATGTAATCATCATCCGTGTCGCCGGTGACAAGTCCGCAGGAGATACCTGCAACCTGCTTTTTGATCGGTACGCCCGCAGCCATCAGAGACATGGTGGAAGCGCAGATGGAAGCCTGGGAGGTAGATCCGTTGGATTCAAATGTCTCAGAGACACATCTGATCGAATATGGGAATTCTTCCTTGGACGGGATGACCGGAAGCAGGGCTCTCTCAGCCAGTGCTCCATGTCCGATCTCACGGCGTCCCGGTCCTCTGGATGGCTTGGTCTCTCCTACAGAGTAGGACGGGAAGTTGTACTGATGGATGTATCTCTTCTCGGTGATGTTCGGGTCAAGACCCTCAACCTTCTGAACTTCGGAAAGCGGAGCCAGAGTGGTGACGGTGCAGATCTGAGTCTGTCCACGGGTGAACATAGCGGAACCATGTACACGCGGAACGATATCAACTTCAGCGGACAGCGGACGGATCTCCTTGATCTGACGTCCGTCCGGTCTCTTGTGGTCCTTCAGGATCATCTTGCGGACGGTCTTCTTCTCATACTGATACATCGCATCAGCAAGGTAGCCGAGCCAGTCTTCGTAATCAGTCCAGGCTTCCTGGACCTGAGCAGTCAGCTCTGCGATCCTGTTCTCACGGGTCTGCTTGTCATCGGTGAAGACTGCCTTCTCCATGACATCCTGCGGAACGATTTCCTTCAGTGCCGCGAATACCTCCTCCGGTACTGCGTAGCTCTGATATTCGAACTTAGCCTTGCCCTCAGCGGCAACGATCTCACCTATGAACCTGATGATCTGCTGATTGACATCGTGTGCGGTGTAGATCGCATCGATCATCTTCTGCTCCGGGATCTCCCTGGCGCCGGCCTCGATCATGATGACCTTCTCAGAGGTAGAAGCGACGGTCAGCTGAAGATCACCCTCATCCCACTGCTTCTGGGACGGATTGATGATGAACTCGCCGTCTATCATACCGACCTGGGTCATAGCGCACGGACCCTCGAACGGGATGTCAGAGATGCAGGTTGCGATGGAGGAGCCAAGCATGGCGACAAGCTCCGGACGGCACTCCGGATCAACAGACATGACCATGTTGTTCAGAGTCACATCGTTGCGGAAATCCTTCGGGAACAGCGGACGCATCGGACGATCGATGACACGTGCGGTAAGAACGGAGTTCTCGGAAGCCTTGCCCTCTCTCTTATTGAATCCGCCCGGCATCTTTCCTACAGAATAAGCCTTCTCCTCAAACTCAACGGAAAGCGGGAAGAAATCGATCCCGTCTCTCGGAGCCTTGGAAGCGGTTGCGGTGGAAAGTACGGTGGTGTCACCGTAATGCATGAAAGCTGCGCCATTCGCCTGGGCAGCCACTCTTCCGACATCGACGCTGAGCGTTCTGCCGGCGAGCTGCATGGAATATCTTCTGCCTTTTTTCATGAAAATCTCCTTGTAGTATAACGGCGCGAAGCCCATGTCCGAATCAACTGCAAGAATGACAGGAAAAGATCCTGTCAGCCTTGCAGTTGCCTCGGCATCATGAGGATCGCGCAACACGGTTTTCCTATGCACAACGAACACCCCGGGAGCCCCCGAGGTGTCCTGAGAATGCATAATTACTTACGGATTCCAAGCTTTGCGATCAGCTCACGGTAAGCATTGATATCCTTCTTTGCAAGATAAGCAAGAAGTCCTCTTCTCTGACCTACCATCTTGAACAGGCCTCTTCTGGAAGCGTGGTCCTTCGGATTCGCCTTCAGATGTTCAGTAAGCTCTGCGATACGCTCGGTAAGGATCGCAACCTGAACTTCCGGTGATCCGGTGTCGCCCGCCTTGCGGCCGTACTGATTGATGAGTTCTGTCTTCTTTTCCTTTGTGATCATGATTCTGTCCTCCTTAGACATATAGATAGATCGCCTGGTACACGGCATCCGCCGGAGGCGGCGTGATTCTGAGTACCGGCTGAAAAACACACTTTCCGAGTTTATCATCAATGCTACTGGACGTCAAGCTGTGCGTGAGATGAATTTATCAGCTGTGCTCGGGATGAATTTATCAGATCAGTCCTCTGTCTTTCAGAAGCTTTCTGCTTTCTAAGCTGTCTCTGTGCATCTGACCGCTCAGCTCATCTACCGAGCTGAACTTCATCTCGCCTCTCTGATAATGATAAAGCCCGGCTTTCACAAAGCTTCCGTAGATATCTTCGTCGAAATCAAAGAGGTTTGTCTCGGTATTGCGGACATTGTCATCCGCGATCGTCGGATTCTTCCCGATATTCGTGACTCCGGCGAACCTTCGGCCATCCTCAAGGGTCATGACCGATGAGTAGACTCCGTCAGGGGGGAGGATCTTTGCAGCATCCGGAATGACATTGGCGGTCGGAAGTCCGATCGACCTTCCGATCTCTCTTCCGTGCACAACTTCCCCCCAGACCGGATACGGCCTTCCGAGAAGGGATTCCGCAAGCTCCATCCTGCCCTCCTGAAGGGCTTTCCGGATCCGGGTGGAGCTGATCTCCTCCCCGTCATAGCGTTCCTTCTCGACTGCGCAGGTCTGATAATGGTATTTTTCCCCAAGGGCAGACAAGACCGATACATCCCCGGCCCGCTGAAACCCGAAGCGGAAATCCGCCCCGACCGTCACAAAGGAAGCATTCAGGACATCCTTCAGGATCCCGGATACAAAATCCTCCGGACTGGTCATCATCAGCTCCTTCGAAAACGGACATTCGATCAGGATGTCGATCCCGAAGTCTGATACGAACTCTGCCCTTTCCCTCTCCGAGAGGATCCGTTTCGCCTGCGACTCGATCGTGAACATGATCCCGGGCTGTCCCTTGTCTTCCCTTTCCAGGATCTTCCTCAGCAGCTTCTGGTGTCCCAGATGTACACCGTCGAACTTGCCCAGGGTGACTGCAGTCTGTCCCGCGGAAACCTCTCCCGAAGACTTAGCCTGCAGATATTCATTTATTCCATGAAATACTTTAATCATTCTCCAAGCATCCGATATGGTCTGTAAGTTCCTGCGGATTTTACATAGCGATAGACAGCGATGAACTTTCCGGACGAATCGCAGACACGGACCAGCTCGCCGGCTCCCTGCTTCGGAAGGCCGATCTCATTCATGTAGAGCTCATTCCCGTTATAGAGTTTGCGGTCCGCCGCCTCGATGGTCCGGACCCTGAGATAATCCAGGAACATCTCCTCACACGGAATAATATAAGGACCGATCTCACCGGAGTGCGTCAGCTGCTCGATCCGGTCGAGAGTCAGACTGTCCTCGATATGGAATCCTCCTACTCTCAGTCGGGTCAGACTTTCCATGGCACCGCCGCAGCCAAGCTTCTTCCCAATATCTGCGCAGAGGGTTCTGATGTATGTACCCTTGGAACACTCGACGGTCATGGTCATGAGGGGAAGCTCGACACTTTCCACTTTAATGGAGGGGATCTCCACACGGACAGACTGTCTCTCGATGACTTTCCCCTCACGGGCAAGGTCATACAGCCTCTTTCCGCCTACCTGTTTTGCGGAATACATAGGCGGTATCTGATCATACCCGCCCTCGAAGGACCCGGCAGCTTTTCTTGCTTCGTCTTCCGACAGAGACAAGGCTGCCTCCTTCTGCTCCTTCAGAATATTTCCGGTCATGTCCTCCGTATCCGTCTCGACTCCGAGCCTTACGACCGTGCGATATGTCTTGTCGTGATTGGTCATGTATTCCGAAAGCCTCGTGGCATTGCCGAGAAGGACAGGAAGCACGCCGACCGCAGCCGGGTCAAGTGTCCCGGTATGGCCGATCTTCTTCTGCCTGAAGATGCCGCGGAGCTTTGCCACGACATCATTGCTGGTGAAGCCGGCTTCTTTATAAACATTCAGAATTCCGTTGAACATCAGTCATCTTTCCGCCGCTGTCAGCTGCTCCTGCACTTTTGCTACGATATTGTTGACGACATCATGAACACCGCCGGTCATGGTACATCCGGCAGCCTTCACATGACCGCCCCCGCCGAAGAACATGGCGATCTTCGCCACATCGACCTTTCCGTTGCTGCGCATGCTGACCTTGTATTCCCGGGTGCCGCTCTCGTAGAGAAAGACCGCTGTCTCGACACCTTCCACATCCCTGAGCTGAGAGACGATGGCGGAAAGGTCCTGAGGGCCGACCCCATACAGGTCCATGTCTTTCTGATGGATGACGCTGAAGATCACCTTGCCGTCAAGCATCAGGATACTCTCATTCAGGGCTTTGCCCATGATCTGGGTCTCCTTGTAGCTCTTGATGAAAAATGTATCCTGCACGATCTTTGAGAAATCGATGCCCGTATCCATCAGCCACCCTCCGACCATCATGGTGCGGCTGCTCGTACAGGAATACTGGAAGACACCTGTATCGTGGACGATGCCCATGTAAAGCGGTTCTGCGATCTCCGGCGTCAGACGTTCTTTCCCGATCAGGAGTGTGACCAGTTCACTGGTGGAACTGGCATCTGCCTGGACTTCATTGACCGTTCCGAAGAGCGGATTGCTGATATGGTGGTCGATCACCAGAGTGCGTCTGGCGGAATCGAAGTACTTCTGGGCGCCGCCGAACCGGTCGATGGCTGAAACATCAAGGGAGATGAACAGATCGACCGGCTCCCTGTCCGGATAGTCGGTAATGATACTGTCCGAACAGCTCACAAAACGGAAGGAAGGTGAAAAATTCCCCTCCAGATAAACATGCGCATCGATCCCGGGATAATATCTCTTCAGGAAAAGATACATGCCCATGCAGCTTCCGAATGCATCTCCGTCCGGACGGATGTGCCCTGCGATCGCTGCTGTCTTCACATCCTTCAGCTGCTCGTCAAGGCTGATCATTCCTCTTCTCCTTCCCCGTCGTCAGGCTGGCCGTCTCCGTCCTCCGGTCCCTCATAGACTCTTCCGGTCTGTTCTCTTACTTCGTCATCGTGGGCGATGACTTCATCGATCTTCCTCGACATGTTCACGCCGTAAGCGATGGAATCATCCGCTATGAAACGGATCTCCGGAGTGTTTCTGAGATTGACCGTACGGGCAAGTTCATGACGGATGAAACCTTCGGCTGCAGTAAGACCCTTCACGGTCTCCTTCAGCGCATCCTCATCACCCAGAACGGATATATAGGCCTTACAAGTCTTGAGATCCGGTGCAACCTCGACGCCGGTTACGGAAGTCATAGGATGGACACGCGGATCCTTGATCTCCCGCTGGATGATGGCCTGCATCTCCCTGCGGTATTCTTCATTGATCCGGATATTCTTGATACTGTTTTTTCTCATTGCTGCTATCCTTTATCTATGCCCTTATAGTGGAAAAGCCTTTTCCGGCGCTTCCCACAATATGACGAAAGCGGCGGACCTGCGCTGCGGCAGGCCGCCGCCGCGGCTAAGCTCATACTCTGCGGGAAAGCCCCGCAGAGCGATCATGTTCCGTTATGCTTCAGGCCTCGCCCTTCTTTGCTGCTTTCTCGGCAGCCTTCTTCTCAGCTTCCTTCTTTGCCTGGATCTGCTCTCTCGGGACTTCTACCATCTTGTAGACCTCTACCTGGTCGCCTTCCTGGATCTCATTGAAGCCGTCGAATACAAGGCCGCATTCGTAGCCTGCCTTTACAGACTTCACGTCGTCCTTGAATCTCTTCAGGGAAGCGATGCTGCCGTCGAAGATCTGCTTTCCTTCGCGGGTGATCCTTGCCTTCGAACCGCGCTCCACGATACCGTCGAGCACATATGAACCAGCGATGTTGCCGACCCCGGAAGCCTTGAAGATCATCCTGACCTCCACATGTCCGGTGACCTGCTCCTCATAGACCGGTTCCAGCATACCCGTCATGGCGTTCTCGATCGCATTGATCGCATCGTAGATGACCTTGTAGAGCTTGATCTCAACTCCCTCATGGTCTGCCGTGGACTTTGCCAGTGCATCAGGACGTACATTGAAGCCGATGATGATAGCATTGGAAGCTCCTGCCAGGGTGACATCGGACTCGTTGATGGCTCCGACTCCGCTGTGGATGATCTTCACGACGACCTCATCGTTGGAAAGCTTCAGCAGACTCTGCTTCAGAGCTTCCACGGATCCCTGCACATCAGCCTTCACGATCAGGTTCAGTTCCTTCAGGCTGCCTTCCTGGATCTGGCTGAACAGATCGTCAAGCGACATCCTGCTCTTGGTCTCCGCAAGCATCTTCTCCCTTTCGACAGAGATGAATGTCTCAGCGTAAGACTTAGCTTCTTTCTCGGAATCCTGGGAGATCAGGATCTCGCCGGCCTGCGGTACAGTCGAGAAACCAATGATCTCTGCCGGGAATCCCGGTCCGACTTCCTTGATCTCGCGTCCTCTGGAATCCACCATGCCTCTGACTTTACCGAAGCTGGATCCTGCACTGACCGGATCTCCGACATGGAGGGTACCTTTCTGGATCAGGACAGAAGCCACAGGACCGCGTCCCTTATCCAGCTTTGCTTCGATGATAAGTCCGCGTGCACGACGGTTCGGATTAGCCTTGAGCTCGAGAACATCGGATGTGAGCAGGATCATCTCCAGCAGATCGTCGATTCCTTCATGGGTCTTGGCAGAGACCGGGACCATAGTGGTGCTGCCGCCCCAGTCTTCGGCGACCAGGCCGTACTCGGTCAGCTCCTGCTTGACGCGGTCAATGTTTGCACTTGGTTTATCGATCTTGTTGATCGCAACGATGATCTCGATATTCGCTGCCTTTGCATGGTTGATCGCTTCCACAGTCTGCGGCATGACACCGTCATCTGCAGCAACTACCAGGACGGCGATATCGGTCGAGTTCGCGCCTCTCATACGCATGGCCGTGAAGGCTTCATGGCCCGGCGTATCGAGGAAGGTGATCTTTCTTCCATTGTAATCGATGACGGAAGCACCGATCGCCTGTGTGATCCCTCCTGCCTCGCGGTCTGTTACATGCGTATTGCGGATCGCATCCAGCAGAGATGTCTTGCCGTGGTCAACATGACCCATGACGCAGACAACCGGCGGACGCTGAACAAGTGTCTCAGGAGCATCTTCCTGATCCTGCAGAAGCTCTGCGATCAGGTCCTTCTTAACCTCATGTTCACAGAGGATATCGTAATCAACGGCGATCTCTTCCGCTTCGTCATAGGTCAGCTCCTGGTTTACGGTAACCATCTTGCCCTGCAGGAACAGCTTCTTGATCAGAGCAGACGGCTGCATCTTCATCTTGTCAGCCAGCTCATGGAGCGTAAGAACATCCGGAAGGGTGATCGTCTTGATCTTTTCCTCGACAGGGGCCGCAGCCGGCTCCGGCCTGTGGAAAGCGCCTGCACGGTTCGGATCCTTTTTCTTTCTGGAAGTGACGACTCTGTCATCCTGATCGAACCGATTGTACTTATCCTTCTGTTTGTCTCGCTCGCTTCTGCCTCTGCTTCTTGTCTTATCGGAATTCTTGTCTCCGAACCCTGCAGTTCTCCTGCCATCCCCGGTCTTTCTGCCGAAAGAACTCTTGCCAGGAGCATCCGGACGGCCTGCACCCGCAGCGGCGCCGCCTCTGCCGGTAAATCCGCCCGACCTGACGCCGGAGAATCCTCCGGTCTTTGTACCTGTGCGGTCACCGGTCCTGCCGCCTGCAGCGGAACCGTCCCTTCGTGCAAAGGAGGATCCCTGACGGCCATTATTGCCTGTTCTGCTGTCAGAAGACTGGCTCCTGCCCTGTCCGTAGGAACGTCCGCCATTGCCTGTGCCTGTTCTGTCGCCAGTCTGGCTATTTCTGCGGAATCCTCCGCGGTCTCCCTGGGAAGAAGGTCTTCTGCCTTCGCCGCGGTCAGAACGCTCACGGCGTTCACCAGACTGAGCCTGGGATCTCTGCCCCTCCTGTGTCTGCCGCTGCTGTCTCTCCTGCTGTGCCTTCTCCGCTGCAGCTGCTCTTTCTGCCTCAGCCCTTCTTGCAGCCTCCGCAGCAGCCTTCACAGCCTCAGCTTCCGCTGCCTTTCTTGCTGCCTCTTCCGCAGCTGCCTTTGCAGCAGCTGCCTTTGCAGCAGCCTCCTGGCGGGCATTCTCAGCGGCGATCCTCGCCTCTTCCTCCGGTTTCCTGGTAGCAGATTCCGAGAGCGGACGTTCATCCGCCTTCATCTGTGCCTTGGCCTGCTGAGCTGCGATGGAGCTTCCTGCCCCTTCCTTCAGCAGATCTTCCGCCGTGCGGGAACCAGTCAGAGCTCCGCGGAAATGCACTCTCGGCTTTGGAGCAGCCGCCTGTGGTGCCTGCTTTGGCGCCGGCTTTGCAGACGGTCTTGTCCCGGCTTCACTTCTGCTGTCTGCTGATGGTCTTGCAGAGGCCGGTTTGGAGGCTGACGGTCTTCTGGCAGCCCGCTCTGCGGCTGCTGCAGCCGGAGCCTGTCCCTCGCCTGGCCTTCTCCTTGAAGCAGGACGGGCCGGTCTGTCCTTCTGCCCTTCCGTTCTCTGTCCCTGTCTTCTCGGCATCATGCCGCTTCTGCTGTTCTGAGGACGGAATACCGCAACGATCCTTTTTTTCTTCGGAGCGGCTTCCTGACCCATCTGGCCCGCTTTCTGCTCTCCTGTTTCATTCTCTTTGTTATTACCCAATTCAATACCTCCGCTCCGTATCGGTTTCCTGTCCAAGTGCCTTTGCAACCGCATCCGCCAGTCCCGGGTCCGTAAGTGCAATGCTGGAGCGACTGCCGCAGCCTATGCAGGATCCCAGTGTGGCCTTATCCGAGAATATAACCATCCGGACATGGTGCCATGCGCACATGTTTCCAAATTTTTTCTTTGTATTGTCTGAGGCATCTGACGCGATGATCACGAGCCTTGCCTTCTCTTTTTTCAGCGATTCCTCAGTCTGAAACTCTCCCGAGGCCGTCTTGCCAGCCCTTCTTGCCAGTCCCAGATAGGAGAGGACCTTCTTATCATCCGCCATCCAGCTGCCTCCCTAACTCATCATACACATCAGGCGGCAGGCTGCATCTCAGGCTTCTTTCAAGAGCCCTGCTCTTTCGTGCCTTCCGAAGACATTCCGGATCCTTGCACAGGTACACGCCCCGGCCATTGACCTTCCCGGTCTGATCGATCTTTATCTCACCTGATTCCGTCTTTACTACCCGGATCAGCTCCGTCTTCTCTTTCATAGATCCGCAGCCCGCACATCTGCGGAGCGGTTTCTTCTTTATCTGTGCCATATACCCCCGACCTGAATCGTGTGTGGATGACTTTCTTTACTGCTGCGGATCCTCGGACATCTCTCCGTCTTCCGGCAGGACATCCTGTCCGTCTTCATGGGCGGCATCATCGTATCCGCCGTCTTCTTCACCGAAGTCCAGACCATCATCCTGGTACAGCTCATCGCCGTCCCCTTCATAATCATCGCCTTCTTCATCCTCGTAATATTCCTGCTGGAATGCTTCCAACTCTCCGGATTCGATGGCCTGGGTCTCGGACTTGATGTCGATCTTGTAGCCGGTGAGCCTTGCTGTAAGTCTCGCGTTCTGTCCTTCCTTGCCGATCGCAAGGGAAAGCTGGTAGTCCGGAACGACGACCTTTGCAGCCCGGTCATCCTCGTCGACCAGAACCGTCACGACCTTGGCAGGGCTCAGTGCATTCTCGATGAAGTAAGCCGGGTTCTCATCCCATGATACGATATCGATCTTCTCGCCGCCGAGCTCGTCGACGACTGCCGCGACACGGCTTCCGTTCTGCCCGACACATGCGCCGACCGCATCGACTTCCTCCACGTTGGACCAGACAGCCATCTTGGAACGGGAGCCTGCCTCGCGTGCGATCGCCTTGATCTCGACGGTCCCGTCCGCAACTTCGGCAACTTCCTCCTCGAACAGAGCCCTGACAAGGTCCGGTGACTTTCTGGAAAGGATGATCCTTGGTCCCTTGCTGGCATTCTCCACACGGACCACATACACCTTGACCCTCTGATTCGGGTAAAATGTCTCTCCCTTGATCATCTCGTTCTCGGTAAGGATAGCATCCAGTTTTCCGAGATTGATCACCACATTCCTGCCGACATAGCGCTGTACCTTGCCGGTGATGACCTTGTGCTCCTTATCGTAGTAATCAGCGTACAGACTCTTTCTCTCAGCCTCACGGATCTGCTGCATGATGACGTCCTTGGCGGACTTGATGGCGATCCGGTTGAACTCCCTGGAATTGACCTCCTCGAGGACCACATCGCCCAGCTCATTCTTGCCGCTTCTCATCTGCGCATCGGCAAGGGAGATCTCGGTAAGCGGATCGGTGACCGTCTCGACGACCTTGCGGCGGAGGTAGACCTTCAGCGTCCTGCTTTCCGGCTGCATATCTACGTACACATCCAGCTTCGGCTTCTGCTCTGCGCCCGGACGCTGGTCAGCCTGATGAGCATCTTTACTGAAGTTTTTCTCGCAGGCAGTCTTCAGAGCAGTCTTGATGGCATCCATCATCACCTGCGGATCGATGTTCTTCTCTTTCTCAAGATACTGCAGTGCATCATATAATTCGTCGTTCATAATCTTCCTTCTGCCTCCAAAACAGAATTCCCTATGGTCACCGGTTACCACTCAACTGCTTCCCGGATCAGCGATATATCCGGTCTTTCCAACGTGACATCCTCTTCTTCATCAGTCGTGATCGTCACGGTATCTTCATCCCAGGACGTGAGAACACCTTCCCAGGTCTTTTCATGCCTTACAGGGCGGAAAAGATGGATCTCGACCCTCTTGCCCTGATTCCTGATATAATCCTTTTCTTTCTTAAGAGGCCTTCCGAGTCCGGGCGATGAAACCTCAAGCACATAGGATTCCGCTATGAAGTCTTCCCGGTCGAGCTCAGCTTCGAAAGCATGGCTTACATCCACGCAGTCGTCAACATTGATTCCTCCGGGTTTATCGATATATGCCCGCAGATACCAGGTGCCGCCTTCTTTGACAAATTCGACATCTACAAGCTCAAACCCTCTTTCCTCCACGATCGGAAGAAGAAGCTGCTCAGCTCTCTTTTCGTATGACGCTTTGTTCATTCATAATTTCCCTTACACGAAAGAAGAACGGGTTTCTGCAACCCGTTCTTCGTCGACAGTTATCTATTACCGCTCATACTGTAACACTACAAGATATAGATTTCAAGGCTTTTCAGGATCTTTTTTGACGGAAAAGGCATGAAAGAAAGGAAAAATCCGCTCTCATCTCCGCAGTTTTGTTCCCTTGCCGCCCCTGAGCGCGATCTTCAGCCGGTTCAGGGAGACCGTCTTCTCATCGATCGTAACCTCAGTCGGAGCTCCTTCCTCGAGATACCATACGTTCTCGACTTTATCTCCTTCTCCGAGAGCGATCCCTTTCACACCTCTTGCATTCTTCTTCTGGAGCGGCGCATCATCTTCATCGAGCCTCAGCAGATAATTGTTTGCAGTGTGCAGTACCATGGTCGTCCGGAAATGCACGAGATGGACGGACAGAAGCCGGTCACCGTCGTCGAGTTTCGTCGCCGCAACCGTTCGCTTAGCCACATCAAATTCGGAGCCTTCCACCTGTTTGATGTATCCTCCTTCGGTCACGAACATGAGCTTCATGTTCACGATATCCGTCAGAGGCAGGACCTCGATGTAGAGTTCTTCCTTCGAGTCATAATTGCACAGGTTATCGATCGGTGTCCCCTTGTCGCGGAACTTGCCGTGAGGAACATCCTCCGCTTTCAGGATGTGCTGTCTTCCGACATCCGTATAGATCACAAGCTTCGCGTCGCTCATACAGTGAAGCACGACCCGGTTCTCGGAATCCGCGGCTTCCTTGTTCTTCTCATACACGGACTCATCGACAGTCCTTGCATATCCGAAGCGGTCCATAAGGAAGACACACGGGAAAGCCTCTGCCTTTCTCACTTCCAGGACCACGGCATCCTTGTTGGTGATCTCGGTCAGACGCGGATGGGCATATTCCTTCTTGTATCCTTCCAGCTCTCTGATGATGACCCTGGCCATGGAAGAATAATTGTTGAGGATATCGCTGTAGGTCTCAATATTCTTCAGGGTCTTTCCGTAATCTGCCTCCAGGGTATCCAGCTCCAGACCGATCAGGCGGTACAGTTTCATCTCCATGATGGCGTCTGCCTGGGCCTCGGTGAAATGAAGCTTCGCTGCCGCATTTCTCGACTTCTGAGTCTTGAACTTTATGCCTTCCGTCCTGCCGGCGACCAGGCATTCCTTCGCCATCTTCCGGTCTTTCGACCCGCGGAGGATCTCGATGATCAGGTCGATGACATCCACAGCCCGGATCAGACCTTCCTGGATCTCTTTCTTCTTCATCTCAGAATCGAGAAGGTTTCTGTACTTCCTTGTCGCGATCTCGAACTGGAAGTCGATGTGGGCTTCCAGAAGTCTGTGCAAAGACAGGGTTTCCGGCCTTCCGTCGGCAACGGCAAGCATGTTGACGCCGAACGTGTCCTCAAGTCTGGTCTTTTTATAGAGAAGCTTCTCGATATAGGCAGGGTCCGCCCCTTTCCTCAGTTCGAGGACGATACGGATGCCTTCCTTGGAGGACTGGTTGGAGATGTCCGAGATATCGGAACCTGCCTTGCTGTCGGCAAGCGCTGCGCAGTCATTCAGGAATTTCCCGATCCCCATGCCGATCATGGTGTACGGGATCTCCGTGACGACCAGTCTCTGGCGCTCGGAGCGGGGGACCTTCTCGACCTCTACCTTGCCGCGGATCCGGATCCTTCCGGTACCGGTCCGGTAGATCTCAGCCAGTTCATCCTTGTTGACAACGATGCCGCCGGTCGGAAAATCCGGCCCCTTCACATACTTCATCAGCTCTTCGTCCGTCAGGCTGGAGTCTTTGATCAGAGCTATGGTCGCATCGATGACCTCTCCGAGATTGTGGGGCGGGATGCTCGTCGCCATACCGACGGCGATGCCATCGGAACCATTGACCAGAAGGTTGGGAATACGGGCAGGCAGGACTGCCGGTTCTTTTTCGGTCTCATCGAAATTGGGGACGAAGTCGACCACATCCTTGTCAAGGTCAGCAAGAAAGGCTTCCTGGGTGATCTTCTGCAGTCTTGCCTCCGTGTAACGCATGGCAGCCGCACCATCCCCTTCGATGGAGCCGAAGTTGCCATGACCGTCCACAAGCGGCAGGCCCATCTTGAAGTCCTGCGCCATGACGACCAGCGCTCCGTAGATGGAAGAATCCCCATGCGGATGGAACTTACCCATCGTATCGCCGACGATCCTTGCACTCTTCCGGTAGGGCTTATCGTACCGTGTCCCCAGCTCGTACATGTCATACAGAGTCCTCCGCTGGACCGGCTTGAGGCCGTCTCTTACATCCGGAAGTGCTCTGGCAACGATAACGCTCATCGCATAGTCGATGTAGGACTTCTGCATGATCTCGCTGTATTCTGTCTGAATGATTTCCTGTGCCATCTGAAACTGTATCTCCTGGTCAAACTGCCTGTGCTATGTCTTATACATCCAGAGCCGCATCCCTTGCGTGTTCGTAGATGAATTCCTTGCGCGGAGGGACATCATTGCCCATCAGCAGCGCTGTGATATCCGATGCCTGTCTTCCGTCTTCGATCTCGACCCTTCTCATGGTCCTGGTCTCAGGATTCAGGGTCGTCTCCCAGAGCTGCTCCGGGTCCATCTCGCCGAGTCCCTTGTACCTCTGCAGAGTGAACGCACTCCTGGAATGTTTCCTGCGGTACTTTGCCAGCGCCTCGTCATCGAACAGATATTCCTCCTGTCCTCTCTGCGGGATCGCCTTGTAGAGAGGAGGCATGGCGATGTAGACATGCCCTTCGGAGATCAGGTCCGGCATGAAACGGTAGAACAGGGTAAGGAGCAGGGTGCAGATATGGGCTCCGTCGACATCGGCATCCGCCATGATGATGATCTTGTCATAGCGGAGCTTTGTGATGTCGAAGTCATTGCCGTAGCCTTCCGAGAACCCGCAGCCGAAGGAATTGATCATGGTCTTGATCTCTTCGTTGGCAAGGACCTTGTCGATGGAAGCCTTCTCGACGTTCAGGATCTTTCCTCTGATCGGAAGGATCGCCTGGAAGTTCCGGTCCCGGGCGGTCTTGGCAGATCCGCCTGCGGAATCTCCCTCGACGATGAAGATCTCGCACTTCTTCGGGTCACGGCTCTCGCAGTTCGCAAGCTTGCCGTTGGAATCAAAGGAATACTTCTGCTTTGTAAGCAGATTCGTCCTGGCTTTCTCTTCTGTTCTTCTTATCTTTGCGGCCTTCTCCGCGCACATAAGGACTTCCTTCAGGGAAGCCAGATTCTTATCAAAGTACCGAGTGAGCTCGTCGGAAGTGACCTTCGCAACGGCTCTTGCCGCATCCGCATTGTCCAGCTTCGTCTTGGTCTGTCCCTCAAAACTCGGATCCGGGTGACGGATCGAGATGATGGCGGTGCAGCCGTTCCGGATGTCGGCACCGGTGAAGTTCGGGTCCTTCTCCTTAAGGATCCCGAGCTCTCTGGCATAGGAATTCATGACCGTCGTGAACGCAGTCTTGAATCCTGTCAGATGGGTACCGCCCTCGGAATTGAAGATGTTGTTGCAGAAACCGAGAATATTCTCGTGAAACTCGTTCACATACTGCAGAGCGATCTCTACCTGGATCCCGTCGGAGATTCCTTTAACATAGACAGGCTCACAGACAGCTTCCTTGTTTTTGTTGACATCGCGGATGAAGCCAAGAATCCCCTCCGGCTCGCGGAAGGTGGTCTCTTCGTTCCTGTCATCCCTCAGATCACGGAAGATGATCGTAAGGTCGGGATTCAGATAGGAAGTCTCATGCAGCCTGCTCCTGATCTCCGATGATGAGAACCTCGTCGTCTGCTCGAAGATCTCCGGATCAGGAAGAAATGAGATAGTGGTCCCTGTCTCTTTCGTTTTTCCGATGACTGGCAGCAGACCCTTCTCGAGTTCCATGTCCGGCTTGCCTTTCCTGTAGCGGTCGTGGAAGGTCTTTCCCTCCCGTGAGATCTGGACATCCATCCAGTCAGAAAGCGCATTGACAACAGACGAGCCGACTCCGTGAAGTCCGCCGGAAGTCTTGTATGCTCCGGAATCGAACTTGCCGCCTGCATGGAGCGTCGTGAAGACGACACGCTCGGCGGAGACCCCCATCTTGTGCATCCCGACCGGGATACCGCGGCCGTTATCCTTGACGGTACAGCTCCCGTCAGCGTTCAGCGTAACCTGGATCTCGGAGCAGTAGCCCGCAAGGTGCTCATCCACCGAATTATCGACGATCTCATAGACCAGATGGTTCAGGCCGCGCCTGGATGTACTTCCGATGTACATCCCGGGACGGCGTCTGACCGCTTCCAGCCCTTCGATGACCTGTATGGAACTAGCGTCGTAGTTATCTGACATTTCCTGTATTACCTAACCTTGTAAAGTTAATGATGCCGGAGGCTTCAAACTTTGTCGCGGGTATGAGCCCACGACGTCGTGATATTGTTATGTTGCGCTCCTCCTCAGACTTCCGTCACGGGAATCCGCGCGACAAAGTTTTGATCAGGGAACTGAATCCGATATTTTCCGTCCCTTATTCCTCATTCTTTCTGACGATCCTGTCTGCTGCCTTGTAGATGCTGTGCTCCGGGACCACTCCTCTGATACTGTTAACTGGGTAGATGTTCGTGTATCTTCCAACGATCGTGCCTGGGTTCAGGACGGTGTTGCAGCCTACTTCGACATGGTCGCCGAGCATTGCCCCGATCTTGCGGAGACCGGTAACATATTCGTGTCCGCCGTCACGGATGACGATGTTCTTCCGGTCTGCCTTGATATTGGAAGTAATGGCTCCGGCCCCCATATGAGCGTAATAGCCAAGGACGGAATCGCCTACATAATTGTAGTGCGGAACTTCCACGTGATTAAAGAGGATCACGTTCTTGAGCTCGGTCGAATTGCCGACGGTCGCATGTTCCCCCACGATCGCATTGCCGCGGATGAATGCGCACTGGCGGACTTCCGCATCCCTGCAGATGATGGCCGGGCCGTGGATATAGACGCTGTCAAAGACAACGGCACTTTTGTGGATCCAGACGTCTTCTCCATACTTTCTGTGCTCATATTCTTCCGGGTCGAGTGTCTTTCCGAGCTCCAGGATAAAGTCATGGATCTTCGGAAGCACTTCCCAGGGATAAGTCACTCCTTCGAAGATATCCTTCGCGATCGTCTGCTGCATATCATAGAGATTCTCGATCCTGCACTGTTCCATATCATATCCCCCTTTTCACGATCGATTCCGCTTAGTCTTTTTTCTTTGATACCGTCGTCTTCCCTGCAGAAGAAGCCCTGCCGGATGCGGAAGCTGCTGTCCTTCTTCCGGACCCGCTCTTCTTATAGCAGGAAGGATGGGACCCTCCTGCTTTACCGGTCACGGTCTTCGCCTTGTAGAACCTGGCGGCCTGATCGTAGAGCGGTGTCATCTGGTCCTCATTATGCACACTTTTTACGTAATTTGTCCACTTTGCAACATAACCGTCCATCGTCTCGGTATACTGGTCCGGTGTTACCTTGCCGTCGGCGACATATCCAAGCCCCTTCTCCCAGCTTGCCGTGAGAGCCGGATTGAGCAGGGAGCGGATGGAACAGCGGACTACATCGTAGATCATCTCTCCCAGAAGAGTCGGGGTAAGGATCTGTGTCTTGCTGTTCAGCAGCAGGTATTTGTTGTTCACAAGTTTCTTCAGGATCTCCGCCCTGGTAGCAGATGTCCCGATCCCGCTGGACTTGATCTGTTCGCGCAGCTCCTCGTCCTCGATCAGCTGTCCTGCATTCTCCATAGCCAGGATCATGGAGCCGGAATTATACCTCTTCGGCGGGGAAGTCTTCCCTTCCCGGATCTCATACTTTGCGACGTTCAGAATCTGTCCTTTCCTCAGTTTCTCGATGGCAGCCCCCAGGACCGGATCTGTCTGGCTGCCGCCGGCGGATGGATCCCCGGAGTCTCCCTGGGACTGCATGTTCTTGCCGGGATCTCCGGATCCCGGCTCAGATACAGCATCCGGCAGGTCCCCGCCGGAAGAAAGATCTGCGGAAGATGGATCCCCTGCCTGCTTTCTGCGCTTCATGACTGCAAGGTAGCCCTCTTCCTCGAGGACACGGTAGGAGGCAAAGAATTTCTCACCCTTTGCGTCCAGAGTCAGCGAGATCTTGCGGTAGACCGCCGGAGGATAGAAGATGGACAGAAACCTTCTGACCATCACGCAGTACACTCCGTAGGAGGTTGCGTTCAGGCTTTTCAGCGCCCCGAGTCCCTGGCCGGTCGGGATCAGTGCATAGTGGTCCGTGATCTGCTTGTCATCGACATATTTCGTCCTGGCGATCGTCTTCCATCTCCCGGCATCGAGTGCCTCCTGTGCATACTGCTGTGCAGGTCCGAAGTGAAGGAGGCCTTTCAGATTCTTGTCGATCTCCTTGGATATGGCCGTGGAAAGAACTCTGGCATCCGTCCTCGGATATGTGACAAGCTTCTTCTCGTAGAGATCCTGGACGATGTTCAGGGTCTGGTCCGGACTGATGTGGAACATACGGGAACACTCATTCTGAAGCTCTGCAAGATTATAGAGGAGCGGCGGATTCTTTTTCTCCTTCTTCTTCTCGACAGCCGCAACAGTCGCCGTCAGAGGAGGCTCCCCGGAAAGCTCCTTCACAAAAGCCTCCGCATCTTCGCGTTTCTGAAAGCCGTTCTGGCTGTAAAGGGCAGGCGATCCAAAGAACCTGGAGCCCTCGACTGCACGCCATTCGGCAGCGATCGTCCGCACTTTTGGAGCGGAAGCTGCCCCTGCGCCGGATATATAGCCCGCAGGATCAGAGACAGGGCCGGACACATTGCCGTCCGCATTCACCTCAGCGTTCATGAAAACACGGTAGAAAGGCGTCTCGACGAAGTTTCTGATCTCGCGCTCCCTGGACACGACCATGCCAAGGACACAGGTCATGACGCGGCCGACCGAGATGACGCAGTATCGTTCTCCCAGATAACTTGCCATAGACCTTCCGTAGCGCAGGGTCAGGGCTCTCGAGAAATTGATTCCCATCAGATAATCCTCTTGCGCGCGCAGATAGGCTGCGGAAGCGAGACTGTCGTAGGCAGAGATCGGCTTTGCCTCTCTTATGCCGCGCCTGATCTCCTCTTCCGTCTGGGAATCGATCCAGACACGCCGCTCATCCTTTCCCGTCACGTGAGCTTCCTGCCGCACAAGGCGGTAGATATATTCTCCCTCGCGGCCGGAGTCCGTACAGACATAGATGCGCTCCACATCCGGCCGGTTAAGCAGTTTCTTCACGACGGCAAACTGCTTCCGTGCAGAAGGGATGATCTCGTATTTATATTCTTTCGGGATAAAAGGAAGAGTCTCCAGTCTCCACTTCCTGTACTTCTCGTCGTAGACTTCCGGATAACTCATCGTGACAAGATGTCCGAGACACCATGTGACGACCAGGTGCTCCGACTCCTGATAGCCGTCTCCCCTGGTCATAGATTCTCCGAGCGTCGCTGCAAACTGCTGTGCAACGCTCGGCTTTTCTGCTATAAAAAGTGATTTTCCCATCTGAACCTAAGTGCACTCCTCCCATGACTCATGTCACGGGAAACCGCGCCATAGCCTTTTTCACACACCCTTCCCTCATAAAGGGATGCGTGTTTTATTTCTTTTCGATATAGCCCAGTGAGACCAGCGTCTCTGCGCAGAGAACTGCGCCGCCTGCCGCGCCTCTCAGGGTATTATGTGCCATTCCGATGAACTTCCAGTCGTAGAGAGTATCCTCTCTCAGTCTTCCTATGGAGACACCCATGCCATGCTCATAGTTCACGTCGAGCGTGATCTGCGGACGGTCATCCTCCTCGCAGTACTGGATGAACTGCTTCGGAGCGGACGGAAGGTGATGCTCCTGCGGATATCCGCCGAAGCGGACCAGCCTGTCGATCAGCTCTTCCTTCGAAGGCTTCTTTCTCAGCTTCAGGAAGACTGCCGCGGTATGACCGTTCAGGACCGGGATACGGACGCACTGGCAGGTGATGACCGGTTCCTTTGCCGGGACGATCACGCCGTTCTCGATATGACCGAGGATACGGAGCGGTTCCTTCTCGCTCTTCTCTTCCTCGCCGCCGATGTACGGGATGACGTTGCCGACCATCTCAGGCCAGTCCCTGAATGTCTTGCCGGCGCCGGAGATCGCCTGATAGGTCGTGACGACCGCTTCGCAGGGCTCATATTCCTTCCATGCCGCAAGCGCCGGAGCGTAAGCCTGAATGGAGCAGTTCGGCTTGACCGCGATGAAGCCGCGGCTGGTGCCAAGCCTCTTCCTCTGATAAGGGATCACATCAAAATGTTCCAGATTGATCTCCGGGACGACCATCGGGACGTCCGGCGTCCACCTGTGAGCGCTGTTGTTGGAAACAACAGGAGTCTCCGTCTTCGCGTACTCTTCCTCGATCCTGCGGATCTCGTCCTTGGTCATGTTGACTGCTGAAAAGACCATATCTGCCTGATCCGCGACAGTCTTCACGTCCGCAACATTCAGAAGCTTCATGTTCTTCACGCACTCAGGCATGTCGGTATCCATCTTCCATCTTCCGCCGACAGCTTCTTCGTACGTCTTTCCCGCACTTCTTGCGGATGCCGCAAGAGCGGTGATCTCGAAATACGGGTGATCAGCAAGCAGGGTCACAAACCTCTGCCCGACCATCCCGGTTGCGCCAAGAATACCGACTCTGAGTTTTTCCATAATAAGATCTCCTCATATATATATATACAGTCCTCAGACTACGGGCTTTCTGCAGCAGCTGCGCTGAAAAGCCCTGCCCTGCCATCATCCGGAACGACTGTGGCTTAGATACAGTCCGCAAAAACAGCATAGCATGCCAAAACTCTAAACCGAATCGATTGCTGTGTCAAGTAAGCAGGCACTTTCAGACCTGCTCCGTATCCTTCCCGGGAAAGATCTCTCTTCAGCCAAGGTAGTCTCTGCAGGCCCTGATCTCGTCCACCATTGCCTGATGGGACGGGGCGCCGGTGGTAAGCCTCTTCTCGACACAGGTCTTCAGACTGATGGCATCATAGATGTCCTCATCGAACTTTTCGGAGAACTGACGGAATTCCTCAAGGCTGAGGTCGTCAAGCGCTTTGCTCTTGTCGATGCAGTAGAGGACCATCCTTCCGATGATTCCATGGGCATCGCGGAACGGCACTCCTTTTGTGACCAGGTAGTCTGCAGCATCCGTCGCATTCGTGAAGCCATTCTTAGCCGAAGCCTCCATGATCTCCGGGCGGAACCTCATGGTCCGGATCATGTCGGTGAACAGGGGCAGTTCCGTCTTTACCGTGTCGATGGCATCGAATGTCATCTCCTTGTCTTCCTGCATGTCCTTATCGTAGGCAAGCGGGATCCCTTTCATCGTAGTCAGGATGGAGGCCAGCGCTCCGTAGATGCGGCCGGTCTTTCCTCTTGCCAGCTCGGCGATATCCGGGTTCTTCTTCTGCGGCATGATCGAGGAGCCTGTGGAATAGGCGTCATCCAGCTCCACGAAACGGTACTCATTGCTGTTCCAGATGATGATCTCCTCGGAGAATCTCGACAGATGCATCTGGCAGATGGCCAGGGCGTCCAGAAACTCGATCAGGTAATCACGGTCGGATACACCGTCCATGGAATTCCGGCAGGGACCATTGAAGCCGAGCTCGCGGGCAGTGAAATTGCGGTCCAGCGGATAGGTGGTCCCTGCAAGCGCTCCCGAACCAAGCGGGCACAGGTCCATGCGTTCCGCAATATCGGACAGACGCTCACGGTCGCGGCGGAACATCTCAAAATATGCCCCCATATGATGGGCAAGGGTGACCGGCTGCGCCTTCTGCAGGTGTGTGAAGCCAGGCATGAACGTATCGATGTTCTGCTCCATGACGGTCACGACCTCTGTAAGGAATGACTTCAGAAGCTCCCGGATCTCTGAGATCTCATCGCGGACATACATCTTCATGTCCAGGGCGACCTGATCATTCCGGGACCGTCCGGTGTGCAGCTTCTTGCCGGCATCGCCGATCCGGTCGATCAGATTTGCTTCCACGAAGCTGTGGATGTCCTCATATTCATCCGTAAACGGAAGCTTTCCACTGTCGATGTCGTGAAGGATCCCGGAAAGTCCGCTCACGATCGCCCTCATCTCCTCATCGGAGATGATCCCCTGTTTCCCGAGCATGGTCGCATGGACGATGCTTCCGCGGATATCCTGCGGATACAGCCTTCTGTCATATGGAAGGGAATCATTGAACTTCTTCACCAGGTCATCGGTCTTCTTCGTGAACCTTCCGCCCCAAAGCTGTGCCATACTTTCCTCCTCCCGCAGCCTACTGCTGCAGCTTCTCCCATTTTTCCCGTTCTCTCTGTGCCTTCGAATAGACGCATCCGCAGTAGTCCTGTCGGTAGAGCCCATGTTCCTTCGATAGCTCAATGCTGCGCAGATAGCCATCTTTCTTCTTGAAATCGGATGGCAGATGGCGGACACCGTACTTTTTCTCCAGTTCCTCTCCGATCTCGTTGATCTTCTCCGCATTCTTCAGCGGACTGATCGAAAGGGTCGTCGTGAAGTAATCGTAGCCCCCCTTCGCAGCAAGTCTGGCGGCTTCCTCCATGCGGAGCCGGTAGCAGGCAAAGCATCGCTCCCCGCCTTCCGGGACCTGCTCAAGTCCCTTCACGGCACTGTGAAAGACCTTCGTGTCGTACCAGCCCGGCAGAAAATCGATCGGATACTTCGGATGCATCTCCCCGATCAGACGGATCAGCTCGCTCTGCCGGTACTGATATTCAGACGCCGGCTCGATGTTCGGATTATAGAAGAAATCCGTGATCCGGAAGTAATCGCTCAGGTATTCCAGGACATAACTGGAGCACGGGGCACAGCAGCTGTGAAGAAACAGCCTTGGCGGCTTCCTGCCTGCCCTGTTGTCATCATCGATATGCTGAAGAAGAACATCAAGCTTCTTCTGGTAATTGGTCCTATTCAATATTCATCACCTTTTTCCGGCTATCCGTCAGAGGGAGACTGCTCACTTTCCCGTGTGGCCGAACCCGCCTTCTCCTCTGCCTGTAGAGTCCAGTTCGTCTTTTTCTTCAAATTCCGTCTCGAGATACGGAAGGACGACCAGCTGGGCGATCCGTTCGCCATTTATTACTTTTCGCTCCTGGTCCGAATCATTATGCAGAGCGACTTTTACTTCCCCCCTGTAGTCCGCATCCACGACCCCGACGCAGTTTGCCGGCCTCAGACCTTCCTTCGCGGCCAGTCCCGAACGGGCAAAGATGCCGCCGAAATAACCTTCCGGTATGGCCATCGCAAGCCCGGTCCCAACCAGTCTCGTCTCCCCCGGTTTCAGGATGACCTCTTCCTCATCCATGCAGGCGTAAAGGTCAGCCCCTGCTGCCGAGCGGCTTCCCCTGACCGGGATCCTTGCATCTTCTCTCAGTTTTCTGATATCGATTCTCATAGTCTTTCCTGCCCCCTGCAGTCCTTATTCCATTCGGGATAAGGTCTCTGTCCGGCTTTGCGCCGGGATGGCTGTCTGCCGTGCATCTTTTTCATCTGGGTGTTTTTGTCACTGTCCTGCCGACAGCCGCTTCTCGAAGTCCCCGAGCACGCTTGTCCTCGGATTGCTGAAGATGAACGCCTGCGGGTCGACCGTCTCGGCCTTTTTCTCAAGAAGCCCCAGCTCATACTCGGAGAGCACGGCGACGATGACCTTGCACGGTCTGCCCGACCAGGCGCCTGTCGCATCCATGATCGTTGCCCCGCGGTCCAGGTCCTTGTTGATGAACTGTATGAATTCGTCATAGTGCGATGAGATGATGTTCACCGTCACCAGATTGTTCTGCTTGTGCAGGCGGTCGATCATGATGGATGAAAATGTCTCAGCCACCAGACTGTACACAGCGATCTGGAAGGAGTACCGGACCCCTGCAAACATGTAGACACAGAAGTTCACGAACAGGTTGACCCTTCCGACCGACAGCTTTCGGTACCGTTCCGTCAGCATCATACCGAGGAGGTCGGTCCCTCCTGAGGACCCGAATCCGCGGAATGTGATGGCGGTCCCGATCCCCTCAAGGCTTCCGCCCACAACTGCCATTGCGAAAGCATTGTTCAGCATCATGTGTTCCGGGACCGGGATAATGCTCATGAAGAATGTCTCAGCCGCAACGATCACGAACGTGAACAGGATAGCCTTCTTCCCGAGGACCTTCATTCCGAACAGGAACAGCGGAACATCCAGACAGAAGTATACGAGCGCCTGCAGGTTGAAGTTCACATGGATGACTTTTCCCAGAAAGCCTGCGATCAGCTGCGAGATCCCTACGAACCCGCTGGCATACATGTGGGAGGGCACGATGAACGTATTGAATGCCGCACAGTAGATCAATGAGCCAAGCAGGCACAGGAGAAGGTTTTTCGGTGTCAGATGTTTCATAATAATATACTCTCTTCCCTTTTATTATGCCACAGGCGGTACGCGCGCACATGATTGTGCACTATGTACATTTTCATACGCCCTTCGCAGCCAGTGCGAAGGGCTGTGAATAGTAACATCAGTCTTTCCCATCTTATCCCATAGCATGAGCATGGGTCAATGGCTGGAAAGGGACGGCTCCTCATCCGAGCCTCTCAGGATACTCTGTACCCCTGTGAATGCGATCCCGGTCACCCTCTCTGACAGCTGCTCCAGGCTGCATGGGATACTCCCCTTGAGCCAGTCCCGGTAAGCCGCCGCAGCCCCTCCCACGAAGAACCGGACCTGAATGCGGAGATCTGCTATCGGAAGACTGGAATGTCTGGCGTAGATCTCAGTCAGCACCTCCACCGACGTGTCCTGGGCGGTCTCCCAGAAGAAGTCCAGGTCCGGGCTCCCCGCCACCATCTTCAGGAAGGACAGATTCTCGGAGACAAGTGAGATCGCTTCCCTGGCAAAGATCTCCTTGTCGAACCTGAGGGTGAAAAAGCTCTTCATGGTCAGCCTCTTCAGGATTTCCCTGGTCTTTGCCTCCGTGTACTCGCGGATCACGTCCTGCACGGAATCATAATGAAGGTAGAATGTCTTGCGGTCGATATCCGCCTCCCGGGTGATCTCCGCCACCGTGATCTTCTCGGACCTCTTCTGTGCAAGCAGTCTGAAATAGGCATCCTGGATCGCTTTCTTTGTCTTTCTCACCCTTCTGTCCACACTGATCATTGCTCTCTCATCCTCACTTCTCTGTCTGTATTCCACATTTCCTGACTTTTCGCGGATTCTGCCCCAGAATGCCCCGTAATGTGGAATAACCCACTTTTTGCGTGATCTGGTCATTGAATAAGTTTCCACATAGGGCAATAATACCACATGTGGGGAGAAATTCCATATTCGGGAATACTCATAATAAGGAGATTTATTCCATCTCCAGGAAGAACAGGGAGGTTTCCTATGTCAGCTCAGATTCCTCAGGCTTTGGCCGTGATCCTGGCGGCAGCACCATTTCTGACAGCGCTGGTCCTGATGATGTGTCTCAATTTTTCGTCAGGCAAGGCACTGGTCATCTCATACGCAATGACTTTCCTCTTTGCATGCTTTGTCTGGAGGATGGGCCTCGGCAGCGTCTTTGCTTCCAGTCTCTATGGCGGACTCAAGGCATTTGATCTGCTCCTTATCATCGGCGGCGCTATCCTGCTCCTGAACACGCTGAGAGCGACCGGGACCATGGATACGATCGCCGGAGTGTTCAATAAGGTAACGCCGGACCCGAGAGTGCAGGCTATCATCATCGGATATCTGTTCGGAGCTTTCATTGAAGGAGCCGCAGGCTACGGGACACCGGCAGCGATCGCCGCACCGCTGCTGGTCGGGCTTGGCTTTCCGCCCACGCTGGCCTGCTCCGTGGCACTTATCTCAAACAGCACGCCTGTCCCATTTGCGGCAGCAGGCACCCCGATGAATAGTAATATTGTCAACCTGTCGTCCCAGATTGAAAGGAGCGGCATCGCGATCGATCAGTTCGGCAGGGCCGTCACCGCCAGGACTGTCCTCTATCTCGGGTGCGCCGGGATCGTGGTCCCGGTCCTGGTCGTTTCGGTCGTCGTCATCTTCGGCTCGAAGGAAAGGCGCAGAAAGAGCCTGACCGAGATGCTTCCTTTCAGCATCTTCTCAGGCCTTCTGTTCATCGTGCCGTATATGCTGATCGGGACTTTCGCCGGCCCGGAGTTCGCCTCCATAGCTTCCGCAGCCTTTGCCATGCTTGCGGCGGCAGTCGCCGCAAGGAAGAAGTTCCTGACTCCGAAGTACATCTGGAGATTTGACAAAGACAGGATTCCGGAATCTTCCGGGTCCCTTTCCGGATCTGCAGCCGGCCCGAAGTCAGCAGCAGAGCCGGCAGGACGTCTTACTTACGGTATGGCGGTCCGGGCCTGGACTCCTTACATAGTCATCGGAGCCGTGCTTCTCCTGACCAGGGTCCCGGCGTTCGGGCTCAGACAGGTCCTTTCCTCCCTGGCGGTATCCATCAGCCGTATCGGCGGCGTGGAAGGCCTGAACTACAGTTTTGCCCCGCTCTACAATCCAGGGATCATCCCCTTCTTTCTGACCGCTGTCGGTACCATGATCGCCTGCAGAAAGAAGATCACGGCAGAAGATGTGAGATCTGTCTTTGAAAAGACAGGGAAACAGCTCCTGAAGATCGCGATTCCCCTTGTCTGCGGTATGGCGATGGTCCAGATCATGACAGGCTCGGCAGAGAACCGCTCCGGTCTTGCGGGAATGCTGACGCTTATCTCCGTCACGCTGGTAGGGATCTTCGGACATGCATTTCCGGTCCTGTCGCCCATCCTCGGAGTCTTCGGAGCATTCGTGTCCGGGTCCTGTACAGTCTCCGGGATCCTGTTCGGACCGCTGCAGTATGAGACAGCCTTATCGCTCGGGCTTCCGGCAGCGTCCATCATGGGACTTCAGATGGCCGGCGGCGCCATGGGCAATATGATCTGCATCCATAATGTCGTTGCCGTATCATCGACCGCAGGGGTCACCGGAAAAGAAGGAAAGATCATCCGCATGAATATCCTTCCATGCGCCATATATGTCGTCCTGACGCTCATCGTATACGCGATCTTCCGGTGAAACTCCCGGAAGGAATCTGAAAACACACAGATGAAAGCCCGTACAGCATACTCATACACTGTACGGGCTTTGTCATATCTGACAGATTTTCAGCTTCCCAGAATTGCTGTATGGTTGTATTTGCCATCCAATATGCTATACTTTAACTACTATTTCGCAAAAGGAGGCTTGTCTATGTCAACCCCTCACAATAACGCCAGTATGGGTGATATTGCAGAATCGGTCCTTCTTCCGGGCGACCCGCTCCGGGCAAAGTTCATCGCGGAGAATTTTCTGAGTGACCCGGTCCAGTTCAACTCGGTCAGGAACATACTCGGGTACACGGGGACCTACGACGGAAGGAAAGTTTCCGTCATGGCTACCGGCATGGGGATCCCGTCGATCGGGATCTATACGTATGAGCTGATCCACTTCTACGGGGTGAAGAACCTGATCCGTATCGGGTCCTGCGGCGCCATGCAGCCGGATCTGAAGCTGGGTGATATCGTAATGGCGGAAGGCGCCTGCACCGACAGTAACTACGGCGCACATTTCCAGCTGCCGACTCAGTTCTGCGCGGTCGCTTCTTTCCCGCTCCTTCGACGTGCGGTCGAGGTTGCAGATGAGGAAAAGGTCCGCTATCAGGTAGGTCTGGTCAACTCCACCGATGTCTTCTACCGCACGAATGATCCGTGGAAGAAGATGGCAGACATGGGAGTCCTTGCTTCGGAGATGGAATCCTACGCGCTTTACTGTAATGCAGCGGAAGGTCATGCGCGTGCCCTCGCGATGTTCACGGTTTCCGATTCCATGGTCACGGGCGAATCGATGTCTTCCGAAGACAGACAGACAAGCTTCAGGGATATGATGAAGGTCGCGCTGAGAACTGCCGTCTCCATCTGACCTCTGAGGGCCGGCACAGGTATGCTTTCATACTCTTTTGCCGGAATGCCGAAAGGTATGCAATATGCGCCTTGGCGCATCTTACATAACAGCTTCACCACAAACTAAGTTTCCTTAATAAAAAGGAGGAATCATTATGAAAAAATCACTTATGATCACAGCTCTTGCCATGGGTGCTGCGATGGTCCTCAGCTCTGCAGCATATGCAGGCGAGACCGAAGCTTCGACCGAAGGAGCAGCATCCGCTGACTTCACCGGATCCGGAAAGGTTGCCTATGTCTGCACCGGGCTTGGCGACATGTCCTTCAACGATTCCGGCGAAGAAGGAATGAATGTCCTTCGCGCAGCTGGCTACGATGTCAATACCATCGAGACCGGCGAGGATGCTTCCACCTACGATCAGCTGATCCAGAACGCTCTGGAAGACGGATGCGACTACATGGTCGTCTCCTCCACTTATCAGGACAACGTTGAGCAGATCGCCGACCAGTATCCGGATACCAAGTTCATCCTGTTCGATATCAACTCCGATGCGGAAGTTGCAGCAGACAACATGCTCTACATCTACTTCAAGCAGAACGAGTCTTCTTACCTCGGCGGTATCGTTGCTGCAGGGCTTTCCCAGTCCGGAGCGATCGGAGCTGTCGGCGGTGTAGAGAATCCGGTCATCAAGGACTTCATCACCGGCTACATCGATGGCGCTCAGTCCTACAACGCTGATATCAAGGTTTCCACCGCATGGGTCGGCGACTGGTCCAACTCCGCTAAGATGAAGGAACTCTGCGAGACTCAGAACTCCGCCAAGATGGTCGACGTCTTCTTCCCGATCGCAGGCGGCGCAGGCACCGGCGCTTTCGAAGCTGCGAATGAAGTCGGCGATATCTGGACCCTCGGTGTTGACTCCGACCAGTACAAGGCATTCGAGAACGACAACCCGGATTATGCAAAGGTCATCGCTACTTCCGTAACCAAGGAAGTCGGGACCATGCTTGTTAATGTCTTCAAGGACATCGACAATGCTGCATGGGGTCAGAACGTAGCTATGGGCGTCAAGGAAGGCGCTGTCGGGATCGCTGACAACGACTACTACGAAGAGGTTGTTCCGCAGGAAGTCAAGGATGCAGTCGCAAAGGCTGAGGCAGGGATCGCTGACGGATCCATCACCCCGAAGTCCTACTTCGATTTCGCATCGGATGATGAGTATCAGGCTCTGATCGACTCTGTCAATCCATAAGCGATAAGCCATAAGGTAATTTCCGGGGGCGGGACGATGTCCCGCCCCTTTCCTGTTTCAAGAAAAACACAGAAAACAAAGGGAGACTCGTATGGAAACTCATAAAGAAGCCCTTAAGATGGAAAACATCACGAAGATCTATCCGAATGGCTTCGTGGCGAATAAGGGAATCACTTTCTCCGTTATGGAAGGTGAGATCCATGCCCTTGTCGGCGAGAACGGTGCCGGCAAGACGACCCTCATGAAGGTGCTCTTCGGTATGGAGCAGGCTCAGGAGGGCAAGATCTACGTCGGCGGAAAACAGGTGAAGATCACATCGCCTCTTGATGCGATCGCAAAGGGCGTCGGCATGGTCCATCAGCACTTCATGCTGGTACCGTCCATGACGGTGGCACAGAATGTTACTCTTGGGATTGAGCCGAGAAGACATGGCCTTGTCGACAATGCGGCATGCATAAAGATGACTCAGGACCTGTCTGACAAATACGAATTCGGACTCGACGCTACTGCCACCGTTGCCGACCTTTCCGTCGGACTGATGCAGAAGGTGGAGATTCTGAAGGCTCTTGCCAAAGGTGCAAAAGTCCTGATCCTCGACGAACCGACCGCTGTCCTGACTCCTCAGGAGACCAGAGAGCTGTTCAAGCAGCTGAAGCTTCTCAAGGAAAACGGACATTCGATCATATTCATATCACACAAACTGGAAGAGGTCATGGAGCTCTGTGATAATGTCACGATCCTGCGCCATGGCTACTGCAACGGCTCCTATCCTATCTCAGATCTCGATGAAGCCAAACTTTCCCGCCTGATGGTCGGGCGCGACGTTGTTCTGAAGATTGAGAAAGCAGACCCGAAGCCAGGAAGACCGATCCTGGAAGTCCGGGACCTGGAGAAGCTGTCTGATACCGGAAAGCTGGTCCTCGACCATGTTTCCTTCACCATCCGGGAAGGCGAGGTACTTGGCATCGCAGGTGTGGAAGGCAATGGCCAGAGCTTCCTTTCCGACTGTATCTCCGGCATGCAGCGCTTTGACGGCGGCGATATCCTTCTGAACGGAAAGTCCATTGCGGGAAGGAAGATCTCGGATATCCGCGAAAGCGGAATGTCCAACATTCCGGAGGACCGTATGACTGTCGGCTGCGTCCCGACCATGTCCATCATGGACAATGTCATGGCAGACCGCTTTGAGCGCAGGGAAAACATGCATGGGCTCTTCATGGACAAGAAGAAAGCCCTGAAGATCACTGACGATCTGATCAAAGAATTCGAGATCTCCTGCGATGACCGCTCCGAAGCGATCCGTCTGCTTTCCGGCGGCAACATTCAGAAGGTTGTCGTTGCAAGGGAATTCACTTCCGGTGCCAACTTCGTTCTGGCAAACCAGCCGACCCGCGGTGTCGATGTCGGTACTGCGGAGATGATCAGAAAATACCTGGTCCGCCAGGTGCGTGAGCAGAATATCGCTTCTCTTCTGATCTCCGCCGATCTGAACGAGGTGCTCGAAGTAAGCGACCGTCTTCTTGTCATGAGACAGGGAAAGATCGTTGCAGCATTTCCGAAAGCAAACATGGTTTCCGAGGATGAGCTCGGCGAGTACATGCTTGGAATAAAGACCATGACGCCGGATGAAATGGAGGGTCTGCTGTGAATAAGACGAAGAGAATTGAAAACACGTTCGATATCGTCAGAATCCTGATCGCGATCGCAGTTGCTTACCTCATCGCCCTGATCATTCTGGCACTGATCTCTGATGATCCGCTGAACGTAATCGGCCTTTTCATCGCCGGACCGTTCAGCTCAAAGAAGCACATCGGCGACATCTTCACACGAATGATCCCGCTGATCTTCACCGGTCTCTGCATGTGCTTCGTCTATGCGATCAATAAGTTCAACCTGGCAGGCGAAGGCGCTGTCAACCTTGGAGGATGCCTCGCAGCATGCGTTGCCATCGCCCTCAAGGAGACCAGTGTACCTGGCTGGCTCTGCATTATCCTCTGCATCATCGTCGGCGCACTTGCCGGCATGCTGTCCAATGCGATCCCGGCGATCGCTGACCAGGTCTTCCATGCAGATGTATGCGTCATCTCCCTGATGCTGAACTACATCCTTCTGTACTTCACCACATTTATCCTGAAGAATGTCATCAAGGACCAGGGTGCTGCAGTCACGGCTTCCTACAAGCTGGGCAGCAAAGTCAAGCTTCCGAAGATGATCCCGGGGACCACGATCCACATCGGGCTCCTCATCGCGATCGCCTGCGTCGTCTTTGTCGCCATCCTGTTCTATAAGATGCCGTTTGGCTACAAGATGCGTGCAGTCGGTATCAACCCGACCTTCGCAAAGTACATCGGGATCCCGGTTACCTCCACCATCATTCTGGCTCAGATTATCGGCGGCTCCTTCGCAGGCATGGGCGGAGCGGTCCAGATCCTGGGTATGTTCCCCCGTTATAAATGGGAATCGCTCACGAACTATGGCTTCGACGGTCTGATGATCGCGGTCCTCGCCCGCAAGAACCCGATCCTTGTCCCGATCTCAGCTTTCCTGATCGCTTACATCAGAAACGGAGCTGATCTTGTGGCGACCAAGACCCAGATCCCGCCTGAATTTGTTTCTATCATCCAGGGTATCATCATCGTCCTGGTGGCGGCTGAGATGTTCCTGTCCGGCTGGAAGAAGAGACTCATCTTCAATGCAGCCAGAAAAGACCTGAATGAAAAGGAGGCGAAAGCATGAGCTTAATGAGAATCGGAGCATTTCTCTACTCCACGCTGAGACTTTCCACTCCTCTGATCTTTGCAGCCCTCTCCGCTGCGATCTGTGAGAAGGCCGGCCTGTTCAACATGGCTGCCGAATCCATGATGCTCTGGGGCGCCCTGATCGGGGTCATGGTCAACGGCTGGACCGGGTCCGTCTGGGTAGGTTTCCTCGGTGCGTGCCTTGCAGGCGTCGTCGTAGGCCTTCTGATCGCTCTTGCAACCGTAAAGGGCAAAGCTGACCTGATGCTTGCTCAGATTGCCATAAACCTGGCTTCCACCGGCGGCACGATCTTTATGCTGTTCGTCGTGACCGGCGACAAGTCAACTTCCGCTATGACGATCCAGTCCGATACCCTTCCTAAGATCTTCGTACCGTTCAAGAAGGTACCCATCATCGGACCTATGCTCAACAAGCAGAACATCCTGACTTATGGAGCCATTCTGGCGGCAGTCATCCTTTATATCTTCATCAAGCGTTCTAAGACAGGCGTCCACATCCGTGCAGTCGGTGAGAATCCGAACGCCGCTGAGTCCGTCGGTATCTCCGTCTCGAAGACCTACTTCCTGACCTGGGCGATCTCCGGACTTCTCGGAGGCATCGGCGGCGCATTCATGTCGATGGCTTACACCTCCGCATTCACCAAGAACATGGTTGCAGGCCGCGGCTACATCGGCCTCTGCGCTTCCTCCATGGTAGGCGGCAACCCGATCGGTGCCATGTTCTGCGCTATCGTTTTCGGCGTGGCAGACGCAGTTGCAAACCAGCTGCAGCTGACCAACGCACCGGTCGATATCGTCATGATGCTGCCCTACATCGTTACCATCGTGGTCCTGATCATCATCTCCGTTATCAAGATGAAGGCTCACGCGAGAAAGATCAGGAGCAAGGCACAGAAAGCGTAATACAGGAAGTCAGTTTTTCCGGCGATTTCTGGTCATCGGCGAACGCAGGAAGTCTTTACAGGCTTCTGCGTTCGCCTTTTTCTGTCCTATAGGACGAAAAAAGCCTGCCGGCGGCAGACTTTTTTGCAAGGCAGAGAATCTTGTTTTTCTTAGATCAGTTCCAGCTTCTCAAATTGTTCGTCCGACAGCAGTGCTCCATCGGTGCACACGACTTCCGCTGACACTCTGTTTGCAAGCCTGACCGCGTCGCTGAAGGAATATCCGAGTTTTCTGAGGGCGATGATGCTGCCGATATGGCTGTCCCCGGCGCCGATGGCGTCTCCGCCGTGATCCCTGGGAAGCCTGCATGCCGGAATATACTCTCCGGTTCCCTCCGGATATGCGATATAGCACCCTCTGGAACCAAGAGTGATGATAGCTGTATTCTGTGTCAGCGAGGTCAGCCTGCCAGCGGTCAGCCGCAGATCTTCCTCCCGGGAACTGATATCTCCGGCATCTGCAGCAGTTTCGGCTGTCCCGAATCTATCTGCCGTGAACCTTGCCGCCTCGTCCTCGTTCAGGTGCAGGACCGGATGCAGCGCCAGCAGTCTGTCCATCTTCTCTTTCGTGATGCTGCAGATCCTCGCGCTTGGTGCAAAATAGACAGTGAATTCCGGATGCTTCTCCAGATACCCGATCATATTGGTCCCGGTCGGCTCCTCGACCTCCAGCCCGCAGATATAGACGGAGTCGATCCCGGAAGCATCCAGTGTATCGAACCAGCCCGGCTCAAACCGGTACTCAGCGCCATGATAGCAGATAAACGTTCTCTCGCCATCCGGCTCGACAAGGCAGTAGCAGCAGCCATTCCCGGAAGAAGGAGAAGGCGCAGCAGAGACGATCCCACGCTCTTTCAGCCTTGCACGGACAAAATCTCCGTAGACTCCGGTACCGACCGGGTAAAAAGGAATAAAAGGTACCTGAAAATGTCTCAGGCAGTCGGATACGTTATACGCGCATCCGCCAAGCGACATATCCTGACCGTACACGTTGATATCTTCGCCCCGCTTCGGCAGATGATCCACATGGATCACCACATCAACAACCGCCGATCCTGCCACCAGTACCTTCTTCACTGCTTTCTCCTTCCTGCATTCTTTACTGCTCTGCGAGCTTCTTTCCTTCCGCCCAGGCGTTTCCGGCTTTCTCACCGACCTCATAATATCCTGCCTGGAACTGGTCGAACATAAGGGCGTGAAGTTTTGTAACGTCGACCTTTCCCTTCCCGTTCAGGACAGATTCTTCCGCGACCGTGTTGACGATCCTGCCGATCACGCAGTAGAAGCCATCTTTCTGGAATGCATCGTCCAGCTCACATTCCATGGTGACAGGGAACTCATCGATGACCGGAGCGTTGACGTGCCCGCTCCTTACAGCGTGATAACCGGTCCGCTCGAACTTGTCCGTCATCTTGTTTCCGGTTGCGATTCCGAAGAAATCTGCAGCGTCCATATGGTCTCTGTCAGCCAGGGCAACGGTGAATGCCCTTGACTTCAGGATATTCTGCGTGGTCTTGTGACCTTCATCGATGAAAAGAGCGATCTTGTGATAATCGCAGATCTGCCCCCAGGCTGCGTTCATCGCATTGACCTTTCCATTCTCATCGTAAGCTGCTATGATCAGAACAGGCATCGGAAAAAGTGCTGCAAGTGATCCGAGATCTTTCTTCATAATAGATTCCTCCATCATATATTATTTCCGGCCGCCTATCACTGGCTTCGGCCTTTTTTTCACTTATACTCTGCGGATGATGGCCCAGATGCCGGCCATCAGCTCATTCGGTATGATCTTTGCAAAGATCCTGTGCAGGGTGCACACCGGTCCTGGAGTCGATACTGCAAACCGGTGCCAGGTATCCGCCATGGACCAGGCTGCGACACTCTTCTTCTTCGATGCAAGGATAAAGTGCCGGATATATCTGGAAGTACCTGAAGTTCCCGGATCACCAGTACTTCCGTAGGGATCCGGCGCCTTTGCACATCCGGATGTTCCTTCTGCGGCCCCCGCATCTTTCTTCTCCGCAACTGATATGAACTCCGTGTCTTTCACCCAGTAAGGGCATACAGCAGTCACCGAGATCTGACGGCTTAGAAGTTCCACCCTGAGCGATCTGGAATACCGGTACAGGAAAGACTTGGTCGCGCAGTAGATCCCCAGATACTGAAAAGCTGAAAATCCTGCCGTTGAACAGACATTCAGGATCCTTGCCCCGGCATGCATATAAGGGATGCTCATCTGGCACATCAGGACCGGGGCCTTGCAGTTCAGGTCTACCATCTTCCCCGCATCACGGTCTGAAATATCTGCATAACTCCCGATCTTACCAAAGCCTGCAGAATTGACCAGCAGGGAGATATCAGGCTTCTCAGCCTCGTACAGGGCCTTGATCTGACCATATGACGCAGGGTCTGTCAGATCCATGGCTATGATGCGGAGCGGCGTACTGACGTCATTCTGAAGCGCCTCCAGCCTCTCCTTTCTTCTCGCTATCACCCAGATCTCATCCATATGATCGACTGGATGCGTTATTGAACGATGCCCGATCAGACGGACATATTCACGCCCGAGCCCGCTCGATGCTCCTGTTACGACTGCGATCCTGCTCAACGATCTTCCTCCATCTCACACTCTATTCCCTTCCTGTTTCCACACAGAACAGTCCGGAAGTGTCAGAACACCCCCTGCAGGCGAAACTGTCTCTCACAGGTCCAGGCTCTTCTCCAGCTGCCCCACGACATACCTCAGGCAGCCGTCCTCGAACGGATCTACAAGTCCGACCTGCTTCACAAGCCCCGTGAAGAAGTCGGATGCAGACAGCCTGCAGAGCTTCAGGTAGCTGCTGAAGGCCTCCCTGTAGTCCTTGTCCATCCACACCTTGTACTGGAGCGCATCTGTCTGCGCGATGCAGTAATCGATATAATAAAGCGGACAGTCATAGATGTGGTGCTGTTTCTGCCAGAAACCGCCCCTCTCATAATATTCATTGCCGGAATAATCGAGATGCGGCTTATACTGCTTCTCCAGGTCGCGCCAGACTTCATTGCGGACCCTCGGGTCAAGTGACGGGTCGTCGTAGATGATATCCTGGAACTCATCGACCATGGTCCCGTAAGGAATGAAGCAGCAGGAATCCTCGAAGTGCATGTCGACGTAATCTTTCGCCCTGTCACCGAAGAAGAGTTTCATCCATGGTTCGGTGAAGAATTCCATGGACATGGAATGAGTCTCCGCAGTCTCCATGGTGATGTCCGCATGCTCCCTGATCGGATCATCCGCGACCAGCCACCCCTGAAATGCATGTCCGCACTCATGTGTGATGACGTCGGCGTCTCCGCTCGTACCATTGAAGTTAGCGAAGATGAAAGGCGCCTTGTAGTCCGGCAGATAGGTCATGTAGCCGCCTGTCTTCTTGGTCTTCCGGCCGATCACATCGAACAGGTCATTGTCGCACATGAAGTCCATGAATCTTCCGGTCTCCGGAGAAAGGTCACGGTACATCTTCCTTCCGGCTTCCAGGATCTCTTCCGGAGTACCTGCCGGAGCCGGATTGCCGTTCCGGAAGTAGACTCCCTCATCCTCATAGTGAAGCGCCGGCAGTCCGAGTCTCTGCCTGCGTCTGTCATGCAGCTTCTCAGCGAACGGGACGAAGTCCCTCTTCACCTGCCTGCGGAATTGCTCGACATCGCTGCGGCCATAGCAGTTTCTCATCATCCTCGGATAACCAAGCCCCAGATAGTTCTCATAGCCCAGAGCCTGAGCCTGCTTCGTGCGGCACTTTACCAGTCTGTCATAGAAGTCATCCAGCTCTTCCTGATGCTGCGCAAAGAACTCTGAATATTTCTTCCATGCCCGAATACGGACGCTGCGGTCGGAGCTGTGAAGGTATGGATTCATCAGGGACAGGTTCAGGACCTCCCCGTTCCACTCGATCTTTGCGGTCGCCAGCAGCTGGTTGTATCCGGACTGCAGCCTGTTCTCTTCCTGCATCAGCGGAAGGATCTTCTCATCGACGGACTTCATGGCCAGCTCGATATTCCGGAAAGCTACTTTGCCGATCTTTTTCTCCAGATAAGGACGGAACTGAGAATGGAAAAGCATTCTCTGATAGCTGACGTTCAGGTTCTCGATTTCAGGCATATTGGCATCGTAGAAGTCCTGCTCCGCCTTGTAGAATTCATCCGTCATATCAATATCATGGCGGATCTCAGCGAGAGTCGCTTCGGTCATGATGTGACCAAAGATCCTGTAATAATCCTGGTGTACCTGAAACTGTTCTTCACCGCTCCGAGCTTCCGTAAAACGCTTCTTCAGGTCCTGAAAATCTCTTCTTACAGCCTCCATGTCGATCCGGCTGTATGGCATATCTCCGAATTTCATACTCTTCTCTCTTTTCGGTCAGTCTTTTGTCTCGCTTTCAGATTCCGTTTCCTTTGGCAGCACTTTGGATGCCTCTGCTTCAAGCTGTGCCAGGGACTCCTGGTCAAGCACTCCGTCCGCAGGTTCATAGCCGTACATGACCTGGAATCTGTGAAGCAGCTGTGCTGTTCTTGCTCCATAGTTTCCGTCGGCTTCGTTCCGGAAGCCAAGGGTATTGAGATCATTCTGAGCCTTCAGGATGTCTTCGGAGGAAAGTTCTGTAACCGCTTCCTCCTCACCCTTCTCGTTCAGATCCTCAGCAGCGCTCCGCATCTCATCAAGATCCGGGATATCCAACTGGTAAGTATCCGCGATCTCAACAAGAGCAAGCGCACGCTTGTTATATCCGGCATCCCACAGCTCATTGTATGCCGCGATGTCTCCGTCAGACTGCCAGCTGTCGTATGCATCAAACTGGTTCTTCAGCCCTTTCATGTATAGTTCACAGAGATACTGAAGGTTCCTGTCCCCGAATGCGGCATCCTTGTACTTCTCATACAGATCCCTCTCGGTCTCGCAGCACTCATGGTTCATGTCTGCGATCTCCTGATTCGTCATTGCCGCGGTCTCGGCACCGGTATATCTTGCCGCAGCCTCAGCACGGCCTTCACTTGTCTCTGCAAGTTCCCTAAGGAATTGTTCCTCGTCCATCACGGTCTTGTCTCCCGAAGGAGCATCAGGAGCCGTCTTTCCGGCTGCTCCGTTCCCTGCATCGGCTTCCGTCTGAAACAGATCAAGACTGCCTGCAGCCCTGCCGGTCGAGACCGATGATGTGTCTGCGGCAGCTGCCGGACATGCTCCAAGGATAACTGCACAGACCAGGATCGGGATGATTTTTCTTTTCATAGGCACCTCTTATATTTGCTTTTCTGCGGCTGAGCCATCTGCCGGGCATGCACTGCCGCCGGATCGATCACATTCGGAGCCAGACACCAGTGATGCACCGCCTTTTTACCTGCAGTGATCGGATATCCGTCCTCTCTCCGCTTCCGGCAGCCTGATCACGATGTCTCCGTCCGTACTCTTTTCTTCTTCGGAATCCTGCGGAACAATGCTTACCTTTTCGATCTCCGCATTGAGCATTCCTGCTCCCTCCTGATAAGCCGTCTCCGGCAGCAGCCTGTCATATTCGACATAGGGATTATACTGGTCAGCCGGATAATCATACACGCCGACCTCTACGGAGCAGGGAAGGCCCTCGATATAAGGGATGAACTTCCGCCCATCCGGAAATGCTTCCCTGTCCCATTCATCGGCTCCGACTGCAGCAGCAGCCCGGAAGATTCCTTCCGCATAGCCGGCTGTATTTGCCATGTAGCCGCTTGAGACGATCGCATAGTAAGCGTCAGCCGGTGTGGAGGAAAGATTCCTCAGAACACTCTGAACGCCGCCATAGCCATTCTGCCAGAACCACATGAGGTGGGCCCGGATCCCATCCATAAAAGACGGATAAGCTGCGAAAGCTCCGAAGACGTGACCCGTTCCCGGGATCTTGGAAGCGATCACCGGTGAATAGGTGTGGCCCCAGTAGTTATTGTAGCCCTCTCCAAGCTGCGACAGCGAGCTGACGCCGGACTCCACCCCTGCCATGCCGACCACGATCGAAGGCCAGATGCCATACCTGCGGCATTCCGTTATGATCTCGTCCTTATGGGCGTTCATCACATAGGACAGGGAAGACGCAGACGCAGACTCTCCGGGAAGGATAGCCAGGAAAGCAGCCGCAAAAGCGGCCAGACAGAAAACTTTCTTTCTCATACATTAGCTCCGTTACTGCTGCTCAGAATTGCGCCAGGCACTTTCGGTCGCTTCGTTGTAGATCCCGTAGATGCTGATGTTCTGACCAGCATTCTGATGGTCCGGATCATACAAAAACAGCAGGGACTGATACCCCTCCGGAAGCGTATCGACCGGATGTCCGGGCAGATACAGGTAGAATGTATCTCCGCCAGCGATCCCGTGAGCTTCGGTGTAATAATAGTGTTTCCTGCCGTCTGTCGCGTCAGTTCCTGTCGGTGTGGTGTACCGGAGATCCGCGAGTTTCATGCTGAAGGTATAGTCATCGACTTTCGTGAAATCGCTGAACCTTCCGCTGAACCTGGAAGAATAGAGCACACCTTCCGGATACTGTTCGTTCTCGCCGCCCATGTCAGCGTCGTCGTACGTTCCTGTGAATGTGCCATCATCGTTCAGCCAGATTGTGCTTGCCCATGCCCCAGCCCCGCTTGAGAAGAAAAACTCATCCGGGATATCCTTCAGAACCGAAGCGGCATCCGTCTGAGCGGAAGCAGAAGCGGTGCCGGAGGGAGAAGCCGTGCCATTCACGGAATCGGAACCTGCGATTGCATTCGGATTGAATCTTTTCGCGCCAGAAGGCTGCGCATCCGTCCCCTGGCTGTTCTCCGCACTGCCGGAAGGCTGCACACCCGTCCCCTGGCTGTTTTCCGCACTGACGGAAGGCTGCACATCCGTTCCACCGCTTACCGGTTCCTCAGCTGCCGGTTCTTCGTCTTCCCCTATCTCGATGATATAGGCGATCCGGCCGCTGTAGTAAGGAGCCACACTGAGGATATCGTCCGGGACGTCATTCCAGACCCAGCGTCCTTCATCCGAATAGTAATAGAAATCAAGACACGGCTCCTGGTAGGTTCCATCCGTGAAACTTGGCTCGCCATGCATCCACTGGTTTGTTGCAGTCGCCCAGAAAGAAGGATCATTGATCGTGACGCTCTCATCCAGGGATCCATCCGACCTTACCCAGTGATAGTCATAACTGTCCTGATTGCGGGTGCCGCCGATCAGAAAGAAATAGTTACCGAGCCCCTTCTCCTGGATGATCCCCAGGACCCGCTCATATTCCTCCTGAGTCTCGAAGCGGACAAGATAGCCGCCGGCTTCCATGGCTTTGTCCTTCGCCTCTGACCAGGTGACATCACCAGTTTCAATGATGTAGGTATGCTCCTTACCTGCCTCGCCTGTCTGCGCAGCATAAGTAAGAACTGCCGGCTGCAAGATCATCCCCGCCGCCAGAACAGCCGCCGTCATCTCTGCTTTGATCCTTTTCATGACATTGCCTCCTCCATGCACAAGCGGCCAGGACTCTTTTCATCGGGTCCTGCCGCCTCGATTGTTTATGATCTCTTTGTCAGATCATCTGTGATGAACATCGCATCCCCGAACGAGAAGAATCGATACTTCTCCTCGACCGCGATCCTGTAGGCATTCAGGATATGCTCTCTTCCCGCCAGTGCAGACACCAGCATGATCAGTGTCGATTCCGGCAGATGGAAGTTCGTGATCAGACAGTCCATAACTTTGAACCTGTAACCCGGATAGATGAAGATCCCGGTGTCCATCTCTCCTGACCGAACGGTTCCGTCATCGTTCGCCATAGATTCCAGCGTCCTGCAGGAGGTGGTCCCGACTGCTATGATCCTTCCGCCGCTGTTCTTCGTATCGTTGATCATCTTCGCGGCAGCCTCATTGATCATGCAGTGCTCGACATGCATGTGATGCTCCTCGATGTTCTCCACCTTGACCGGGCGAAATGTGCCAAGTCCCACATGCAGCGTCAGCTGGGCGATGTTCACGCCCTTGTCTTTTATCTGCTGCAGCAGTTCTTTTGTAAAATGCAGGCCTGCCGTCGGCGCCGCCGCCGATCCGTCGAACTTCGCGTACACAGTGTTGTAATAGGACTTGTCCTCCAGATGGTGAGTGATGTAAGGCGGAAGCGGCATCTGACCCAGCTTGTCCAGGATCTCCTCGAAGATCCCATCGTAGGTGAACTTCACGTAACGGTTTCCATCCTCAACGATGTCGACGACTTCTCCGGTCAGAAGCCCGTCCCCGAAGGAAACCTTCGTTCCGACCTTCATCTTCTTGCCAGGGCGTACCAAAGTCTCCCAGGTCGACTCCCTGTCCTTCAGGCGGTTCAGAAGAAGGACCTCGACCGCTGCTCCGGTATCCGCTTTTGTCCCGATCAGTCTTGCCGGGATCACCTTCGTATTATTGATGACCAGGCAGTCTCCCGGATTCAGATAATCAATGATCTCCCGGAAGATGTGATGCCCCACTTCTCCCGTATTCCTGTCCAGAAGCATCAGTCTGGACGCAGCACGGTCTTCCAGCGGATCCTGAGCGATCAGCTCCTTCGGAAGATCATAGAAGAAATCGCTAGTCTTAAGTTCCATTCCCGAAATTCCCCCATATTACAGATATAGGATAACCCGCCGTATTTTCAGAAGTTTGCGGCAGCTTACACTCACAATTATTATACACAGAAAAGGGACGTGTTGCCACGTCCCCCTTATTTTCACATCCCAGAATGCCGGTGCCCCACTTTTTGACTCCCTAGCGAATGCTAAGGTGGGTAATCGCAGACGTATATCAATCTTCCGCTCTCCGGCGGCATGACATCCACGCGACAATATAGAAAACCCTTTCACGTCAATGTAGGTTCAAAAATGAATGAAGCTGCCGCACACCCCAGGTATGTTCCCTTTTGATATCTCAATTATGGCACTCCGATATTCATCTGTCAACAACGATCCTTCTTCCTGCGCATCACGAGAACGACTGCCGCAAGACCTGCAACGACCATCGTACCGAACAGCGGAAGCAGCGGAGCATTATCGCCTGTCTTGACTTCCTTATGTGTTTCGGTCTCGGTATGCTTCTCAGTCTCGGTATGCTTCTCGGTCTCCGTCTGGACTTCGGTCTCCGATTCCGTCTCGGTCACTTCCTCAGTTTCTGATTCCGTCTCCGTCTCGGACTCATTCGTCTCAGATTCGGTCTCAACCTTGATCGCCTCATCAAGAAGTGAGTAGATACCGGTCGTTTCATCATACTTCAGGTCATCGCCCTCGTATGTTACGGTGCCGTCCTTTGCGACCTTGATGGTCACATCGTTCGCGTAAGCATATCCGGCTGGAGTCTTGTCGATGTCATCCTTCCCGAATGTCAGGGTTCCGAAGGAAACCGCATCCGCGCTTGTCACTTCCTTGCCCTCTTCCGTGATGGTGCCTGTCTGGTTCTCATATACAACTGAGAAGCTTATGTTCTGCTTCCCTGTAAGCCGCTCGATTCTGCGATGGCTGTAAGTCCGTTTTTTCCGGTCTTACGCTCTAAGGTCTACGTCCAGCGTGAATTTCAGCTTCCTGAGGATCTTGTCCACTGCCTTGTCGACTGCCTTGTCGGTGAGTTCCTCATCGCCCGGCCTGAATGTGACGGTGAATGCCATGGACTTTTTGCCCGGAGCTACCTGGATCCCCTCATAGACATCAAACAAGGTCACGTCGGTGATGTTCTTTCCGCTGCTCTTTATGCACTCCTCCACCTCTGCGCATGTCAGTTTCTTGTCCATGACCAGGGCAAGATCCCGCTTTACATCCGGGAATTTGGACAGGGGCTCGAACTTTGGTCTCTTTCCGTATATTTCTTCAAGGCTCTGCAGGTCAAGCTCCAGGATGTAAGCCTTTCTCTGATAGTTCAGCTGGCGCATGACCTCATAGCGGACGGTGCCCACATAGCCGATCTTCTTCTCTCCCAGATAGATGTCCGCGCACTGATATGGGTGCAGGAAGGGCATCTGGGACGGTTTATAGTCAACCTGTACAAAAAGGGTGTCCGCGATGGCGTCCGCGATTCCCTTGATGGTGAAGAAGGATTCCGACTCGCCCCATACGCAGGCGCACAGGGTATCTCTCTCCTCCGGATAATCTGTCAGCGGCAGGCTCTTCGGGATAAAGCGCTTGGCAACCTCGAAGAGACGCCCCTCCGTATTGCCATTTTTCTGGTTGCGCTCTACTGCATGCAGCATGGAAGCAGCCAGGGTGGACCTCATGACAGACAGGTCCTCGTTGATTGGATTGAGGATCGGGATGACTTGTCTCCACGGATGATCTTCGGGCAGTCTCAGAAGGTCCAGGTCCCTGGGTGAGAAGAAGGAATAATGCATGGCTTCGTACATGCCTTCCGCGCAGAGCCTTCTCTTGAGGGCCAGCTCCGTCTTCTGCTTCAGGTCCATGCCGCCGGCCGTGACCTGGGCGGTCTTCAGCATGGTCGGTACGATATGATCGTAGCCGTACATGCGGATGACTTCCTCGGAGATATCCGGATAATTCTCTATATCCGTCCGGTAAGGAGGAACCATCAGCTTCAGGCTGTCACCCTCGATCTTCGGCTGAAAATCCAGGTTCCTCATGATACGGACGATCTCCTCATCCGGGACCGTGATGCCCAGAACGCCATTGACCTTCTTCACGGATACCGTCATCGGGTAAGGCTCTATGGAATTGCCCGTGTTGACGTCCAGATGGGTGGAGGAAACTTTGCCGCAGCCAAGCTCCTCGACCAGGTGAAGGGCACGGCGCATTGCCATCTCCGTCGTATACTCGTCGACTCCCTTCTCATACTTGGCGGAAGCGTCCGTCCTCTTTCCTAAGGATCTCGAAGTCTTGCGGATGCTGTCGCGCATGAACTTGGCCGATTCGAAGACGACCCCCTTTGTTGCAGAGCGGATCTCGGAGTTGAGTCCTCCCATGACGCCTGCCAGGGCGACCGGGCCTTCCCCATCGCAGATGCAGAGGTTATTCTCGTTCATCTCAAAGTCTGACTCATCCAGGGTCACGATATGCTCCCCCGCATGGGCACGGCGGACCACGATCTCATTGCCCCGAAGGAAATCCTCGTCAAATGCGTGCATGGGCTGACCCAGCTCCATGAGCACATAGTTTGTGATATCAACGATGTTGGATATGGCATTCATGCCGACCAGGGCCAGGCGGCGGCGCATCCAGGCCGGGGACGGTCCGATCGTCACATCGTAGATGTAATGGGACACATATCTCGGGCAGAGGTCCGGGGCCTTTACCGTGACGCGGAAGGGGTGATCTGCCGCATTTGCTCCTCTTGCCTGGTCGACCTCTTCCTTTGTAAGCTCCGTCGCATGAAAATCGAGGGCCGGCGCCTTGACCGGCTTGTCCAGGACGGCAGCGACCTCGCGCGCGATGCCGTAGATGGACTGGCAGTCCGGTCTGTTCGCCGTGATGGATATGTCAAAGATCCAGTCATCGAGGCCGACGATCGGCTTTACATCAGAGCCCACTTCTGCGTCGTCCGGCAGCTCCAGAAGGCCGTTGTAGCCTGCTCCCGGATACATGTCTTCCGATACTCCAAGCTCGGTTCCGGAGCATAGCATCCCATCTGACTCATAACCGCGGAGCTTGCCCTTCTTGATGGTAGCGATGCCCTTGACGGTCACATGGTCCTTCTCGGTCTCAATGACCGTCGCCCCTACCAGGGCCAGCGGGAACTTCTTCCCCGCGCGCACATTATCTGCCCCGCAGCATACCTGGAAGGTTCCGTGCTCTCCTGCATCGACTGTTGTCAGGTGCAGGTGGGTCCCTTCGATCGGTTCGCAGGTCTTCACAAGTCCGACCACGACGCCTGTGATGTCCTTTCCGACCTGATAAAGTTCCTCGACCTCGAATCCGCAGGAGAACAGCTTGTCCTGAAGCTCCTGAGGAGTCACATCGATATCCACATATTCTTTCAGCCAGCTAAGTGGTGCAAGCATATCTTTTTCCCTCCCTGATCAGTGATCATCGATCTGTGAAAGCACCCGCAGATCAGACTCGAACAGCTGCTTGATATTGTTGATACCGTACTTGAGCATGGCCAGTCTCTCGATCCCGATGCCGAATGCCAGTCCCGAGTAGACGTCCGGGTCGACTCCGCAGTTCTCGAGGACCCTGCGGTTGACGATACCTGCGCCCAGGACCTCGATCCAGCCGGTATGCTTGCAGAAATTGCAGCCCTTGCCGCCGCACTCGAAGCAGCTGACGTCGACCTCAACAGACGGTTCGGTGAATGGGAAGTAGGATGGTCTCAGTCTCGTGCGGGTGTCATTGCCGAATATCTTTTTGACGATGACGTCCAGCATGCCCTGAAGGTCGCCCAGAGTGATTCCCTTGTCCACGACAAGGCCCTCCATCTGGGAGAACATAGGCGAATGGGTCGCGTCATCATCCGAACGGAAGACCTTTCCGGGGGACAGGATCTTGATGGGCGGCTTCTGGCTCTCCATGACGTGGATCTGGCCGGACGAGGTCTGCGTTCTCAGCAGGTACTCGGGCGACAGATAGAAGGTGTCCTGCATATCGCGGGCCGGATGGTCCTTGGGCGTGTTCAGAGCTGTGAAGTTATAATAGTCGTTCTCGATCTCGGTTCCTTCATAGACCGTGAAGCCCATTCCTGAGAAGACATCGATCAGCTGGTTCCTCACCTGGGTGACCGGATGCAGGCAGCCGGTCTGCCTGTGCCTTGACGGAAGGGTGATATCGATCTTCTCCTTCTCATAGAGATGGTCCAGCTCCTTCTTTTTCATCTCCTCATCGAGAGAATCAAAGTACTGAACCGCCCAGCTCTTAAGCTCATTGACCTTTTTCCCGTAATCTGCCTTCTGGGACGGATCGATCTCACGCATATACTTCATGAGCTGACCGATCCTCCCCGACTTTTCAAGGAAGGACTTCCTCGCCTCGTAGATAGCCCTGCGGTCTTCCAGACCTGCTGCACTGTCCTTGATGGCTTCCCTGACCTCGGCGATCTTGCCGAGAAGCTGATTAATGTCTGCCATAGTGCCTCTCTCCTGTTTTTGATAAATTACCCTCTTAGTGCCTGATGCATGTCTTGCGGTGGGCTTTCCGCTGCAGAAGTTTCCGCTGAAAGATACTTATACAGCAGAAAACCCGCCCCAGATGCATCTCTGGGACGGGTCATGATATACGATCCGCGGTACCACCCACATTCAGGATATCCCATATTCTCTATCCTGCACTCTTTTTCATCCGTGCGCCGATGAACGCGTCCGCTTACTCCATCATCCGGATCAGGATAATGGTTTTCGCGAAGGACTCCGGTGCTGAAATTCATTCCACCTCTCAACACAGCCCTCTCAGCAATCTGGCCGCTCTCTTTGGATGAGTCTGATGAAACTACTTACACACTTTCACAGCCACACGCAATTTTACGCTACCGGATTCGAAGTGTCAAGGATACTAAGAGAGGCAATTTACGGACAATTTTCTCTTCCCTTCGCTCTGTGGCTTACACCCGGTCGGCGGACAGCAGAATATTTTTGTTGGTTGAAAACTTATTTTTATGATTTGGCACTGGAATCCGGCAGCTTTATGGTGTATTGTAAAGTTATCTAAACAACTTGCAAAGGAGGCGGACTTATGGTTAGGATCTTAGCAGCTGATGGGCTGGATGGCTCTGCAGTCAAGGCTCTTGAGCAGAAAGGATACGAGGTCGTATCGCAGCACTACGAGCCGGAAGAACTGGGCAAGACACTGGCAGACTTTGATGTTCTGCTTGTACGCTCAGCAACGAAGGTGCGCCAGCCTGTCATCGATGAAGCTGTCTCAGCCGGTCGTCTGAAGATGATCATCCGCGGCGGTGTCGGCATGGATAATATCGATGTCGATTACGCCCGCGGCAAGGGTCTTACAGTCAGCAATACGCCGACAGCATCCAGCGCAGCGGTCGCGGAACTGGCGATTGCTCACATGTTCTCTGTATCCAGATTCCTGTACGCGGCCAATGTCAGCATGCGGGAAGGCCGCTGGGAGAAGAAAGCCTATAAGGGCATAGAACTTGCCGGAAAAACACTGGGGCTGGTCGGCCTCGGCCGCATCGGCATGGAAGTTGCAAAACGCGCCGACGCACTGGGCATGAACGTTATCTACACAAACAGGTCCGGTCCCCATATCCATGTGCTCTATCCATGGAAGTCGCTTGACGAGCTGCTGGCGGAATCTGATTTTGTATCGCTGCACATGCCTGCCATCAAGGGTCAGGCACCGATCATTGATGCAGCCGCTATAGGAAAGATGAAAGACGGTGCTTTCCTGATCAATACATCCAGAGGAGCTCTCGTCGACTCCGCTGCGCTCTGTGATGCACTCGACTCCGGGAAGCTTGCCGGCGCCGGGATCGACGTATATCCGGAAGAGCCCTGCAAGGACGACAGGCTTCTCCACAACCCGAAGATCTCCATGACTCCGCACATCGGGGCCTCCACTAAAGAAGCCCAGAAGCGGATCGGAGAAGAGATCGTGAAGCTCATCACCGGGAAATTCAGCTGAAGATCTCAGCAGGCTTCTGACCTTGTCGGCCAGTCTGACTTCATCCGTGATGATAAAGTCAGCGTCACTGTTCAGGAAACTGTTCATAGATGCGGAAGTATTGACCGTCCAGACACCGGCAGATTTGCCGGCGGCATGGATCCTGTCAATATTGGCTCGATATACAGACGGATCCGGCCTTATCTCCGCTCCGTATGCACCGTGGGACACGGCCGCATCAAGAGCCTTCAGCGTATTCTCATTCGCAAGATTGCCTCCGGCCCGGTGGGCGATCACCCGGGCATGGCCGCGGAGCGGAAACCAGTCGTCATAATGTACGGCACCGGCTGCAGAGATAAGGGCAGAACATAAAGAAGACACACACCGCAGGCAGACAGTGCAGTCCATCTGGCGATAAAGATCAGATAGGTTCCCAAAAAGCTCACCCGGTTCTTTTTCATGACTGCCCTTGACGACTTCATAGCCTGAGGGACCGGCTGCATGCCCAGCAGGACAAAATCATATGTAAAAACATAGACCAGTCCCAGGAAGGCCAGTGCATATTCCTGAATGTGTCATAGAGAAACCTTTCTCAGAAATGTCCGGATGAACATAGCTTACTTAAGTCATGCGTGGATGCGGGTGCCGGTTCTTCCGGCAATGCCGTCCCGGGCCTTGTCAAGCAGCGTAATGAGAGCGGTCCTTCCAGGCTTCGAGCCTGCGAACTTCATACACGCCTCGACCTTGGGAAGCATGGAGCCGGGAGCAAACTCCCCTTGATTACAGTACTTCTGTGCTTCCTGCACGGTCAGCTCGTCCAGATCCTTCTGATCCGGTTTTCCGAAATGGACCGCGACTTTCTCCACTGCAGTCAGAATGATGAGTGTATCTGCATCTACTTCCTCCGCCAGCTTCTCAGCTGCCAGATCCTTGTCGATGACCGCTGCAGCCCCCTTCAGGTGATGGCCCTTCGTCCGGAAAACCGGAATACCGCCTCCCCCGCATGCAATGACCACATGGTCCGTGTCGACTAGGGACTTGATGGTGCCGATCTCTATGATGGACTTCGGGAGCGGGGAAGCGACCACGCGGCGATACCCTCTGCCGGAGTCCTCTATAATATCGTAGTCCCTCTCCTCTACCAGCTTATCCGCCTCCTCCTTTGTCATGAAGGGTCCGATCGGCTTGGTAGGATGCCGGAATGCAGGGTCATCCGGGTCTACCTCTATCTGGGTCAGAACAGTCGCCACGCCCAGATCGATCCCCCGGTCAAGCATTTCCTCCCTCAGGGCATTCTGCAGATCATAACCGATGTAGCCCTGGCTCATGGCTACGCAGACAGAAAGCGGAACCGTGATATACCGCTCCGGATCAGATCGTTTCAGCTCATTCATGGCATTCTGGATCATACCGACCTGAGGACCGTTGCCGTGGGCAATGACCACCTCGCAGCCCTCTTCGATCAGGTCACAGATGGCCTTGGCTGTTCTGTGGCTGGCGATCATCTGCTCATGAAGGTCCTTCCCGAGGGCATTCCCTCCAAGAGCAATAACAACCTTCTTTTTTCTCCTGTTCATCTCCATACTCACACATCTCTCCTGATTCAAAACTTTGTCGTGCAGATTCCCGTGACTTTTGTCGTGGGAGGAGCGCCGCGCGCCTCGGCGCAATTTAGCCAGGGCGGAATTGATCGGTCTCCACGGACAGGCATCGGTCCCAAAACCAACTCTCCCGCCTTCCGGCCGGGCCGGGAGGCGGGAGAAATGCAAAGTGTCTGTGACCAAGCCGCAGAAGTTCTGTTTACGCAAAGAATCTGGGCATATTTCTTGCCGAAAGCTTCTCAAGCGCCGCCTGCGGATTCTTCTGCTTTGCAAGGAAGATCATGGCTGCGATGATATAAGGCTTATAGGAAGCTTCCTTGTAAAGGTTGTCGATCTGGCTGTTGAAGACAGAAGCCTCGACCTCGCCCCGCTCGCAGGAAACACCCTGGATATCAGCCGGCAGGCAATGCAGATAAAGAGCCTTGCCGCCATTGGTTTTCTTCATAAGCTCCTCTGTGCAGCACCAGTCGATATATTCCTTATTGTGCTCCAGCATCTGCTTCTCGAGCCTGTCGATTCCGTCAAAATCGCCTTCCCCGTAAAGATTCGTCCTGGTCTCCATCATGGCATATGGCGCCCAGCTCTTCGGATAGACGATGTCTGCGCCTTCGAAAGCCTCAGCCATGTTATTCGTCTTTGTGAAGGATCCGCCGGACTTTGCGACATTCTTCCTGGCGATCTCCTCCGTCTCTGGCATGACGTCGTACCCCTCCGGATGGGCCAGAACGACATCCATCCCGAATCTGGTCATCAGCCCGATGACACCCTGCGGGACAGACAGCGGCTTGCCATAGCTCGGCGAATATGCCCAGCTCATGACCAGCTTCTTGCCCTTCAGATTCTCAACGCCGCCAAAGTAGTGGATGACCTCCTCCATGTCAGCCATGCACTGGGTCGGATGGTCGACGTCGCACTGCAGGTTGACCAGAGTCGGTTTCTGTTCCAGAATCCCGTCCTTATAGCCCTGCTCGACCGCATCCGCGACCGTCTTCTGATACGCATGGCCCTTGCCGATATACATATCATCGCGGATACCGATCACGTCTGCCATGAAGGAAACCATGTTCGCCGTCTCGCGGACCGTCTCGCCATGAGCGATCTGACTCTTCTTCTCGTCCAGGTCCTGGGGATGCAGTCCCAGCAGATTGCATGCTGACGCGAATGAGAATCTCGTTCTTGTGGAATTGTCACGGAATATGGAGATGCCCAGCCCCGAGTCAAAGATCCTGGTGGAGACATTGTTCTCTCTCAGATGCCTCAGAGCATCCGCAACCGCAAAGACCGCGGCGATCTCATCATCCGTCTTATCCCACGTCCAGAAGAAATTATCTCCGTACATGTTTCCAAAGTCGAGCGCGTCAAGCTTATCCGTAAACTGTTTTAAGTCAAGACCCATCCTCTTATCCTCCTCATTATAGGCCAGGAATCCTTCCATTACCGCCGATCCCTTGCATCCATCACACCCAGCAACAATTGAAAGCGCCATGCCGCCCGCAGCAGCTCCTATCCTGTTTCTTACAGAATATGATTGTTCGTCTTCCCGCCTCTGTACTCTTCCACGTCATCTGTCTTCTGCTCGGTCGGGTACAGCGGGATGGCCGCTGCGTAGAGGGCAGCCGCCCTCACAAGATCATCCTTCCAGGTGATCTCATTCGGCGCATGGGCCTGAGACTCCGCACCTGGCCCGAAGCCTACGCACGGGATGCCGTAGCGCCCCATGATCGAAACACCATTCGTCGAGAACGTCCATTTGTCTGTAAGAGGACGGTCACGAAGGGCTTCCTGCCCCTTGGGCGCGATCCTCTTGTCGCCGAACAGAGCCTTGTGGGCGTCGGTCAGAGCCTTGACGTGGGCTGCCGACTCCTTGGAGATCCAGGTTGGGAAATAAGCCTCTGTCTCATAGACCTCTCCGGTCCATGCCGGACGTGCGTACATATACATGGAGACCTTCACATCATCTCCGTACTTCTTTACATGCGGCAGATTGCGGATCTCGTCCAGGCAGGTCTCGTAGGTCTCGCCCGCGGTCATGCGGCGGTCGATGGAGATAGCGCAGGAATCCGCGACCGCGCAGCGGCTGGGCGAAGTGTAGAAGATCTGGGAAACCGCGCAGGTCCCTCTGCCCAGGAATCTGGCATCTTCATAATGGTCCGGATTATATTTCGGGTCAAGCATCTTGGACAGACCAAGGATCTGAGTCGTGTCGGTGCAGTCGTTATTGTTGAGCCTGCGGACATCATCGATGATCTCGGCCATCTTGTAGATCGCGTTGTCGCCGCGCTCCGGAGCCGAGCCATGGCAGGATACTCCCTTTACGTCTACCCGGATCTCCATACGCCCGCGCTGGCCTCTGTACACGCCGCCGTCCGTCGGCTCGGTGGAAATGACAAACTCCGGCCGGATTCCGTCTTTGTTGACGATGTACTGCCAGCACAGTCCATCGCAGTCCTCTTCCATGACAGAGCCCACGACCATGATCTTGTAGCCCTCCGGGATCAGGTCAAGGTCCTTCATGATCTTCACCCCGTAGACCTCGGAAGCAACTCCGCCCTCCTGGTCGGACCCGCCGCGGCCGTAGATGATCTCGTCGGTCTCATAGCCCTTGTAGGGATCATCCGTCCAGTTGGCCCGGTTGCCGATCCCGACCGTATCCACATGGCCATCCAGGGCAATGATCTTCTTATCGTCTCCGATATCGCCGTCCTTGCCCATCCAGCCGATCACATTTCCAAGGCCATCGATCTCGACCTTGTCGTAGCCAAGCTTCTCCATCTCTGCCTTGATACACTCGACGACTTCCTTCTCCTCTGTGCTCTCGCTCGGATGGGAGATCATCTCCCTGAGGAAATGGCAGATGTCCGCCCGGTACCCTTCTGCTGCTTTTCTGATTGCTTCATAATCGAGACTCATGATATTTTCCTCCATGGATGTTGCCTTGTCATAGCTTACCACACAAAGTACCGTCTTTGTGAATCTTTCGCGAGCGACTTACTCTCCGTGTCCCGTGAACTGCTTTTCCCCGCTGGAGATCCCGTAAGCGCCGTCCCAGACGACCCTTCTGTAATAGTCAGGATCTGTATTGCCTTCGGTCGAGAAGATCAGGACCTGGGAATCACGTCCAAGCTTCAGTGCCTGGCGCAGTTCTTTCAGCCTGTCGTCCATCATGATCTGGGCGACGGCTCCCATGCCGACCGCTCCCGATTCGCCGGAGATGACGACCGGGTCTCCCCTGAGCGGGACAGCCAGCATCCTCATGCCCTTGGCCGCCACCCAGTCGACTGCCGAGATGAAGCAGTCAGCGTGGTTCCGTAATATGTCCCATCCGATGATGTTGGGCTCCCCGCAGGCAAGTCCCGCCATGATCGTCTTCAGGTCTCCTTTCACGGTCGCCGGTTCACCGGTTCCCCTGACGGCTCCCTTATAGAGGCATGCCGCGGCGCTTGCCTCGACGATGATGAATTTCGGCGGATCATTCGGATAGAGGTTCGTGAAGTAGCCGACTACGGAAGATGCGAGCGATCCGACGCCTGCCTGCACGAATATGTGGGTCGGCCGGTTCACTTCGACTTCCTTCAGCTGCTCCGCAGCCTCATCGGAGATGGTCCCGTAGCCCTGCATGATCCAGGACGGAATGTCGGTGTAGCCGTCCCAGGCGGTATCCTGAACGACAACTCCGTGAGGAGTATGCGCGGCTTCGTCTGCAGCGATCCTTACGCAGTCGTCATAGTTGACATCCTCGATCGTGACCTTGGCGCCCTCCTTTGCAATGTTGTCATATCTGCTCTGAGAGGAGCCCTTCGGCATGTGGACGACCGCCTTCTGGTGCAGCCTGTGGGCTGCCCAGGCAACGCCCCGTCCGTGATTGCCGTCAGTCGCCGTGAAAAATGTCGCGTGTCCGAAGTCCTTCTCCAGCCTGGGACTGGTCAGGAAGTCATAATCCACTTCCGAGATGTCTTTACCTGTCTCCTTTGCAATGTACCTCCCCATGGCATAGGAAGCTCCGAGGACCTTGAATGCATTCAGTCCGAACCTCCATCTCTCATCCTTGACATACAGTCCGCCAAGTCCGAGATACTTTGCCATATGCTGAAGGTCCGCCAATGCTGTGACATCATACTGAGGAAAACTGCGGTGGAAAGCTCTCGCCTTCTTCACATTGTCGATCGACATGATCGACAGATTTCTGTCATCGCTTCCGGGCATCCTGTTCATCGCCCAGCGCATCTCAAGATCACCATAGTCTGACATGTCCGTCATCTCCTGCTTCGTATAGATTCCGCCTTTTCATGCGATACTGTCAACCCTTTCAGCTGGTTAACAGGCTATTACTAGTTGTTTGCATTCCAAACAAATTGTTTGCATCTACATCATAGCATACCGAGCGCCGGTGTCAACGCTTTTCTCCCGGCTGCGTCTGGGCTTTTCTCCCGGCTGCATCTGGCTTCTCCCGGCTGCGTCTGGCTTCCTGGTCCCTGGAGATCTATGTGTTTTGCTCTTCTCCCTCACTTCTTCGGCTGTCTGACCGCCTTTTTATAGTAAGTGTCTTCCAAAGGAAGCTTTGTTCTCATCTTCCCGTCCAGTGCGTAGTAGGCGCCGGCGATCGCAGGTGCCGCCGGGATCGCAGTGATCTCGCCGATCCCCTTGGCGCCGAATGCATTGTGCCTCTGCTCCTTCTTCTCCACGAACATCGCGTGGATCTCCGGGATCTGGTTTGCGCGGAGCAGGCCCAGTGTGCCGAACCTGGCCTTCGGGACACAGTCTTTCAGCGGGAAGTCTTCGGTCACGGCGTAGCCCATGGACATCAGGACGCCGCCCTCGATCTGTCCCCGGATGGACAGCGGATTGACGACCCTGCCCGCATCATAGGCGGCGTAGATCTCATCGATCCGGCCATCATCGTCGAGGATCGCCACATTGGTGGCGAATGCATATGCAATATGGCTCTTCGGATTCGGCTTGTCGGCTCCGAGCGGATCGGTCGGCTCAAAGTAGACATAGGGGAATTCCTGTCCTTCCAGCTTCGAGAGGTCTCCCCCTGCGGCATCCAGTGCACCCTTCAGCTTGGCGGATGCCCCTCGGACCGCCTCTCCTGTGAGCAGGGTCTGACGGGAGCCTGAAGTAGTACCCGAGTCCGGAGCATTTTCCGTGTTGCTGACCGCATTGCGGATCTTCGACATCGGAAGTCCCGTGCCTTCCGCCACATCCTGGCAGAAGACCGTGAGACAGCCCTGACCGATGTCCGAAGCCGCCGAGTAGATCACAACATCCCCGTTCTCTACCCTCAGGATACAGCGGCCTTTGTCCGGGAGACCGACACCGACGCCCGCATTCTTCATCGCGCAGGCGATCCCGGCATGCCCCGGATGTTTCTCGAAGACATCCTTCACGGCAAGCAGAGTCTCCTTCAGTGCCGTCGAGCGGTCGGCGATCTGTCCGTTCGGAAGCACAAGCCCCGGCTCGACCGCATTGCGGAAGCGGATTTCCCACGGCGATATCCCTACTTTATCCGCCAGAAGGTCGATCAGGCACTCCAGTGCGAACTCACTCTGCGTGACCCCGAAGCCCCGGAAAGCGCCGGCCGGCGGGTTGTCTGTGTAGAGACCGTAGCCGCGGATATCGGTATTCTGATAGGTATAAGGTCCGACCGCATGCGTGCATGCGCGCTCGAGGACCGGCCCGCAGAGGGATGCATAGGCCCCGGTATCGAAGTAGATGTCACAGTCAAGCCCGGTGAACTTCCCTTCCCCGTCGCACCCAAGGGTAAATGTGCCCCGCATCGCATGTCTCTTCGGGTGGAAGTTGATGGACTCCTGTCTCGAGAAATGCACCTTTACCGCTCTTCTGAACTTCCACGCTGCGAGCGCCGCCAGATGCTGGCAGGAGACGTCCTCCTTGCCTCCGAAGCCGCCGCCGATCAGCTGGTTCTCGACTACGATCCTGGACGGGTCCCAGCCGAACATGATCGCGACCTCCCGTCTCGTATCATATGCCCCCTGGTCAGTGGACAGGATCTTCACGCCATCCTTGTACGGGAATGCCACTGCGCATTCCGGCTCCAGGAAAGCATGTTCCGTGAACGGGGTCTCGAACGTCCTCGTGACCGTATACTTCGAAGTTTTCAGTGCACGCTTCGCATCGCCTCTGGTGACATGGCGGTACTGGCAGAGGTTGCCATAGGAAACCTCAGCCGTCTGCTCAGATGTCTCAGGATCTTCCGTGACAAGTCGCGTCGCCGGCACGTCCGGCGCCTTCGGCAACGGCATCTCCGGATGCACCCTGGGTGCTTCCGGGGCCAGCGCCTCGTCGATGCTTCGGACGGGCTGAAGCACTTCATAATCGACATGGACAAGCTTCTTCGAAGTCTCCAGCGCTTCCCTGGATTCCGCGACGACCAGGCAGATCGCATCTCCGACCATCCTGGTCGTGCCCCCTTCCGCGATCATGACGTCCCAGTCCTGCTGGATGTGGCCGACCTTGTTGCTTGGGACATCCTTTGCAGTGAGGATGCCAATGACGCCAGGGACCTTTTCGGCTTCTGCAAGGTCGATCTTCTTCACGACAGCCCTTGGATATGCCGACCTCACGCACGAAGCATAAGCCATGGACGAAGCGTCGAATCCATAGACATCATCATGCTCTATGGCTTTCCCGTCATAGATACTGGCATCCCTCAGGATGACGGATTCGCTCAACCTCCGGCTCGCGAAGATCGACTCATCGGAAGTATTGCGTCCGCTGCCGCTGTCATAGACATTCGCATCGCCGACATGGTTGACAGTGATGCCTTCCGCAAACTTCTCGGTCGTGTCACGGCTCCACAGATGCTCGCCGCCTTTCTCGATGTAGACAGGGGCGGGAGCTTCTTTTTCTGCTGCCCGCGCTTTTCCTTCTTCAAGCTGCTTTGCGACCTCCCGCTCAAACCTGCGGAACGGTTCCGGCGTCTCGATCCCGTATGCCCTGTTCAAATTCTGCCAGACATCCTCGATCTCGATATCATCCGGATACTTGCCGATCCCGAGAACTTTCTTTCTGACGTCGACCCTGAAAGTCGGAGTCCCGACTCTTCCGTAGTCTTCCTTCTCGGCAGAATAATCGATCTTCTTCTCTCCGCGGAGGATCGCTCCTGCAAGCCGGATGCCGTCGATGATCTTTCGGTACCCGGTACACCTGCAGAGATTCCCGCGGATCGCTTCCTTGATCTCGTCATCGGTCGGATCCGGTTCCCTGTCGAGCAGGCCCTTTGCACTGATCACCATGCCCGGTGTGCAGAATCCGCACTGGACCGAACCGCTGACTCCGAAAGCATAGACGTATGCTTCCTTCTCGAAGTCTGACAGTCCCTCGACCGTAACGATTCTCTTTCCGGAAGCCCTCTGCGTCTTCAGGATACAGGCCCTGGTCGGCTTCCCGTCCACAAGGACCATGCACGCGCCGCAGGCGCCTTCGCTGCACCCATCCTTGACCGAATGAAGATGAAGGTCATCACGAAGAAAGCGGAGCATGGACTTCTGCTCCGTTGTGACGACCTGCTTTCCGTTAACAGTAAATTCGTATCTCTCAGACATACCAGGATCCCTTTAAAAATCATGAAAGTGCCGGCACAGGACCTTCTTCCAGATTCCTGTGCCAGCATACGATGATGTTGGGGTCAAAAGTACCTTTTGACCCCAACTGTTGATGCGGATTGCTTCGTTGCTTCGCAACTCTCGCAATCCTATGCCACCTCGCATTCCCGGAATTTGCATACGCAAATTCCTACATGCTCGGTGTCATGCGGGTCCCAAGGTCATAACCGCTTACGTGCAAGCACGACGCGGATTATGACCTTTTGACCCTAGCATCATACGATATATCTATTATCCTTCTGTCGGCGCAGTCAGCCATCCATAGTCCGTGATCACCGCCAGGATGAACTTCCTGAGCGGTTCGTACAGACCTGACTTCTCATCCGCCGCATCGACTTCTGTTACCTTTCCTGCAAAGCGCAGGCGTACTTTCGTTCCGGAGAGGACCAGGAAGCCCTGATTCTCAGAATTCTCCATATCTTCCTTCGACCAGAACAGGGTGAGCTTGTCCTTGTAAGGTCTTCCGGTATACGGGCAGAAGCAAGCACAGTTGCCGCATTCGTTGCACATTCCGTCTATGTGAAGGATCTGCGGCATCTTCAGACCAGGCACAGTGATCGCCACATTCGCCCTGTTCGGACAGACATCCGTGCAGACCTCGCAGAGAGTTGCACACCCGAGACATCTCGGGTCCGGCTGCTCGGCCAGGTCCTTAGTGAGGGTTCCCTTCTTCGCCAGCACTTTCTTCGGATCGGCTCCCGCATTCTCCTCAAGATACTTGTCGAAGCTGATCCCCGCGATCGCCTTCGCAGCCGCCGCAGCATCTGCGATCGCCTTGACGACCGTTGCCGGTCCGCGTCTTCCGTCGCCGACCGCATAGATATGGTCAAGCGATGTCTTCCCATCCTCGTCAGTGACCGGACGGCCCTTCTCATCCAGTCTGGTCCCGAGAAGCTCATACAGACTTCCATCGATGCGCTCGCCGACCGCGGTTATGACTGTGTCAGCGCTTATGGTCTTCATCTCTCCGGTATCGACCGGGCTTCTCCTTCCGCTCTCGTCCGGCTCTCCGAGTTTCATGACGGAGCACTCGAGCTTTCCGTCCTTCAGTCCGACCGGCGCCAGGAGCTCTTCGAAGATGACTCCGTCTTCCAGGGCCATGTTCAGCTCTTCCTCGTCCGCCGGCATATATCTTCTGGTCCTTCTGTAGACCAGCCGCACCGTCCTGACGCCCCTCTGGCGGACCGCCGCACGTGCGACATCCATAGCTGTGTTGCCGCCGCCGATGACGACGACATCGGAGCCGAGGTTCAGGGAATCCTGGCCGTACTTCACATGGGTCAGGAAATCAAGCGCATCCATAGCCTGACCGTATTTCAGTGCAGCTCTTCCGCTCTTCCACGCGCCTACCGCAAGGATGAAGTCAGTGAACCCTTCCTTCTTCAGCGCTCCGACATCCTTGATCTCACGTCCGGTCACAGCCTTCGCGCCATATCTCAGGCAGAGCTTGATGTCATTGTCGATCCGCCTGTCGTCAATACGGAAATGCGGGATCGCGTGTTTCACGACTCCGCCGAGTTCATTCTGTTTTTCAAAGATAGTAGTCTCCACCCCTGCTCTCGTCAGGAAGAAGGCTGCCGAAAGGCCTGCCGGCCCTCCGCCGATAACTGCGACCTTCTTTCCCGGGACCTTCTCTGCGGCCTTCCTCGGGGTCGTCATGTATTCCATGAACCCTTCCTTTGCCGCCTGCAGCTTCACGTCACGGATATGAACGCCTTCCTCATAATGGTTCCTCATGCAGCGGTCGACACAGGTATGCGGACAGATCGTTCCGGTGATAAACGGGAGCGGGTTCCGTTCCGTAATGATATTGAATGCGTCCAGTGTTCTCCCTTCCCCCATCGCCCGGAGATATGCCGGGATATCCTGGTGGATCGGGCAGGAAGTCCTGCACGGAGCGTGGAAGCAGTCCATAAGCGGAAGCGGAGCCTCATCCTTTCTCGAAGGCAGCGGCTTGACCGGTTTTCTGTATCTTGCATCACCCAAAGCCTTCTCTGCGATCTTTCCTACGGCAGCGACATCGATCTTCTCAAACTTCTTCCCAGGAATATACGCAAGGACATCCTGCAGCTGTGACAGTCTCTCGTATCCGCCCGGCTTCAGGATCGTCGAAGCGACGGTCACCGGCCAGACACCTGCCGCAGCCAGATCGTGGATATTGAAGAAGTCTGCGCCTCCGCAGTAGGAGATGCGCAGCCTGCCGGAAAACTCAGCCGAAAGCCTGCGCACCAGTTCGATCGTAAGCGGGAACAGAGAACGTCCGGACATGTACATCTCCTCGGAAGGAAGTTCATGCGCCCTGACGTCGACCGGGAAAGTGTTGGTCAGCTTGACGCCGAAGGACAGTCCGAGCCTGTCCGCCTCGTCCTGAAGCCTTCTCAGCATCGGTACGGCATCCTTCCACTGCAGGTCGGTCGTGAAGTGATGGTCGTCAAATGCGATGTACGAGAACCCGAGGCTGTCCAGGGTCTTTCTGGCAAAATCGTATCCCAGAAGCGTCGGATTGCACTTGACAAAGGTATTCAGGTGCTTCTCATTCAGCATGTAGGAAGCGATCGCCTCGATCTCGGCCGGAGGACATCCGTGAAGCGTCGACTCGGTGACGGAGTTTGAGATCCGGGCCGGGACCGAGCGCACGTCCTTAAGAGTCGTGTGCTTCAGCAGCTTGCTGCGGACTGCTTCTTCGGAAACCTTCAGGCATTCCTGAAAGACCGGATCATCCTTCGCATCCTTCATGGTCTCGATAAAGCGGTCGACTTTCGGCTGCTTTATGCCATCCAGGTCATATCCGACTGACATGTTGAAGACTACATGGTCCGGATTGCCCAGGTCAAACTCATGGGCCATGATATGGACGATGAACCAGGCTTTGATGTACTCGTGAAGCGCTTCCTCTACCGTCAGCTCCGTGGACCATTCACAGTTATAGCCCTCATCCCTCATGTCAATGCATGGCTTGGGAACACAGGCCGCAAGGTCCCGGCCATCCATCTTCTGGACGGTCTTGAGCTCGAACCAGGAAGAACCCGCTGCATAAGCGGCGATCAGGTTCTGGGCAAGCTGGGTGTTCGGCCCGGCCGCCGGCCCGTAGACCGTATCGATCTCCCCGTCAAAGATCGGGAAACTCCTGCCTTCCGCGCGTCTGACGATCTTACGGACGCCGAAAACGCTCCTGCTGCTCTTATATTCCGACAGGACCCATTCCAGAAGCTCCTTGTATGGGATCGGTCTCATGATATCACTCATAGCACTTCCTCCTTATCTCAGGTACGCCGCCGCTTTCAGTCCGGTTCCGTTCAGGCCGTTCCAAAGCCTGCAGGCCTGCTCCATGCAGAATGCGTTGATCTTCTCCTCATCGATCCCGACAAACTCGCGGTCTTTGTAGAGAACTTTTCCGTTGATGATCGTGGTCCTTGTGTTATGTCCCTGGATCCCGAAGATCAGGTGTCCGTCGATATTCTGGTCCGAGATCGGGGTAAATGGATCATAGTCCATCACGATCACGTCTGCGGCGGCGTCTTTCCTCAGGATACCAAGCGGCTTGCTGAAGTATTTCGCCGCGATGGCTCTGTTGTTCTCGAACAGCATCTTCACATCCTCGCCCCATGCGACATTCGGCATCTGGGCGTTGTGTCTCTGGATGATCAGGAAGACTTTCAGGGATTCCAGCATATCATGCGTGTAGGCGTCAGTGCCCATGCCCACCGTGATGCCCTTCTCCATCATCTGGAGGACCGGTGCGCAGCCGACCGCATTGCCCATGTTGGACTCCGGGTTATTGACGACCATGGTCCCCGTTTCCCTGATCATATCCATCTCACGTGCAGACAGATGGATGCAGTGGCCAAGCAGGGTCTTCGGACCCAGGATCCCATTCTGCAGCAGTCTCTCGACCGGCGGGCATCCATAGTTCTGCAGGCTGTCCCATACGTCGTTCATTCCCTCGGCCACATGGATATGGAAACCGGTCCGTCCGTCATTGGCCTCGACCATCTTCTGGAAGGTCCTGTCGGAGATGGTGAACAGGGCATGTCCTCCGAACATAGCCTTGATCATATCGGAGTCCTCTTTCTGGCACCAGGTGATGAAATCCGCATTCTCCCTGATGGACTGGTCGCACTTCTCCATCCCGTCACGCTCGGATACTTCATAGCAGAGGCATGCCCTCATGCCCATCTCCTGTGCGACATCCTTGATGGCAAACAGGCTGCCCGGGATCTCGCAGAAGGAAGCGTGATGGTCAAAGATCGTCGTCACACCATCGCGGATGCACTCGAGGATGGTCGCATAGGCGCTTGCCCTCGTTCCATTAAGGTCCAGCTTCCGGTCGATCGCCCACCACTCGCCGTCAAGGATCTCATAGAAATTGTGCGGATCAAAGCCCTTGATGGAAAGCCCTCTTGCAAGCCCGGAATAGATATGCGTATGGGCATTGATGAGTCCCGGCATGATCAGCCCGCCATGGGCGTCTATGACCTCTGCCTGCGGGTACTTCTTCTCCAGCGCTTCGCGCTCGCCCACCTCCAGGATCTTCTCACCGTCGATTACGACAGCTCCATCCTGAAAGAATGGATTCTCAGCATCCCTGGTGATCACACGTCCGTTTTTTACGATCAGCATATAGAAACCCTCCTTCTTCGGTCTTATTCATTCTTCGTTGAAAAATCCGTTTTCCTGCCTTAAAATGTGTGTTGCAGAAACATTTTCAGAGAGGATGAAACCTATGAGCAGACCCTATAACTTTGATAACTGGAAGCGTCTTGTGAAGGCACTGGCCATGCAGTATGGTTCCATGTGCGAAGTCGTTCTTCACGACCTGACAGGCGGCGATCCGGGCCACACCATCATCGCCATCGAGAATGGCCGGATCTCCGGGCGCAAGGTCGGCGACGGGTCATCCGTCATCGCCGCTGAAGCGATGGAAGAACCTGCAGTCCGTCATGAAGACCGCCTTGCCTACCTGACAAGGACCCGTGACGGCAAGATCCTCAAGTCCACCAGCCTTTACATCCGCGATGATGAAGGGAAACTGGTCGGGATCCTCGGGATCAACACCGATATCTCCCTGACCATCGCTGCGGAGAATGCCCTTCATTCTTTCAATTCCAATACGGACAAGGAATCCGAGCCCACTGAGATCACGACCAATGTGTCCGACCTGCTCGACACCCTGATCCAGCAGAGCATCCGCCTCGTTGGAAAGCCTGCGGCTCTCATGGACAAGAACGAGAAGATCCGCGCCATCAAGTTTCTGAACGACAGCGGAGCCTTCCTGATCACCAAGTCCGGCCCTAAAGTCTGCCAGGTATTCGGCATCTCCAAGTACACGCTATACAGCTACCTGGATGAAGCAAAATCCTCTGAATAACCTCTGCCACAGATCATGAGTTCCTGAAAGATGTCTCTCATGCTATCTTGATTATACATCTTTTACTGGCATTATTTCACATAGTCTTTCTGTTTATCAAACAATTTTTCAGTATATTCATCGCTTTTCCATCGTGTCCTTCCTGCATACTGATGATCGAAAAAGGAGCCTGGCAGATGCCGGGCTCCTTTGCCTTCTGTCCTGTCTATGCAGTTTATCGCTCAGGCCGGGTCTTCCACATCCAGGAAGTACCTGTATCTCATATCTTCCGGCGTCAGCTTCTCAAGGACCTTCAGATATTCCGCGGCATCCTTGTTGCACTGGTCAAGGTCGTGGTCAAGATAGTTGCCGCACTCCTCCACCTTAGCTCCCGGGACCTCGCCTCTGAAATCCTTCATGAAGCGGTAGGACTCACGGATGCAGTCGAGGACCTCGGCATCCGTAAGTCCTCTGGAAAGGAAATACATTCCGGTGCGGCATCCCATGGGTCCGATGTAGATAACCCCGTCTTTGTACTTGCTGTTCCGTGCATAAGTCGCAAACAGATGCTCGATCGTGTGGATCGAGCCGTTAGACAGGTAGTCCCCCTGGTTCGGCCGCTTCATGCGGACGTCCCAGGTCATGATGTCTCCGTCCTGTCTGGACAGATAGACGCCCGGCATCAGCCTTGTATGGTCAACGCTGAACGATGCGATCCTTCTCATCTGTGTTCCTCCTCGCGGACCTTTTCCTCAAGCTCTTCCTTCAGAGTCTTCTTTCTCGGCTTTTCCGCTTTTTCCGTCTTTTTTGCTGTTTTTGCTGTTTTTGCCGTTTTTTCCTTTTCCGCCGTCTTCGCCTTCCCCGCCGGATCTTCTGCTTTCTTCTTCAGTGCAGTCTCTTCTTCCGCCGCCGTACGGATCTTAAGGGAATCTTCCTCTGCTGCTGAGAGTTCCGATGCCGTCTTGGAGATCTTTGCCTTCGGTGACGTCCTTCTTCCTGCCGCAGACTTTCTCTTCACTGCTGCCCTTGCCTTCTCGTTGCCCGAATCCTTCTTCTCAGCTCTCGTGCAGGAGAAAACGGCGATGCCCATCGGAGGGACCATGATCCGGATCGAATTCGGAAGCTCGTCACACTCATCCTCCTTCGAGGACTTTGCTCTCCTGTTCACATTACCGTCGCCGCCGAATTCCGCAGCATCAGAGTTGAAGATCTCCTTGTACCTGCCTCTGAACGGGACCCCGATCTTGTGGTCCGGATAAGCCAGCGCTGAGAAGTTCACGACGCAGAGGAGGGTCTCAGCCTCTTTGCCGGTCTTTCTCAGGAAGACCAGCATGTTCTCGTTGGCAGAGATGTTATTGATCCATTCAAATCCTTCCGTCTCATAGTCCAGACGGTACAGAGCCGGATTCCTGCGGTAGAACATGAGCAGCGATCTCATGTAATTCTGGAATGCAGCATTCTCCTCATGGTCCAGGGCGCTCCAGTCTACACCGGCTGCAGGGGACAGGGGCATCTTCTGTCCGATGTCATTGCCCATGGCAAGAAGCTTCTTGCCCGGGTGCAGGAACATGTATCCATAGACTGCCCTCAGGTTGGCAAACTTGCTCTTCCTGCGGCCAGGGACCTTCGAATACATGGATCCGAACGGCTCCGTCACATCCTCGTAGGACAGCGTGAGCATAAAGTGTTCACAGTAGTTGTATACCATGCTGAAGATCAGCTGGGAATGATGCGGTCCGCGAAAGATCGGGTCCAGCTGGATATACTCAAGCAGTGCATCGCGGAATCCCTTGTTCCACTTATAGTCAAGACCAAGGCCGCCTTCCGGCACCGGTCCGGTCTCCATGGCCCAGTCGGAAGCATCCTTTGCACAGATCACGGTCCCCGGGCACTCCTTCTTCGTGACGGTGCTGAGAGTCTTCAGGAAATCAACAGCCTCCAGATTCTCATTCCCGCCATAGATATTCGGGACCCACTCGCCGTACTTCTTGCCATAGTCGAGATAGAGCAGCCTTGACAGATCATCCAGCTGCAGTCCATCGATGTGATAGACCTTCAGCCAGAAGACCGCACTCGCGATCAGGTAATTTCTGACCTGCGGACTCTTGAGGTTGAAATAAAGGCTGCCGTCCGGTGCAAAGTTAGACTGCCTTGGGTCCTCGGACTCATAGAGATTGGTGCCGTCGAATCCGATGAGGCCGTTCAGGTCTCTTCCGAAATGGATCGGCGACCAGTCCATGATCACGCCGATTCCTTTCTGATGCAGCGTATCGATAAAGTACATGAAATCTTCCGCGCTGCCGTAGCGAGAGGTCGGCGCAAAGAAGACTTCCGGCCTTATGCCGAGCGTCTCATCTTCCGAATATTCCAGAAGCGGAAAGAGCTCGATGGCAGTGTATCCCATCTTCGAGACATAATCCGCAATTTCCTTCGCAAGCTCCCGGTACCCCGGAGCTTTGCCATCATCCTCAGGCACTTTGAATGTGTCAAGGTTCACCTGGTAGATGGAGACCGGTTCCTTTCTGGAATCAGAAGCCGCCCTGGCGTTCATGAATGCCGAATCGTTCCACTCATAGTCGGAAAGGTCCTTGATGACGGAAGCAGTATCCGGCCTGACTTCAGACTGGAATTCGAAAGGATCGCTCTTCAGGAAAGTCAGACCATGCTTCGCCTTCACCTCATATTTATAGATCACGCCTGTTTTCAGTCCCGGGACAAACAGCTCGAAGATGCCATAATCCTTCAGCCTTCTCATCGGGAGGCATCTTCCATCCCAGTGGTCGAAATCGCCGACCACAGATACACGGACCGCATGCGGGGCCCACACCGCAAAATACACGCCATCGACGCCGTTCACAGTCATTCTGTGGGCCCCCATGTAGTCATACAGGTCCCAGCAGTCGCCGACAGCAAACTTCTTCAGGACCCCCTGAGGGATCTGAGGATCAAAATTATATGGGTCGATGAGCGTCTCGCGCGTCCCGTCCCCATGCTCTACATCCAGCTTATAGTCAGGGACCTTCCTGCCCGGCAGATACGCAGCGAAGAATCCGGATTCATCCTCCATCTCCATCGGGTACTCGTCACCGGACTCAGTCAGCCTGACCGTAACAGACTTTGCAGCAGGAATGTATGTCTGGACCAGGATACCGTCATCGGTCTTCGTCGCTCCGAGAAAACTATGCGGATCATCCTCCTCGGAATAGACAAGACCCTCGATCCGCGCCCAGTCCATCGCATCGTAGAGCTTTTCATTCATTATGAGTTACCTCCCGTATCCAGAAATATTCCCCATAAAAAATTAAAACCGGCAAGGCTATTCTACCATTCCTTGCCGGTTCATACAAGTCTGCATCGATGTTCAGATCATGCGGGCAGTCTGCATCGATATTCAGATCATGCAGAGCTCTGACAGGACCTGCATCTGTCCTGCCGCCTCCGCATTCACTTTACGACTCTGACCCTGACAACTCCTTCGATCTTTGCCAGTCTCTTTCCGGTCTCCTCCTCGAGGTCTGCATCGATGTCCACCAGTGTATAGGCGAATTCGCCGCGGCTGGTATTGGACATGCCAGCTACGTTCGTGTACGACAGAACATTCGTGATCTGGCTGATCATCTGCGGGATGTTCCTGTGATAGATGGCGATACGGTGCTTTGTCCTGCATACGCCCATGCTGCATGCCGGATAGTTCACGGAATGGGTGATATTGCCGTTCTCAAGGAAATCGACAAGCTCTTCCACTGCCATCTTCGCGCAGTTCTCTTCCGCCTCTTCTGTGGAAGCTCCGAGATGCGGGGTGGCTATGACATTCTTATGTCCTGCGGTCTGCGGGTTCGGGAAGTCGGTCACATAGCGGGCCACCTTTCCATCATCGACCGCTTTCAGCATGGCATCCTCATCGACCAGAAGGTCGCGGGCGAAGTTCAGGAAGATGACGCCTTCCTTCATCCTTGCGATGGCATCTGCACCGACCATCTTCTTCGTGGATTCCAGCAGCGGTACATGGATGGTGATGAAATCGCAGATTTCATAGATCTCGTTCACATCCTTGATGTTGCGGACCTGGCGGCTGATGTTCCAGGCGGCTGTTGTGGACAGGTAAGGATCATAGCCATAGACATCCATTCCAAGGTCCACTGCCGCATTGGCAACCATGCAGCCGATGGCTCCGAGGCCGATGACGCCGAGCTTCTTGCCGTAGAGCTCATGTCCGACGAACTGCTTCTTGGCCTTCTCCATATCTTTGGAGATGGCGCTGTCCTCCTTGTTCTCAAGGACCCAGGCGATCCCCTGGTCCATGCTGCGGGCCGCATTGAACATGGCTCCAAGGACCAGTTCCTTGACAGAGTTCGCATTAGCGCCAGGTGTATTGAAGACGACGATCCCTTTCTTCGCATACTCTTCCAGCGGGATATTGTTGACTCCTGCTCCCGCTCTGGCAACTGCCAGCGTCTTCTCTGTCAGCGCCATATCATGCATCTTTGCGCTGCGGACCAGGATCGCGTCCGCAGCGCTTACGTCTTCTGTTCTCTGGTAGTCAGGGGTGAACTGCTCTGTCCCCTTCGGGCTGATGGCGTTAAGGCAAGCATACTTGAACATTGGTCGAATCCTCCTCCATAACCTTACTGTTGATCATCCTGGTCAAAGACTTCCGAGATCGGCTTTCCCGGCGGGACCATCGGATAGACGTTGTCGGTCTCCTCGAGTACGCAGTCGATGACAGCCGGACGGCCGGATCTCACCGCCTTCTCGAATGCAGGCGCAAACTCTTCTCTCTTCGTCACGCGGAATCCGAGGCAGCCAAGCGCTTCGGCAACTTTCACATAATCGACTTCATCCTTCAGGATGGTCTGCGAATAGCGCTCCCCATAGAACAGCTGCTGCCACTGGTGGACCATGCCGAGGACATGATTGTTCATGATGACTTCGATGACCGGGATATCAGCCCTCGAGGCGGTTGCAAGCTCGTTCATGTTCATGCGGAAGCAGCCGTCGCCTGCCACATTGACTACCACCTTGTCCGGCATCGCGCACTTGACGCCAAGGGAGGCGCCCAGGCCGTAGCCCATGGTCCCGAGTCCTCCGGAAGTGAACAGCTGATGCGGCTCCTTGTAGCGGTAATACTGGGCCGCCCACATCTGGTTCTGACCGACTTCCGTCACGATCCTCGCATCGTCATCCGTCAGGCGCTCGATCTCCCTCATGATATAAGGGCCGGTAAGGCGGTCCTGATAATAGTGAAGCGGATACTTCTTCGCGATCTCCTCGCAGCGGGCGATCCACTCCGCATGGTCCCCCTTCCCGATGAGCGGGGTCAGGCGGATCAGTATCTCCCGGATGTCGCCGATCACGCAGGTATCGACTTTGATATTCTTGTTGACCTCGGCCGGATCGATGTCGAGCTGGACGATCTTCGCGTTCTTCGCGAACATCTTCGGGTTGCCGATGACACGGTCGGAGAAACGCGAGCCGACGACCAGCAGCAGGTCGCAGCCCGAGACCGCAAGATTGGACGCCTTGGTCCCGTGCATTCCAAGCATCCCCAGATACAGAGGGTCATTGCCGTCAAATGCGCCTTTCCCCATCAGTGTGTCGCATACGGGAGCCTGCAGGCGGTACACAAGATTCTTCAGCTCCTTCTGCGCATTCGAGATGACGGCTCCCCCGCCGACGAAGACGACAGGCTTCTGTGCCGCGTTGATCAGGTCCGCCGCCTTCTTCAGATCTGCATCCCCGATCGGATTGATCAGCGGTACCGGGCGCTTCGGAGTGTCCTGCGGATGCGCAGGACTGAACTCGCAGACCTCCGCCGTAGCATTTTTGGTAATATCGACCAGAACAGGACCCGGACGGCCTTCCTTTGCGATGTAAAAAGCCCTGCGGATGGTCTTCGCCAGGTCTTTCACATCCTTGACGATGAAATTGTGCTTTGTGATCGGCATCGTGATTCCCTGAATATCGATCTCCTGGAAGGAATCCTTTCCAAGAAGGCTGATCCCGACATTGCAGGTGATGGCGACCACCGGAACCGAATCCATATAGGCGGTAGCGATGCCGGTGACCAGATTAGTCGCGCCCGGCCCGGAAGTCGCAAAGCAGACTCCCACTTTCCCGCTCGCCCTGGCATAGCCGTCTGCCGCATGTGCGGCTCCCTGCTCATGGGAAGTCAGGATATGCCGGATCTCGTGATGCTTGTAAAGCTCATCATAGACATTCAGGATGGCGCCGCCCGGATAGCCGAAGACCGTGTCGACACCCTGTTCTTTGAGACACTCTATGAGGATCTGAGAACCATTTAATTTCATGACTGAATCCTCCGCTGCACATTCACTCTTCAGCGTTATGATTACTATTCCTGTATGGTTATCTTTTTACTCTTCGCTGCCCGGGACCTGCAGGATCGCTCCTCTGTTGCCGGAGGTGACCATAGCCGCATAGCGTACGAGATAGCCTTCCGTGATCTTCGGCTTTCTCGGCTTCCATTCTGCCCTTCTCTTTGCCAGCTCCTCATCGGAAACTTTAAGCTCCAGCCTGTGGCCTGGGATATCGATCAGGATGCGGTCTCCCTCATGGACAAGGGCGATCGGTCCGCCGACAGCCGCCTCCGGGGAAACATGTCCGATGGAAGCTCCTCTGGAAGCTCCGGAGAAGCGTCCGTCCGTGATCAGTGCAACGGAAGAACCAAGTCCCATGCCTGCGATCGCGGAGGTCGGGTTCAGCATCTCTCTCATGCCAGGGCCGCCCTTCGGTCCTTCATAGCGGATGACGACGACATCGCCCGGAACGATCCTGCCTCCGAGGATGGCAGCGATCGCATCTTCCTCACAGTCGAAGACACGGGCCGGTCCCTCATGGACCATCATCTCCGGAACGACTGCGGATCTCTTGACGATTCCGGAATCCGGAGCCAGGTTGCCCTTCAGAGCTGCCAGTCCGCCGGTCTCGGAATACGGATGGTCGATCGGACGGATGACTTCCGGGTTCAGGTTCTCTGCATCTTCAATATTCTCCCCGACCGTCTTCCCGGTGCAGGTAAGGCAGTCAAGGTTCAGAAGATTCTTCTTTGTCAGCTCCTTCATGACTGCATAGACGCCTCCTGCCTCATTCAGGTCCTCCATATAGGTCGGGCCTGCCGGAGCCAGATGGCAGATGTTCGGTGTATGCTCGGAGACATCGTTCGCGATGTTGACATCGATGTCGATTCCGCACTCATGAGCGATCGCCGGCAGGTGGAGCATGGTGTTGGTGGAACAGCCGAGCGCCATATCGACGGTCAGTGCATTCATGAACGCTTCCCTTGTCATGATGTCGCGCGGGCGGATGTTCTGTTTCAGAAGCTCCATGACCTGCATGCCTGCATGCTTTGCAAGGCGCAGACGGTCGGACATGACTGCCGGGATGGTGCCGTTGCCGCGAAGCCCCATGCCGATCGCCTCGGTCAGGCAGTTCATGGAATTGGCGGTGTACATGCCGGAGCAGGAGCCGCAGGTCGGACAGACTTTGCGCTCGTACTCGAGCAGCTGCTCATCACTGATCTTGCCGGCCTGATATTCTCCGACTGCCTCGAACATGGAGGACAGGGAACGCTTTCTTCCGCCTACATGGCCTGCAAGCATCGGGCCGCCGGACACGAAGATCGTCGGGACGTTGACTCTGGCAGCTGCCATAAGGAGACCCGGTACGTTCTTGTCGCAGTTCGGGATCATGACCAGGGCATCGAACTGATGGGCTTTGGCCATGCACTCGGTCGAATCGGCGATCAGGTCGCGGGTTACCAGGGAATACTTCATTCCTTCATGACCCATAGCGATGCCATCGCAGACGGCAATCGCCGGGACCACGCGGGGGACGCCGCCCGCCATGAGGACACCGGTCTTGACCGCCTCGACGATCTTGTCGAGGTTCATGTGGCCTGGAATGATCTCATTGTAGGAGCTGACGATACCGACAAGCGGACGCTCCATCTCTTCCTGGGTAAAGCCCAGTGCATTGAACAGGGATCTGTGCGGAGCCTGCTGGAGGCCCTTCTTAACTGCATCACTCTTCATGGTAGTTCTCCTTTTCATACTCTTTCTGCGACCAGGTCGCCCATCTGCCTTGTGCCTACTTTCGTGGTGCCTTCGGTATAGATGTCTCCGGTGCGGTAGCCGTCCTTCAGTACTTTCCGGACCGCCTCTTCCACTGCGTCTGCCGCCTCGTCTTCGTCAAGCGAATAGCGGAGGAGCATTGCCGCAGACAGAATGGTCGCAAGCGGGTTTGCGATATCTTTGCCCGCGATGTCCGGAGCTGATCCGTGGCTTGGTTCGTAAAGTCCGAATTTTGTTTCGTTCAGGGAAGCGCTCGGCAGCATGCCGATAGATCCGGTGATCATGGATGCCTCATCGGAAAGAATGTCTCCAAACATATTCTCGGTCAGGACAACGTCGAACTGGGACGGGTCGCGCACCAGCTGCATCGCGCAGTTATCGACCAGCATCCAGGAGTATGTCACGTCCGGGTATCCCTCTGCGACCTCGGATGTCACCTTCCGCCACAGACGGGAGGAATCAAGAACGTTAGCCTTATCGACAAGAGTAACCTTATTCCTTCTCTTCCGGGCAATGTCGAAAGCCTTGACCGCGATCCTGCGGATCTCGGACTCGGAATAGGTGAGGGTATCGGTAGCCACCAGCTGGCCATCCTGCACAAGAGTCTGTCTCTTTCCAAAGTAGAGACCGCCAGTCAGCTCCCTCATGATCAGGAGGTCAAAGCCCTTGTCGGCAGCTTCCTCTTTCAGCGGGCAGGCGCTCTTCAGCTCATCGTAGAGCCAGGCCGGCCTCAGGTTTGCGAACAGGCCGAGCGCCTTGCGGATTCCGAGAAGACCCGCTTCCGGGCGCTTCGAGGGTTCCAGCCTGTACCATGGCGACGTCTTTGCATCGCCCCCGATCGATCCCATCAGGACCGCATCCGACTTCTTTGCGGTCTCCACCGTCTCCTCCGTCAGCGGGACACCGAACTTATCGATGGAAGCGCCTCCGAGATAGATGTCAGTCAGATCCAGATGGAACCCGAATTTCTTTCCTGCAGTCTCAAGGACCTTGACAGCTTCCCGGACGATCTCCGGTCCGATGCCATCACCTTTGATGACTGAGATATCATATTCTCGCATACTGTAAACGTCCTTTCCAAACATTTCCACAATATTAAAATATATTTTTACAGATTTCAACCGCAAATGAAAAATCTATGGTATAATATCGCAAGAATTCATAAATTCTATGGTCTGCACCACAGAATTTCCATATCTGAATTGCGATACAAAGGATGAGAAGAAAGAAATACAGGCAGAGGTACTAACATGGACAATCTTGATTATCAGATTCTGACCGAACTCAAACAGAATGCCAGACAGACCGCGTCAGACATCAGCAAAAGCATCCATCTCTCCGTTTCCACCGTCATCGAGCGGATCAAGAAGATGGAAAAGTCTGGACTGATCCAGTCTTACACCGTGATCACGGACGATTCCAAACTCGGCAATGACATCACGGTCCTGATGGAGATCGGAATGGAACATCCGAGATATAATGACGAGTTCATCGAGCAGATCAACAAAGACCCGAACATCATCGCATGCTACTATCTGACCGGAGAGTTTGACTTCATGCTGAAGATCTGCTGCAAGAGTTCCGATCACCTGGAACAGATCCACAACCGCATCAAGGATTATCCGGGCGTCCGTCTCACTCGTACCCATTACGTTCTGAGGACGGTCAAGAATATCCACTCCTCCGGATTCGACCTGGAGACGATCCAGGATATCAAGTAAGAAGACAAATAAGAAAACAAGTCAGAACAATTAGGGGGCTGCCCGCAGGCGGCCCCTTTTCTTTCCCATTCAGGAGGTCTTATGAGACTATTGCTGATTCGGCACGGTGACCCCGACTACGTTCATGATTCGCTTACTGAGAAAGGAAGACGCGAAGCGGAGCTTCTCTCCCGTCTCGCTCCTGACCTTGACCTCGGCGAGGTCTATGTTTCGACCATGGGCCGGGCGCAGGAGACGGCCTCCTTCAGTCTGAAAGCCACCGGCAAGACCGCAAAGACGGTCGACTGGATCATGGAGTTTGTCACGGACCTGGACCTGAACGAGCATCCGGAGCTCCGGAAGGCTTACGGGCAGGACACGCCCCTCGTCACGGACTATGAAAAAAGGACCGGAGGGCTTTCCGCCCACAAGTCCTACTGGAAGCTGCTTCATCCGGATTCCATCCGGCCTTATATACGGGACCCGGAAGGAAATGCGCCGAAGTATGCCCCCCGCATCGTGTGGGATATCCTCCCCTCATACCTGATGGAGCATCCGGAGCTGATGGACCCGGAAGACTGGAAGAGATCCGATCTGGCAAGGGCAGCGCATGTAGAAGAATGCGCAGGCTATGTACTCTCCCACTTTGACGGTATGCTGAAGGAGCATGGCTACCGCCGGGACGGACTGATCTACCGGGCTGAGGCGTCGAATAAGAAGACCATAACCTGCTTCTGCCATCTGGGACTGACCTGCCTCCTTGTGGCGCATCTGACAGACCAGTCGCCTTTCGCGATCTGGGCGCATTATGCATTTGCTCCTGCATCGGTCACGGAATTCGTGACCGAAGAACGGGAAAAAGGGATCGCGGTCTTCCGTGCCCTCAGGCTCGGAGACATCAGCCACCTTACCATGGCCGGGGAGAAGCCGTCGTTCTCGGCAAGATTCTGCGAGACTTACGACAGCTTCGACCAGAGACACTGAATCTGCAGGAGCTTACGACAGCTTCGACCAGAGACACTGGATCTGCAGGAGCTTACGACAGCTTCGACCAGAGACACTGAATCTGCAGGTTTCCTGTCCCCGGGGGATCGGACTCCCTGGGGGAGCAGGTTCATCGTTCGAGAATGTCCACGACTTCCGCTATGTACATCGTGTGGATCGCGTCGCCGACATTATAGAACTTCAGCTGCACATCCTCCGGCAGATTGTCATAGTCAAATTCATCCCAGTAGAGCTTGCGGCAGACCAGGGTGCGCTTTGCTTCCTGATAGGTGATCGCATCCCCGTCCAGGATCTCCACCGGATGAAGTTTTGTCTGCGCGAGCTTGTCGCCGTCTCTTCCGGATATCTTTCCGAGGAGAGTGAGGTCCTCCCGATAGTCCTCCGGGAACTGGCTGACCGTGAAATATTCGTTGAAATCCATAAATTTCTTTGTATATCTTGACTGACGCACATAGACAGTCACTACCGGCTTCCCCCAGAGGGTACCGAGACCGCCCCAGGCGATCGTCATACAGTTGAAAGACTTCCTGTCGCCTGCAGTCAGCAGCGCCCAGTCCTTTGCAAACGTTGAAAAAACATCAGCATCCAGCTTCATAGGATCCTCCTTTTTTCCGAATCAGACTTCTCCGGCCAGATCAACGATCGTCATATCATGATGCACTTCTTTCAGATATGGTCCGAAGATATCTTTGGCCGCCACTTTCAGGCTTGATGTATTGATACAGGGATGCACACCGATGTATTCCGCCTCCGCGATCTCCCGGTCGACCAGGAGACGGACATTGTTATCCCTGTCGTTCATGAGTCCGAGTACGGAGAGCGAACCCGGAGTGATATCGAGGAACTTCAGCATATAGTCCGGAGATGCGAAAGAAAGCCTTGCCGAACCGATCTGGCGGGACAGCTCCTTTGTCTTGAAGACCTTGTCTCCCGGCATCATGAGCAGATAGAAGTCCGTCTGCTGACGATTGCATAGAAGCAGGTTCTTAGTCACCTTCGCATTCAGAACAGCATCGATCTCCCTGCAGGCCTCCATCGTGTCCGCGTGTGCATCCGGGTGGTCCGTACGCCAGTAGCGGACCCCCAGCCGGTCAAGCATATCATAGCAGCGGATCTCCTTGTCGAGCCGCCCCGAGACGTCCGCAGGACGTCCCTCTTCCAGTACAAGACCCATATTTATTACCCAATCTTTCT
>DLFD01000064.1 GCA_002482005.1 Lachnospiraceae bacterium UBA7729 | reverse complement strand
CAAGATTGACCGCTGACTTCTGTCCCGTGGCTTTCTCAAAGTGTTCCCACTGCTCCAGCATGACATGGATATAGAAATCAACTGCCTTCCGGTACAGGCAGACTGTATCCTTCAGGACTTTCCCTGAGACATCCATATGAAGTTTTACAGAATATGTAGAATGGATCTTCATCCTGTTTGTCCTGCCTGCGGATCGATTACAGTTATTTTGATTTCTGAGAATTGATGTACTTCTTTACCATGTCGAAGCTGCGGTCGCTGACAATGACGATGCAGTAGGATGGGTTCCAGAGATGCCCGCCCCAGAGCTGTTTTTTCAGTTCCGGATGGCGCATGAACAGCCATCTGGCCGTATTGCCCTTAAGGATCTTGATCATATCGGAAGGACAGAACTGGGGTCTGCAGTCGACCATCATATGAATATGGTCCGGCATTACCTCCATGGCAATGATTGAGAAATGGTACTCATCTGCTATCTCATGAAGGTATCTCTTAAGCTCCTCATCGATCCCATCCTTGAGTACACACCTGCGGTACTTGGTGCACCAGACGATATGATACTGGAGAGAGTAAACATAACCTCTACCATATGTAAGATCATCTTTTATAATAAATCTCTCGTTTTCTTCCATGAGATTATTATACCATCAGAATACTCTTGAAGCAAGGAGATTCCGAATGTATGTTCGTATTTGTTAAACCTTGCCGGCTAACTCACGACTGTTATCTAAAGTCACGAGAATGCGCCGGCAATTTATTCAAAAAAGGGAGAAAAGATGCGTTCAAGGGCAGAGGTAGCTATTGCAGACGCACTGAATGACAGCAATATTCCCTACCGTTATGAAAAGCCTCTGAATCTACGGGGCTTCTCCAAAGCAATCAGGCCAGATTTCACTCTGATTGACTTTGTCCGCAGAATCGAGATTTTTTGGGAATACCTTGGCATGATGGACAATCCCAGCTATACCTCCAATTTCCAGATGAAGTTCAACCTCTATATTGCCAATGATATCTTTCCAGGCGATCGACTGATTCTTTCCGGAGAAACAAATAGCACCCCTTATAATCGGTACATTACCGATAAGATTATCTCAAGGCTTCCGATGTGTGTCCTGCCAACGGCATAACCCAATTCATGAAAAACAGCTAGTATGACTGCCAGGAAAATTCTTAATTTTTCTCTCTTGTAATCCAATATCCTCAGATTCAGGGATTCTGCCTTCCATAGCAATTGTTATTCTTTGCCACTTGTAATCCATTATCCTCAAAGCCAAGATCTTGCCTGTCACAGCTGTAACCCACAATGCCTCAATTCGAGCTATTGCCTGCCACAGCTCATTTTATCCTCCCGCGACTGTAACCCATAACGCCTCAATTCGAGCTATTGCCTGCCACAGCTCATTTTATCCTCCCGCAGCTGTAACCCACAACGCCTCAATTTGAGCTATTGCCTGCCGATATCCGGATGCTGCCGGAATATAGCATATATCATGCCTGCCGCCGGCACATTATAGCCGCCCCACTACAGAGAAAAGGGCTGCAGGCGCCCTTGTTTCCGCCCAGTGTACAGGGAAAAGGGCTGCAGACACCCTTATTCCCGCCCAACGATCGAGTAGGAGACGACTTCGTCTCCCCTACTCGATCCGGCTACGCCGCCGGACAGAAAAAAGGCGCCGCCGGACTTTTCGATCCGGCAGCGTCTTTGATAATTCTTATGAAAATTCAGATAAGCAGAAGCTTCTCAACGAAGGATCACTGGCCAAGCTGAGCAGCAACCTCAGCCGCGAAGTCTTCATTCTTCTTCTCAAGGCCTGCGCCGGTCTCATACCTTACGAAGCCCTTGATGGCGATCTTAGCGCCCTGAGCCTTTGCAACCGATGCAACGTACTGGGATACGGACTGCTTTCCGTCCTCTGCCTTGACATAAACCTGATCAAGCAGGCAGATCTCCTTGAGCTCTTTCTTCAGACGTCCCATGACCGCGCCAGCGATGATCTTGTCCGGCTTGCCTGCCATCTTCGGATCATTCTTGACCTGCTCGGTAAGAATTTCCTTTTCATGCTCCTTATAGTCTTCCGGAACCTCTGCGTCGCTGGTGTAGGTCGGATTAAGAGCCGCAACCTGCATAGCGATGTTCTTGCCCATCTCCCTGACTTCATCGCTTACAACATCAGACTCGACATCGACAAGGACAGCGATCTTTCCGTTCATATGAGTGTAGCCTGCGATGAATCCGTTAGCTTCCTCGCATCTGGTGAAGCGGCGGATCTTCAGGTTCTCTCCAATGACGGAGACCATTCCCGCATGATAATCAGCAACCGTCTTGGAAGGATCAACCTTGCTGGTCTCAGCAAGCAGCGCGTCAACATCATCAGCGTCAGAATCGAGCGCCTGCTCAGCGACGGTGTGAACATAGTCTCTGAACTTCTCGTTGGTAGCGACAAAGTCGGTCTCGGAGTTAACCTCAACGACAACTGCCTTTTTTGCATCGTCAGACTCAACGATCATGGAAACGCCTTCAGCAGCGATTCTTCCAGCCTTCTTCTCAGCCTTTGCAAGACCATTCTTGCGGAGCCACTCAAGAGCAGCTTCCTTGTCTCCGTTGGTAGCAACAAGCGCCTTCTTGCAGTCCATCATTCCGGAGCCGGTCTCTTCTCTCAGTTCCTTTACCAGTTTAGCTGAAACAGCCATAATCTTCCTCCTCTTAAGTGTGCCATATGCCTGCAGCCGGAGTCCGGCTGACAGACATACTGGAGAATGAGGGTGTCTGTCTCAGACGGACACCCTGTCCTTTTCTATTACAACACGTAATCTGTGGATCCAGATCACTCAGCCGGTACTGCGTCAACCGGAGCTGCTTCTTCCTCGCCCTCGGTAGCTTCAGCATCAGCCTGCTCCATGCCCTGACGTGCTTCGATGACAGCATCCGCCATCTTGGAGACGATCAGCTTGACGGCACGGATTGCGTCGTCGTTGCCCGGGATGACATAGTCAAGGTCTTCCGGATCACAGTTGGTATCGCAGATACCGATCAGCGGAATTCCAAGAGCATGTGCTTCCTCAACGCAGATATGTTCCTTCTTCAGGTCAACGATGAAGATCGCGTCCGGAAGCTTCTTCATCTCCTCGATGCCGCCAAGGTTCTTCTCAAGCTTGTCAAGTTCCTTCTTCAGCTTGATGACTTCCTTCTTCGGCAGTACATCGAAGGTGCCGTCTTCCTGCATCTTCTTGATGTCCTTGAGTCTCCTGATACGGCTCTGGATGGTCTTGAAGTTGGTCAGCATTCCGCCGAGCCATCTCTCATTGACATAGAACTCTCCGCATCTTTCAGCTTCAGCCTTGATGGAGTCCTGAGCCTGCTTCTTGGTCCCGACAAACAGGATCGATCCGCCGTTGGCAACGATATCACCTACTGCGTTGTATGCATCATCAATCATGCCGACCGTCTTCTGAAGGTCGATGATATAGATGCCGTTACGCTCTGTGTAGATGTACGGAGCCATCTTAGGGTTCCATCTTCTGGTCTGATGTCCAAAATGGACGCCTGCTTCGAGCAGCTGTTTCATAGAAAGTACACTCATCGTATTTCTCCTTTGGTTTTGTTCTTCCGCACACTTCCTGTCCGCGGAAGCCTCATCGGCACCGCCCGCGGAATCCGCATGCGTGATTTTTCGCAACTTTGAAAGTGTAACATTATTTGAATATGTATGCAATACCTTAAGACGCAAAAAAGCAGGCAATCTGCCTGCTTTTATCGCTGAAGCATGTATCCCGGCCGGATGCCTCCGCTGCTGGTCTCCTTATAGCAGACTGATGCCATGCCTGAGCCATTCCAGCTGGCGGCTTCCGCACCGACCGGAATAAGCTGCCGGAAAAGGTTCTCCACTCTCTGTCGTCACTCTCTTCTCAGGGCTTCGATCGGGTCCATGTTCGCGGCCTTCTGAGCCGGCAAAAATCCGGAGATCAGTCCGATCAGCATCGAGATCAGGACCGCGCCTGCCGACCATGGGACCGATATCGCAGCCGGTATCCCGGAGAATCTGTGGATCAGGTAGGACAGGGCGAATCCGACCGCTACCCCAATCAGTCCGCCCATCGTCGTAAGGACAGCTGCCTCCGTGAGGAACTGTCCCAGGATCGCGCTCTTCTGGGCTCCGATTGCCTTCTTCAGACCGATCTCGGATGTTCTCTCGGTAACCGACACCAGCATGATGTTCATGACACCGATTGCCCCGACAAGCAGAGAGATCCCGGCGATCCAGATCAGCTGCTTTTTTGTATTCTGGGCCAGCTGCTGCTGTTTCTTGACCATGCCGAGAAGATCCTGCGCCTGATAGGTGGCCTGGTTCTCAGAATTGCTACGGATCGCGCTGTTCAGGATCTTTGCCGCAGACTGTCCGGCTTTCGTCATCTCCTCGGTCACGTCAGCTTTCACGATCACATTTTCCGGCTCATCATAATTGAATATGATTGGCCAGTCCGCCTTCGGGATGAAAAAGAGACCGTTCGATTCATCCAGGTTCGAATAGTAATCATATACGTTCTGGATATCCGGCTCATAATCATCATCTTTCGAGACAATTCCGACGATCGTGAAAGGCTGACCTCCGTATTCAACCGTCTTTCCCAGAGGATTCACATCAGCGAACAGTTTCACCGCCGCCGTCTGGTCAAGGATCATGACCTTGCGGAACTTCGTGTAGTCACTGTCCAGGAATGTTCTTCCGGATTTCAGCTTATAGCCGATGGTATGGAAATACTGATCATCTACCCCGTACATATTGAACGATGTCACGGAATCATCCCCATAGTACATGGAATTGTCCATGACGAAGCGCTTGTTGTAAGCCGTAGCACTCACGACATTGTCCAGGTCCCTGATCTTCTGCATGATTTCATCCGAGACCACAGGGACTCCCTCCGGGATCGAAGACGCATCGTATATACTCAGCTGTTCGCCTCCGGAGGACAGATTGACCTCCACGGTGTTGTTCCCCGAGCCGACCAGTTTCTCCTTCAATGCGTCATTGGTACCCTTGATCGTCGACACGATCGACATGATCGATGCGATACCGATAATGATACCGAGCATCGTCAGAAACGAACGCATCTTGTGAGAAGCGATCCCCTGAAATGCAAGTCTTATGTTCTCAAGCATGTTCTTCCCTCTGTCCTGCCGCCGGCAGATCTCAGTCATCTCAGCCCATCATATCCGACATGTCGCCCGTGATCGCGCTCAGGGCGTCGACCTTTACCGTAGGCGCTCCTTCCTTCACATCATCACCGTAAGGAAATGCGATGAAGTCCTCCGCGCGGAGCCCGGACTGGATGACCATCAGCTGATATTCGGAATTGTCCTTCGCCCTGACATAGCGTTTCTCAAGATTGCCGTCTTTTCCTCTGACATAGCAGTATGTCTTTCCTGTAGGCTCGGTCCTTACCATATACGAGCTGAGCATAAGGCTGGACTGCTGCGTCTCCTGATCAATACTCAGCTGCACCGTCGAATCCGGATCCAGTCCATCTGCCTGATCGATATAGGCCAGGAATGAATACTGTGAGGAATTCGGGTCTGATCCCATATCGTAGGAATAGCTGTCTCCTCCCTCCACAGGATAATCCGAGATCTCCGTGATCTTCGCCTGAAATGTGCTTCCGGGACTGTCCCACGAGGAACCGGTAATGACATCCCCGACTTTCAGGGTATCCAGCGAGCGCTCGCTGATCGTTCCCTGTACATAGAGACCAGCTTTGCCTGTCACCACGATGAACCCGCCGGAAGCCGGCTGCTCCGTCGTGGTCCCGGCCTGTTTCACGATCCCGTCCAGAGTGGCTGTCACCGTCTCGTGAGACAGGGTCCTGTTATATTCCTTGACAGCCAGGTCGGCTTCCCGGATCTGCAGCTCGCACTCCTTGATATCTTTCTTCTGCTGCTCGATCGCCGCCTTCAGATCTTCTGCCGAGAAGCCGCCACCCGTATCGTCTCCGCCGAAATCGTCGTAGCCGTCCCAGGGGAATTCCGTCTCCGTGATCTCCTGCTCCGTCTCTTCCTTATAATCTTCCGGGAAGATCGCCTCCGGACTCGTATTCAGGATCCGGATCAGACCGATCAGGTACTGACCATAGCTTTCGCCGCCATATACGTCATTCAGAGCGCTATACGCGCTGGTGAAGCGGACATATCCACCATCATCGATGTAGTAGATTCCCTCCTGCAGAGCATAGAGGGCATCCGCAGCCTTGCGGACCTTGTCCTTCACTCCGCTCACAGTCTCATAATCATAGGCGTCTGAAGCCTCGGCGCGCCCCGGGAAGATCGCACGGACAGCATCGATGAACTGATAGACACAGATCCGGTCATAACCTTCCTTAAGGACCTGCGCAGTCGAGTCTCCCACCATGGAAGAAACGGTCCCGCTTACCTTGTAGACCGTAATCTCCCTTGATTCTCCGAACAGATCCGAGATCGTGGTATGGCCTGATACAGCCAGCTGCCCCCGGAAGATCCCGAATGCCTCCTGAAAGACAGCATCCGCCCGGTCGGAAGAAAGACCATCAAAGCCTTCGTTGGCGATCTCCGTCAGCGTATTTACGTCATCCAGGAATGTATTGACCGCTGTGAGCGTCTCCTCATCCGGCTCTGCCGCCTCTTCCTCTTCCGGATCATCCTCGACAACACCGTCATCCTGGGAAAAGCTTTCCTCTCCGCCGCTATCGTCGTCCAGGATCACCTGGCTATTAGAGTCGTCCCCCTCAGGGATCACATCACTGTCTCCGGCTTCCTCATCGATCACTTCGCCGCCGTCATCCGCTTCACCGCCGTCAGCTGCTTCATCGACGCCAGCTGCTTCATCGACGCCAGCTGCTTCACCATCATCCCCCGCGTCGAACATCTCATCCGACATGGTATAGTCGTCATCCTCATAGTCGGTCCCGGCATCGTCACCGGAATCCTCATCCTCATCGTCGCTGCTATAGTTCACGGAGCCCTGGCTGAAGAAAGGAGTCGTGTTATCGCTTTGCTCGGGCATCTTCCCGCTTTCCATCGTCGCAAGGTCCTTCTTCATATTCTCGAGGGAGATCTGAAGCCCCTGCTTTGTCAGCTCCTCCTGCTCACGCTTCAGCTTGTCCAGCTGCATGTCATATGTCATGAGCTTGTCGCCCTTTTTCACGTGGTCGCCTTCTCCGACATAGACTTTCTTCACCGCATGGTCCGTATCAAGGTCAACTGACTGCGTGTCCTTCGATACGATGGTTCCGTAGAGGGAATCCGTCATCATCATGCCATCGCCGTACAGACTGGCTTCATTGACGCTGGGAACTGAGACGACTTCGACCGGATTCTCCTTTTTCTTCATTCCGGTCCCGACTCCATAGGCAGTGCCTACAATGGCTGCGGTGCCGAAGAGGACCGCAGCGATGACTCCCTTAGCTTTCATCAGGTTCCTCCTTTTCCTCGGACCCGTGCCTCAGCATGTCCGCCGAACGCTTTCTCATCTTCGCAAGCGCTTCTTCTGCCTCCTGCTCGGCTTTTCTCTCCGCTTCCTGGGCAGCATTGACTGTGCCGTTCCTCTCGGAGATGACGCCGTCAAAGATATCGCAGACTCTGCCTGCATACGCCGCAATGTCAGGCGAATGGGTGATCATCAGTACCGTGACTCCCTCCTCATTCAGCTGCTGGAAGAGTTCCATGATCTGAAGGCTGGAGTGGGAATCCAGTGCTCCTGTCGGTTCGTCCGCAAGCAGGATGGATGGTCGGTTCACCATAGCTCTTGCGATCGCGACTCTCTGCTTCTGTCCGCCGGAAAGCTGTCCTGGAAGAAATGTGACTCTGTCTCCCAGGCCTACTCTCTCCAGAGCAGCTCTTGCCCTCTCGCGTCTCTCCTTCTTGGGGACCTTCGCGTAGACAAGCGGAAGAGCTACGTTCTCGAGGGCACTCTGTCTGTTCAGGAGCTGGAAGTTCTGGAACACGAAGCCAAGATTGCGGAGTCTGATATTAGCCATGGAACGGTCGTCCCTGCTGAATACATCCTCTCCGTTCAGTTCGTAGGTTCCGGAATCCGGCCGGTCAAGGCAGCCGATGATATTCATCAGGGTACTTTTCCCGCTTCCGGAAGGTCCCATGATGGCGACATACTCGCCTTTTTCGACATGAAGGCAGACATCATGAAGGACCGGAACATCCAGTTTCCCGGTATGATATGCTTTGTTGATATGGTCTAGCTTCAGGATCAATGTCATTCCTCCGACTCATCAAGAGGGATCATCTCTTCCGACTCATATCCATAGTCGTCACCCTCGTCAGCATAATCGTCACCGTAATACCCGGTCTCACCGTTCAGTTCTGCCATCATGGCGGAATCAAGTCCCGGGATGCCGAGCTCGCTCAGGTCCCGGTAGACCCCTTCCGTCTCCTCATAGAGATACTGGTCTCCGGCATCAGCGATTGTGTTCTCATCGTTATAGGAGACAGGAGCTCCTTCCTGGCAGCCATCCGGATAGGCAATGTAGTCGTCCTCGGAAAGACCGCTCACGATCTGCACCTTGTCTTCGTCCTCGTCGCTTTCGCCTGTCTCTACTTTCCTCTTTTCAAGCTTATTGTCTTCGGAAGCCGCCCAGACATAGCTGCCGCCGTCCTCCTCAACGATGTAGTAGGAATCGATCCAGATCCCGTCCCTGTGATCTTCCTGGCCAAGGTCCTCTTCCAGATACACGTGCTGCCCAAGCATAAGGTCATGGGAATCATCCAGCTCGACATAGAACGGATAATTCGTGGAACCGGAACCGGTGTCATAGCCCATGTAGCCATATCCGCTGCTCTGACTGTCGGATCCCTGGTCTTTCTTGATCTCCGTCACCGTGCCCGTCCATGTGATCGAGGAATCCACCCTCGAGTGGACCAGGACCCTCTCCCCGACATAGACGGATGCGATATTCTGTTCATTGCAGGAAGCCTTGACCCGGTAAGTCCCTACCTTCAGAAGAGTGATGTAGGCCGAAGAATCTCCCGAACCGGAATAATCCGTATCGGATGAATCGGATCCGGCATTCTTATTCACGGACTTCACGACCCCGTCGATATCCGAATAGACCGTGGAATTGCTGATCTGCTCCTTGATGCTGCTGATCTTGCTCTCCTTGGACTTGAGTTCCAGCTTGTTCTGCTTGAGGGTATTCTGTTCCGACAGCACCTCCAGCTTCTTTTCCGGAGTGCTGGCTTTCTCAAGCTGTTTCTCGAGTTCCTTCTGCTTCGCCTCGGACACATCGATCTCATTCTGCATGCGTTCCAGATCGATCTCTGCCTGTTCCAGCTTATCCTTCATCTCATCGACATCATAGGAGAAGAGCTTGTCTCCCTTCTTTACGCTATCGCCTTCCTCGACATAAGTTTTGTCGATCGTTCTTCCGCTCTCCGCGCTGTATTTCTTCTCTTCCTGGGGCTCGATCTCTCCGGCAAACTTTTCGATCATGCCATTCCCGCTTCCCAGATTGGCAACGACCCTGACACTATCGACCGGTACGGCATCCTCCGAATCGGAAGATACTCTGCCGTCTCCCTCAGTCTCTTCCACCGCCAGGGCAGGGATCACCTTCCCGAGATACTTGCCGGCATATTTCTGAAGATAACCCATTCTGTATGCGCCGTAGCCTGTTCCGGCAACGACGCCGATCACGATCAGGGTGATTACTGCCTTTTTCATGCGATCTTCTCCATCCGCTGTCTGCTATTCCCGAACCGGTGCAGAACAGACTCTGTATTTTTGCTGATCATAATGACGCAATTGCGGGAGCTGCAAAGCAGCGAAGCAATCCGTGCGTCAAAGCGTGTGACAAAAGGTACTTCTGGCACACGTTTCATCATAATGCGAAACTGTGAACGTTGAGTGAAAATAGTGCGACTAGATTTTCCGTGCATCATATCTATGTTTATCGATATTGACTTCGTCTGTCGTTTTCTTTACAATGAAGTTCATGAAAACATTACGCAGAAACAAAATCAGATTCCCCATCCTGGCTGCTGCCTTCGCAGCCGCTGCAGTCTTCTTCTTTGCCCGCAGTCCATTCCTGACTCCTCCTGAAAAGGCGGTCTCAGAATGCCTGTCGGAGATCGAAGATCTTGATTCAGGATCCGCAGCCGTCCTCTTTCCGGATTCCGCCGGCGGAGCCCAGGGTACTTCCCTCAGTGACATTCCGGAAGAAGGAAAGGAAGCCGTCCGGCTGTTCTTCCGGAACTTTTCCTTCCGGATCCTCGGCAGCACCTCAGAGGATGCCGGAGCATCCGTCAGGGTCGAAGCATCGAATGTGGATGCCGCATGGCTGGCGGCACAGATCCGCAGAAGACAGCTTGCCGCGGCGTATGCATCCGGCACTGATGCCCCTGCGGAAGCTTCCGCTGCCGATCTCTTTCCGATCATGAAGGAGATCCTGAACGCGGATGATCTTCCCACCGGGAAGATCACGGAAACCTTATCCGTCAGTCGGAATGCAGACGGATGGCACGTGAATTCGGACGCCGCACTGAAGCGCCTTCTCAGCGGCGGTCTTCCCGATGCGCTGAAAGATCCCTTCCTGCTGAAACCGGAAGACGTCCTGTCCGTGTATCTGTCGCGCTACAGCTTTCTGTCGCCGGAGGAATGGGAGAAAGCGCTTTCTTCCTCGGACCTCTTTAAGATGGCATCCGAAAAGTTAGCCGCTCCCGATGAGACCCTGTTCCGGAAGATCTCCGAACTTTATTCGTACAGCATCGGGGAAGTGCGTACCGAAGGAAACGTCGCGTCTGTATCCGTCAGCATCACCAGCGTCGACATGCCGGAGATCCTTGCCGCCTACAGAAAGAAACTTGTCAGTTATGCAAGGACAGCTGCTTCGATCTCCGCAGGTCAGGATGAACTTTCCGATGTCAGTTCATCCCTTCTCGATGAAGCGATCAGCGAAGTAAAGCAGTCGAAGACCTCTTCCATCACTGTCTCGCTTGAGAACGATGGCAATATCTGGCAGATCACCGATACTTCCGGTCTTACCAATGCCCTTCTCGGAGACATCGTCTCCGCCGCAGAAGCCTTCGCGAAAGAAGGCTGAACCCAGACGCCGGAAAGGGGCCCGCTTACCTGAGCGGATCCTTTCTGGCGATCATCTCATCGATTCTGTCCAGATAACTTCTTACATCCTTCACATTCTCGATTCTCTCGATCCTGCCGTCCGGACATATGATCTTCGTCGATCCGGATGCCCCGAGGGCAAGGATACTCTGCACCTCTTCCATGATAAGGATGTTGTAAAGTCCCGCACAGCCAGGCTTTGCGCAGCCCACATTTTCAAAATTGCCTGCCATGTTCTTCTGTCGGTACAGATAGTATGGTGTCATCCCCAGCCTGCTGCAGGTCTCCTGGGTCCTCTCCATGATATCATCCGAAGCCTGAAAAGAGATGGCTTCATATTCATCCATATGGAGAGCAAGTCTTGCCGCCCGCTTCAGTGCGAGGGCATGCACCGTGATATCATCCGGGTCCAGTTCTTCCAGCGCCTGCATGGTCCTGTCCACTTCCGCAAGGCCTTCCCCCGGAAGGCCGACGATCAGGTCCATGTTGATATTGTCAAAGCCCATCGACCTGGCAAGGTGAAACGCTTCGGCAGTCTGCTCCACCGTATGCTTTCTCCCTATCAGGTCGAGCGTCTTCTGATTCATCGTCTGCGGATTGATGGAGATCCTGCTGACATGGTGTCTTTTCAGTACCTTTAGCTTTTCTGCCGTGATGGTATCCGGCCTCCCCGCCTCGCAGGTGAACTCCAGGACATGATCCATGTCAAAATTCTCCCCGAGTGCACAGAAAAGGCGTTCCAGCTGCTCAGGAGTAAGGACTGTCGGCGTCCCGCCCCCTATATAGACCGTCTGCAGCTTCTTTCCCGGAAAGCAGGGTCTTCCCGCCCCTCTTCCGCACGCCCTGATCTCTTTGATCAGGGTATCCACATAGTGGTCCGCTTCCTTCTGCCACACTCCGATCGTACCGGAAGAGAAGGAGCAGTACAGACAGATGCTTGGGCAGAACGGGATCCCGATGTAGAGGGAAAAGCCTTCTTCCGGATGGATCCTGCTTAGGATCTTCTGTTCCCGTTCCGCTATGGAAACCGCCAGATGAGCCTTTTTCCTGCTGACATAATAGGTATCGGTCAGGTCTCTCACTGCCCGCTCCTTCGGGGTCCCGGAACCTTTCTCCGGGTTGGTCTCCCTGCTCTGCTCAGCCTTCAGGAATTCAGACGCCAGCTTGACCGGACGGATCCCTGTCAGATTTCCCCAGGGAAGCGTGATGCCTGTCATGGAAGACAATAGTTCGTAAAGGCAGCCCTTCAGCGCATTCTTAACAAGGATCCGCCGATTCTCATCTCCGGAAGAGGCATTCCCGTCAGAAAAAGATACGCTCCTTCTATTCGCAGTACCTTCCTCCCCTATCAGTGTGATATCTGCTCCGTTCTCCTCGATCCTGACCGATATGATCAGATCCGGCTTTTCCGGAAATGTTTCTCCCGGGTCATATACGTGAACGGGGACACCCGGCCAGAAAGCGATCACGAGGGTATAGACATCATATTCGTAGCTTCGATTGTTCAGGACGACTGCGATCTTCATAGCTGCCTCATTTCCTGACATAAGGATTGTACTTTCTCTCATGACCGATGCTGGTCTGTCCGCCGTGCCCCGGATAGACAAGAACATCGTCCGGCAGCTGCATCAGCTTCTTCACAGAGGCAATCAGGGAAAGCGTATTCCCGCCGGGGAAATCCGACCGGCCGACGGATTCCTGAAACAGCGTGTCACCGGAAAACAGGATCTTCTCCGCAGGGAAATAGTAGCAGGCGCTTCCTACCGTATGACCCGGAGTAAGCAGGACCGTCATCTCCGTTCCCAGGACCTTCATCTTCTGACCATCCAGAAAGAACATATCCGGCTCGATCGTCCTTGGGTGGCCGAACATCTGGGAAAGGTTATAATAGGTAGACTCGCAGAACTCTTCCTCGTCTCTGGAGATATAGCAGAGGATTCCGTACCTTCTCTTCAGCTCGCTGACGGAGCCAAGGTGATCGTCATGTCCGTGAGTCAGAAAGATGGCGGTCGGAGCTGCCTTGTGCTGCGCAAGCCACTCTTCGATCTTTTCATATCCGTCGGACGGATCGATGATGAGGCATTCCCCCGAGTCCTCATTCGCAACCAGATAGGTGTTCGTCGGGAGCATCCCGAGCTCCAGATGATCGACTTTCAGATTCGCCATAGCATCTTCTCCTGTTCTTTCTCTCCTGAGAACTGAAAAAGGGCAGCCGCAGCAGCGGCCGCCCATGATCTCATCCGTCTTTCCGTCAGCCCGTTGTGCGCTCAATATCGATGACCGACTCTACCTGACGGATCTTATCGACCAGTTCTTTCAGGACGACCTTGCCAGGCACCTGGAACTCATAGGTGATCGTGGCAAGTCCCTGCCGGCTGGTACGGGATGATACGCTCTGCACATCGATCTTTCTTTCCGTAAGGATCTTGGTGATGTCCACAAGAAGCCCTGTGCGGTTGTGGGCAAAGATCTTGATCTCAGCTGTGTAGAGCTTGCTGCCTGCCTCCGATCTGGCGTCATCGGCCCACTCCACTTCGATAAGCCTGGACCTTTCCGACTGAGGAAGATTCACGACATTGACACAGTCAGTACGGTGCACCGTGATCCCGCGCCCCCGGGTGATAAAGCCGATGATCTCGTCACCCGGCACAGGGCTGCAGCACTTGGAAAGCCTGACGGAGACATCGCTCAGTCCATGGACGATGATGCCGCTCTTCGACCTCGATATCCTGCTGCCTTCCTTTGCAGCGCTGCCGGAAAGAATATCCTCATCGGTGACATTGTTCCTGTGGTCGCGCGCATAGCACTCCAGGAGTTTGTTGATGATCTGCCCTTCCTTGAGACCGCCGTGTCCGACTGCAGCAAGGACGGAATCCCAGTCGCGGAATCCGTATTTGGCAGTCGTGACCGAAGTATATTCCGGTCTCACGAGTTCCGGATAGTTCAGGCCCTTCGCCCTGCAGTAATTCTGAAGAGCTTCCTTGCCTCTCTGGATGTTGTCTTCCTTGCGCTCCTGCTTGAACCACTGATTGATCTTGTTCTTAGCCTGAGTACTCTTGACGATGGAAAGCCAGTCCCGGCTCGGCCCCTTGGAATTGGCCGAGGTGATGATCTCAATACGGTCGCCGTTCTGAATGACATAGTCTATCGTGACCAGCTTGCCATTGACCCTGGCGCCCACCATCCGGTTTCCGACAGCGGAATGGATGCTGTAGGCAAAATCGATAGGAGTCGATCCATTGGGCAGAGTCTTGACATCACCGGCAGGAGTAAAACAGTATACATTCTCGTTGAAAAGATTCAGGTCGCTCTTGACCAGGGAAAGGAATTCCTTGTTGTCCGACTCCTGCTGCCACTCCAGGATCTGGCGCAGCCAGTTCATCTTCTCTTCTTCCCTCTGGGCCCCCTCGGCAGCGCTGATCTTCTTCCCGTCAGACGCTTCCTTATACTTCCAGTGGGCAGCGATACCATATTCAGCAACACGGTGCATCTCCACCGTACGGATCTGGATCTCGAAAGGCGAACCGTTCGGAGCGATCAGCGTCGTGTGAAGCGACTGATACATGTTCTCCTTCGGCATCGCGATGTAATCCTTGAACCTTCCGGGGACCGGCTTGTACATCTCATGGATGATGCCGAGCGCCGCATAGCAGTCCGGGACCGTATCGACGATGATACGGACGGCGAACAGATCATAGATCTGGTCGATCGTCTTGTTCTGGTTCACCATCTTCTTGTAGATGGAGAAGAAATGTTTCGCACGTCCGTATACTTCCACCTTGATGTGAGATTCCTTCATCTTCGCGGAGACATCCTTCACGATCCCGTCGACGAAAGCCTGTCGCTCTGATTTCTTCAGTGCGACCTTCTCAACCAGGTCGTAATAGACGTCCGGCTCCAGATACTTGAGGGAAAGGTCATCCAGCTCGACCTTGACCTTGCTGATACCAAGCCTCTGCGCCAGGGGAGAATAGATATCCAGCGTCTCCCGTGCCTTTTCCTTCTGCTTCTCGGGCTTCATGTACTGAAGCGTGCGCATGTTGTGAAGACGGTCCGCCAGCTTGATCAGGATGACACGGATATCCTTGGCCATGGCAAGGAACATCTTCCGGAGATTCTCCGCCTGCATCTCAAGCTTGTCGGTGGAGTAGGACAGCTGTCCCAGCTTGGTGACTCCGTCAACCAGAAGAGCAACTTCTTCGCCGAACTCTCTCCTGAGATCATCCAGGGTCATGACCGTGTCTTCCACGACATCATGGAGAAGTCCTGCAGCGATCGTCTCCTTGTCCAGCTCCAGGTCCGCGAGTATGATCGCCACGCAGAGCGGATGGATGATATAAGGCTCTCCGGACTTTCTCTTCTGGTCCTTATGGGCGTCACGGGCAACCTTGTAGGCCTTCTCCACAAGCGAGATATCGTCCGACGGATGATACTTGCGGATGCTTGAGATCAGCTCCTTATACAGAACATCCGGACTGGTGAAATCCTGCATCGTCTTGGGTCTGGCATCTGCCTGCCGGATCACGGCGCGGTCATCCGTCACGTCCTCCGGCGTCTGGGAGTCGCCGGAAGGCTGTGTCATCTTGATATTCCCGAGACCTACCGGCACTTCCACCGTGTCCTTATGAGCGTCCGGAATATGTCTTGAAACCGCGTTATCCTTCTCTACTTCAGCCATACACACCTCTGCCGATCTTCCGTCTTCCGTTCCGTATCCTGAGTCCATAATAGACGCCAGGCAGCCCCTTCTCCCGGAAGGACCAGGGCTGCCGCTTCCTGATCATCACTTACCTGTCTTCAGGCTCCAGGATAGCTGATAGCCGCCTCGACATCATAGCCTTCCAGTGCCTTTCTTCCGTTCAGGCCGGCAAGCTCCATCAGGAATACAGTGCGATCGACCTTTCCGCCAAGTCTCTCGATCAGCTTGATCGCCGCTGCGACCGTTCCGCCCGTAGCGATCAGATCATCCACGATGATGACTCTCTGTCCCGGTTTGATAGCGTCCTTATGGATCTCGATCGTTGCCTGGCCGTACTCCAGATCATAAGTCTGCTCGATGGTCTCGCAGGGAAGCTTTCCCTTCTTGCGGACAAGCACGAACGGCTTGTGCAGGTTGTAAGCGATCGGCATTCCGAACAGGAATCCTCTCGACTCCAGGCCAACCACCACATCAAAATCATCCGGATCACCGCAGAGTCTCTGCATCTCATCGATCGCGAGATGAAGTCCGTCAGCATCCTGAAGCACGGAAGTGATATCGCGGAACATGATCCCCTTTTTCGGAAAATCCGGAATCGTTCTTACATAATCTTCAATCTTCTTCATAACAACAGTCCCTCCACTGCCTGTTCTGATAAAATAAGCTCGCAAAACAGTATATCATCACGTTTTCTCACTTGCAACCGCGGCTGTCGCCCTATACAAAAAGCCCGCCACCGGCGGCCTTTTTGCATCCTATGGGATAAAAAAAGAAGCATCCGCAGATGCGGATGCTTCTTCATAAAACGTGCGCGACAGGATTCGAACCCGCGACCTTCTGGTCCGTAGCCAGACGCTCTATCCAGCTGAGCTACGCACACATCTCGTGACAACGAAATGTATTCTAATACCGAAGATATCGAATGTCAAGCACTTATTTTTATTTTTCAACCGATCAGCTGCACCATCGCCTTCACTGCATCTGCTTCATCTTCTCCGTCTGCAGACACACGGATCCTCGAGGCATGCTGACTTGCCAGTGCCATGACACCCATAATACTCTTCGCATTGACGTGCTTGTTGTTCACTTCGAATGTGATCACACTCTTGTAAGCGCAGGCTGTCTGTACGATCTGCGGAATCACATCTCCGATCCCGTCCTCACTGGTCGTGCTGATATTCTCGCTAATCATGTTCCACCTCACAATAATAGATTACTCTGTTTTATCTGTGTTCCGGTCTCTCAGGGAAAAACTCCCCCTCAAATCTTTGAAAATACTAACATAAGAACTGGTGACCGTCAATTGAAGAACTGCCGAAAAGGCGCACGGAATGTTCATACAATTTGGGGTGTTTGTATAAACACGTTGAAACATGACTGTGTCTGTCCTTCCTCCTCACAGCTGCTTCAGGATGATGTTCCGCATCAGGCCTCCGTATTTCCTCTTCACTGCGGCAGTCATATATCCCATCATCAGACAATTGTTCATGCTGTAAGGATTATCCGGGGAGACGGTTGCGGCCGCATAGTGAAACCCTCTTCTCTTCAGTTCCTTCTCTGCTTCCATCATAAGCATCCTCTGGATCCCATGCCCTCTGTACTCCGGCAGGACCGCTGCGGATTCCATATGTGCAGTATACGGCAGCTCTTTCTCCGGAAGCGGAACGTCCCTTCCGAGATTCTCCTCCCCGCTTCCTGGAATATGAACGATCAGAAAGCCGACGATCTTTCCGTCGCATTCAGCCATATAGGAGAATCCACGCTCCGTGATATGTTTCTTTACAAACTCTTCATCATCCGTCACATATACGGAAGGATCCTCCAGTTTATCACTGACTGTGTTCATGATCGACAGGATGACGTCCGCATCCTTCTGTTCAGCCTGCCGGACCGTAATATGTGTCATACAAACAATTCCTTTCACTTACTGCCATGGTGCAGGGATATCACCGCCATCATGGCAAATACTGCTGCAAAGCCTACAGCGTCAGGCAGTGTAAACGGACTGCCGAAGACCGTGAATGTGATCACTGCAGCGGTTACCGGTTCCGTGAATCCGTACAGAACGGCCTTCTCCGGCCCGATATAGGCTACCCCGGTCATGTAGATGGTAAAAGCAAGGATATTGCCTACGACCACCACAAAAGCGATCCCGAGGTATCCGGCAGCTTTGGGAACATAGTGGAACGTCCAGGGATGGAACACAAAGAAAAATGTAGCCCCGCCGATCAGGAATGCCCATGCCTGAAGAACGATCACCGGGTACCGGTCCAGAAATTCCCTCGGGACTTCATTGTACAGGGTGATACAGAATGCACTTCCTATCCCGGTAAGGAGCGCCTTCAGCGGGAACGCCGCCGTGTGCAGCTGTCCGTGTGTCGTGATCAGAAAGACGCCGGCCAGCGCCAATGCGATCGCGAGGATCTCGTGCGCCTGCGGCCTTCTCTTCATTGCGATGCAGGACCAGAGCAGAATGAAGATCGGGGACAGATCCTGCAGGATCGTCCCTGCAGAGGCGCTTGCCCACTGGATCGTCTGAAAGTAGAGATACTGCCCAAGGCAGACGCCAAGCGCATAGATCAGGATCTGACGGATCCCCCAGAAGCTCCGGAAGACTCCCAAAAGTTTCTCATGATGCCGGAAAAGACAGTACAGAAACATCAGAATTCCTGCAATCCCAAGCCGGTAGGGGACCAGCCACCTGCTGTCCATGCCCTGATAACGGAACAGATACTGTCCCATGGAGCCGCTCAGCCCCCAGCACATTCCTCCTGCCGATGCAAGGACCGCACCAAGTGCCCTACGTCTTCCTCCGGCATCCTTATACCCTTCTGTCTCTTTCCTGCTGTCTTCCGCTGCCTCCATATCGACTTCTCCTTCATCCGTCGCCGGCTCCGCAGGCTTCGCCAGACTGCCTGCGGCAGGAATATGGGCTGAAAAGCGGCCGCGGGAAACCCGCGGCCGCTTTTGGCCTTCCTAAGCCTAAGAGATGTTCTGATCTTTCTTATCAGAGAGCGATCTGCCCTTTGACCTCATCGTTCACAACGTAGTAAGCTGTGTTGTCATCGGTGTTGATGTAAAGGTTGATCTTCTTCAGATCCGCTGCCTTCCTGCCGAACTTCTCGGTCCAATCCTTCTTGACCTGATCAAACAGTCCGGAAACCTGGATATCCTTGCCAGCGTACTGTACAGCAGCATACTCGTCCGGAGAAACTGCCTTATGAGCTGCCTTCCTGACGGTAGCAGCCTTCTTCTCTGCCTTCTTCACGGTAGCTTCGGTAGTAGCCTTCACATCCTCTGCTGCCTTCTTCACAGCGGTCCCAACCTTGCTGACCTCAGCCTTGACTGCTTCCTTTTTCTCCTCTGCCTTCTCTTCAGCCTTTGCCTCTGCTGCCTTGACGGCTGCCTTGGTCTCCTCAGCCTTCTCTGCTGCCTTGGCAGCTGCTGTCTTCTTCTCTGCTGTCTTGGCTGCTTCCTTCTTCTCTGCAGCCTTTACCTCAGCTGTAGCTGCTGCCTTGGAAGCGGATGACTTCTTCTGAACACGTCTCATAATAGTACTCCTCCTGAAACAATATAATAAAACTGTTCTTTGTCAAGCGTTCAATCGGCATAATACAACGAAACTTGTTCTTTTTCAAGGGTAAGCACACTCAAAAAAGTCCCGAAAAGTCTTATTTTACGCAATTTCTGGTATGAACGAGTTGATTTTCGTGCAATTTCATGCCGCATTTATTAAAGTGTACCCCATGTCAAGGACACAGAGATTTTGATTTCCGTCAAATCGGACACCGACCTTCAGAGGGACATATGCCCTTTCCCCGACCTGACCTGCCTTTCCAGTTCTTTTCGTATCCTCCGATGCTCTTCCTGCTGAAGCTCCGGATCCCTTGTCAGCAGCTCCGATACCGCCGAAGATGCCTCCTGCATGACGTCCGCATCCTGATACATATCTGCCAGCAGGAAAGAAAGTTCACCGCTTTGGCGGACGCCGAAGAGTTCTCCGGGGCCTCTCAGCTCCAGATCCTTCCTTGCGATCTCGAATCCATCATTGGAATCTTTCAGGATCTGAAGTCTCTTCCGCACTCTCTCGCTGTCAGCCGTATGCATCAGGATGCAATAGGACTGGTCCTTGCCTCTTCCGACACGTCCCCTCAGCTGATGGAGCTGAGCCAGACCGAACCGTTCGCAGTTCTCGATCATCATGACCGTTGCATTCGGGACATTGACGCCTACCTCAACGACAGTCGTCGATACGAGCACCTGGATCTCGCCCTTCAGGAAACGATTCATGACAGCATTCTTCTCATCATTCTTCATCTGTCCGTGCAGATATTCGACGGTGACATCCGGAAGATATTTTCTCAGAGCATCCCTCAGAGTATCCGTATAGTCGATGACGTTCTCGGCCTCGATCTCCTCGGATTCCTGTACCATCGGGCAGATCACATAAGCCTGATGCCCTGCCTTGACCTGGGAAGCGATGAACGCATATGCGGTCGGCCGGTATCCGGTATCCACGACTGCATTTTTGACCGGAAGCCGTTCGGATGGACGTTCGTCGATGATCGATATATCCAGATCACCATACATGATCACAGCGAGAGTTCTCGGGATCGGCGTTGCGCTCATGACGATCGTATGTGGTGTTTCCTGTCCTTTCTCTGAAAGCGCTTCCCTCTGTCCCACGCCGAACCGGTGCTGTTCATCGGTCACGACAAGGGCAAGATCCCGGAAATTCACCCCTTCCTGGATCAGGGCATGTGTCCCGATCACGACCAGTGCTTCCCCGCTCCCGATCTTCCGGTAAGCTTCCTTCTTCTCTTTTTCCTTCAGGGAACCTGTCAGGAGCACCGTCCCGATGGACAGTCCAGCCTGCTGCTGAAGCTTCAGGAACCCTTCGTAATGCTGCCGGGCAAGAACCTCCGTCGGCGCCATGATGGCGCCCTGCATCCCATTGCACGCCGTCTGTATCAGCGCCAGGAAAGCAATGATCGTCTTGCCGCATCCGACGTCTCCCTGGACCAGCCTTGCCATGACTTTGTTCCCGGCAAGATCCTGCGAGATCTCTTCCCATACCCTCTTCTGGGCATTCGTGAGCTGATAGGGAAGGGAATCCAGGACCTTCCCGGTCTCAGGTACCGGAGGCAGATGATAGCTGTGTTCCTCGGAGACCCTCCTTTCTCTCAGCTGACGCAGCATCAGGATAAAATAGAAGAATTCCTCAAAGACCAGTCGATGTCTTGCTCTCTCAAGAACCTCCCTGTTCTCCGGGAAATGGATCGTGCGGATCGTCTCCTTTACTCCGGGAAGACCATACGCTCCGCGTATCTCCTCCGGAAGCGGATCGGTGTCGAAGACCAGGGGGTCCTCCCCGAAAAGCACCCGGTCCAGAGATTTTCGGAGGGAGTTCTCCGTAAGTCCCGCTGTCAGCGGATAGACCGGCTGCAGGCTCTTCTGCAGACTGGCATAGTCATACAGGTCATAGACTTTCGGCTGCAGAAGATAGAATCTTCTGCCCTTTGCCTTGACCTGTCCCCGGAAGATATAGGTCGTGCCCGGGCGCACCTGGTTTCTCATGAACGGCATGTTGAACCATGTCACATCCAGATAGGTCCCATCTGTGCGAATCTTTCCCGTCACGATCCGGAATGCTTTCAGGAAACGCACACTAAGCGATGTCTCGATATGTCCTTCCACGGCGACAGTCCTGCCGTCGTCAGCAGCTGTAAGGGAAGACGCTTTCACGGGATCCTCCATCACATCATAGGCTCTCGGAAAGTAGCGTACGAGGTCCCCGACCGTCCGGATCTCCGCCTTTTCGTAAGCGGCGGCGCTCTTGGGACCGATTCCTTTGATCTTCGTGACAGGTGAATTCTCCAGCATAAAGGTTCTCCTACCCCTTCGTCCGTGCAGGTATGGCCGCCCATAGGCGTCTCCCCGTGCAGNNACGCCATGTGGCTCGTAGCCTTATTTCGAGCACGCTGGACTCCGTCCGCCTGCTCGACCCGGCTACGCCGCTATCATCTCAAGTCCTTCGGACTTTCGATGATAGCTGTCGCCCCATAGGCGTCTCCCCGTGCNNCCATGTGGCTCGTAGCCTTACAAAGAAAGACACAGGACCAGGCCTGTGTCTTTTCCCTGCATGTTCATGGATCTCCGAAAGGCATGTCTCCTGCGTCCGGCCGATCCTCTGCCGGCCTCAGGATCTCCCGATCCTTACTCTACGGAGATGATGTAATAATAGATCGGCTGTCCGCCTGCGTTCACTTCAACATCGCAGTCCGGGAATTCAGCCCTGATCTTCTCAGAAAGGGCGTCAGCCTTTTCCTCGCTCATCTCCCTGCCATAGTAGACGGAGATCAGCTCGGAATCATCGTCTACCATCTTCTTCAGAGAGTCGACAGCTGTCTCATCGATATCCGTTCCGACCGCGATGATGCCATGATCTCCGACGCCCATGATATCGCCGTTGTGGATCACATTCTCACCGATCCTGGTATCGCGGACGGCATAAGTCAGCTCAACGGTCTTGACCGCCATGATCTCTTCGCGCATGGCCGCCTCATTCTCAGCAGGAGTTTTCTCCGGCATGTAATCGACCATGGCTGTGATGCCCTGCGGGATCGTCCTGGTCGGGATGACGATGATCTGCTTGTCATGGATCAGATTCTGGGCCTGCTGGGCAGCCAGGATGATATTCTTGTTGTTGGGCAGGATGAATACCGTATCGGCATTCACCTGTTCGACCGCCTTCATGACATCATCCGTGGACGGATTCATGGTCTGACCGCCCTCGATCAGAGAATCGACCCCAAGGTCGTGGAAGATACTTCCCAGTCCGTCACCGATCGATACTGCGACGAAGCCAACCTCCTTATGGGGCGCGTTGGCAGCGCTGACGCTTAAGGATGCCGAAGCTGCTTCCCCTGCAGTTTCACTCCCTGCTTCTTCCTGGGCAGCCGCTTCCCCGGTCTCGGTATCCGCCTCAGGATTCTTCATCGCTTCCTCAAGTTCCTTGTCATCGAAGATATGCAGCGGATAGACCGGCCGGTCGATATTATTGATGACGTGGATCCTGGACATCGTCCCGAGCCCGATCCCGTAAGTCAGGACAGCGCCTGGATCATCCGTGTTCACATGGATCTTGAGACCCTGCTCACAGCGTTCTGCAGCCACATCGGATCCGATCGATTCAAGGAAGTTCACAAACTTGAGACGGTCTTCTCTCGAAAGATGCTCCCTGCAGTTCAGGATATATTCCACACGATAGTTGAACTTTCTCGGAGGAAGCTCCTCTTCCTCGATCTCGATCCCGAGGAAGCCATTCAGAACACCCTTCATGATCTGGACAAGTCCCTGTCCGCCGGAATCAACGACTCCTGCTTCCTTCAGGACCGGCAGCATCTCCGGTGTCTTCTGAAGGGTCTCATCCATGAAATCGATCACCTTGCGAAGAAGATCTTCCATCGGAATGTCCGGATTCTCCGACACAAGCTCCTCCGCCTTCACCGCGCCTGACTTTGCGACCGTGAGGATCGTACCTTCCTTCGGCTGCATGACAGCCTTGTATGCAGTCTCAACTGCCTTCCGGAACGCTGAAGCCGTATTGACCGGCGTGATCTCTGTCTCATTCCTCCAGACCTTGCTGCAGCCTCTGAAAAGCTGAGAAAGGATAACGCCGGAATTGCCCCTTGCCCCTCTGAGGGAACCGGAAGAAATTGCCTTCGAGACTGTCTCGAGAGAGACATTCTCAATGTGTCTTACTTCCTCGGCGGCAGATTTGATCGTGAGAGACATGTTTGTTCCCGTATCGCCATCCGGGACGGGGAACACATTCAGCTCATTGATCCATTCTTTTTTTGATTCAAGATTTTTAGCCCCGGCGAGGAACATCTTCGCCATCAGCTGTGCATCTATTGAATTCGTACTCAAAGTGAAAATCCTCCCGAAGAGCAGTCCCTGCCCTCTTCCCTATCAGTCAATTACCTTAACGCCCTCAACATAGATGTTGATCCTCTCGATCTCCATCCCTGTAAATGATTCAAGCTTATACTTGACATTGCTGATAAGGTTGTCCGTCACCGCCTGGATGCTTACCCCATAGGAGATGATCACATGAAAATCCAGAGTGATCTTCTGATTGTTCACATGAACACTGATCCCGTGTCCGAGGCTGTCGCGGCCCAGAAGCTTCACCAGACCATCCTTCATGTTCACGCTTGCCATACCGACGATCCCGAAGCATTCCACAGCCACGGAACCCGCATAAGTTGCGATGACATTCGTGTCGATGACGATCGATCCAAGTTTGTTTTCCATTCGAACGCTCATAGGAAACCTCCTGACTTCATAGTCGGTTTTATTTTATCAGAATAGCATGTAAATGAAAACATCTATTTTCTTCCATTTCCTCTTGCAATCCCCCTTCTATTCTGATAGAATATGAAAGTCGCGATTAACGCGTAGGTTAAGTCTGCGATAAATCGTAAAGGAAGATGAGATATTCCCGCTGCACTGGTCTGCTGAAGCCACTTATACATGCGGGTGCAATCTTATAAGGAGGTGCTCAGGATGGCTGTATGTGCAATCTGCGGTAAAGGTGCTCATTTCGGAAACAACGTTTCCCATTCCCACAGAAGATCCAACCATATGTGGAAGTCGAACATCAAGCGCGTCACCGCTAAGGTTAACGGCGCTAACAAGAAGATCTATGTCTGCGCTCAGTGCCTTAAGTCCGGCAAAGTTGAGAGAGGCTGAATCTTCTCTTGAATACGGTAAGCTGAAAGATCTGCGGAGGTTCCGCAGATCTTTTTTTGTAAGGCTACGAGCCGCAAAGCGCCGCCCATGCTTGCATGGGGCTTCTCAGAGAGGCTTAAGGCAGCAGTCTGATGATTGCCTGGAAAACAGAAAAGGCAGTCAGCACCCAGGCAGTCCTTATGAAAAGGCCCTGCCTGCATGCTGCTGCCCTGCTCTCTCCAAGCCAAGGCCCCGCTGTTTTCTTTCAGAACTTCTTCTCGTCTTTTGCAGCGTCTTCCATCGCCTGTCTCTCTTCCGGAGTATCTTCCTTCTTCTTTCCCGGTGTGAAACGATTGATCAGGTCCGGCGCCATATCGATCAGTCTGGAGATGGAATCCTGGTTCCGGATATTGATCAGCCTTGTGCTGCCATCCTTGATCACAAGGAGTGCGCTCGGGGACATCTTGCCTCCCATCCCTCCGCCTCCATTGCTCCTCTGGGATTCATTTCTCGCGGAAGCCGCGATGCCGAAGCTGACATCGATCAGGGGAAGGATCGTCGTATCCTGAACTTTGATCGGTTCTCCCACGACTGTCTTGCTCGTCACAAACTCTTCCATCCCCTTGAACAGTGCGCCGACTGTCGTATCAAAATGTTCTGCCATCCCTGTAATTCCTCCGGTTCAATAGTATGTCGTCCGCTCTTCAGCGAAGCTTCCTTTTCCTGTTCCTTCTTTTGCCCGAAGCAGTTTTCCTTCGGTCCTTCTTATGCCTGATGACCCTGAGAAGCCTGCGGAACTCCTTATCTTTCAGCAGTCTCAGCAGCAGCATAAGCGCGTGGTTCAGTCTTACATGTCCCTTCAGCCTGGTATCCGTGCGGAATACTTTCTGATAGAAGTCCGGCTGAATTTCATAGTTTCCGGATGCCTGCGGGAGGACCAGATATAGAAACCCGATGAGTTCTCCTGTCCTGTCAGGCTCTCCGGTCCCTGCAAGCAGATAGCCTTCGAAGCGCCGGAATCTGCAGCTGTTAAAGAACTTTCCGAGATATCGAAGAGCCCTCCCATAAAAAGCGAAGGCATCCTCGCTTACAAAAGGCCCCGCTTTTTCCGATAATTTCCGGATCTTCCGGTCAGTTCCATCTGCAAGGCCATCGATCCGGTCCCCGATATCCGAAGGCGCCTCGAGCGCCCTCATAGCCAGGTTCCAGATCTTATCTCCAAGGAGGCGGACCTTATCCGCGGCATTCCGAAGCGCTTGCTTCATACGGCCTCTCCCGCCTGCCCTTCCGGACCTGCGGGATCTTTTCTCCGCAGCTTTCTCAGGCCTGCGCGGAGTTTCATGTTCCGCTGCCTTCTCAGGCTGCGGCGGAGTTTCACTTTCCGCTGCCTTCTCAGGCTGCGGCGGAGTTTCACTTTCCGCTGTCTTCTCAGGCTGCGGCAGAGTTTCACTTTCCGCTGTCTCTTCCATACCTTTCGGAATATGGAACGTTTTTAGCACTTTCCCAAGCAGCTTCAGCCGGATCTCTGCCTTTTTGTCCTGATAGCAGAAGTCTCCGCCGGCAAGATGAAACAGCCAGCCGAACCTTCCCTCTGCGTGAAGCGGCTCATCCTCTTTCACCAGATGGGCGTCGTACCGGACCGGCACGAACAGGATCAGCAGGACCAGGGCAAGGACGATGCCCAGGATGACCAGCAGGATAATCCCGATCACCTTAAGGATCGCCAGTATGATATGCAGCATCTTTCACCCCCTGTCCTTTTCCCGCAGAAAGTGTCGCACATCTGCATCCTTCTGAGCGTCCCAGGTGTCCTGAACGATCTTCATGACCAGATATTCCGCCTCGCTCTTCCCCAGAGCCAGCCCTACGATCATGGGGATCCTGCTCCGGACGAGATCTTTATTCAGTTCCTCCGCAGGCATAAGCTCCAGAGTCCCGGCCTTCCCGGAAGGAAGCGTGACGATGAAGACCCCGGGCGGGTACTCTCCTCTATCGATCTTCTTCCTTACGTCTTCCGCGGATCTCCGGATCAGGCTGCCCGTGTAAAGTCTTTTATACCAGACCATTCCCGATCCCGTCTCCATGAAGTCCGCCATCCGGCAAAAGCGCCGGGTTCTCCGGTCCGAGGACCAGAAGCTCTTCCTCCGTGAGCGGCTTCCACTGATCTTTCCTCTTCAGTTCCTGATACTTCCGGTAGGCACTCTCAAGGATCTGCTTCTCGTTCGAGAACTTGAGAAGATGATACGCCTCATGATATTTGTAGTACCCGGAATCCACAAGGTACTCCTCCCTCTGGGGCTTCGAATAGTAGCTGTCCGACATCATCAGATACCAGTGTACCGTCTTGCGGATCGTATCCTTCGTCACATTGAACGTGTACTGGCTATTGCCCACATAGCTGACGATCTCCGGATTGGTCCCTGTTTCCTCATGTACCTCACGAAGCGCGGTCTGGGGATAAGTTTCGCCCTGCTCGACGGTCCCTTTCGGAAGGACCCATCCTTCATAGCGATTCCGGTAGCTCTTATAGAGCACAAGGATCTTTCCCCTGAAGATCACGACCCCGCCACAGCTTGTTGCTTCTGTCATTGCAACTCCCTTCCGCCTGTGTGCAGCTTCATTCGGCTTTCTGATCTGTTCTCCGCCGCAGCAGCAGGCAGGCGGCGGAGTTCTGCATAGACTTTGTATCGAGTATAGCGCATCCTGTCTCAATTATCTACCCGAATCCGGAAAGCCTGCCGCCTTACAGCCTTTTTCTCACACCCGGAAAGCACAAAAGCCCCGTCCGTACAGGCACGGACAGGGCTTTTCCTCAAAGGATGCAGGCAGCGGAAGAATTCCTTCATCCTCCGTAATAATATGCGTCAAAGATCTTCTTTGCGATCGGGACCGCCACGGATGAACCGGTCCCGGCATCTTCCGCGATGACGGCGACCACGATATCCGGATCATCCACATTGGAGAAGCCGACGAACCAGGAGTGTGTCCCGATCGAATCACCGACTTCGTGTTCCGCGGAACCAGTCTTGCCCGCTGCCGTATAGCCGGCCCCGGACAAGGCAGACGCCGTTCCGGAGTCCACCACTCCCTGCATGAAGCCGCTCAGGATCTGGGCTTCGTCTGCAGACATCAGTTTCTTATAGATAGACGGGCTGTTCTTTGACACTTTGTCTCCGTCATAGGATTCAATGTGATCTACAAGATAAGGACGCATCATGATGCCTCCGTTGGCGATCGTCGAGGTGATCATAGCCATATGAAGAGGTGTCGCGAGGGTATCTCCCTGCCCGATCGCCGTCGTCATCTTCTCCCCGACCGAAGAATCCTTTGTCTGCCGGAAGACGCTCGAGGATGCCTCTAGTTCCGTCGGCAGGGACCTGTTGAAGAGAAAGTCCTCTGCCACATCCCTCAGAGCATCCGGCTTCAGGTTCAGTCCGATGTCCGCAAATGCGGTGTTGCAGGAGTTCTCGAATGCCGTCTCGAGGCTTTCCTCTCCATGCTGCTCGCTCTGATAACAGGTGATCGTAACGTCTTCCTCCGTCAGGGTCCCTGTACAGTTCCAGGCAAAATCCCCGTAGTCTGCCGGATGCTCCCTCAGATAGGCAAGCGCAGTCAGCATCTTGAACGTCGATCCTGGAGGATACAGACCCTGGGTCGCGCGGTTCAGCAGTACACCGGAGGTCTCATCTGCAACAAGGCTCTCCCACTGTCCGGCGATCGTGTTCGGATCGAAGTCAGGCTTTGAGACCATGGCAAGGACCTTGCCGGAATCCGGCTCCATGACGACGACCGCTCCGCGGTAGCTGCCGAGCGCATAATAGGCAGTCTGCTGCAGGGACGGGTCCAGTGTCACGACGACCGTATCGCCCTGCACCTTCTCACCGTCGTCCGACTTCCGGATCTGGTTCAGCAGACTCGTGTGAGAGGACTGAAGATCATAGTTTTCCTCAGCCTCCAGGCCAGCGCTCCCATTGCTGGCATAACCGATGACATGAGCAAAGATGTTGGAATAAGGATAAGACCTTGTCTCATTTCCTTCCGCATCGATACTGGTCGATGCAAGGACAGTCCCGTCTTCCGTGACGATGTTTCCGCGGACCACACTGCTGCTTCCCGCTTTCTTGGTGTTGTTGATGTTCCCGTTCAGGCTGTCTCTTTCAAAGATCTCGATAAAACCTACCCGGATGATCAGCAGGGCAAGAAGGACGATGAAGATCCACGTCACGATCACAAGCTCCGTGTTCCTCTTACTGTGGTCTTCTTCCTGTGCCGTGTCCTGTCCCAGGTCCACCTTCCGGATACGGACCGGCCGCACTGTTCTTCCCGCTCTCTCCGTATCCTCCGGCATATCCTGCCTCTGCGGAATACTCTTTCTGGAATCTTTCTTCCTCATATTCTTCCCTTACCTCATCGCTTCTGAGCATGTACAGTCCCTGGACGACCGCGATCATGAAAGTCGTGCTGAGCAGGCTGCTGCCTCCGTAGCTGACCAGCGGCAGCGTCACTCCCGTCATGGGGATCAGTTTCGTTCCGCCCCCGATCGTGAGGAAGACCTGTGTCGCATAAGTCGTCCCGCACCCGATCGCTGCAAGCCGGTAGAACCTGTTCTCAAGCTTCATGGCAACATTGGCGAACATGATGAATACGGCGAGACAGATCAGGATCAGGCAGATACCGAAGATCCCGCCCATTTCCTCCAGGATGGCGCTGAACATGAAGTCCTGCTCTACAAAGGGGATCGCGCCCGGGCTTCCCTGGTAAAGTCCGGTACCGAACCATCCGCCTGCCGCTATGGCAAACAGGGACTGGCAGAGCTGGTACCCGGTCCCGGCATAGTCCGCGAAAGGATCTCTCCAGATCTGTACACGGACCCTTACATGGCTGAACAAAAAGTAAGCCGCAACAGCTGCCGCAGCTCCGGCAAGGATCCCGATCGATACCAGGAAAGGATTCCTGGTGGCGATGAAGAGCATGACCAGATAAGTCACAAAGAAGATCAGAGCTGACCCAAGGTCTGTGGAGACGACAAGGATCCCGACATGGACTGCTGCCAGAGCCGTCGCCAGGATGACTCTCTTCAGACTGTGCTTTCCAGCCAGAAGTCCGGCCACTGCGAAGATGAAGATGATCTTTACAAACTCAGAGGGCTGAAATGTGAATCCCGCCACGGTCAGAGTCAGCTTTGCTCCGTTGACCGACCGGGAGGCAACCATGACCAGGCCGAGAAGCCCGATCCCGACAAAGACGTAAGCCCATGTCATCTTCGTGAGGACATGGAGCCTCCGGACGATCAGCGGGATCAGAAGGGCTGCTCCCATACCCAGGCAGGCGATCCTGAACTGTTTCACAGATTCATCATAGGAAAGCCTTGTGATCATGATGAATCCGATGGTCATGAGCATGCACATATTGTTCAGAAGACTCTTGGAGATCTTCGGATAGAGATTCCGGAACAGCACGAGCACAGACAGGAAAAAGATCAGCTGTGCTCCGTAGAATACCAGAAGTTCGAAGTTCATGGTCTTCAGGAACATGGTCAGGTATGCGCAGAGATGGATGGCGAACATCAGCCTGTTCTGCCTCAGAAAAAGCCGCTCCCGTCCTTCCCGGCTTCTCTGGGTGAAGACGGCGTAAGCGGTGAATGTGTAGACCGCCATCAGGATCAGGATCAGATAATGCGCTGCCCTGATGGCGGCAAAGGTCAGAGTGTTCAGATTCACTTATTCCACTCCTTTCCTGATATGTCCTCTCGTTACCTTCTCCGGGAGATGCCCGCTTAGGATCTCTGCGGTCTCTTCCCCGCTCTCCGTCGTGAAGAAATATCTCACAGAGCCGGGGTTCAGCAGCTTCTGCTCCTCCTTCGCTGTCACGAGTTCGAGCGGAACGCTGTTGAAGATGATGTTCCCGCAGAAAGCACATTCCGTCCTGACCGGGAAGCGTATCTTCTTCCGGTCCGTCAGGGTCATGAAGGACGGGGTATGCGTGCAGGAAGCGCTGTTCTTCCGGAGGCACTGAGCCGTCACCATAAGGGGGATCCTGCCGTAGACGACAAGTTCCGAAGAGCGGAGATCCCGTCCGGAAAGCTCTTTTGCGGTGCACTCATACGGGATCGTCTCAGAAGTCGCCCCGAGCCGGAAGACCTCCGCAGCAGCTTCCCTGTTCCAGGTGTAGACACCCGCATCCGCGATCACTTCCATGCCGGCGGGAAGCCGGTAGTCTCCCAGAGACCCGAACTGGTCGATGCTGCGCAATAGAAGTCCATCAAACTGCCTGATCTTCTCCTCAGGGAGGCAGTGTGAGAAGACTGTCTGTACGTCAAGCCTCCAGACATATGGCATGGCAAGGTAGGCTTTCTTCCCGGCTTCATGCACCCTGAAGATCAGGTCTTCCGGCTCCGGTGAAGACGGATAGACAAACATCGATGTATCAAGATATACCCCTCCGATCCTCTCTTCCCCGAGGACCGCCCGTAGCTGGTCCCCGTTCATGACAGATGCCGTCACTGCAGGATGAGGGACAAAGTCCGCGTGTGAGTCCGCTTCAGAGCCGCCTGAATCAGAGATCCGGCCGGCTCTGCATCCGTCAGCCAGCCTTCCCGTCTTTCCGTCAGGTGCCTTTCTCCGGAAGCCGGAGAGCAGCTTTTCCTCAAGCGCGGACAGAGCTTCCCTTCTCACTCTGTTCATCTCACTGACCTGGCAGAAACAGCTTCCATCGATGTCGACCGATATGTTTTGAAACTCAAAGAGAGTATCCCCCGTCTTCCCGGTTTGTTTTCTGACGGTATCCTCTGTAAGCGGACGCTTCTCCGCCTGCTGGAGCGGACTTCCCTCAGCGGCTGCTTTCTGCGCTCCTGAAGACACGATCACCTTCAGGGGCTTTCCGGGCGAGAGAAAGACTTCCGCATCTGCAGGAACGGAAGGCTGCTTCTTCACGTACTGCTCCGAGAGGGTATCGAGAAGGTGCTGTGCGCGCACGCGCATGATCTTCTCCCCCTTCCGGACGCCGGACACACCGTCTGCCGGGAAAGTCTCCCCTGCCTTCACATCCTCCTTCATCCGGTATTCCCTGCCCCCGATGATGAGAGAATCACCGGTGTAAAGATCCTCAGCTGCGGAAAGGATCGTCTTTTTCCCTGTCTCCCTCACGATCGCCGCAAGAGTGCCGCTGTGGTCCGGCCTCAGAGAAGCCATCATGGAAGGCCCCGACTTCATCCGGTAATAGCCCTCAGAGAATCCGCCTCTGCAGAAGAGATCCGACAGCGCGGTCATGTCGTCCGGATCGACCCGGTATCCCTCCCTGCCTTCCGATCGATAAAGATCGATGTACTTCCGGTAGATCCGGGTGACGCCGGCGGCATATTCCGGCCGCTTCATCCTGCCCTCCACCTTCAGGGAGGAGATTCCTGCATCGATCAGGTCCGGAAGGATCTGCAGAGTACAGATATCCTTCAGGCTCAGGAGATAGCGCGGATCTTCCTTCCCGGTAAGTCCGGTCCGTTCATCCGTCAGCTGCCAGGGCAGCCTGCATGGCTGTGCACACCTGCCGCGGTTTCCGGACCTTCCGCCGATCATGCTGCTCATCAGGCACTGTCCCGAATAGCAGTAGCACAGAGCTCCGTGGACAAATGTCTCAAGCTCCACATCTGTCTTCCGGCGGATCTCCTGGATCTCCCGAAGAGACAGTTCCCGGGAGAGAACGACCCTCTCGGCGCCCATCTTCTGAAGAAGAACTGCCCCGGGTGCTCCTGCGATCGTCATCTGAGTCGACGCATGAAGAGGAAGATCCGGAAAATGTTCCTTCAGGCAGCGAAATACCCCGAGGTCCTGTACCAGGACCGCATCGATTCCCTGCTCATACAGAGGCAGGATATAGTCATAGAGTTTCCGGGAAAGTTCCCTGTCCTTCAGCAGAGTGTTGACCGTCAGGTAGAACTTCACCCCGTGCAGATGGCAGAAGTCGATCGCAGAGAGCATATCATCCCCTTCAGGATTCTCCGCGTAGGCACGAGCTCCGAACAGACTGCCCCCTGCATAGACGGCATCCGCTCCCGCGGCTGCCGCTGCCCTGATCCCGGCTATGCTCCCTCCGGGCGCCAAAAGCTCAACTTTACCCAATCTTCTCCTCCGTTCCCGGAATCCTTTTCCGGAATCAACTTGTCCGCCTCAGACAGTCCTTCCAATCTTCAGTGTTTTCTATGCCTCTTGCTTCCGTACCTGCCTGCAGCGAGAAAATTCTCTCTTGCGGTCCTCATCATGGCTTCTCTTCCTGCGGCATCCGGGATGAATGTCTTCTGGGACTTGTCCGCGGAAGATTCCTGATCTTCTTCGCCGGCATCAGCCTGGGACTTGTCCTCTTTCTCTGTGAAGCTGCCCGGACGGAAGACATCTCCGGTATCCTTCTTTTCCGTCTCTTCTGCCGTCGCTTCCGGAGCAGCTGTCCGTCCGATAAGCGTCCCCGGGGAAGCCGCCGCACTTTCTGCCGCCTGCGGATCTTCGAATGTCATCTGACCATCCGGTGACGTCGTCAGGTTCAGTCCTCCCTCCCCAGACTTGTCAGCCTGAAAAGTCTGTGCAGTCTGCCCGGACACATCTGCTCCGAACTGGCGAAGCCTTGCCTCCAGCTCCACGATCTTCTTCTGAAGGTCGGAATTCTCCTCCCTCAGGGAAAGGATGGCCCTTCCGGTCTCCTCCTGCCTTACCTGAAGCGATACCAGGTCATGCTTGACTGTATAGAGTTCCTTCTCCTTCTCGCTGAGCTCCTTCTCAAGATGGTCGGCAGCCTTCTTGGCCTTGAAGTAATCGTCCGCCGCATTCAGCTGCATCATCAGCGCCTTCTGCGCGGTCGGAAGATGTCCGTATCCGTCAAGCGCTTTCATCTCCGTGATCTTGTTATTGATGTATCCGGCTACCTGCTGCAGATATTCGCTGCTCTCGTAGCCTGCCAGCCTGTAGATACTGCCGTCGATGACAACCTCTGTCACATTTTTCTTTTCCATATGTATGCTTCCCCGCTTTCACATCCTGCGCTGTCCTGATGCGGACATGCCCGGACCTGCCTATTACTGCCCGGACAGGTCCTGCCTTCCATGCCTGAGCCCGAGATGGGTGTAGGTACGTTCCGTTACTTCCCTTCCCTTGGGTGTCCGGACCAGGAATCCGTTCTGGATCAGGTAAGGCTCGTAGACATCCTCTATCGTGCCGCTGTCCTCGCCGATGGCTGCTGCCAGGGTGTCAAGCCCTACCGGCCCGCCTCCGAACTTGTCGATCATCGTGAGCAGGATCCTGCGGTCCAGATTGTCCAGTCCGCTCCGGTCCACTTCCAGAAAATCAAGCGCCGCCCTTGCGACCTCTTCCGTGATCTCACCGTCATAGCGGACCTGTGCGATATCGCGTGTCCGCTTCAGCAGGCGGTTTGCCAGTCTCGGAGTCCCCCTTGACCTTCTTGCGATCTCGCCAGCTCCCTTTGCATCGATCTTCACGCCCAGAACATCCGCCGACCTCAGAACGATCGTCTGCAGCTCCGGCGTCGTGTAGTATTCGAGATGATGGACCACTCCGAAACGGTCCCGAAGAGGAGCGCTCAGAAGTCCTGCCCTTGTCGTTGCCCCGATCAGGGTGAAATGCGGCAGCGGCAGATGTATGGATCTTGCGCCCGCCCCCTTGCCGATCATGATGTCCATCGTGAAGTCTTCCATGGCGGAGTAGAGATATTCCTCCACCTGGCGGTTAAGCCTGTGGATCTCATCGATAAAGAGGATATCTCCCTCTCCCAGGGTCTTCAGGATCGAGGCGATGTCGCCGGGTCTCTCGATCGCCGGACCAGACGTCACACGAAGCTTTGTGCCCATCTCATTGGCGATGACGCCTGCCAGGGTAGTCTTGCCCAGTCCCGGAGGGCCATAGAAAAGAACGTGGTCCAGCGTCTCATGCCTTGCCCTGGCTGCCTGTATGTAGATCTTCAGCGACTGCCGGATCTTCTCCTGTCCGATGTATTCGTCCAGCGTCTGAGGACGGAGCTTCGGCTCGATCCGGATATCCTCCTCCGTCGCATCCGTTGTGGTAATCCTTCTTGCCATATCAGAGTCCTATCACTTTCAATGCTTCTCCGAGGATGTCCTCTGTGGACATGTTCTCGGTTACCTTGACCTGCTTCACCGCTCTCAGTGCTTCGGAATTGGAATATCCGAGCGCTGTCAGGGCAGAGACCGCATCCCTGACATCTCCGTCTGAGACATGGCCGGAAAGCTCCGCACTCTCCTCCGCATCCTGATTTCCGATCGCATCCTCCAGCTTCAGCTTGTCCTTAAGGTCCAGGATCATCTTCTTCGCCGTCTTGGGTCCGATCCCCGGCGCCTTTGAGATTGCCTTCACATCATCCGAGAAGACCGCGAAGCGCAGGTCATTGGCAGTAAGAGCAGATAAGATCCCCAGCGCCGCCTTGGGACCGACTCCGGAAACCGAAAGCAACAGCCGGAACACATCCCGGTCATCTGCATTCAGAAATCCGTAAAGCCAGATCGCGTCCTCCCGGACCGACATGGCAGTGTAGAGCTTTACAACCTCTCCGACAGGCGGCATGTCCGACTCGTCCCTGCCTGTGATGAAAACCCGGTAGCCAACGCCGCCTACATCCAGAACAGCGGTCCCGTTCCTGACTCCTGCAAGCTCTCCCCGCAGAAATGAAATCATCCTTTTCTCTCCTCTTCCGGGAGGATCTTCCGTATCGACGTAAAGCGATGCGTCCTCTCCCACTCCCTTCTGTTTATCGTACAGACAAAGCCGTCGCCATTAAAGACATGCCAGTCGTAATATCCTCTGTCCTTATCCTCTTCCGGCGCAAATCGCTGCATGACGCTCATGATCGTTCCGCCATGGACCGCAAAGGCAGCCCTGGACAGGCTGTCAGCCGCTGAAGGCACAGCAGCTGTTTCGGACGCTTCGGAAGCCGCCTCCGGCACATCGTCAGCTGTCTCGGACGCTTCGGAAGCCGCCTCCGGCACATCGTCAGCTGTCTCCCGGAAAAACAGGTCCAGCGCCCTCAGAAATGCTTCCGCCGACCGGTCCTGAAAGTCCTTCGGGCTCTCGCCGTTTGGAAAAGGATCCATGCCGTTCGAATCGACCCAGTGCTGGAAGTCCGGCACACCGTTCAGCTCCGAATAAGACTTGCCGTCAAAATCCCCGAAGTCGCATTCCCTCAGGTTTTCAATGATCTCATATCGCTGTTTATCGATCAGGCCCGGCCAGATGATCTCAGCTGTCTGACGGCACCTCTTCATGGGACTGAGGAACAGAAAGTCCGCCTGCGGATACCTCCCTGCTTCCGAATACCTCCTAAGTTCCTGTCGTCCTGCCTCTGCCAGGTCCTCATCCGTCCGGCAGCCGATGTAGCCCCGCCGGATGTTGCCGGGAGTCCTGCCATGCCGGACCAGGATGATCGTGTAGTCTTCTCTCATTCTGTATACTCTCTGAACTTTCTCTGATTATCAGCTGCCCCTCGATGCCTCATTCATTCTGACCAAAGTGGCAGCTTTGCCCGGACTTGATCACGGTTCCGATCCCGCAGACGACCCGGTCCACCCGGTCCGCCCTTGCTGCAAGATCCGTACAGACCCGCCCTACCGCCTCCCGGTATCTTCGTTCCTCCGGCTCCAGCGGGACAACCCCAGAGCCGATCTCATCCGTAACGATGACGATGTCCGGATTTTCTTCATACAGCTTTTCCGCGAAAGCGTCAAGCTCCTCCTCATCCATATCCATGAGAAATCTCCGGACATAAAGATGAAAGCCGACGATTCCTTCCGCCCGGAAGATATCATCCGCGCCAGCCGACTCCCCATGAAGGAAATTGTCAGCCGGGATGTTCACTCTGTCAGAGGCGTATCCCAGCTTTCCCTGATACGCCCCGCCGATCACCATATACATACACAGAAAGCCTTTCCGGATCTGCTGCCTTGCTGCAAGCTGCTTCCTTACTGCAAGCTGCTTCCCTGCTGCAAGCTGCTTCCTTACGTGCATGAGACTTCCGGAAGCCTGCCTCTCTCACGGAGCCAGTGCGATTCCTGCCGCCATGGCAAGTTCCTCCAGGCATAGGAAACAGCCTGCCAGGTCCCCGGTAATGCCGCCGAAGTTCTTCTTCGTAAGGCGGTAGTACAGATAAAAGCCCAGAGCCCCGGTCCCGAGCGCTGCCGCTCCCCTCTCAGGGAAGCCGGCTGACAGCGCCGCCAGAATCATGACCGTGCAGAAGACAGCAAGTTCTGCGGCAAGGATCCATGCACTTCTGCCGCATATGGCCTTGTCTGAGAATGTTCTCAGAAGTCCGGTGCTTTTTGCCTTCGGGAACTTCAGAAGGGCGATGCCGGACAGCGCCCTTGAGGCCGCATAGACCATCATCAGAAGCGGCATATCGGAAAGCTCCATCTCCGACAGAATCCCGAAGAATGCCATGAGATAAGCCCCGCACCAGATGACCGCGAAAGCCCCGGAATGGGAATCTTTCATGATTTCCAGCTGCTCCTCCCTGCTCCTGTACGAAAACACGGCATCCGCCGTATCGAGAAGCCCATCCATATGGATGCCGCCCGTGACCAGCAGCGGGATCAAGGTCAGGCCAGAATCCCTGAGGATCGTCCCGAAGCCGCAGGCAAGAGAAGACGCCATAAAGATCCACGAAATCCCTCCGACCGCCAGACCGATCAGCGGGAAGAAGCAGATCGTATATTTCATGTTCTCATCATTCCAGTCCACCCTCGGCATGGGGATGCGCGAGTAGGTGGAAAAAGCAATGATGAGGCTTTCAAGAAGTGTTCTCATATCTAAATTCCGGCTTCTGAAACCGCCGTTCTGTATGATCCGGCGGCTGAGATCAGCCATATGCCATAACCGATCATAAAAGGGCAGTTAAGACTGCTTTTTCAGCCCTTGAGACTGATCGGGATTCCGTAGACAACTTCGTAAGACGCATCGGCTCCGGAAGCAATCTCACGGTTCAGATATCCCAGCGTCCTGAGAAACTGTTCCGTACCTTCGTCATAGATTTTCCCGTCTGAAAAGACCTCGTTTTGGACAATGACAAGGTGCTCCGCACAGCTCAGGAGATAACGGACCCCATCAAAGACCCTTCGGCAGGTCTCATCTGGCGGGATGACAGAACCATCCGGAAGAAACATCTCATTGGAGGTCAGATTGGACAGATCTTCCAGAAGGACCGTCGCCCCTCTCAGCTCCTCATGATCCAGTTCCGTCAGACAGGAAGGCTTCTCGATCGTGACAAACCCCTTGCCCTCCCGGAGCTTCCGGTGCCTCAGGATTCGCGCCCTGGCCTCCTGGCCGAATGGCATCATCGTGGCAAGGTAGATCCGCTTCTTTCCTGCAGGATCCTCCGAAGGCTCTCTTTCCGCCTGACCTGCCGCGGTCTTCCCCGCAGGCTCCGGTCTGGCAAGGTCCATCGCGATCTTCTCCGCAAACTCACTCTTTCCGCTTCCGGAGCCGCCCGTTACCGTCATCAGCATATAATTCTCCTTTATAACTTCCCAATTATAACAATCCGACCGGAAACTGACAAGCTACGAAGGACTCTCAGCAAGTGCTGCGCAGGATTTTCAGCAAGTGCTGCGCAGGATTTTCAGCAAGTGCTGCGTACGAAGGACTCTCAGCAAGTGCTGACCTGATGGAGGCATCTCTCCTGCTGACCTGATGGAGGCATCTCTCCTGCTGACCTGATGAAAGCCTCTGATGCCGTCTGGCAGATAGCAGATGCTGCGTGTGCCAAAAGTCCCTTTTGTCACACGCTCTGACGCTCAGATTGCTTCACTGCTGAGTCGCGCGCACTGCGGACACAAGCGTCTCGCACACCGCGCATGAAGATGCCTTCGCAGCTTCCGCTGAAGATGGCTGCCACAGACGGAGAGCCAGGCATGTAAACCCAAACAAGGAGGATGATTACATGCTTAGAGATTTGAGTCGGCATGTAGTTACTGGGAATTTCCTGCTTCTGCATGCCGGTAGATTTTTGCCGGCATGTCATCCAGAAAAAATTTCTGAAATGAATGCCGGAAAATTCTTACATATTCCAAAATCAGTAAATATTTCTGGCACTCTCCTATTATGACCATCTCAGAGACAGATTTGCTGGCATGTAAAAAAGAAAAATAGAGAAGATTACATGCTGTGACATTTGCGGCAGCATGTAAAATTCAGAAAATGTCACCTCTGCATGCTGTGTCAATTTCAGAAGCATATCATCTCAGGAAATTTTCCCAACAGCATGCCAGAACGTTCCTATATCCCAACAGCATGCCGGGACGTTCCTATATCCCCAACAGCATGCCAGAACGTTCCTATATCCCCAAAGCATGCCGGAACGTTCCTATATCCCCAACAGCATGCCAGGACGTTCCTATATCCCCAACAGCATGCCAGGAACGTTCCTATATCCCCAACAGCATGCCAGAACGTTCCTAATATCCCCAACAGCATGCCAGAACGTTCTTAGTATGATCCGGGCGCTTCAAAAGTATGCTGAAAAAAGACCAGATACTCTGTCCTGGCCTCCAATCGTCAGATATCTGGTCTGACAACCGGAAGCCGTGACAGAGTACCTGGCCTCATTCTTTTTGATGTTACAGGACCTTCGACAGAAAGTCTTTGAGTCTCGGGTTCTGCGGATCTCCGAAGAATTCGTCCGGCGTGTTCTCTTCTGCGACGATTCCCTGATCGATGAAAAGGACGCGGGAGCCAACTTCCCTCGCGAAGCCCATCTCATGGGTAACGACCGCCATTGTCATGCCATCCTCCGCCAGCTCCTTCATGATGGCAAGGACTTCGCCGACCATCTCAGGGTCGAGCGCGGAGGTCGGTTCGTCGAAGAGCATCATGTCAGGGTTCATCGCAAGCGCCCTCGCGATGGCGATCCTCTGCTGCTGACCGCCGGAAAGCTCGCCTGGGTATGCATCCGCCTTGTCCGGAAGCCCGATCCTCTTCAGAAGTTCTTCTGCCTTCACATCTGCCTCATCCTGAGTCATCTTTTTCAACTTGACCGGTGCCAGAGTGATGTTCTGGCGGACGGTCTTCATCGGAAACAGGTTGAACTGCTGGAAGACCATGCCCATCCTCTGACGGATGGCGTCGATGTTCACCTTAGGCGCATTGATCTTCTTTCCTTCAAAGATGACGTCGCCGGAGGTCGGTTCCTCAAGCAGGTTCAGACATCTCAGAAATGTGGATTTGCCGGATCCTGACGGGCCGATGATGACGACCTTCTCACCTTTTTCAATATGCTGACTGATCCCGTTCAGCACCACATGATCGCCGAAAGCCTTTTTCAGATTCCTTGTCTCTATCAGCGTGCTCACCTCAAATCCTCACTTTCTCTGTCCTTTTGCCATCCTCTTCTCAACTGTGCCGAGGGCTTTGCTGAGTCCCAGGGTCATCGCAAGGTAGAACAGAGCGGCGATGACATAAGGCGGGATGACATCCCAGGTTCTGGATCCGACATAACCGGCCATCTTGGTGAGGTCATTGACCGCGATGATGGAGATGACGGATGTCTCCTTGATCAGGGAGATGAATTCATTGCCAAGCGCAGGAAGGATATTGCGGATCGCCTGCGGAAGGATGATGGTGCTCATAGTCGTATGATAGGAAAGCCCAAGCGAACGGCCTGCTTCCATCTGTCCGATCGGGATGGACTCGATCCCGGCGCGGATGATCTCGGCAACATAAGCACCTGAGTTGATGCCGCAGCAGACAGCGCCGACAATAACCGGATTGGTGCTAGGTGATGTGAAGATCAGGTTGTATATGATCAGGATCTGGACGATCATCGGAGTTCCGCGGATCACCGTGACATACAGTCTGGCAACCTGGTTGAGTACTTTTATGACCGGACTCTTGCTATGTCTGGAAGAGACCCTGACCACTGCGATCAGCACACCGATCAGGATACCGATGAGCACTGCAAAGAACGAGATCAGCAGAGTCATGCGCAGTCCCGAAAGATAAGCGAGATACCGCTTCTCCGGGACCCATGCGTTATAAAATGCTTCTCCGACAGTCGATAACCAATTCATACTTTTTTCCTATCTGCATATCTGCTTGCGGCGCTTACATCTTAAAGATGCGTCAGGCGATAAGTCAATCAGCCACATGTGCAAAGCTGTACATTGCCGGAATCCTTCGGCACATTCTCATATTTTCATGCAGAAAGCCCAAAGGAAACAGTCTTCTGCGATCCACGGGATCGGGTAGGCGGCGACTTCGCGTCGCCGCATGAGCGGCGCTTTGTAGCTCGTCGCCGTACAGAAAGCGGAGCCCCTCCGCATGCGCCTCAAGGCTCCGTCTGCATTCCATGTAAGATATGAAAAACTGCACATGTCCGCCGAAAACGACCGCCGGCTGAACACATTTCCTTCCGGATCAGTACCTGCCTGCGCTTTTTGGTCTTAAGCCGGAATCACTCTGCCTCAGTCTCAGCCTCGCTCTCGGACTCAGTTGCATGAGAAGCAAAGATCTGGTCCATCTCACCGGACGCCTGAAGCTCTTCGATGACTGCGTTGACTGCTGCAGTCATCTGATCGTTGCCCTTCTGGACTGCGATCGCGTAAGAATCCTCAAACAGCGGATCCCCTTCTGCAAGAGCAAGCTTTCCGTCGGAGGAAGCGACCAGCTCATCTGCCGGAGCCTTGTCCATGATGATCGCATCGATCTTGGAGTTTGCAAGGTCTGCAGCTGCCTGAGCGAACTTGGTGTAGCGCTGGACCGACTTCGGAGCCGCATTATCCGGGTTGGAGACCCAGAGGTCCGCGATGTTGCCCTGCTGTACACCGACGGTCAGGTCCTTCAGAGCGTCTGCGGAGGACTCGGTGACTGCCGGATTCTCTGCGTTCACTACGATGACATCCTGAGAATCGACATACTTATCGGAGAAATCCATGACTTCTTCACGTTCCGGAGAAACGGATACGCCTGCTGCGACGATATCTACCTTGCCCTGCTGAACAGCGGCAAGAGCGCCGTCGAAATCCATGTTCTGGACGACCAGACTGACTCCGAGCTTGTCAGCGATCGCCTGGCAGATATCCATGTCCACGCCTTCGACCTGATCGCCTACCAGATATTCATAAGGAGCAAAACCTGCCTCAGTGCCGACGGTAAGCTGTCCGTCTACAACAGTCTTTACCGCTGAGAGATCAACTGCCGCTGCCTCCGTGGAAGCTTCTGTCTCACCTGCAAAGGCGCTCATTCCCAAAGACATCGTCATCATAGCTGCAAATACGACTGCAAGAACCTTCTTCTTCATGATCAATTTCTCCTCTGTCTGTCCTCTTCTGTTCTTATCGAGTAGGCAGGACTCCGTCCGCCTGCTCGGTCCGGAAAACCGGGAACCTCATCCGTTCCCTGAAAGATGCGGTTTGTTCTCTGTATGTTCTCTGTATGTTCTCCGCAGCTTCATAGTCCGTATTATATGCATATCTATTTTATATTTCAAGCATAATATCACATATTTTTCAATTTTATGCATATTATATACATGCATACACGAATACAGAAAAACTGTGCATGTTTTCCGGTCCGGGCAGGCGGGACATCATCCCCCTGTCCCGTCAGCCTGCGGCGCTGACAGCTTTTTCTGCACGTTCAGGTGCACAGAAGGTATGCCCGGCTGCCATCCTGAGGCTTAGGCTCGCCACATTGGGGTTTCCCCATTGGGCATGGTCGCTCCATGTGGCTCGTCGCCGTACAAAAAGGCCGCCCGTGCTGCAGAAAGCAGCAGAAGGCGGTCTTCTGAGATACTTTGTATGAGATCATATGGGTCCAGCCCCGGAAGCTTCTCCGTCAGATGTCAGTTCTTGAAGGAATGGATCGGCGCCGGGATCCTGCCCTTGCGGCTGATCAGCCGCTCGCAGCCGAACCTGCTGACCGGCATGATCGGAGCGTAGCCGAGCAGGCCGCCAAACTCAACGGTGTCGCCGACTCCCTTCCCGATGACCGGGATCAGTCTTACTGCGGTTGTCTTCTGGTTGACCATGCCGATCGCCATCTCGTCCGCGATGATGCCGCTGATCGTGGATGCCCTGGTATCCCCCGGGACCGCAATCATGTCAAGCCCTACCGAACACACGCAGGTCATCGCTTCCAGCTTTTCGACAGAAAGTGCACCGGCGTTCACAGCATCGATCATCCCCTGGTCTTCCGATACCGGGATGAATGCACCGGACAGACCGCCGACATAGGAAGATGCCATGACGCCGCCCTTCTTGACCTGATCATTCAGAAGCGCAAGCGCTGCAGTTGTTCCCGGGGCGCCTGCATAATCAACGCCGATCTCCTGAAGGATATCCGCTACCGAATCTCCGATCGCCGGCGTCGGCGCCAGGGACAGGTCCACGATACCGAACGGGACACCCAGTCTCTGGGAAGCTTCCCTTGCTACCAGCTGGCCGACTCTTGTGACCTTGAAGGCAGTCTTCTTGATGGTCTCGCAGAGGACCTCAAAGCTCTCGCCCCTCACAGCCTGCAGCGCCGTCTTCACGACGCCCGGCCCGGAAACACCGACATTGATGACCGTGTCTCCCTCGGTCACTCCGTGAAATGCACCAGCCATGAACGGGTTGTCATCAGGGGCGTTGCAGAAGACCACAAGCTTGGCACAGCCGAGAGAATCCTGCTCTTTGGTAAGCTCAGCCGTCTGAAGGATGATGTCCCCGAGAAGGCGGATCGCATCCATGTCGATGCCGGTCTTGGTAGAACCGACGTTCACGGAAGAGCATACAAACTCGGTCTCGGCAAGAGCCCTCGGGATCGAACGGATCAGGTTCTCCTCTGCAGGGGTCATGCCCTTCGATACGATCGCGGAAAAGCCGCCAAGGAAATTGACTCCTACCGTCTTTGCAGCCCGGTCCAGAGTCTCTGCGATCTTCACAAAGTCTTCCGGCGTTCTGCATGCGCTTGCACCGACCAGACCGATCGGGGTGACCGAGATCCGCTTGTGAACGATCGGGATCCCGTATTCCTTGGAGATCTCCTCTCCCGTCCTGACCAGATCTGCGGCTCTGGAAGTGATCTTGTCATAGATATTGCTGCATAGCCTGTCCAGATCTGAATCAATGCAGTCGAGCAGGCTGATGCCCATCGTGATCGTACGGACATCCAGGTTCTCCCTGGCGATCATGTCCACGGTCTCTTTGGCTTCAAGAATATTAATCATCTTTCATGCTCCTTTATGGGATAGAAAGCAGACGGACCGCCCTGCCCTTTCGGCCTGTGCAGTCCCTTTCGCCAGACAGATCAGATTCTGTGCATGGCATTAAAGATGTCTTCATTCATGACACGGATGGAGAGTCCCATCTCGGAGCCCAGTCTGGAAAGCTCATCCGCCATCTGTCCGGTCGGAGTCGTGGACTTCTCGGGATCCGTGACCATCATCATGTTGAAATATCCTCCTACAATGGTCTGGGAGATATCCAGGATGTTGATTCCATGATCTGCCAGATAGGTGCATACCTTCGCGATGATGCCGACGGTATCCTTGCCGACTACTGTGATGATTACCTTCTGCATAAAGACTCCTCTCCCGGCCCTGGGCCGATGTCCCTGCAAAGCCGCGCCGAAGCTGATGGAAAGCACGGCGGCGGACAATTGCCTCTTATCATTCCTGTCCCGCCTCGGGACAGATGTTCCATGCCCCGGGATCTGCCCTCCCGGAAAAAGAAGGCGCTCAGACCGTCACCATCTCCATGGGGCGGTCCCTGTCCGCCACCAGGATCGGCAGGTCACGTGACTTTACTTCGCAGGATTCATCCGCATCGATCTCCGTCGTGACGGTCGCATAGGCAAGCGCCCCGTAATTGTTGTTCTTGCTCAGATGGCCAAGATAGACCGTGTTCATCCTGGGCGAAAGGATCTCTGACAGAAGATGGCCTGCCGATTCATTGGACAGATGCCCCTTCTCGGACAGGATCCTCCTCTTCAGCGGGTACGGATACGGACCGACTTCCAGCATGTTCACATCGTGATTCGATTCCACAAGCGCTACATCCAGGTTCTTCAGATGGTCCACCGTGTAATCGTCATAGCAGCCCATATCGGTCGCCACAGCCGCTGTTTTCCCGCCGTTCTCCACCCGGTAGGCAACGGGATCGGCGGCATCATGGGAGATATGGAACGCATTGATCTTCAGGTCTCCAAGCATGAAGGGATCATCCGGCCGGATCACCCGGAAAAGTTCCGGGTCCACGACTCCCAGTGGGGCATATCTGCGGATCTGTCTCAGGGTCGCCGCCGTCCCGTAGATCGGGATATGAGCTTTTCTCGAGAGGACACCCAGTCCCTGGATGTGGTCTGAATGTTCATGTGTGATGAGGATCCCGGTCAGATCTGTGAGGCTTCTTCCGATCCCCTTCAGCCCCTCCGTGATCCTTCTGCAGCTGACTCCCGCATCGACCAGGACCGAGCTCTCATCGGATCCGATATAGATGCAGTTCCCGCTGCTGCCGCTTGCTATACTGCAGAAATCCATGGATCTCCAATACTTCCTTCCTTATTCGATCGCCCTGCATTCCGGAAAACGTTCCGCGATCCTGATGTCCAGCTGTTTTAAGGTATTTTGTACGATATCATCCGTGTTGTCAATCGTAATCTGCGCGTGCCTTCGGAACGACTCATCGCCGCGCTGAGCCGCAAACATCCGGTCGATCCGCTCATCGGAATAATGTCTGCTGCTCTTCAGACGGCTTCTGCGCTTCTCATCTGCCGTGTAGATATACCAGATCTCGTCGCAGAGCTCTTCATAATGGTCATCGATCAGGAGAGCGGATTCGATGACGGCAAGCTTCTGCACGGTGCTTTTCGTGACGCCTTCCCGGTCCAGTTCCTCCAGTTGTCTTCTGACCTCCGCTTTCACAGCGGGATGGACGATCTGTTCCAGTTCCTTTTTCTTCTCCGGATCTTCAAAGATCATGCGGGCAGCCATCTTCCGGTCGATCGCCCCATCTTCCTGAAGGATCTGCCTGCCGAATAGCTGTACCATAGGCAGGTAGCAGGCGCCGCCTTCCTGCTGCAGGCTTCTGCCGACCTCATCACACTCGATGATCACCGCCCCGTAATGCTTCTTCAGATATTCCAGGATCGTGCTCTTTCCCGCCCCGACCCCTCCGGTGATCCCGAGTACTGCGATATGGGCAAATCTTCTCCCCATAGGAATATGCCTCCTGTCTGATTGTCAGTGTGCCTCGAACCAGCTCATCCCGCTCTTCATATTGTCAGTGTGCCTCGAACCAGCTCATCCCGCTCTTCATATCGATCTCAAGTCTGACCTTGAGGCGAGCTGCCCCTTCCATCTCTTCCCGGAGGATCTTCCTCACTTCTTCTTCCTCGTCTGCCGTGGTCTCCACAAGAAGCTCATCGTGGATCTGAAGGATCAGCCTGGACTTTCTGCCTTCTTTCCTCAGCCTGCGGTCGACACCGACCATGGCGATCTTGATGATGTCCGCCGCTGTACCCTGGATCGGAGCGTTCATGGCTACCCTCTCGCCGAACTTGCGGCGCATGAAATTCTTCTCCTTCAGCTCCGGCACCGGCCTGCGTCTCCCGAACATGGTGACCGAATACCCCAGCGTCTTAGCTGAGGAGATACACCCGTCCAGGAATGCCTTGATCCCAGGATAAGTCGCAAAGTACTGGTTGATGTAATCCTGTGCCTCGGCTGCCGTGATCGACAGGCCTTTCGAAAGTCCGAAAGAACTGATTCCGTACACGATGCCGAAATTGACCGCTTTTGCATTTCTCCGAAGCTGAGGAGTCACATCCTGGAGCGGGACATGGAAGACCTTCGATGCCGTGATCGCATGAATATCCTCCGCAGAGTTGTAGGCATCGATCAGGTTCTGATCGTCGGATGCCGATGCAAGGACCCGCAGCTCGATCTGCGAGTAATCGGCATCTACGAAAATCGATCCGTCTTTCGGGACGAAGACCTTCCGGAGCTGTGCGCCGAGTTCCGTCCTGACCGGGATATTCTGAAGGTTCGGGTCTGTGGATGAGATTCTTCCGGTCGCTGTGACCGTCTGGTTGAACTTTCCGTGGATCCTGCCGTCTTCCGATATGTACTGGGCAAGCCCGTCGGCATAGGTAGACTTCAGCTTCGTCAGCTGACGATACTCCAGAACACCATCCACGATCGGATAGTCCGGCGCAAGTTTCTCAAGCACATCGGCGGATGTGGAGTAGCCGGTCTTCGTCTTCTTCCCGCCCGGGATCTTCATGTCCTCAAACAGGACCGTCGCCAGCTGCTTCGGCGAATTGATATTGAACCTCTGACCGGCAATATGCCAGATCTGCTGCTCCAGTTCTCCGATCCTGCCGGAAAGAGCTTCCCCGAACGTTTTCAGCTCATCGCCCCTCACCAGGACTCCCTCCTGCTGCATATGATAGAGGGTAAAGACCAGCGGCATCTCAATCCCGGAAAACAGGTGATCCATGCCTTCTTCCTTCAGTTTCTCCATGAGCGGCTCCTGAGCGAGCAGTGCAGTCCTTGCATTCAGGCAGACATACTCGGTCAGCGCGGCCTCTGCACCGGCTTTGTCAGAAGGACCGCCTTTCTTTCCGGATCTCCCCGACCCGGAAGAGCCGCTCATGAGCAGGGACAGATCGTCCGCTGCAAGGCCGACGACTTCCCGAATGCTCTTCTTGCCGAGAAGCTCTTCCCTTGTCTTCACCAGTTCCCCTACATAGGCAGATGAGATCCCGTCGTAGACATATTCTCCCTGAAGCGGGTTCAGAAGGTAAGCTCCGATCGCACAGTCAAAATACTTCGCCTGGACCTCCTCGGGGAAAGCTTTTCCATCATCCAGGAAAGGAAGCTGCTCCTTCAGACCGATCGCGCAGATCTTCTCCGGGCCGTCCGCCAGCCTGACCAGCTGCTCCCGGCTGACCGGCAGCAGAAAGGCTGTCTCCTCCTTCGTGGCAATGCCCGCGCCGAAAAAGGCTCCGTCCTCCTCCAGGACGAAGAGGCCTATCTTCTCCTCCGACATGGCTTTCTCAAGATATGTCTCAGCCTCCGTCTCATCTTCGATCCGGCGGAATACAGGCGCTTTCTGCACATCTGCTCCGGCATTGCCTGCAGCCTTCTCAAAAGGCGAGGCAGGCGCCGCCCCGTTCTCAGCGAAGAGCTCCTCCATATCAGAAGCTTTGCCGTCAAAAGGATTGTCATCCGCATCCGTCATGTCCATGGCTGCGACCGGGGACAGCTCCGGCTGCCCTTCTGCCGGCCCCTGCATCTCATCCATATGCTCCGCAAAACGCTTCACCATCTGGCGCAGCTCCAGCTTCTTCAGAAGATCGACCGCTTCCTTCGTGTAGAGACTCCGATCATCCTCGCCAAGCTTCGCCTCCTCAAGAGATACTTCAAATGGTGCATGCCGGTTGATCAGCGCCAGCTTATAGGACAGCTGCGCGTCATCCCAGTGGTCCATAAGGGACTGTCTTGCCTTGTTCGGCGTCACCTCATCCAGGTGATCATGAGCCTCTTCGATGGAATGAAACTGTGCTATGATCTTTGTCGCCGTCTTCTCCCCGACTCCCGGTATGCCGGGGATATTGTCAGACGCATCTCCCATCAGTGCCTTGACATGAACGAACTCAGAAGGTGTCACAAGGTAGCGCGCCTTCACATCGGCGGCATAATAATCTTCAACCTCACGACCGTTTTTCTTCGTCTTGGGGATCCGGACCATCGTCGTGTCGGATGCCAGCTGCAGAAGGTCCCTGTCCCCGGAGATGATCCGGACGTCCAGTCCCTTTTCCTCCATAGCAAGCGAGACAGTCCCGATGATATCATCCGCCTCGTATCCCTCAAGGGACATCAGAGGCACATTCATGGCTGTCAGTACTTCCTTGATGACCGGAACCTGCTCCCTCAGCTCATCCGGCATCGGATGCCTGGTCCCCTTGTAAGCTTCGAACATCTTGTGGCGGAAGGTCGGCGCATGAAGATCGAATGCCACTGCCAGATAGTCCGGTTTCTCCTCGTCCAGGACCCGGAAGAGGATATTCAGAAAGCCAAGGACCGCATTCGTATGGAGTCCTTCGCTGTTTGACAGAAGGGGCAGACCGTAGAATGCCCTGTTCAGTATGCTGTGTCCGTCGATGAGGACGATCTTTTCGTTTTTCCCGCTCATCTTGTCTCCTCCGACTCCTCCTGCCCGGCGCCTGCCGCTTCCGGCAGTCCTTCTGTCTCCCTTTGCCTGATCACTGCTCCTTGAAGGCTTTCCGTCTCCTCCGGACTGTCTGCTTCCGGCAGGCTTTCTGTCTCCCTCTGCCTGATCACTGCTCCTTGAAGGCTTTCCGTCTCCTCCGGACTGTCTGCTTCCAGCAGACCTTCCGTCTCCCTTTGCCTGATCACTGCTCCTTGAAGGCTTTCCGTCTCTGTCGCCGCCTCAGAATCTTCTTCAACGCGCAGACGTTCCCTCCAGTCTTCGATGCTGCCTCTGAGAAGGCCGGAAGCGGCAGCCAAAAAGAACGCTTCCGCGACCGCAGCCGCCAGGATCCGCAGCGACTTCCAGATATGTCTCCGTCTCAGGTAATCCCGCGACCTTTTCAGCTGCTGCTCCAGCTTCCGTGTGAAGTTGTAATCACCGTCATCATCCTCATCCCCAAGCGTCTGATAGATGGAAAAATAGATCTCCAGTTCATCATGACATTCACGGCAGTTCTCCACATGGTTCAGGAACTCTTCCAGTTCCCGGTCGGAAAGCTGTCCCTCGAGGTATGGCCTGATCAGCTTCTGAACCTTTATGCAATCCATCAGGGCTCCTCAGTCTCTGTGCCTTTCTGCATTTTCAGATATCAGTTTAGTATACCGCACCAGCTCACAATTTGACAAATGTGCCGCCTTGCTGTATGGTTTCTGACATTCCTGAGAAAAAAGGAGGAAGCATACTATGGACAATAAAACGATCATCCAGTATTTCGAATGGTATCTGCCGTCTGACGGCAGTCTCTGGCAGAAGGTCAGAGCTCAGGCAGCAGACCTGAAAAAGACGGGGATCACTTCCGTCTGGCTTCCGCCTGCCTATAAAGGCGCAGGCGGCGGGAAGTCGGTCGGCTACGATGTTTATGATATGTACGACCTCGGAGAATTCGACCAGAAAGGCAGTATCCGCACCAAGTACGGCACCATGGAGGAGTATCTCTCTGCGGTGAAGGCGCTCCATGAGGAAGGCCTTGAGGTTTACGCGGACATCGTCTTCAACCAGATGATGGGTGCCGATGAGACCGAGAAGATAACCGCTGTCGATACCCATCCCGCCGACCGTGAAGAGCAGATCAGCGGTCCTCACGAGATCGAAGTATGGACCAGATTCACATTTCCAGGGCGAAACGGGAAGTACTCGAAGCATACCTGGAGCAAGGAGAATTTCTCCGGTACCGACTATGACCAGGCAACAGGAGACAAGGGGATCTATCTTTTTGAGGGAAAGAAGTGGAACCAGGAGACCGATTCCGAAAACGTCAATTTCGACTATCTCATGGGTGTGGATCTTGACACAGACGACCCGGACACTTATCAGGCCCTCCTTGACTGGGGAAGCTGGTATTTCAGGACTGTAAAGCCGGACGGGCTAAGGCTCGATGCCGTCAAGCATATAAGCTTCGACTTCTACCGCAGATGGCTCCTTGAGATGCGTCAGGAACAGGGCCGGGACTTCTTCGCGGTCGGCGAGTACTGGAGCGGCGACCTTGGGAAACTGCTGCACTATCTCGACGTTGTCGTCAGCGGCAGACCGGAGAAGACGCTGTGCAGAACAGAGAAGGCAGAAAAGTCCGGTGCATCGGCCGATACAGATGACGGTCCCGCTGTCCCTGAAAGCGGCATGCCGCAGGACGGGACCGAACCTGAGCTTAAGGAAGGCACCCCGCTGACCCTCTTCGATGTTCCGCTCCACTATGCTTTCCTGAACGCGGCAAGGGACAGCCGCGGCTTCGACATGGGTGGTCTCTTCAATCATACTCTGGTGAAGGAGCGGCCGGAATGTGCCTGCACCTTCGTGGACAACCATGATACGGAACCGGGACAGGCGCTGGAAAGCTACATTCCGGAATGGTTCAAGCCGATCGCCTACTCCATGATCCTGCTTCGGAAAGATGGGATCCCCTGTGTCTTCTACGGAGACTACTATGGAGTGGAACACGCAAACGAGTCCCCGATCCTTGATCTCAGAAAACTAATCGCGATCCGCTCCCGCTACGCCTACGGTCAGCAGACTGACTATTTTGACCATCACTCCATCGTCGGCTTCACCAGGAGCGGTGACGCAGAACATAAAAGTTCCGGGCTCGCCGTTCTGGCGACTTCCGCAGAAGAAGGCACAAAGTACATGATCGTGGGAGGATCATACGCAGGGGCAAGGTTTTATGATGCTCTCGGAAGACATGATGAACCTGTAGTGCTCGACGAAAAAGGCGGCGGGACCTTCCATGTCCATGGCGGATACGTCAGTGTCTGGCTGACGGAAGATGCCTACCGCGATATCCGGATCAATTTCTGAAACATGACCTGAATCCGCAGTGCGGTGATACCATTCCGCCTCCTTCCGTGATATGATAGATGGGTTATAGCTTAGAAGCCCGGAGGAGGTGACGTCATGGAAGCAAATTACAACGAGATATTCGGTCTCCTGACCAGCGGCATCCCCGATAACATACAGAGACTGGCCGATGAGACGCACCCGGCCGATGTGCTCCAGGCTGTCCAGGATATCGGCGAAGAGAACTACAGATATCTGCTCGTTCTCCCGGACGACTATCTTGCAGATGTTATCGATGAAGCAGATGATGATGATAAGTACAAGATCCTGAAGGTGATCGACCCTGGCCGCATCGGTTCCGTCCTGAACCGGATGTCCGTCGATGAGATCGCCGACCTGATCCAGGAGCTGGAAGACGACAACAAGGATGCCGTCATCAAGTCGCTTCTGCGTGGCCGTACGAAGACCGATGTCGCCAAGCTGCTGAAGTACGACGAGGACACTGCCGGCGGTATCATGACCACCCAGTTCATCGCCATCTATGCTTCGAACACGGTCATGCGCGCTCTGAACTATCTCAAGACGGAAGTCAATGCGGAAACTTCCTATTACATGTATGTAGTGGACAAGAAGACCTATAAGCTGGTAGGCGTTGTGTCCCTCCGCGACCTGGTCATGGCGCCGTTTGATACCCTGATCTCGGAGATCATGAACGACAGCGTCATATCGGTAAAGACCGATGAGGACCAGGAACATGTCGCCCAGGTCTTCACCAGGTACGGATTCGGTGCCCTCCCGGTCGTGGATGAAGCAGGAAAGATGGTCGGTATCGTTACTGTCGATGACGTCATTGATGTCATCAATGAGGAAGCCACCGAAGACATCCACCACATGGGCGGTATCACCAAGGAAGAGAAGATCGACGGACCGGTCAAAGATGCCGTCCGTTCCCGGCTCCCCTGGCTGATCGTCAATCTGGCGACCGCCCTTCTGGCTTCGTCAGTCATCGCCCACTTTGACGGAACGATCTCGCAGATCGTCGCACTCTCGGCGGTCATGACCATCATCTCCGGGATGGGCGGGAATGCCGGGACCCAGTCTCTTACTATCGTCGTCCGTGCCCTCTCCCTCGGAGAGATCGACAAGGACAATGGCCTGAAGATCCTCTTCAAGGAGACCGCGACCGGACTGATCAACGGCTTTGTAATAGGAGCCTTGGTGTCGGTGATCGCCCTCTTCTATGACATGAACCCCTGGTTCGGACTGATCACCGGGTTGGCGATGATCATGAATATGCTGGCCGCTGCCCTGGCTGGCTACCTGATCCCGATCATCCTTGAAAAGCTGCACATCGACCCGGCGATTGCTTCGTCCGTGTTCGTCACGACCGTGACGGACTGCCTTGGATTCTTCTTCCTGCTCGGGCTCGCAACCATCGCGATGCCGCACCTGTTGTAAAAGAAGATTCTCCGTGAATTCCGCATCAGGATCTGGACTGAGAAAATCTCCTGTTCAAATCCTGATGTTTTTGTTTACATCCTCCTCCGGATGTGGTATCATTCTCTTTGCAAACTTCAAAAGATCATCCATGCGGCCATAGTTCATTGGTAGAACATCAGCTTCCCAAGCTGAGGAGGCGGGTCCGATTCCCGTTGGCCGCTTTTTTTATGCGCGGAAAGGCCGCCGCATGACGAAGCATTCCTGATCTCTGTTCCCTGATCCCTGGATGCTTTGTCATGCGGCGGCCCTTTACCACACCGTTATCTGATATAGGATCCGTCAGACTTTTGCCATCTTTTCTTTCTCTTCCCTTGCGATCCGGCGGATGTTCCTGTCACGCTCCTGGTAGACTTCTCTTTCCTTGTCTGCTTCCTTCAGTTCTTCCGAGCACAGATCCTTCAGAATCTCAGATGCCATGAAGAGTCCTGCCACCGACGGTCCGAATGCGATAGAGCCCGGAATGTCTCTGCGGTCTGTGCACTTGTGGACGGTTCCCGGAGGACAGATGCAGTGGGTCCTGCAGCTGATGCTCATATCTTCCAGCGGTCTCACCGGCTTCTCGGTCGAGTAGACGACCTTCAGCTTACGGATGCCCCTCTTCTTCAGCTCATGGCGCATGACCTTCGCGAGCGGGCACATCTGGGTGTGATAGATATCGTCGATCTTAAAGGAAGTCGGATCCAGATGGTTGCCAGCACCCATGCAGCTGATCACAGGGATTCCTTCCTTCTTCGCCCTTGTGATGATCTCAAGTTTTGCGGTAACTGTGTCGACACAGTCCGCGATGTAATCGAATTCCCCGAAATCGATCTGGTCCGCGTTCTCCGGAAGATAGAAGCTCTTGATGATCCGGATGTCTGCTTTCGGATCGATATCCAGCATGCGGTCCCGCATCACTTCTGCCTTGTACTTCCCGACAGTACTCCGCAGAGCATGGATCTGTCTGTTGAGGTTCGTCAGGCATACCCTGTCATCGTCGATCAGAACAAAATGGTTCACTCCCGATCTTATGAGGGCTTCACAGACATAGCCGCCTACACCGCCGATACCGAAGACGGCAACCGTGGATCCGGCCAGCTTGTCCATAGACGCTTTTCCGATAAGGAGCTGTGTTCTGGAATACTGATTCAACATAGATTATTCTTTCCTTCTGTATGAAATGCATCAGGCAGATTATGCCGTGCGCAATCTGATTGTATACGAAAGCAATCGGAACTAGTCTATCACATCTTTTCCGAATTACAACCACCTTTTAAACCCGCACCACAGCCACCACCTTTTGAGCCACACCACAGCCTTTTGAGCCTGCATCACAGCCTCCGCCACCCTCTATATCCCCCTCCGATATGTTTTTTCTGGACAGCAGGCCGCAAAAACCTTATGATGGGAAGGAAAACACATCATTCAGGAAAGAAACAAGGTATTTATGGATATTTATTATATTGATTATGAGAATGTAAACAGCTTCGGCCTCAAGGGGATCCAGCTCCTTGGTCCGGACAGTCAGGTCAACGTCCTCTACAGCCGCAAGACCGACAACGTAAAGATCGACGCTCTGACCGAGATGATGAAGTCAAGAGCAGAGATCCACTTTCTTCCGGTCCATGTAGGGACACCGAACGCCCTGGACTTCCAGCTTGTTACGCTTCTCTTCCTTGGCTACCGCAAGGGAAACAATTACTACATCATAAGCAAGGACAGCGGATATGACTGCTGCATCAAGACAGCCCTTGAATATGACGCCCCGAACATCCGGAGATTCCGCGATATCGAAACGGCTGTCCGCTGGGCTGAGGGCGGCAGGCAGGCCCGCACCGAGGATGAAGTTGAGGAAGCCGTCACGGAGGAGTCTGCCGCTGCAGATAATGATCGGATTTCCCTTTCCGCCGGGGTCGACGCTCCTGGCATCTCAGAGGAAACAGCAGCCCTGGAAGATGCTGCATCTGCTTCCGGACCTGCTCTGGGCACCTCTGAGGAAACTGAGGCGATTGCTCCGGTAACAGTGTCTCCGGCATCAGCGTCTCCAGTATCAGCGCCTCCGGTATCAGCGTCTCCGGTATCAGCGTCTCCGGTATCAGCGTCTCCGGTTTCAGCGTCTCCGGTTTCAGCGCCTCCGGTATCAGCGTCTCCGGTTTCAGCGTCTCCGGTTTCAGCGTCTGTCTCAGCTGAGGAAGCTCATCCGGAAGATATGGAAGGCCAGGCTGAGCTCATAGAGGAGCAGCCTGAAGAAAAAGACGTGCAGCCACAGGTTATGGACTCTCAGACAGCAACTGTCTCTTCGGCAAAAGCGGAAGCCACTGACGGGAATATTCCCGCTTCCGTTTCCCATCATTCGAGACGGAGAAGAAAGTCCCAGAAGACTTCCGACAGCCAGCAGACTGCTGCAGAAAAAACTCAGAAGACTTCCGATGGTCATGAGAAGACTGCAGAAAAAACTCAGACAACCACAGGCAAGGACAGGAGATCCGGCGACAAGCCTCAGAAATCTGCCGATAAATCCCAGAAAACAGCTCAGCGATCCCAGGATCCCGCCGGATCGGAACCGAAGTCACTGGCGTCCCCTTCCGACTCTTCCCGGTTCCCGGCTGGAAAGATAGCAGATGTGATCACCAGAAGATGCAGCATCGTACCGGATCCCAGGCAGCTTTCCACGATCAGGGAGGCCCTTCTGAAAGCCAGAAACAAGCAGCAGTTTTACAGCTATATCGTGCGCAAGTGCGGCCAGAAAGATGGTCTGGCGCTCTATCACACGATCCGCTGCGCCTATAACGATCTGCTCGCTCTTGAGTCCAGGTGACCGGTCCTGCAGCCTGTAAGGTCTGTGTCCCCGTAAGGTCTGTATCCCCGGAAGGCTTTCTGAAAAGCAGGTCCTTTTCCTACAGCAAGAGTTATACCAGCAGCCTGGTCTTCTCTTCCGGCTCCTCTTCCGGCTGCCGGTGCATACCAGAAGTAAATACAGCGATCAGTTCTGCCGTTCCCGCATCCGTCGCGCATGTGACGCGGAAGCGGCAGTTTTTTGTCAGGAGCAGCTTTTTCACCGGCCTGCCGCTTTCATCGCGGACCACACATTCACCGGACCGGCTCTCCAGGACGATTCCTTCCGCCGTACTCCTCAAAGTCACCTTCCCGATATCAGCCGTCTCCAGATAAGGATCCCGGACGATCTCAGACAGTTTCACAGATCTCTTCATGCCCGTCAGATCTGCCATATCCTGACTTGGCACGCCGAAGATCTTCTGTCCTTCCTGCTTCACATAATAGCGAAGGCTTCCATACATCCCGGTGCCGGACCCTCTCCGGAAGAAGATCAGCCAGACGATCACCGCCGCTGCCCCGGCAAGTACCGCTGCCCCTGCCATCAGCTGTCCGTAAGTTAATACGGCGCTGATCTCTGTCAGGAATCCGATCTCTGATGTTTCATTCCCTTTCTCAGCTATTACCCTGATCTGCGTCATGCCGTTCGAACGTCCTGTGATCTCAACTGTACTTCCCTTAACCGAACATGCCGCAATGGAAGGATCATCCGCCTCTGCACGGAAAAAGACTCCTTCCCCCTCTGTATAGTCGAACAGATCATGCAGATCCACCTGCGTCCTGCAGACAGCCGGAAGAAGTCCTTTCAGTTCGACCTGGCCGGTGATGCTTCCGATCACAGGAGGAGCGATCTCCTCTGGAAGTTCCGTCTCCGCAGAGATGTCATCCAGTCCGCCCGCTTCCGTTTCCGGCTCCGTTTCCTCACGGACTTCTGTCTCCGCCACCGGCTCTTCCGTCTCTGCCAGTTCTTCGGTCTCATCTTCGTTCCCGGGTCCCGCAAGATTCGTCAGAATCCCGGACAGCAGAAATCCCGGGACTGCGACAGCGAACGTTCCCCCTGTCCTTTCCGCCAGATAGCCCAGCAGATTGGCGTCAGTCGTCTCTGCTTCCCCAAGTCCGATCGTATCGATGATAATGCCTTGCCCCTTTGCCGCCTCGGCTGCATTCAGGGCAGATGTCAGGGAATCTTTCTCTGCCTGCTTTTCACTGGCTGCATGAGGCAGATCAATGATGCCATCGGTGATCAGGATCACCTTCTGGTCTCTTTCCCCTAGAGCGCTCCCCGACTGAGTCAGCATATCAACTGCCTGGCTGATCCCAAGTCCGATATCCGTGTCCCCGTTCGTGTAGGAAAGGTTCCGGAGATAGGAACCTGCTGCCTCAAGACCTTCCGGCGTGAGGGCGGTCAGCGGCAGGATCTCTCCCAGCTGGTCCGAAAAAGGCACGGCGCCGACCCTGTTTCCGTCTGCGGCAAAGCTTTCTGCACACTGGATCAGCTCCTCCCGGAGTCTGTAGTCAGGATCCGTCTCAACCATCGATCCGCTGACGTCAACTACAAACACAATGTCTCTTCCCGGAGCTTCCTGAACGACGCCGGAAGCGGATACAGATGATACCGCCGGGAAGACAGTGAAGACCAGCAGGAAAAAAAACGACAGGATACGTGAAAAAAAGTTCTTCATAGACGCTTCCTCCAAAGAGACGCATAAAAAGACAGGAAAAAAGAAAAAGTACAGAAATGTTCCTGGGGCGTAAACGATCATTGCGCCGGATATCTTCATTGTACAGCCACGCATTGCCGTTTTCAAGTGGCTCCGGAGAAAAAGGCGAATGATTGTTACATTTGTTCATATATTCTTTACAGACGATTCATCTTATTGTAAAATAAGCTGATATGTTCGATTCCGGTCGATCTGACCGGCATACTAATGGAAGATTGAAAGAAAGGATCTCGGTACTATGAACATGAATCCTACTCGCACGGCTGTCAGAAAACATTCGCCTGTCATCCTGCTCTTTCTGGCAGTCCTGCTTCTGCTGCTCCTGACACCCAGGACAGCATCCGCAGCGAATAATTCCGCCAGATGGAAGAAGGTGGACGGCAAGTACTATTACGTGTACCGCTCCGGCAGAAAAGCCACCGGCTTTCTGAAGAGGAGCGGAAACTGGTACCACTTCTCGGCAGATGGGTCTATGAGTACCGGATGGTTCACCTACAAGGGCGGACGCTATTTTGCTCAGACCTCAGGAGCCCTCGGAAAGAAACTCGGCGCCCTCAAGACCGGCTACCGCAGGGTCGGCGGCTCCTGGTATTACTTTGAAGAGACCGGCGCTGCCGGCACAGTCGGACGCCTGAAGACCGGCTGGGTAAAGGTCAAGGCAGGCGTCTTCTATTACGGGAAAGACGGCACGAAGCTTACCGGTTTTCATACGATCAGCGGAAAGAAATACTACTTCCGCAAGACCGGAAGCGCCAAGACAGTCGGTGATGTCTATACAGGCTTTAAGACGATCGGCGGAAAGAAATATTACTTCCGCAAGAATGGAGAACCGGGGGTCTACGGAGCCGCCTACCATGACCGGACAGTCAGGATCAGGAGCCAGAACTGCACCTTTGATTCTGCGGGTGTTCTCATAAAGACGACCGCAGCTCCCGCTGTGAGTGCGAATGACCGTTTCATCGAGAAAGTCGGTAAACTTGCCCGCAAGGATATGAAGAAGACCGGCGTACTGGCGTCCGTCACAATAGCCCAGGCGATCGTTGAGAGCGCATATGGCACTTCTACGCTGGCAAGATATGCGAACAACCTGTTCGGCATGAAGGCTGCCCTTTCCGGAGACCAGTGGGGCTCAAAGTGGAGCGGAAGGGTCTACCGCAAGAGTACCCTGGAATACGGCCGCGGCGGGTATTATACCATCACAGCAAGTTTCCGCAGATATTCCAGCTGGGCAAACAGTATCAGGGATCATTCCGCATATCTCTCCGGTGCAAGGCTTCCGAACGGTTCCCTGAGATACAAAGGTATAACGACCACAAAGAGCTACCGGAAAGCAGCAAGGATCATCAAGAATGGCGGTTATGCAACGGCGCCGAATTATGTCTCTGCCCTCTGCAATGTCATCGAAAGATATGACCTGACCCGATTTGATAAGGATCCCGCTGTGGAGAAAACTACTGAGAAGACGTCTGAGAAAACGTCGGCAAAAAAGAATTAATATGCAGAAAAATGCGCCTGCCGGATATGGGTCATATCCGGCAGGCGCATTTTTCATCTCAGGGCAGCCCCCCCGGGACTGCCTTTTTCTATTCAGAGGATCAGACGATTCCCTGAGCCTGCATTGCATCGGCAACCTTGACGAAGCCCGCGATGTTAGCTCCTGTCACATAATCGCCTTCCCTGCCGTACTTCTTTGCTGTATCAGCAACATTGCGGAAGATGTTATTCATGATCCCGTGAAGCTTCTGATCGACCTCGTCAAAGGTCCAGGAAAGTCTTTCGGAGTTCTGGCTCATCTCAAGTCCGGAAGTGGCAACGCCGCCGGCATTGGAAGCCTTGCCAGGTGAGAACAGAAGGCCATGACCCTGAATGTACTGGGTAGCTTCCAGAGTGGTCGGCATGTTAGCGCCCTCCGCCACGCAGTAGCAGCCATTCTCGACAAGTGCTTTCGCATCATCGAGCTCCAGCTCGTTCTGAGTTGCGCACGGGCATGCGATATCGCACTTTGTGGTCCATACACCTGGCGTTCCGTCGCCCTTTCTGTGTGCATGGTAGACTGAATTCGGCCTCAGCTCATGGTATTCGGTAAGTCTTGCGCGATGCTGCTCCTTGACCAGCTTCAGAGTAGGAACATCGATTCCGTCCGGATCATAGATCCAGCCTGTGGAATCGGAGCAGGTAACGACCTTGCCGCCAAGCTGCTCAGCCTTCTCGATCGCATAGGTAGCGACATTGCCCGCACCGGAGATCACGATGGTCTGTCCTTCGATGCTTCTGCCATTCTCTTTCAGCATGGCATCCAGGAAATAGATCAGTCCGTATCCGGTAGCCTGGGTCCTTGCAAGAGATCCGCCATAGGAAAGGCCCTTTCCGGTCAGAACACCCTCATAGCGTCCTGTCAGTCTCTTGTACTCGCCGAACAGATATCCGATCTCACGTCCGCCTACGCCGATATCTCCTGCCGGTACATCTTCATCAGCTCCGATATGGCGATAAAGCTCATCCATGAAGCTCTGGCAGAAAGCCATGACTTCTCTGTCAGACTTGCCCTTCGGGTCGAAATCGGAACCACCCTTGCCGCCGCCCATCGGGAGACCGGTCAGGGAATTCTTGAAAGTCTGCTCGAATCCAAGGAACTTAAGGGTGCCAAGAGTTACGGACGGATGGAAACGAAGTCCTCCTTTGTACGGTCCGATCGCGCTGTTGAACTGAACCCGGTAGCCATTGTTGACCTGAACCTGACCTTTGTCATCGACCCATGGTACGCGGAAAAGGATGACTCTCTCCGGAGTGGTAAGTCTCTCAAGAAGTGCTTCCTTTCTGTACTCATCTTCCTTCTCCTCGATCGCCGGGCGAAGAGTGCCGAGCACCTCTTTCACTGCCTGATGGAATTCCGGCTGCGCCGGGTTCTGTGCTACGACGCGGTCATAGACTTCGTCTACATATGCCATTGGAAATATCCTCCTGAAATTCATATTCATGCACATCAGTGTCGTTCAGTAACACCCGCTATTATATTCGAATAAAGTGTGGCATTCAATAATTTTTCGGAATTTTTTCAGGCTATCTGGAACTATCTTAACAATTTTTCAGCTTTGTAACATATTCCAAAAATGTTTCTTTCCAGAAAATATCACGGTGCCGGGGCAGTATTGCCGGACCAAAAGAAAAGCAGCCGTTTCCGGCTGCTGCCTGCTCTTTTCACTTCAGAAAATTCAGGAACCGTTCCCGGTCTTCCCCGTACTCACGCACACCTTTGTCATAGATTCCCTGAAGGACGGACGAGTCGCTCGTGTAAGTGGAGACCTCGATCGGCTCATGCGGTGCAAAGATGAAAGCATGTCCTTCCTCCTCCAGTTTTCTTGTCGCACGGAGCTGCCGGTTATAGCGGATATGGCGCATCTCGATGGATTCCACCAGTTCCGGATAGTGTCTCAGTACGGTCTTGTAGGCAAAACGCATCTTCTCCGGCTGCCTTACGAAATCCCTGGGCCTGCAGAGGATCACGATCACCTTGTCGCAGCCGGCTTCCAGTGCATGCTGGACCGGAAGGGAATTGCTGCATCCGCCGTCGTAATATTTTCTGCCATGAAACTCGACCGCCCTGCAGACGACCGGGATCGCGCAGCTTGCCATGACTGCGGTATAGTCATGCCCGCTTATGTCATACTTGGAGAAATAGTGCGGCTTTCCTGTCTCTGCATCGGTAGCGACCGCCCACCACTCGGCAGGGTTCTCTGAGATCGCATCATAATCCAGAGGGTCGATCCCCCCTTCTTCCGTATATTCTCCATAGATCCTTTTCAGGTTGAAGACAGAGCCGCTGCTCTTCCATGCGGTAAGTCCCAGGCATTCCGGGTCCATCATGTGTTTCACGAAAAATCTTCGGTTTCTGTCCTTCTGCCCGGCGAGGTAGGAGGCGCCGCATGCACATCCAGCCGAGACACCGATCACATAGTCAGCCCTGATCCCGTCATCCATCATCCTGTCGAGGATCGCTGCCGTATAGGCACATTTCATTCCCCCGCCTTCAATCACAAGTCCAAGTTTCATTATCTTTTCTGTCCAATCTCTTTTGTCTGATGCCAAGGTTCAAAGTACCTTTTTAACCCTGGCATCATTGTATTATGGAGCGCCTTCAGTGTCTGGAAGCCTGCCTCTGCGCCGCTTCTGCCGTGTGGAGAGCAAGCACGGACGTTGTCACGGCACCGACTCCTCCCGGCACCGGAGTGATCATACCTGCCTTCTCCTCCGCTTCGCCGTAAGACACATCACCGCACAGGTTTCCGTCGGGAGCAACATTGATCCCGACGTCGATGATGATCGCACCTTCTTTCATGAAATCTGCCGTCACAACTCCGGCATGTCCGGCCGCTGCGACGAGGATGTCAGCCTGCCGGGCGATCTCCGCCATGTTCCCTGTCCTCGTATGGCAGATCGTGACGGTTGCATTCCTCTGCATAAGCATCATGGCTACCGGCCGCCCGATCACCAGGGACCTTCCGATCACAACTGCTCTCTTCCCCTTCGGATCGATACCGTAATGGTCGAGGATCTCCATGACTGCCTGGGCTGTGCATGGCGGGAAACCAAGCTGCTTTCCCTGAAAGACCCCGCTCATGGAGAGGTCTGTCATGCAGTCCACGTCCTTGGCAGGATCGAGGGCGTTCTCGATCCGGGATGCATTCATCCGCTTAGGCAGCGGCCGGAAAAGAAGGACGCCTGTCACAGAGGGATCCTGGCTGACTCTCCGCACCTCGTCAAAGACGGCATCTTCTTCGACATCCTCCGGAAAGACCGCTTTCTTTACCAGGATACCATACTTCTCGCAGCGTTTCACGGCTCCTCTTTCGTAGGAAAGATCACTGCCGTTCTCCCCGATACGGATGATCTCCAGGCACGGAGTTCTCCCGGCCTCTCTGGCAGCATCCACCGCCGCAGCGATCCTTACGCCCAGAGAAACATTGACTTCTTTTCCAAGCATCCTCTCAGCCATGAACTTTCTCCTCCGCCAACCGGTACACATCCTCCGCAAGGGCAACATTCTCCGCGAGGAGCCGCTCCGTCTTCCGGTCCAGCTCTCCGGCAAACGCTCTGTCTTTCATCAGCTTTGTGTTCACAAAGACATTCAGGGAAGCCGCTTTCAGCGCCCCTTCCAGGATGACGGCTGCGCAGCCCGCATCCGAGACCGCGATCTTCGAGCCCTTCTGCGCAGCTTCTCTGGCAAGGACCAGAGCCTCCGCCGTCCTTTCCATGATCTGGTACGGAGTCTCAGCTGCCTTATGAAGAGCCTCCTCCATGACCTTCTCTTTTCTTTCCTGCTCTTTTGGCGTGCCATGAGGAAGCCCATATGCCTCCGCCAATGGCTGAAATGCCTCAGCGTCCCTGCTGATCAGATCAAGAAGCCCGAGGCGCAGTTCTTCAGCCTTCTCAAGCAGCTTCTCCATGTCCGGCTGAACGTCCGCATACTTTTTCTTTCCGATCGTCAGGGAAGCCGTCATGCTGCTCAGAGCAGCGCCTACGGCGCCTGAGAGGGCTGCCGCTCCGCCGCCTCCCGGCACGGGAGCCTTCGACGCAAGAGCTTCCGTGAATCCCGAAAGGGTACTGTCTTCAAACCGTCCGTCCATGAAAAACCTCCGAATCGATCTCTGTTACCTGAGGCCGGTCCTCTTCAGGACTTCGGTCACGTCTTCGCTCCTGTCCATCGTATAGAGATGGATTCCGTCCACTCCTTCGGCTATATACTGCTCGAGGAGTTTCACCGTGTAATCGATTCCCTCTTCCCGGAGGGCAGCCTTTACTCCCGGGATCTCATTGCCGTCAGGGTCTGTATCAAACCAGTGATGGGTGAGGACCATGGCAAGCTCCCTCGGGATCGGGCATGCATTGTGACTCAGGCACTGATTGATGACCGACTTCTTCGATACGACCGGCATGATACCTGCATCGATCGGGATCGTGATGCCTGCCTTCCTGACGGCATCGTGCCAGCGGCGGAACATATCCATATCGAAGCAGAGCTGGGTGATGATATAATCTGCTCCCAGGTCCTGTTTCTGCCGAAGATGGACGATATCCGAATCGAACGATGTGGATTCCACATGGCCGCCCGGAGTACCTGCCACCGCGATCTCAAAGGCATTGCCGAATTCTTCCCGGATGAACGCCACAAGATCCGTCGCGTGCTGAAATTCGCCGCCGGTGCCATCCTGGCCATAGGGAATGTCCCCTCTCAGGGCAAGGATATGGGTTACGCCCTGGTCAAGATAATCCTGCAGCTGCCTCTTCACACTCTCCTTCGTCTGACCGATGCAGGTCAGATGAGTGACCGGTACCGCGACTTTCTCCACTTCCCTGAGGACTTCCCGGTTCTTCCCCACATTGCTTCCACCTGCCCCGTAGGTGCAGGAGATGTAATCCGGATGAAGCTCACCAAGACGCCCGATCATTCCCGGAAGGTTTTTCATGCCTCTCTCCGTCTTCGGGGGATAGACCTCAAAGGACAGCGTCTGCCGCTTCTTCATCACATCGCTGAATTTGATAAAAGATGCCATATCTCTTCCTCATTCTTTCCGATCAGCGGGCGGATGTTCCACCCGTCTCTGCAGGATCTTACCATACAAAAAGCCTGCCACCGGCAGCCTTTTTGCATACTTGGTATACAGAAAGCCCGCTTCTGGCGGACTTTCGATGATTGCTGTCGCCTTACAAAAAAACCGGAATGCAGAAGCTACATGCATTCCGGTCTGTATCATACGTTCAGACACCCATCCAGGATCTGACACATCCGGAGATCAGGTGAGCATCATGCGGTCATTAGCAAACTGTCCGTGGGAGACCTCGCTGAACTTGTCAAGCAGGTCTGATACCTGAAGGTGTTTCTTCTCCTCCCCGGAGACATCCCAGATGATCTTTCCTTCGTTCATCATGATCAGACGGTTTCCCATCCGGATCGCATCGTTCATGTTGTGGGTGACCATCAGAGCGGTCAGACTATCTCTTGCAACGATCTCATTCGTCAGGTTCAGGACCTTCTCGGCCGTCTTCGGGTCAAGGGCTGCCGTATGCTCATCAAGAAGGAGCAGCTTCGGCTTCTTCAGGGTCGCCATCAGAAGGGTAAGCGCCTGTCTCTGGCCGCCGGACAGCAGACCGACCTTCTGGGTCATGCGGTCTTCCAGACCAAGTTCCAGACTCTTCAGCTGTTCCCGGTAGATCTCACGTTCTTCCCTGGTGATTCCCCAGCCAAGTCCTCTGCGGTTGCCGCGTCTTGCGGCAAGAGCAAGATTTTCCTCAATCTGCATGGTTGCGGCAGTTCCTGTCATCGGGTCCTGGAAGACACGTCCGAGGAGCTCTGCCCTTCTGTATTCCGGAAGTCCCGTGATGTTCTGTCCGTCAACGATGATCGAGCCTTCATCCACCGGCCAGACGCCTGCGATCGCATTCAGGGTCGTGCTCTTGCCTGCTCCGTTGCCGCCGATGATCGTACAGAAGTCTCCCGGATCCAGCTTCAGCGTGACCCCTGCCAGAGCCGGTTTTTCGTTGATGGTTCCCTTGTTGAATGTTTTCTTGATATTGTTCAGTTCGAGCATCCGTGCATCTGCCATCTCACATCGCTCCCTTCTTTGCCGCCTTCGCATAGGAATTCTGTGACTTTGCGCGTAGGTACGGCACAGCCAGGAAGATCGCGACGACGATAGCGGTGAACAGTTTCAGGTCGTTTGCCGGCATCTTCAGCCAGAGGACGAAGCCGATGACGATGTAGTAGATGATACCGCCGATCGCGACAAAGATCAGATGTCCCATGAAGTTGAGCTTCTTTCCGAAGATTGCTTCCCCGAGGGTCTCTCCGATGATGACCGCAGCCAGACCAATGACGATGGAGCCGCGTCCCATATTGATATCCGCGAATCCCTGATACTGAGAAAGAAGACCGCCTGCCATGGCGACCAGCCCGTTCGAAAGCGCAAGGGTAAGGACCTTCATATCCGATACATTGATGCCCTGTGCCATTGCCATATGCTGGTTGCAGCCGGTCGCCCGGATAGAGGAGCCGAGCTCTGTTCCGAAGAACCAGTACATGATGCAGATGATCACGAAACAGATGATACCGCCGACCAGGATCGCCAGAGGGATATTCCGCATCGTGATGATCAGGTGATATTTGTCGACTGATACGACCTGATTGGCCTTGCCGCCCATGATCCTCAGGTTAATCGAATACAGGGCGATCTGAGTCAGGATACCGGCAAGAATCTCCGGGATGCCAAGCGCTGTGTGCAGGATACCTGTCACAAAACCTGTCAGCATTCCTACCAGGAAAGCCGCCAGAAGTGCGAACCATGCCGGCCAGTGCCAGACCGCGATGCCCATAACGGCCATTGCGCCGCCTGTGGTAAAGGATCCGTCGACTGTAAGATCCGCAAAGTTGAGCAGTCGGAACGTCATATAGACACCGACCGCCATGATTCCCCAGATAATTCCCTGTGCGATGTTGCCTGGCATACTGGCAAGCAGCCGAAGCGGACTCAGCGCGAGTAAACTCATGAGATACTCTCCTCCCAAACCTTATTTGCTTCTTTCCGCAGGAATATGACCATTCCTGCAGGAACCGAAAAGACCGCGCCTTCGCCCCGCTCTTCGGGGATCAGGCAGCGGCCTTCCCTTCCTTAAATCTACGGCTCTTCACCGCAAAAAGCTGAAAGTATTCTATCAGAAGCTTCAGAATACGTCAACTTTTCAGATGTTCTTTACTCAGCCTCTGTGCTGGCTTCGGTCTCTTCTCCGGTAGCGATGGCAATATAGTCATCCGGAACGGTGATCCCAAGTTTCTCGCACATATCCTTGTTGTATTCCTTGGTGAAGGACGGAGCAGACTGAACTTCCATGGTGGAAACATCAGCGCCATTCTTCAGGATCTCATAAGCCATATCGCCGGTAGCCTTGCCCAGATCTTCATAACTGATGGACAGAGTAGCGATTCCGCATCCCTGAGCGATTCCTTCCTCGCCGCAGATCGCCGGAACATTCGCCTGCAGGGAAGCTGCCTGCACGATACCGGTATTGGAAGCCGCGGTGTTATCGGTCGGGATATAGACCGCATCATTCTCGGAGAATGCGGTGGTAGCAACGTTCTGAAGATCGTTGGAATCTGCGAAAGTGTAGGTTGTTACGGTGCAGCCCTCATCTTCGAGGAACGGAGTGATCGTGTCAGCCTGATACTTGGAGTTCGGCTCAGCCGAGCAGTACAGGATGCCGACATTCTTTGCATCCGGAAGGAGCTCGCTGAAAAGCTTTGCCTGTCCGTCCAGCGGAGCCAGATCGGTCGTTCCGGATATGTTCGTTCCTGTCGTTCCCTTCCAGTCGTCGATATCAAGAGCGGTACCGTAATCCGTGACGGAAGTTCCGAGGATCGGGATATCGCCCGTAGCTGCCTGGGCAGCCTGAAGGGCCGGGGTGGCATTCGCCATGATCAGGTTATCCTGGTCCTGGACGAATGTGTTCACGATGGTAGCGCAGGTAGCGGAATCACCTGCTGCATTCTGCTCATCGAATTCAACGGTATCTCCGTCTGCCTCAAGCTTTGCCTGAAGCTCTTCCCTGAATCCCTTGGTAGCTGCGTCCAGAGCCGGATGCTGTACCAGCTGGCAGATACCTACCTTGAAGTCATCTGCAAGTGCAGCCGGTGCAAAAGCTGTCAGTGTCATGGCCGATACGGAAACAGCAGTAAGGATGCGAGCGATATTCTTTTTCATAATATTTCCTCCTTAAATAAGATCTCATCCGGCTTCCTGCCGGAAAACTTATTAAGAATTTTATCGCTTTAAAGTAATGAAGTCAACCTGTACGTGGTTAATCTTTTTTACATTACTTTGATTGTGTAAAAAAAGTGCGGATGAAAATCCGCACTCTGGAAATCTTTTGTTTTTTCACCTGAATGCCGGATCAGACTTTTCTGCCATTCTGAACGGCATCGTTCAGCTTCTTATGAAGAAAGACCTTCTTCTCCTCCCCTCTCATCAGACGCCCGATATTGGAACGGTGCTGCCAGAAGCAGAGAACCGTCAGGATCAGTGCCAGAAGGATGAATTCGTTAACGTAATGCCCTTCCATGTGAAAATAGCCTGTCTTCCCGAAGATGACCATAAGCACGAAGAAGAAAGCATAGGACACCAGCGAGCAGACCGAGACCAGATGGGTCGGGAAAAAGATCACAAAGAAGCAGGCAAGAAGCAGCGGCAGGGTTACCGGACAGAGAGCGAAAGCAGCGCCTGCAGTGGTCGCGACTCCCTTTCCTCCCTTGAAGTGAAGGTAGAACGGAAAGTCATGTCCGAGGACACAGCCTACTCCCGCATACATCTTCAGAAGAGCTGTCATCTGAGGAGCAGCCTTTGAGAAGATCGCCTGCACCAGCAGCATCGCAAGGACAGCCTTCAGGAAGTCTCCGAAGAATGTGCCGAGCGCGTCGCAAAGCCCCTTCGTGCGGAGCATATTCGTCGTCCCTGCATTGCCGCTGCCTACCTTGCGGATATCGAATCCCTGTATCCTGCTGATGACGATGGCGGTCTGAAACAGACCGAATCCGTATCCGATCAGAAGACTGGTCAGCCTGTACAAAACTTCCACTGCGATCTCTCCCTTACTGTTCCTTCTGCTTTCTTTCCCTTACAAGGATGCGGACCGCCGTCCCCTTGAAACCGAAGGTCTCGCGGATCTGGTTCTCGATATATCTCATGTAGGAAAAATGTGCCAGTTTCTTGTCATTCACAAAGAGGACGAAGGTCGGCGGAGCTATGGACACCTGGGTCATGTAGTAGCAGCGCAGCCTCCTGCCCTTGTCCGACGGCGGCTGCTGCATGGTGACCGCCTCGGAAAGGATCTCGTTCAGGACACCGGTCGCCACTCTTCTCTTGCTGCTGTCAAGCACTGCATCGATCTCATCATAAAGTTTTCCGATCCTCTGTCCCGTCTTCGCGGAGATGAACATAATATCCGCATAAGGCATGAAGGAAAGGGTCTGGCGGATCCTGTCGGTGAACTTCTTCACGGAACCGTTGTCCTTCTCGATCGCGTCCCACTTGTTCACGGCGACTATGATACCCTTCCCGCGTTCATGGGCGATGCCGGCGATCTTTGCATCCTGCTCGGTCACGCCTTCCTTCGCATCGATCAGGAGAACAGCGATATCCGCCCTCTCGACTGCAGCCACGGCACGCACGATCATATAATGCTCCAGCTCTTCCCTGATCTTGTTCTTCCTTCTGAGGCCGGCGGTATCGATGAAGACATATTCCTTCCCGTCATGCTTAACTACGGTATCAACCGCATCCCGGGTCGTCCCGGCGATATCCGACACGATCAGTCGGTTCTCCCCCAGAAGCGCATTGATCAGGGAGGACTTTCCCACATTCGGCTTTCCGATGATGGCGACCTTCGGTCTGTCATCCTCTTCCTCGCCCGCCGAAGTCTCCGGAAGATCCTTCAGCACCTCATCAAGCATATCCCCGATGCCGGTACGGTTGGCCGCTGAGATCGGATGCGGATCGCCGATCCCGAGATTGTAGAACTCATAGACACCCGGCTCATCCTTGACGAAGTTATCGACCTTGTTGACTACAAGGACGATCGGCTTGCGGGACCTCCTCAGCATGTCCGCCACCTTTGCATCGGCATCCACCAGCCCCTGATGGAGATCCGTCAGGAAGATGATGACATCCGCTGTATCGATGGCGATCTGGGCCTGCTCTCTCATCTGGGACAGGATGATATCATCCGAATCCGGCTCGATACCGCCGGTATCGATCAGTGTGAAATATCTCCCGGACCAGTCTACATCCGCGTAGATACGGTCTCTGGTGACTCCGGGCGTGTCTTCGATGATTGCGATCCTGGAACCGGCAAGAACATTGAACAAGGTTGACTTGCCGACATTCGGCCGTCCGACGATCGCAACGATAGGTTTACTCATATATCATATTCTCCGATGATCTCACCCTGCAGATCTTCACAGGGCTCACTGTCCTGTTATAGCATCTACGAAATCTTTTCCGCTCGATTCTACAATACCTACCCTGATTTGTAAAGATTCCTCAATATCCTGAACCGTCAGGTCATCAAGCAGGGTCTGCTCTCCGGAACGCAGCATATTGACCGGGATCAGAAGCTCATCTCCGAGTTCCTTCCCCTTCAGCTGAGCGATCAGGTCGCGCCCCGTGATCAGTCCTGACACAGTGATGGACTCGCCGAAAAAGTCATTGCGGATCGGAACGATCCGGCTTGTGACATTCGGAAACTTTTTCCTTACTTCCCCCGCCAGCTTCTCAAGATAAGGGGCTGCCAGCCTTCCGGTCGCTATGGTCGTCCTTCGCTTCCGGCCGTCCCCGGCAAGGCTTCCCAGATATTCTTCCACTTCGGATATCAGGAGCCGGACCATTCCGACGCCGTTCTCAAGCTGCTGGTATCCGTCATAGTTCTCTTCGGGCGGAAGCTCCCGATCCGCCATGATATACCATTCATCACTGCCATGGACCAGGTGATTGCCGTACTTTCCATAATAATATCTCTGCCACCGCTCAATCTGATCGATGACCTTCGATGCGTCATCCGGAGTAAAAGGCTCCAGTTTCTCCTGCTGATTCTCAGCACGGAACTTCGTCATTCCGACCGGAACTACGGATACGCTCTGAAGCTCGGGCATGTACTGCTCAAACCCCCTCAGAGAATTCTCCAGGTCTTCTCCGTCGTTCCATCCCTTGCAGAGAACGATCTGTCCGTTCAGCTCGATCCCGGCTTCCTTCAGCCTTCTGATCTTCGGGAACACATCGCCCGCAAAACGGTTGTGAAGCATCCTGCAGCGAAGCTCCGGATTCAGAGTCTGGAAGGAAATGTTGATCGGCTGCAAGTGGTATTCGATGATGCGGTCGATATCATGGTCCGACATATTGGTAAGGGTGATGTAGTTTCCCTGCAGGAAGGAAAGACGCGCATCGTCATCATGGAAATAGAGAGTGTCCCGCATCCCCTTCGGCATCTGATTGATGAAACAGAAGATGCAGTGATTGCGGCATGACTTATAATCGCTCATGAGCCCGCTCTCAAACTCGATCCCCAGGTCTTCCTCCGGGTCTTTCTCAATATCGAGCTCCCACTCTTCCCCGTCTTTCTTCCTTATTACTACCGTCAGTTCCTCATCGTCACAGAGATAGCGGTAGTCAAAGATATCTTCCGCGTACTTCCCGTTGATCGACACGAGGGTATCTCCCGCCTCGATGTCCATCTCCTCAGCTATGCTCCCCGTATCAACAGACTTTATCTTATGCAGATACTCCATATTTTCTTCCATATCCCGTTCGTTAGCTGCTGAATATCCTGTTCGTTAGCTGCTGAATAACCTGTTCGTTAGCTGCTGAATATCCTGTTTGTTAGCTGCTGACCGGGTCAGCAGGATCTTGTCTTTCCGGATTATGATAAGATGTCTTCCCTTAAAAAGCAAGCAAAGCGTCTCTTTGCCTTGACGCTTTCACTGCGGCCATGGTATAACCTCTCTGAATGATACCCTGTCTCTGCCGGCTGTCTTTTTCTGCCGGCGGAACGGATAGCTCTTTGAGGAGGCCTCAATGCTTACAGAAACACAGATAGATTCCATGCCGGTAGGTCCGCTTAAGATCGCGGCCCTGGAAGGCTGCCGTTCCTTCGCGGAAGAAGTAGACCGTCATCTGGTCGACTTCCGGCACAACACCCCTCTTCACAATATGAAGGAATTTCCGCTGAGCGGCTACATTGAAGACAGCTACCTGATCAACTGTGAATGTCCGAGGTTCGGCACCGGAGAAGGCAAAGGGATCATCAACGATTCCGTCCGCGGCAGCGATCTGTACATTCTGGTGGATGTCCTGAACTGCAGCATCGAATACACCGTCTGCGGTGAGAAGAACTATATGTCTCCGGACAACCACTATGCAGACCTGAAGCGCATCATCTCCGCCGCCAACGGCAAAGCAAAGAGGATCACGGTCGTCATGCCGTTCCTCTACGGAGGCCGTCAGCACCGCAGGACCAAGAGAGAATCCCTTGACTGTGCAGTCGTGCTGGAAGAGCTTGAGCGGATGGGAGTCTCCGGCATCATCACATTTGATGCCCATGACCCTCGTGTCCAGAATGCGATCCCGCTCTCCGGTTTTGATTCCTTCATGCCATCCTACCAGTTCCTCAAGGCTCTGGTCGCATCCGTTCCGAATCTGAAGATGAAAAAAGAGACTGCCATGGTCGTCAGTCCGGATGAAGGGGCCATGGACCGCTCCATCTACTTCGCAAACATCCTCGGCCTGGAACTTGGCATGTTCTACAAGCGCCGCGACTATTCCAGGATCGTGAACGGCAAGAACCCGATCGTCGCCCATGAGTTCCTGGGGACATCCGTGGAAGGAAAGGATATCCTGGTCGTTGACGACATGATCTCTTCCGGCGGCTCCATGCTGGATGTTGCAAAGCAGCTCAAGGAACGCGGAGCCAGACGGGTATTCGTCTGCACCACTTTCGGATTGTTCACCGACGGTCTGGATGCATTCGATGATTACTATGAGAAAGGATACATCTCCAAGGTCGTGACCACTAACCTCAATTACCGTCCGCCGGAACTTCTGACCCGTCCCTGGTATGCAGAGGCCGACATGACCAAGTATCTGGCTTCCATCATCGATCATATGAACCACGATATCTCCATCAGCGGGATCCAGTCCCCGACTGCTAAGATCAATGCCCTGCTGGAGAAGGTAAGGGGCTGAGAATCTCCCCGTCAGAGCGGGATCCCCGCCTGTGAAAACGCAGCAGCGGCAGCGCTATCTCCGGAACTTCCGGAAAACGCTGCCGCTTTTTCTGCCTTCTGGATCAGCTGCCGCGGCCGACGTCATCGGATCTCGATCACTGCAGCCAGGTTTCCTCTTCTTCCTTTCAGCGCCCGATGCGAGAACAGGAGTCCGGAATTCTCCGCAGTACAGAGATCCGGAACGGATACGTGCTGTGGGAGAAGCCCTGCCATCAGGAAATTTTCCCTGCATGCCTCCTGCAGATTCAGCTGGGCATGTCCCGGTCTTCCTGGCCTGACGATCCTCGAAAGAGCTTCCCCGGCATATTTCTCCCGGAATGCATCCGCCACATCTTCACTCACCTCATAGCAGTCCTGACAGATGGACGGTCCGATCGCGGCACAGATATCGGCCGGGTCCGAGCCATAGCGCTCCTGCATGCGTTTGACCGCCTTCGTTCCGATCCCGGCGATCGTCCCTCTCCATCCAGAATGAACGCTCGCGACCGCCTTTTTCACCGGATCGGCCAGCAGAAGCGGAACACAGTCCGCATAGAACGTCATCAGCGCCGTCCGTCTGCTGTCCGTCATGAGCCCGTCCACATCGTGATATGCATTCGGCCTTGTCATACCGTTGCCGCGGTCTTTCTCCGTCACTTCCCGGATATGGTCGGTATGGGTCTGATCGGAGAAGACCAGGTCATGAAGATCATAGCCGACAGCGCTGGAAAACCTCCTGTGATTTTCCAGAAAGCGCCCCATGGGAGTAACGATATCAAAACCGCCTTTGTCCGTCTCCCCATAAAGGGGTCCAGAGTCCTTCCAGACATCCTCCTCAGGAAGATCTGTCCTGATGCCCGCCTGATGACCGTATCCCCCGCTGATCTCCCGCGACAGGCTCAGGTTCATGGAAGAAGCGTATCCTTCCGATACACCTCCGATCCTGGTGCTGAATGCATTCACAATGAAGTCGAACTGATCCAGGAGAGGAAATGAAAGCCACACCACTCCGTTTTTTTCATGAAGTGTGAGTCTGTCAATGCTCCTGCTCTCCGGGCGTCTGTGAAACTGCTCTTCCCAGTTCATAAGGCTTCTCCTCTGTTCCGACTCAGGCCGGCCTCCGGCATGCCTTTCGTCTTTCTTCCTTCTGCTCTCATCTTCAGCATGTGAAGGCATCCCGGATCAGATGGACCTTCCCATGTTCCACAGCAGCTACGTCAAACCGGATGGGAGTATCCTCAGGCACCCGGTAGCGGACAAGGTAGTACATGGCCCCGCGGATGATCCTCTGCTGTTTCTTCCGGTCAACCGCCTCCTCAGGGGCCCCGTTGCGGTCGGAAGAGCGCCATTTCACCTCGACAAAGACCAGATAACGGTCTTCCCTGGCAACGATGTCGATCTCAGCAGACCTGGAGCGGAAATTGTAGAGAAGGATCTCATATCCCTTCTGCTCCAGAAAGCTCCCTACCGCTTTCTCCGATATAGAACCGATCTTTCTTTTATTGTTCATGTGCCTTTCCGGCACTCTCTCCCTGGCCCCATCTTCCTCCATCCGACTTCAGGAAAGTCTTCCTGTGGATCGGACAAGGACCGTATTTCCGCAGCGCAGCATAGTGTTCCGCTGTGCCGTACCCCTTATGCTTTGCAAAACCATACTCCGGATAGACCGCATCGTACTCCAGCATGAGACGGTCCCTGGTAACCTTGGCGATCACGCTTGCCGCAGCGATGGACATGCTCTGTGCATCCCCGTGCACGATCGGAATCTGAGGGATCAGGACCTGAGGGATCTTCACCGCGTCGTTGAGCAGGATCTGAGGCATCACCCTCAGAGTCCCGATTGCTTCGCACATGGCTTCATAATCCGCGTTCAGCACATTGATCTCATCGATCCTGTGCGGTCCGCTGCTCCCGACGCCTACGGCGATCGCCTTATCCCGGATCTCATCGTATAGCTGGTCCCTCTTTCTGGCTGAGAGCTGTTTGGAATCATTCAGCCCCAGGATCTCACAGTCTTTGGGCAGGATCACAGCCGCAGCGACAACCGGTCCTGCAAGCGGTCCCCTTCCGGCTTCATCGATCCCGCAGATCAGGGTATACCCCTGCTCTTCGCACTGATGCTCATACCGGCGCATCCGCTCTTCCCTGCTGCGCTCCTGTCTCAGAGCAAGGATCCTTCTGTCTGCAGCAAGCGCCAGTTTCCGGACGCTTTCCCTCTCATCCTCCCGGTAAGTGTCCGCGAATCTCTTCAGCGCTGTCTCATCCGTGCGGCAAAGCTGTCTGTATCTTTCCGCGATCTTTCCTGCTGTAAGCGTCATCTTTTCCCCTCAAAGTCCCCCGGAGCATGCCCGCACGGTCATGGACACCGTGCAGAACCATTATCACAGGATCTCTCAGTTTACCCGTCCGAACCGTTCCCCCGGTGAGATCCTCAGCCACAGTCGGCCGATGATGTCAGCCTTGTTTACATTGCCAACTGTAGGGTCCCTGCTGTCAAAATTGCTGCTGCGGTTGTCAGCCATGACAAAGTACTCGTCTTCAGACAGCGTGAGCGGCAGCGATGCCGTCCCGGAATACTGAACACTTCCTGCCGTATAGGCGGACTCATCCAGTCTGTCCGAATTGATGTAGACCTGGCCATCCGAGATCCGGACCGTCTCGCCAGGCAGTCCGACGACCCTCCTGATCAGGACCGTTCCGTTCCCCTCTCCTGCTGAAAACTGAATGATGTCCCCTCTGCCCGGATCTCTCACAAGATAGGTCAGCCTGTCCTCTATGATCCTGTCGCCGATGTCCAGAGACGGATTCATCGATCCATCCGTGATATCGACCGTCCCCCCGGTGAGGAGAACCGATACAAAAAGAGCTATGACCAGAAAAATGGCAAAAAAGACCCACCACAGCAGTCTGCTGAGCGGACTTTTCTGTGATCTTCTTCGCCTTCTCTTTGTCATAGCCCTCCTGACTTTATCCGATCTCTTCCATCAGCCTTCCGCCTGCCGGGCATCCTCCAGTGTGAGTCTTCCCAGCTTTCCGGCCCGGAATTCATCAAGCAGAAGCTGAGCCGCTTTCTCCGGATCCGGCTCCGGCCCTGGTTTCAGGCACTTCCTTGCCTCGGCGATCCTCAGAAGGACATCAGATCCGGTACCTTCGGCCGGTACACCGAAGCGCTCTTCAAGGATCCCCGGATACTCGCTGCGGAGGAATCCGATCAGCCATACAGCAAGTTCCTGGCTGTTCAGGATCTCATCACGGATACATCCGATCGCTGCCAGCCGGATCCCGACTTCCCGGTCATCGAACTTCGGCCACAGGATGCCGGGAGTATCCAGAAGCTGGAGAGACTTATCCACACTGATCCACTGACGGCCTCTTGTGACGCCTGGCTTATTCCCGGTCTTCGCTGCCGACTTCCGCGCAAAGGAATTGATGAAGGTTGACTTTCCGACATTCGGGATCCCGGCGATCATCGCACGGAGCGGACGGTTCACGATCCCCCGCTTTCTGTCACGTTCGATCTTCTCCCGGCAGGCTTCCTGGATCATCGGACGGATCTGGCGGATTCCTCCGCCAGATCTCGCATTCACCTCGCAGGCGATCAGCCCCTTTCTCCGAAAGTAAGCTGTCCAGGTCCTGTTCTGGTCCGGATCGGAAAGATCGCTCTTGTTCAGGACCAGGATCCTGGACTTTCCTGCCGCCAGACTGTCGATATCCGGGTTTCTTCCGGAAAGAGGAGCTCTCGCATCCGTGAGTTCGATCACCAGATCGACCAGACGGATATCTTCCTGCATCTGCCTTTTCGCCCGTGTCATATGCCCGGGATACCACTGATAATCCATTCCATCTGACCTTTCTGTCTGGCGCCGCACCTTCCGGCGAAGATCTGTCCTTTACAGAAGACCTCTGTGTTCACGAGGATTCAGAACAAACCATACCTTTCCTTCGATCATGGCTGATGTCACGATCCCGATCTCCGGATTTCTGGAGTCTTCCGAATTGTTCCGGTTATCTCCCAGTACAAAATACTCGCCCTCATCGAGACTGACAGGGCTTTTGGCAGACCCCGGACTGGTGATCGTCGGGTAATTGCCGTCTTCGAGATAAACCTGATCATCGATATAGATCTGGCCATCCTTGATCTGCACCTTGTCTCCCGGCACCCCGATCACTCTCTTGATATCAGCCCTTGCATTGACGGACCCATTCGGCTTGAAAGAGATGATATCGCCTCTCCCGGGACTGCCGAACTGATAAGACATGATATTGATCAGGACAGTATCACCGCCTGAAAGTGTCGTATCCATGGACTGGCCGACCACCGTTCTCTGCTGTCCGAATGTGTAGACCAGAACATAAGCAGTGAGGACAACGACAACGATCTGAAACAGTGTCTCGAAGATCTTTCTCGGAAGGGACTTCCTTCTGTATCTTCTCGGATGCTTCTTCTGCTGTCTCTCCTGTTCCTCGATCCTGGCTCTCTCTCTCGGCGTATACTGCTTCCAGTCATCGTTTGTGAAATCAATTGGCTTGTCACTGACGTATTTCATACACTGTTCTACCCGGATACAGAGAAGGCTGCCGCATTATCCTGCGGCAGCCCCAATAAGAAGTTTTCCCTGATTACTTTACGATCTCTTTCAGCTTTGCAGCCTTGCCGGTACGCTGTCTGAGGTAAAGAAGCTTTGCACGTCTTGCCTTACCGGATCTGACAACTTCAACCTTCTCGACCGTCGGGGAATGAAGCGGCCATGTCTTCTCGACTCCTACACCGTTGGAGATCTTTCTTACGGTGAAGGTAGCTCTGTTGCTGCCGCCCTGCTTCTTGATGACGGTTCCTTCGAAAACCTGGGTTCTGGTGTGTCCGCTCTCCATGATCTTTGCAAAGACCCTTACGGTGTCACCGACGCGGAACTGCGGAGCATCCTCGCGAAGCTGCGCGTCTTCGATCTTCTTGATAATATCGTTCATTGCGTGTTTCCTCCTATATCGTGGATGTTCTTAATGCGTCCTATTACAGCAGCAGAGGACCATCCGTCTTCGCACACGACGAATAGTTTACCATATGGATCTGTTTCACGCAAGGTCTTTTTACACGCTTTCCATCATATCGATAAGATCCGACACGATCTTATCGTGTTTCGCAGTCTTCGCACTGCTGCGGTTGTCATCATCGATCTCGATATCGAAAAGCTGGTCCAGCAGCTCTGCCCAGCCGTCCTCATCAAGGGCGATCATATCCTGCTTTGTCATATGAAATTCCTGCTGCATGAACGCTTCCTGGTCCTTTGTCATGGATCTTAAGGCTTCCGCGTTCTCCTTCATGGTTTCCTGGTCCGCCATATTTTCACCTCTGATGACAACACTCTTTATAGAACATTCAGATTCCGCGGAAGTCTACCGCAAAGCAAAGCTTCCGATCTGTCTTCAGCAGGAATTCGTCATGGGTCCTCGCACCCCAGGAGTCATCTCCGCCTACGCCCATCTGCTTGAGGGAGCAGCGCACCCATGTGTACTGCCAGCGCGGAAGTTCATATGGATGACGGGCAAGTTCCATCATCTCCGGACTCCATGGCAGGGCGGAGAATTCCATCTCTCCCGGCCTTGATGCTTCCGGATCCCCCGAGTCCTCAAAGCCTGCCGCCGTAAAGCGGACGCCATGTCCCTTATGGTCCGTGATCTCCGCATATCTTACGCCGGTACGGTTTCCGGTCTCCTGCGGCACCAGGTACGGCTCAGCCATATCAGCGACATCCTTCTCATAGACACCGAGACGGCTTCCCTTTCTCCTGTCGCAGTAGTTTTCTTCCGGTCCCATTCCATAATATTTCACATGGCGCATGTCCGCGTCAAGGGCAAACAGCCACCCGAACTCCGGCATCGGCGGAAGCTCTCTTCCTCCCGCACCCATGATCTCCGGATCGCAGCTGAGGATCATGCGGATCGTCCCGTCCGGGAATACACGGTAGGTCGTCAGAACACTGCTGCGATCCTCGAAGGAAGGTACCTGCAGGTACTTCCTCCATGTGATATCCACATAGCCTTCCTGTTCGTCCACAGCCGGATACTGAACATCCGAAGCTTCCCCGTAAGGCTTCTCCGTCGGCTGCCGGAAGTCCTGATACAGACTTGCCAGCTTCCACTGTCCGTATCTCGCCGCCATGCGGCTGCCGTCATCGTTGTTCGTCGGAGCCCGCCAGAAATTCGGCCTCGGGATAAGCTCGATCAGTTCCTTTCCGCCCCATCTGTAGGAGACAAGTCCGCCCTTCAGCTTCGAGAACAATGCAGAGAAATGTTCCCCTCTTACACCGATATTGTCAGCCCCTCGGATGACTTCTGTCTTAAGAGCAGCTCTGACCGGCGCCGCACAGACTCCGTTCAGGATGAATGCTCTTCCGTCTTCTTCCATGTCTTCCGGAGGAGTCTTTAGTGTCTTCACAGACTCATGAGTTCCCCTGATGACTCTTTCGCCATATGCAGCCTCGTCGCCTGCCTTCCCCCAGATGGTGTCTTCCTTCAGCGAGAAAGTGACAGAGACGGCATATTCTCCCTTCTCCGGGATCGTGAACGGAAGATCATAATATTTCCTCTCCCCCGGCTTCACGTCAGCATCCAGTTTCACCTGGCGGAGGACTTTTCCCTCTTTCCTCAGCGCTGCAGTGCAGCGGAAGGCGGATGTGCCGGCAAAAAGATAATGGTTCGTGATCGTGACGCCGTCGCCCTTCTCTCCTACCTCGGCATCGATTCCCTGATAGTTGAACTTCACTTCCTGGATCTTGCCGCCATACGGTCTGCGGTGAGCATCCACGATCCCATTTCCGGAAAACTCATAGTCGGTAGGACGTTCATGGTCATCCCCGCCGTAAGCAAGAAACTCTTCCCCGAAGCGGTTCTTTCTGCGTACTGCCTGGTCGATGAAGTCCCAGATGAAGCCTCCCTGATACCTCGGCTCCTTTTTTGCAAGATCGGTATACTTGAACATGCCTCCGTTCGAGTTGCCCATGGAATGCGTGTACTCGCAGAGGATAAACGGCTTGTCCGTATGCTCCTTCAGGTACTGCTCCACCCCGGCAGCCGACGTGTACATCTGAGAATACATGTCGGAAGTGTCCGGATAGCGCATGTCATGGAAGATTCCCTCATAGTGGACCAGCCTGCTGTCATCAAGCCGGCGCAGTTCCTCCGCCATATGGAAGATGACCGATCCGCCGTAGGACTCGTTGCCGCACGACCAGATCACGATCGCAGGATGGTTCTTATCCAGCTCATACATGGAGTCGATCCTTCGGATCAGAAGCGGTTCCCAGTCCTTGCGGTCGCCTGGAAGCGCCTCTGCCTGTGCAAGCTGTCCGCGCTCGACCCGCTCCATCATGCCATGGGTCTCCATGTTATTCTCGGCGATCATGTAAAGGCCGAAGATATCGCAGAGCCGGTACAGGATGGATGCATCCGGGTAGTGGCAGGTACGGACTGCATTGATGTTGTTCTGCTTCATCACCGTTACATCGTGAAGGACTTCCTGAAACTTCGGGCTTCTTCCCCCGTCGCAGGAGAACTCATGGCGGTTGACGCCGTTAAAGACGATCCGCTTCCCGTTCAGGCACATGATGCCATCCTTCATCTCAAAGCGGCGGAAGCCAGTCAGCTCACAGACCTTCTCGCATGCCTTCCCGTCTGCCTTTATGGTCACGTTCAGCCGGTACAGATTCGGGATCTCGGCACTCCATGGAAGGACAGCCCCGATCTTTTCCGATACCGTCATGCAAGATCCGGAGCAGCTTCCGGAAAGGACGATCTCTCCTGTCTTTTCGAGTTCTTCAGAAGCAGTGACGACGCCGATCTTCTCCAGCGTCCAGTCGGCGGATATTTCATCCGCATTCCCCGAAGTCTTTATCGTCACGTTCAGCTTTCCATCCCTGTATCCATCCGTCAGGTCAGCAAGGATCTTCAGGTCCTCCAGATGTACCTCCGGAAGTCTTTCAAGAAAGACATCCCTGAAGATGCCGGAGAGGCGGAACATATCCTGGTCCTCGCACCAGCTTCCGGAAGTCCATTTGAAAACAAGGACAGCGATCCGGTTCTCCCCTTCCTGAAGGAAAGGGGTCAGATCGAACTCGGTCGGCGTGAAGGAATCCTCGCTGTAGCCCAGGTAAGTCCCATTCAGCCAGAAGGCAAACCCGGACTCGACCCCCTGGAAGGAAATGCGGATCCTGCTGCCCTTCCAGTTCTCCGGAAGGGTGAACGTGCGTACATACTGACCGACCGGATTGAACTTCTCCGGGATCTCTCCCGGCTCGATTCCCTCGACGCCATCCCACGGATACTGAGTATTCACGTAAGCCGGGTCGTCATATCCCTCAAACTGCATATTGGAAGGGACTTTGATCTCCTTCCAGCCGCTGACGTCAAAATCCGGCTTCTCAAAACCTTTCGGAGCGCTTTCATAATTCTCCGAATAGTGGAACTTCCACATCCCGTCAAGGGACAGCCTAAGGGAAGTCTTCCCGAAGCCATCCTCCGGCGCCTGGGGCACATGGTCGGAATGAGGAGGCAGACAGCCCTCCGCAAAGTGCGCAGGACTTTTCACGATGCTGTAGTCAAATTCTTCCATAATATAATATCCCTTTCCTTCTGCGGTACGTTATGAGACCTCATCTCAACATGACTTTTCTTCTTCATTGACTGCTTTCGGTAAGTCCGGTCTGTGCCAGCGACTTTTGGGCCTTCCCGTCTCCCGGCTGGCTGAAGATCTCATCCACTCTGTGCTTCACATCGACCAGATGGTTATAGGCAAGGATATTGTACCTGTTCAGGAGATCTTTGTTTTCCACATCGCTGTCCAAGTCTTCCCAGCTATGATAGACACCGTCGCTATCGATGTAAGTGTTTGCGCATATGACAGGGAACTGCTCCCTCAGGTCCGCCAGAAATTCCTGATAGTCGGTCATCGGCAGTCCGGCCTCCCTCATGACATAAGATGCAAGATAGTTCACGCTCATGAGATCTACGGAATCATCCTTCGGGATGCCCATATTGTTCCATACGAAGAACGGGACCTGATAGTGTTTCTGGATCTCGGTAAGATCGGTGGAATCTTTGTCGTATCCGGTCAGATCATCGATAACCTCCGTCACATAGTCACTGGGCTCATGGTCGCCGAACGTGATGATGATCGTCGGCTCGGTGACATTTTCCTCGAACCATGTGATCAGCTTCTCATATGCTTCATCGGACTTTTTGACCAGTGTCAGATAGCGCTCCGCTGCGACCCCCTGAGGAGTTTCGAACGGAAGGTCCGGCAGGAGGACCTCCTGCGTGAAACCGTTGTCAGTGGACGGGCTGGCCATGTATCCGGAATGGTTCTGCATGGTCACCTCGAAGATGAACTTCTTCCGGTCACCCTTCTTCTGAAACTCCTCTATGATCTTGTCGAAAGCGGACTCGTCGCTCACGAACTTGCGGACCATCTTCGCCCCGCCGAAGGAATCGATATCTTTGAAGGTATCAAATCCGAGGAGCGGGTAGACTCTCTCTCTGTCCCAGCCGCTTCCCAGATAAGGATGCAGACCTTCCGTCGAATATCCCAGCGACCTGAGGTAAGAAGCCAGAGTCGGGATCTCCTTCGATATATACTGCTGATAGACGACACTTCCCTGCGGAAGGAATGCCATGGAATCCCCAGACAGAAATTCATACTCGGTATTCGCTGTATTCCCGCCTTTGACCGATACCATCAGGTGGCCTGCAGTATACTGGTCCATCATCTTGTGGAAAAAAGGCATGTAGTCTTCTGTCACAGCAAAATCTCCGATGACAGACAGGTCCGAGAAGGCTTCGTTCATGATGACGATGATGTTCGGAGCCTGACTCAGGTCGAACGCAGACTTCTCAGGCGAGGCGGCTCCGGTACCTTCGGCGGCGATCTTTTCGGATCCAGTCTCCTTCTGATCGATCTCCCCCTCGATCTCCTTCACCATGTCGATGGAATAGCCATCCGGTTTTCTGATGTTGATCAGGTTCAGATTTGCAAGATAGGCGACGAGAAGGCCATTCTTTCTGTACCTGACATTCGGAGTGAACAGAGTCGTATCCATGCCCCAGAAGGCTTTCACATCGGCATCCTGGATGGAGGAGGTCATCATGACCAGTGCCAGGACCGCGGCTGCAGCTGCCGGAATCTTTATCCTCCATCTCCGGATGGAGATCCTCATCTTTCCGGTCCCAAGCATCACAAAGGCTAAGCCGAACGTGGACAGAAGCATGTGCCAGTAGATGATGTAGTCATAATTAAAAGCAACATTGCCGGCCGTCCGGATCGACAGGATATCCCAGGGTACGATCGGACTTCCGCGGAACTTCACCACATAGAAATTGACGATCGAAAGAGCCATGAAGATCCCGGACGAGATACTGTAGCCCCACCTAAAACTCCCCAGAAGGAAAGAAAGCCCCAGGAAGATCAGGTAATAGAATATGAGGTTCAGGTAGATCATCTTGTACGGGGGTTCTGCCGTCTCATAAGACAGAGCCGCTCCGACATGCCAGAATCCTGTGTCATAGGACTGTACAAGAATGAATGCCAGAAACGGGACTGCTGCGGCAAGCGCGGCATCATAGATTTTCTGGAAGATCCTGCTCTTCGGGAGCTGCAGATACATGAATCCTCCGAGAAGCAGCGACAGGATCAGAGAGACTGGCAGATACCAGTCTTCCGATTTCTGACTGGCATTGTGTGCAAGGACCGTAAGGACCAGAAACAGCCCTGTCAGGATCAGAGACCTGATGAGGTCTCCTTTTCTCAGCCGGACACCGCCGGCTTCGGTTTGCGGGATCACGGATTCCTCCGTTGTCATAAAAACACCTTCCTATCTGTAATGCTGAAAAACTTCTTTATTCCTGTTTTCCCCCGGCACTCTGTCCTTCCGGGGTCAGAGCCGGCCGGCTCCCGTTTTTAACATGAACGTGGGTAAAGAGATGATCCTGGCAGTACTCATAGCTGCCTTCGCACTTGGAACAGTAGCGGAACTCCAGTTCAGGATTCGTGAGCTCGGTTCTGCCGCAGATCGCGCATCGGTGAACTGCACCTCCCCTGTCCTTGTTCCATGTGCCGGTGCCATGTCCGCTGCCGCCCGCAGCCGCTCCACGGGAACTTCTGCCCGACTGATAGCTGCTGTCCGGTGATCCAGCCTGCTTTCCTCTGCCGGCCGCCTTCCGGAAGCTGGCTCTCCGTTTGAATTCCTGAGGGGAAAGTCTCTTCATATCCCTTGTCGAAAGGAAGTAGATCAGGAAGTTCAGAAGCGAGATGATCATCAGGATCCTGCCCGACCAGACCGGCATCCTGATGAAGCGATAGATCAGGAAAGCTCCGTACACATATCCCATCCACTTCATTCTGATCGGAATAAAGAAATAGAGAAGGACTTCCATGTCCGGATAAGTCAGGGCAAAAGCCAGAAAGATCGACATATTGACATAGTAAGTAGAACAGAACATCGGGATCCCCATTATGTTCATCGCTGCTGCATCTGTTCCAACCGCTGCCAGAATGAAGTACATGACGCAGGCGCCGATCACCGTCATGATCAGGCCGCTGAAGATGTAGACGTTGAAGAGAAAGTCTCCCCACGTACGCTCCAGCACCTTGGCAATGCTGTAGTAGAAGAACAGCATGATGATCGTGAAGATGTCGAGTGATTCCGGCGGGATCAGCACCCAGGTCACAAGTCTCCAGACCTGACCCTGCCGGAAGATCATGTAAGGATCCAGAGTCAGATAATTCAGCGCTCCCGGCGCTGCAAACTGCATGATGTAGCCGATCACATAGGTCATGATCACGACCATGGAAAGGTTCCGGATCGCATACCTGCCGAACCGTCGTTCCATGTTTCTCAGAAGTTTCATGATGAAAACCACCTTTTTTCAGATTCGATACGGCTTCAGCCGTGTCCTGTCTCTCCGCACAGACAGATATGCCCAGCGGTGCGAAGCGATACGCAGTATATTATAGAAAAAAACGGCAGGAAAGAAAACCTTCCCGCCGTCTATACACAAAAGAAACACACATTTTACGGATAGATTTTTTCCAGATTCTCCATCTTCGACGTCATGCCCCGCAGGAGCAGGTCAAACACGGTCACCGCACACATGCATTCCACGACGACCGCCGCCCTCGGGACGATGACCGGATCATGTCTTCCGGTGATCGTCATCGTATGGACATGTCCGTCGGATCCGAGCGCTCTCTGCTCTCTTGCGATCGAAGGAGTCGGCTTGAAATATGCCCGTACGATCACCTGGCTTCCGTCAGTCATGCCTCCCAGGATACCTCCTGCGTGGTTTGTCATCTTGACGGGCTTACCGGTTTCAGGCTCTTCCGCATACTGGTCGTTATTCTCATGCCCCCTTGCCGCCGCGGCAAGGACGCCGTCGCCGACTTCCACTGCCTTGACTGCTCCTATGGAAAAAAGTGCCTGCCCGAACAGGGCATCCAGTTTGTCGAAGACCGGTTCTCCGACTCCGGCAGGCATGCCATCGATCACGCACTCGATCACGCCCCCGGAGGAATCCAGGTCCCGGATACATCCATTCAGATACTCCCTTGCTTTCTTATCTGCATCAGGGTCCGGCATCTGGAGCGGACTCGTCTTCAGATATTCCTCATCGTACCGGGCGGGGTCGCATTCGATGCCGCCGATTGCCTTCACATAAGCCCTCAGACGGATCCCCAGCTGAGAGAGCGCTTTGGCTGCGATCGCTCCCGCCGCAACGCGTCCGATCGTCTCTCTCCCGGAAGATCTTCCTCCGCCGCGATAGTCCCGCAGACCATACTTCTCATCAAAACCAAAGTCCGCATGCCCCGGCCGGTACAGATTCTTCAGGTTCGAGTAATCCTTGGAACGCTGATCGGTATTCTCCACAAGAAGGGAGATCGGCGTTCCTTCTGTCTTTCCCTCAAAGACACCGGACAGGATCCTGACCCGGTCCGCCTCGCTCCTGCCAGTCGTATACCGGCTCTGCCCGGGCTTTCTGCGGTCAAGATACTTCTGGATATCCTCTTCCGAAAGCTCAAGCCCCGCCGGACAGCCGTCGACCACGCAGCCGATTCCGCCTCCGTGACTTTCTCCCCAGGTCGTCACCCTGAACAATGTTCCGAATGTGGATCCTGCCATAATCCTGCTCCTCATAAAAAACAGGACTTCACGGTCAGGCCAAATCAATGCCCTCTCCATGAAGCCTGCGAAAGTCTTCCTGTACTGCACGGAATAAGTTACTGTTCTGACGGTCCCTCTTCTTTTTCTGCCTTCTCAGTTCCTGCGACAGACTCAGGTGTCTCTGAGATCATGATACAGTTCGGAGTCTCCACATACTGCTGTTTTCCTCTCATGACCAGAGTCCCCTTCTCGTAGTCGATCGTGAAGAACCTCATGTAATTCGACTCATGACAGAGAACGATCATCGTCTTCTCATCCGGAAGAACATCGATGTCTTTCGGGTATCCTCCTGAGATCGGAAGGATCAGGACCTTGGAGAGCATCCCGGTCTCCGGATCGATGCGGAAGATGCCTACTGTATTCTCTCCTGCGCTGGAAGTATAAAGATATCTCCCGCTCGGGGAGATCTTCAGTGCGCAGCTGGCACTGGAAACATCCTTGTCATCGAAGATGCTCTTCACACTCTGGATATGCTCAAACATGGTCTCGGCATCCGGATCATACCGGTAGACAAGGATCTGGTTCAGGATCTCACAGTTGACATAGGCATATTTTCCATCTTTTGAGAAGACCATCAGTCTCGGTCCGGAATCCAGCGGGAATCTCAGGATGTCATAGAGATGAAGTTTCCCGGTCACCGACGTGACCTTATAGATCTTTGCCTGGTCGATTCCATTGTCTACCGCCACCAGATACCTGTCATCCGGCGTCGGGATCACGCAGCTCACATGCGGCCTGAAAGAACGCTCCGCAACAGAACCGATGCCCTGATGGAACACACCATCCAGAACCGACCCCAGTCTGCCGTCCCTGTGGGTATGGACAACCGTTACTTTACCGTCGTGATATCCTCCTACGAAAAGGAATTTCCCGGAGACGTCCGTCGACAGATAGCACCCCCTCATACCATCGATGTCCACCTTGTTGATAGGGGTCAGTCCTCCGTCCGGTTCGATCTGCAGGACTTCAACGCCCTCATCGGCAATCGAATAAAGATAATTCCCGCGGCGGGACTTGGTGATATAGGACGAATTATGCACCGGGACCACATTCCTCTCAGTCAGGTGCCTCGTCTTATTGTCGATATCGTACACATGGATCCCGATGCTCGAACCATGCGTATAAGTACCTACATATGCAACATACTTTTTCTGATCATCCATAGTGAGCTGACCTCCTGTGGCTTCCATGATACCATCCCGGACTTTGGGTGTAAATGTCGACTTCGTAAATGTACCGTAAATTGATGAAAAAAGTGATTGACACTCATTCCATATACCGTATAATCAGCTCAGATAATCTTGTTCAGTTTTACTGGATTTTGAGTTTATATCTGCTGAAAAGAGGCTGGCATGGAGATTGGAAAAAAGATCAGGACCCTGCGCCTTCAGAAGGGACTGACACAGGAAGAGCTGGCAGACAGGACAGAGTTGTCGAAGAGTTTCATCTCCCAGGTGGAGAGAGACCAGACATCGCCTTCCATCGCCACTCTTGTGGACATCCTTCAGGCGCTTGGAACGGACCTGAAAAGTTTCTTCGGGGACGAATCTGACAACCAGATCGTCTTCAGACCGGGAGACTTCTTCGAGAAGGTGGATGAAGAGCTTCACAGTACGACGGAGTGGATCATCCCCAATGCCCAGAAATACCGTATGGAACCCATCCGGGTAACGATCCGGCCGGGCGGCAGCACGTATGTCGACAAGCCCCACGAAGGCGAGGAGTTCGGCTATGTCCTTCAGGGCACCATCACTCTCCACCTCGGGCAGAATACCTACCGCGTGAGAAAGGGCGATACTTTCTACTTCCGCCCGCTCGGTCCTCACTACATCGAGAACAGGAGCAGCAGCACCGCTTCCCTGATCTGGGTCAGCACTCCTCCCCAGTTCTGAGTCGTGGTCTATCATAATGATAAAGAGGGAACAGACATGAGCAATAAACTGATCGATCTGCAGCATATCTCCAAGGCATTCGACGGACAGCTCGTCCTCGATGACCTGAATCTCTATATAAGGGAAAATGAATTTCTGACGCTCCTTGGTCCCTCTGGGTGCGGCAAGACGACTACTCTGAGGATCCTTGGCGGATTTGAGCAGCCGGACAAAGGCAAGGTCATCTTCGACGGAAAAGATATCACAGACCTGGCCCCGAATAAGCGACAGCTCAATACCGTGTTCCAGAAGTATGCCCTCTTCACCCACATGAACGTGGCAGACAATATCGCTTTCGGTCTTCGGATCCGCAAAAAATCGGAGGATTATATCCGCGATAAGATCAAATACGCGCTGAAGCTGGTCAACCTGGAAGGCTTTGAGAACCGCATGCCGGACTCCCTGTCCGGCGGTCAGCAGCAGAGGATCGCCATCGCACGTGCGATCGTCAATGAACCGAAGGTCCTCCTTCTGGACGAACCGCTCGGCGCTCTCGACCTGAAGCTCAGAAAAGACATGCAGTATGAACTGATCCGCCTGAAGAACGAACTCGGGATCACGTTCATCTATGTCACTCATGACCAGGAGGAAGCTCTCACCATGTCCGACACGATCGTCGTCATGAACCAGGGCTACATCCAGCAGATCGGGACTCCCGAAGATATCTACAACGAACCTCAGAATGCTTTCGTCGCAGACTTCATCGGCGATTCCAACATTGTCGGCGGCACTATGGTGAGGGACAAGCTGGTCGAGATCCTGGGTGTGAGATTTGCCTGCGTCGATACCGGCTTCGGAGTGAACAAACCGGTCGATGCTGTCATCCGTCCGGAGGATCTGGAACTCTATGCGCTTCCGAAAGGCGCTGAAAAAGGCTCACCGGAATATGACAAGGTCTCTTCAAAAGCCTATGAGCTGAACCCGGGCTACTTCGAAGGAGTCGTGACCGATCTCATCTTCAAGGGAGTCCACTATGAGATGGATGTCGAGGCAAACGGCTATACCTGGCTGGTCCATTCCACGAAGATGTTCCCGGTCGGCACCCATGTTCTGATGAATCTGGATCCGTTCAACATCCAGATCATGAACAAGCCTGAGTCGGAAGATGAGCAGGCAGTCACTCTGAATGAGATGTAAGAAAGCCGGGGACCATCATGAAGAAAAAACACAATGCTCTCCTGAGCGGGCCATACCTCGTATGGACTGCCGCATTTATCGTAATACCCTTGATCCTGATCGTGTACTACGGATTCACCGATGAGAATCATCATCTCACTCTGTCCAACATAGCGAAGATCACCGATCCGGTTACCCTGAAGGCGCTGTTCCTCTCGCTTCTGCTGTCCGCCATGGCGACTGTGATCTGCCTGATCCTGGCTTATCCTCTTGCCATGATTCTTGCCCGGATGAAGAACGGCGCTTCCGCGATCATCACGACCGTATTCATCATCCCTATGTGGATGAACTCCCTGCTGCGCATATTTGCATGGCAGACGCTGCTGGAACGAAACGGCGTCATCAACCAGGTTCTTTCCTTTCTGCATCTGCCGCCCCAGCATCTGATCAACACACCGGCAGCGATCGCTCTTGGCATGATCTACGACTACCTGCCTTTCATGCTCCTGCCGCTCTACAATGCACTGACGAAGCTTGACTGGAATGTCGTGAATGCAGCTTACGATCTTGGCGCCAACAGGAGGCAGACCTTCTTCAAGGTCATCATCCCTCTGACGATGCCCGGGATCGTGTCCGGGATCACGATGGTGTTCGTCCCGGCGCTGACGACATTCGTCATCAGTGATTTCCTCGGCGGCTCCAAAGTGCTTCTGATCGGCAATATCATCGACCAGCAATTCACTCAGGTCGGCAACTGGAATGCCGGATCAGGTCTCTCTCTGGTCCTCATGATCTTTATCCTGATCTCAATGGCTGTCATGCAGCATTATGAATCCGACGACGAGGGGGTGAGCAGTATATTATGAAGAAATTTTTCACAAGACTCTATGTCATTCTCATCTTTATCCTGCTCTACGCTCCGATCGCAGTCCTGATCGCTTTCAGCTTCAATGATTCCAGAACCAGGGCAAAGTGGGGCGGTTTCACCATGAAGTGGTACGTGCAGATGTTTCAGGATGCCGAGATCATGGCTGCTCTGCGCAACACCCTGGTCCTCGCTTTTGTAAGTGCGCTGATCGCGACGGTCCTCGGACTGATGGCTTCGCTCTCTCTGAATCGAATGAAGAAAAGGAAGCGCACTATCGTCCTCGGGATACTGAACATCCCCATGCTGAACGCCGACATCGTGACCGGCATCTCCCTGATGCTTGTCTTCATCGCTTTCGGCCAGTTCCTCTCCCAGTACGGCTACACGGTCGTGTTCGGGTTCGGGACCGTGCTGCTCGGGCACATCACCTTCAACATCCCTTACACGGTCATGTCGATCATGCCCCGTGTCCAGGGGATCAATCCGAGCACTTACGAGGCTGCCCTGGACCTCGGTGCCACGAGGTCCCAGGCTTTCCGAAAAGTGGTCCTCCCGGATATCCTTCCGGGGATCCTTTCCGGTTTCCTTCTGGCTTTCACGCTGTCGCTGGACGACTTCGTGATCACGCACTTCATCAAGGGGCCGGGCTTTGACACCCTTTCCACCAAGATCTACACAGAAGTGCGCAAGGGCATCAAGCCGGAGATGTACGCTCTCTCCACCCTTCTCTTTGCGGGTGTTCTTCTTATGATGTTCGGCATCGAAAAAGGAAGGAATGCGAGAAAGAAGTCACAGCAGTATCATTAAGCACAGCAGATCTGACCTGCAGGAAACATGTCATCGGGGCTGTATTCAGTTCAGCCACAGCACTACATGAGGAAACTGGCCTATGAGAACAAAAACGAGATTTGTAACGTCGCTTCTGATCAGTGCTTTCGCTCTCTCCCTCACTACGGGATGCGTTGCGAAGGTCGATAAGACGGATAATGCACCAGCCGCAGAAGATACGGCAGCGGACGCTTCATCTTCCGCAGACAACGCCTCTGCAGCTTCATCAGAGGCCATAGTGTCTGCCGGGACAGAAGCAGCATCCGCTTCCACCGAGGCAGATGCCGCTCCGTCTGCGGAATCTTCTGACAAGACCGGCTCCGGAGTCGTCTACGTCTACAACTGGGGCGAGTATATGGATCCGGAAGTCCCGAAGGATTTCGAGAAAGAGACCGGGATCAAGGTCATCTACGATGAATTCGAGACCAACGAGATCATGTATCCGAAGGTAGCTGCCGGCGCCGCAAGCTATGATCTGATCTGCCCGTCCGATTATATGATCGCCAAGATGATCGACAACGATCTGCTGCAGCCGATCAACTTCGATCACGTTCCGAACGTAAAGAATATCGATGAAACTTACATGGAGCAGTCGAAGGGGTTTGACCCGGAGAACAAATACTCCATCCCGTACTGCTGGGGGACGGTCGGCATCCTCTACAACAAGAGCATGGTCGACGATCCGGTCGACTCCTGGGCTATCCTCTGGGATGAAAAATACAAGGATAATATCCTCATGCAGGATTCCGTCCGTGACGCGTTCATGGTTGCCGAGAAGCGTCTTGGCTATGATATCAACACCACCAAGGAAGAGGAGGTCAGCAAGGCAGCTGATTTGCTGATCGAGCAGAAGCCGCTTGTTCAGGCCTACGTTATCGACCAGGTCCGCGACAAGATGATCGGCGGAGAGGCAGCTCTCGGAGTCATCTATTCCGGAGAAGCTATCTTCACCAAGCGTGAGAACCCGGACCTGGAGTACGTCATCCCGAAGGAAGGCACGAATGTCTGGATCGACTCCTGGGTCATCCCGAAGGATGCAAAGAACGTTGAGAATGCAGAGAAGTTTCTCGATTACCTCTGCCGTGCGGACGTTGCGGAGAAGAACTTCGAGTATATCACCTATTCCACTCCGAACAAAGCAGCCCGTGAGCTCATCAAAGATGAGGATATCAAAAACTCCACTGTTGCATTCCCGACGGCAGACATGCTGAAGAACTCTGATGTCTACACCTATATCGGAGATGAAGGCGACGAGCTCTATAACAAGTACTGGGAGAAAGTAAAGTCAAGCTGAGAGCCAAAAGCAGATCAGTCCTCCGGAGCAAATATAGAAAGCCAGTCTGTGGTTTCCGAATTCCGAACAGGAATATAAGCTGCAGACCGGCTTTTCCTGTTTTCCTGCTTCCTCCTTCTTTGTGTTTTCCGCACGCTGCTGCCTCTTTCCCCGCTATCATCACATTCATGAAAAGAACGATCACTTATACAATCAAAGAACAGCCGGTCACACCTGGCCGGCCTTCCACCGCAAACGAATTCCTGAGAAGCCGCGGCTACTCCCGGCATCTGATGACTTATCTCAGACATCATGACAATACGCTTCTGGTCAATGGCGAGCCTGTATTCACCAATCACCTTCTCAGGCCGGGTGATGTCCTCACGGCTATCTTCACAGATGAGCCTCAGGAAGAGGAAGATGCCCATATCATCCCGAATCACATGGATCTCAGCATCGTCTACGAGGACGAGGATATCCTTGTGATCAACAAGCCGCCCCATCTCCCGGTACAGCCGTCTCTGGGTCATCGCGAATGGACCCTTGGCAATGGAGTGGCTGCCTACTTTGAGGAGCAGGGGATCCCTTTCATCTACCGATGTGTTAACCGGATTGACAAAAATACCAGCGGACTGGTCCTGATCGCCAAGAACATGGCCAGTTCAGCGATCCTGTACGATGCGATGAAGAAAAGACAGATCCACCGGATCTATTTCACCGTCGTCCACGGAAAGATCGAAGATTCCCTGAAGGTCTTTCCAGAGGGCGATCCCTCTGATCTGCAGCCTCCGGCCGAGTGGCCGGATTTTCCTGGCGTGATCGACCTTCCGATCGCACGTGTGCCTGGTTCAACGATCGAGCGCGAGATCAGTCCGGAAAGAGGAAAGCGGGCGGTGACACATTTCCGGAAAGCAGAGTATGACCCTGCAGCCGATACTACTGCCCTGTTCGTTAAACTGGAGACCGGACGGACCCATCAGATCCGGGTCCACATGAAAGCAGTCGGACACCCGGTCGTCGGCGATGGAATGTACGGTCTTCCGCATGATCTGATCGACAGACAGGCGCTCCATTCCTGTTCTCTGGACTTTTTTCATCCCATCACTCAGAAACCTCTTCACTTTGTCTGTCCGTTGCCGGCGGATATCCGCAGTCTGATACCCGCCAGTCGGATCCGGCCCGAATATTGATCTTTTGCCTACATATATATGCATATGCAAAGAAAAATCCTAATACTTTGGTCAAATCTGCCAATATGACATATGCAAAATTGGAGTTGTCACTTCCTCTATTCATTGTATAATAGAGCAGGATTGCAAAATATTTAGTTTCATTCCGAATTACATAATTTCTGTGACAGGAGGACGGGATGATGGAAACTGCCCGCTCAAGGATCAAGAAGGCCCTGGTTGACCTCCTTGCCGATAATGAATTTTCAAAGATCTCGGTCACCCAGATCTGTAAGGAAGCCAGTCTTTCCCGCGTTACTTTTTATCTCTGGTATGATGGAAAAGATACACTGCTGAATGATTACTTTCAGGATATTGTGAATGAGGGGCTGCAGTATTTCAGCGACCTGAAGAAAAGATCGGGTAAAAACAACATCCAGGAGGATTTCAGCGCTCTGCTCGAAACACTTTTCTATCTTGGCAGCCGCTATCATGAATTTGTAGCTCATATGGTCGGTGACGGTCGTCATGAAGATCCGATTCTCTTCTCCCGCTTCAATTCTCTTGTCCTGAAACAGGTCACGGAACTGATCAGGGAACATTCCGATGAGATTGCAAAACCGGTAACGATCAATGAAGTATCCTATTTTCTGGCAAGTGGTCTCGGAACGGTGATCATCAATGACCTCAATGCAGGTGTCAGCCCTGAAGCCGTTCATGAACATGTTGCAGCGCTGCTTGATCATATCCTGAAATCCAGTCTTTTCCTGACTGTATGATCCGGCAGCAGCTTTGATCTGGCCTAAGCGACTCATCTCGTGCGCGGTGCGCGAGGCACTTGTGCCCGCGGTGCGCGCGCGGCTCATCTCGTGCGCGGTGCGCACTCAATGTTCGCTGTCGCCGCATGGGCGGCGCTTCGTGACTCGCAGCCTATACAAAAAAGAGGTCCTGGTTTTTTCTTCCCCGGACCTCTTTTTCTAACCTGTGCTTATAAGACTTTCATCAGGCAGAAGCTCCTGACATCTTTCTCTCTTACTCTGCCTCGGTAGCAGCCTCGGTCGAAGCTTCCTCGCCGACAGTTCCCTCAAACGGAACAACCGCTCCCTGATACTTGTCATCGATGAACTTCTTGACCTCGTCACTCTTCAGGGTATCCACAAGAGCCTTGATCTTCGGCTCGTTCTCGTTGCCGTTCTTGACAGCGATGACGTTGACATACTGCTGAATCGCTGCGGAATCTGCGGACTCGACTGCAAGTGCATCGGTTCCTGCATTCAGGCCAGCCTGCAGAGCGTAGTTTCCGTTCAGGACTACGAATGCTGCATCTGCGGTGTGCTGGGAAACAAGTTCAGCATCGAACTCCTCGATGTCAAGGTTGTGCGGGTTCTCAGCAATATCAAGCTTGGTAGCATTGATGGTAACGCCGTCTGCCAGCTTGATGAGACCGTTTGCTTCCAGAAGGAGCAGCGCTCTCGCCTCGTTGGTGGTATCGTTCGGGACCGCGATGACGTCACCGTCTTCAACCTCATCAAGGCTCTTCTTGGTCCCCGGATAGATTCCGAACGGCTCGTAGTGGATCTCGCCTGCATCTACAAGATCGGTCCCATGCTCTTCGTTGAATGCATTCAGGTAATTGATGTGCTGGAAGTAGTTTGCGTCAAGATCGCCGCTGTCGACAACCTCATTCGGCTGTACATAATCATCGAAGACGGTGATCTCAAGATCATAGCCCTGATCAGCCAGAAGCGGCTTCGCGAACTCAAGGATCTCTGCATGCGGTGTGGAGGAAGCGGCAACAGTGATCTTCTCAAGATCTGCTGCCTCGGTCTCGCCTGCGAAAGCTGCAAACGGAACGGTTCCCAGTGCCAGGGTTGCTGCAAGAGCTGCTGCAATAATAGACTTTTTCATGATTCTCTCCTCTTTTCTGATATCTGGAATCCCTGGAAAGCAAGAAGCTTGATTTTATTACCTACTTTTCTAATCGGGATTCTGTGTTTTGTTTTGCTGATGAAGTGATGATAACACATTGTTTTTGAAAGTGCTAATACGTGATAACTATTGTCAGTTATAGGCTCTTCCTATAGCAGAGATACCGGCTGGCATCTTTCCCGCATACTGGAAATCGGGCAGAGCGGACTTCGTCCACCCTGCCCGACCGACGGCAGGAGAACCTGCCTTTCGACAATTCTTCACTTTCTGTGGTCCGTCTTCTGCGCGATCTTCATCCCGATCATCTGGAAGATCTGGAACAGGATGACCAGGACCACGATCGTCCAGCCCAGAAACAGCATGTTGCCACGCTGATAGCCGTACATCTTGGCATCTGCTCCCAGTCCTCCGCCGCCGATGGCGCCTGCCATAGCAGTGTACCCGATGACGGTTCCGAGCGTAATCGTTGCGCCGACGATCAGAGAAGTCTTCGCTTCGCTGAGAAGCACCCGGAAGATGATGGTCCAGTTGTTGGCACCCATGGATCTTGCAGCCTCGATGACGCCTTTATCGACCTCATCCAGGGAAGATTCCACCATTCTGGAGATATACGGTGCCGCGGAGATGACCAGGGCAACGATCGTGGCATCTGCTCCGTAGCTCTTTCCGATCAGCCACTTTGTGAATGGCATCAGCACCATCAGAAGGATGATGAAGGGGATGGATCTCATGATATTCGTGATCACATCGAGGATCCGGTAAACCACCCGATTGGGAGCGATCCCATCCTTGTCTGTCACGTTCAGGACGATTCCCAGCGGAAGCCCGATCACATAGCCGAAAAGGGTGGACATGATCACCATGTAGATGGTCAGTACAGTATCTTTCAGGAGCAGCAGGACCAGCTGCGGCTCCAGTCCGGTGATTCTGGCAAGTATCTCGATCATCAGTCATCTACCTCCTCAAGTTCCAGTCCTCTTTCCCTCAGATAATCTTCCATCCTGAAGCGGAGGTCCCTGTCATCCGGCAGCTGAAGCAGCATCTCGCCCTTGGCAACACCGCCGACATCCCTGGTATTGGCAAACAGAATGTTGACCGGATGACCGAACTGAAGGATCAGATTCGCGATGACCGGCTCGAAGGAAGAATTTTCTGTGAAGACGATACGGATCTTCTGGCCTTCCTTGATCTCCGGCACCTGAGCGGCCGCGGAAGAGATCTCACCATGGGCATCTCTCAGGATCAGCTCGCGGGCTGCATGTGACTTCGGATGTGCAAAGATATCGGACACAAGACCGTTCTCCACAAGGTGTCCGTTCTCGATGATCGCAACACGGTTGCAGATCTTCTGAATGACGGACATCTGATGGGTGATGATCACGATGGTGATGCCCATCTTCTCATTGATCTCTTTCAGCAGGTTCAGGATGGATTCCGTTGTCTGCGGATCCAGCGCTGAAGTTGCCTCGTCGCAGAGAAGGATGTTCGGATTGCAGGCAAGCGCCCTTGCAATCGCGACTCGCTGCTTCTGTCCGCCGGACAGCTGGCTCGGATAGCTGTTCGCTTTCTCGGAAAGGCCGACGATCCCGAGCAGTTCTTTCGCTCTCTTCCTGGCCTCTGCCTTCGTTTTCCCCTGAATGATCATCGGGAAGCAGATATTCTCGATTGAATTCTTCTGACTCAGCAGATTGAAGTTCTGAAAGATCATGGCGATCTTCATACGCTGCTGTCGCAGCTGCCTTTCGGTCATCGAACTCAGTTCTTTTCCTTCTATGAATACCTGTCCGTCGGTCGGCTTCTCCAGGAAGTTGAGGCAGCGTACCAGTGTACTCTTGCCAGCGCCGGACATTCCGATTATCCCGTAGATATCCCCCTTCTCGATGTTCAGACTGATATCCGTCAGAGCATCAACCTTCAGATCCTTCTGCATGAAGGTCTTAGACAGATGTTTTACTTCTATTTCACTCATACAGTTCCTCTCCTTGACTCAATATCTGCCGTCAGCCTATCGATTGTACCATATATTTTGCTCCCCTGTTCAAAAAGAAACAGCTGCTGTACATTTCCATCCTTTCGAATTTCTTTGAGCCTGCTATAGGTTTTGTCTATAGTAAAAAATGATTTTCTGTGCTAGACTCTGAAAAGTGTAAATCTGCTTCCTGCTCTGCCACCTGAAAGATGCAGGGACCTTTTCGAAAGGAATACAGCATGACCCTTCAGCAGCTTCGCTACGCAGTCATGATCGCAGACTGCGGAAGCATGAATGAGGCGGCTCACCGCCTTTTCATCACCCAGCCATCTCTCTCCAGCACCATCAAGGACCTGGAGCAGGAACTTGGCATGATCCTTTTCATCCGCTCCAACCGTGGTATCTCGATCACTCAGGGCGGCGAGGAATTTCTTGGCTATGCACGGCAGATCATCCAGGAATACAGCCTTATGGAAGACCGTTTTCTCGACCACTCCCAGCGCAGGACGAAATTCAGTGTCTCGACCCAGCATTATTCCTTTGCCGTGAAGGCTTTCATCGAGACTGCCAATGTGTTCGGTCTTGACAACTATGAGTTCGCGATCCACGAAACCAAGACCCACGACGTCATGACCCATGTCAGGAACATGAAGAGCGAGATCGGCGTTCTCTACCTCGATGGCTTCAACAGGGATGCCCTGACGAAGATCTTCCACGAATATGACCTGGAGTTTCATCCCCTCTTTGCATGCGATGTATCCGTCTATCTCTGGAAGAACCATCCTCTTGCCCGTCAGAAGGAAATCTCGATCGAGGAGCTGAGGCCTTATCCGGTCCTGTCCTTCGAACAGGGAGATTACAACTCCTTCTATTTTGCAGAGGAAGTACTCAGCACATACGATTACAAGAAGATCATCAAAGCAGATGACCGGGCGACCCTGCTGAACCTGATGGTGGGTATGAATGCCTATACTCTCTGCTCCGGTATCATCACGGAAGACCTGAATGGCAGCGACTACATCGCGGTCCCTCTTACGGGAGACAACCGTATGACGATCGGATACCTGAAGAAAGCCCGCACGGAGCTGACACCGATCGCAAGACGGTATATCGACGAGCTGAAGCGGATCGGCGCTGCTTCCGGAGATAATGTCACGATGCTGTCAGAGCCGCCGAGACCTGGAAAGCCAAAGAAGCTGAAAAACAAAAGATCCGCTGATGGGCCGAAAGATACGGCTGACGGCAGCGGACCTGATGCGTCTTCCTTATGACCTTCTGTGTTTCCCGATCGGATATCCCTTCAGGTAATAGTCACGGACAAAGCGGAAACATTCCTCTTCCCCCCGCTCGTCAAGGATCCTGAGCATTCCCGAGAGTTCCCTTGCGGTCTCCGGATGCATCAGCGTTCCGGCTTTGCCATGGATGTAATACTTCAGCGGTTCGTGCTGGGTATACTTGTCCCTGAGGTAGATCTTTGACGCTGCGATACGGTCCATCAGCATCTCCGCAACATAGCGCCTCGGCATCTGTACTGGCCTGACCGGGAATTCTCCCTTCTTTGCAGCTTCGACACTGTAATCGGTCCAGTGCTCATAGTGATGCATATTGTGACCCTTATGATGGATCCAGGACTCCGAGTAGCCTTTCACCACTCTTTCCCCATTGTTCGGGCTCTGCTTCCCATACTGATAATAGCGTACGCTGTTCCAGAACTCCACAGGGCTGAACTTTGACAGGTCGTGTGTCAGTCCCTGCCAGTAAAGCCCCACCTTGAAGCAGCCCTCTGCAACTGCTGCCTTGTGCTTCATGACTGTCATGAGATGTCCGACACACTTGTCAAAAGTGATCTTCCCGTCGGAAGGGACTCCCGCGTACCTTCCGGACAGGCTTTCCGTACCTTCTGGGATATTCTCTGCCTTCTCACTCCCTTTATCGCCAGGCTCCGCGTGAACCTTTGCGTCCTGGCTTTCCTTCTTCCAGTCTTTTATCTCTTCTGTCATCATTCTTTTCTTATCTCCGGTCTGCTGACCGTTATCCGGCATTCCTGAGTCATCACCCGTCAGCTTCCTAATACTGCTTCTTCCTGCAAAGCCTTCCTCATCCCTCCAGCGCCAGGACCGTCCTGCCAGGGACAAGGACCGACTTGCTGACCTCTGCCCCCGTATCCGCTGTGCTGAGGACAACCTTCCACTCCCTGCCTTTCGGAAGGATCGGAAGGGCAAGCTCCTTTTCTTCCCAGTGGAAATTCCATGCTATATAGAGGTAAGTGTCGGAAGAAGCCTTATCGCTTCCATCTGTCTTTGCAAAGGCAGTGTCTTTCCCGCCTTCTCCGCAGTACATCATGCCGATCGACCTGTCCTGCTGCCCGTAGGAGGCAAACCATGCGTTCTTCCCATGACAGGAAAACTGCGGATACAAACCGCCCCTGCCATCCGTCTGAAGTTCTTTCTCTGGATGAATGATCGGGTGCGCTTTCCGGAATGCGATCAGTTTCTTCACAAACTCCAGGATCTCTGTTGAGGAAGATGAGGAAGACCAGTCTACCCAGCTGGTCTCATTGTCAATACACCATGCATTGCTGTTGCCATTCTGACTGTTCCCGAGTTCATCTCCCGCCAGCAGCATAGGAGTCCCCTCTGAGAGCAGCATCATGGCGAATGCATTGCGGATCTGTTTTCTGCGCAGCATCCTGATCTCTTTTCTTCGCGACGCCCCTTCGCTTCCGCAGTTCCAGGAAAACTGGAACCTTCCGCCCTTATCCGTACCATTCTCATCATTATGGGCTTCATTATATGACACAAGGTCTGCCATCGTGAAGCCGTCATGGCCTGTCATCGCGTTGATGACTGCCGTATCCGCCGGATTATAGCGGTTTCTGGAGACAAAAGGTCCGAGAGAACTTTCATCCCCCTTCAGCAGTTTCCTCGCATCATCCCGGAAGCCGAAGTTGCATTCCGCAAGATTCCGGAAGGAACTCTCTCTTCCCTTCGGATACATGCGGTCAGCAGGGAAGTAGTCTGAGATCAGCTTGCAGTCACAAAGAGCCGGGCTTTTGCAGATCGTGTTCAGCTCCCCCTGGTCTCCGTAGAGGAAGAACCCGTCCACATGACAGGTATGACTCCACCAGAGCAGAGCCGTCTCCTGCAGCGCCGGAGTTGCTCCCCAGGAAAGGTCCATCTCCATCAGGACTTCGATCCCTTCCTCATGGAATGACTTCACCATATGGCAGAATTCTCTGTAAGGGTTATCTGTCGCACAGTAGCCCCTCTTCGGCGCAAGCAGAAGACCAGGCCCGAACCCCCAGAGATTGACTCTCCTCTCCTCAGGGACCTTCCCGGATACCTTCTTCCCATCCTCAGCCGGTGCATACGTTCCCGCCTGCGGCTGGTCAGCCTTCAGCTGATAAAAGTTCTCCGAAAAATGCATCTCCGGCAGTCCCACATACGCCCGCCGGAAAGCGGCTGTCTCATCGAATTCGTAGCACGGCATCAGGACCACCCCCGTGATCCCCAGCTGTTTCAGATAAGGGATCTTTTCCGTAAGCCCTGAGAATGTTCCTTTCCTGCGTACTCTGCTCTTTCTCCCTTTCGTGAAGCTTCTCACATTCAGTTCATAGAAGATGGAATCCCGGAACGGGATCCTGAGCGGCTTTTTATCCCCGCCCCAGTCGAATACCTGAGGTGCAAAGCCGCTCCACAGTGGCTTTGTGCGTTCTTCCCCATAGGTGAGTTCCCCTGCAATGACCTGTGAATAAGGATCTGTTACCGCTTTATCCCCGATCCGGAAGCAGTATTCTGCTTCTCCCGCAGGAACACCGGTGACCTTCATAGCAAAGATCCGCCCGGAATAAGGCTTCTCCGGAAACGGGATCTCATACTCTTTTCCCTTCCCCTTTCTGTGCCTCAGAAGGAGGACTGCCTTTTCATGCTCTGGAACGGCTGCCGCAAAGATGATTCCTTCATCAGTTACCGCTGTATGGGGCACCAGTCCGCTGTATCTGCTTTCTTCCAGCTCTTCCGCACAAGGTTTCCAGTTCATGTCTGCACTTCCTCCCTCTTTTTCTGCTGCATCAGGAATTCTGTCTTAACCAGGGTGTCTGTGTAAAGGTCTGTGTAAAGGTCTGCATCCGGCCCCGGTCATCCCGCCGAACGCTATTGTTTTCATCATAGTACAAGCCTGACCAAAATACAAATAAAGGCCCGGATTCAGGTGCCCCGCACCCTCTTCCGGGCTTTCCTGCCATGCTGCAGGCAGTATAAGCAGAGATTCTGTCAGACTGTCACTGTTTCTGAAGACTCCGGCGGGAAAGTCTTACACGAAGAGCATTTCTGACCATCGAAGTTACCGGGCTCATGTACAGCAGACTTACCAGCAGGCAGTAGATCGGTACCATGAAAGCAAACTGGACCAGTCTCGTCGGCATGATGGAATAATAATGATATCCCATGATCAGCACGAGACCCGCGGTCGTAAGCACCAGAGTGCATACCACGGCAGCAAGGATGATCGAGACGCACAGCCTCAGGATCTTCCGCATCTTCCGGAATCCCGCCGGCGGGCACAGCAGTCCGGGGATCACCCCCCAGAGTACCGCTGACAGCGTGATCAGCGGATTGACCGCATAACCCTGGATCAGGCATCCGAGAAGGTCTGCAGCAAGCCCTGTAAGGCCTCCGGCGACCGGTCCAAGCCAGATCCCCGCCATGATGGTCGCGACCGGTCCAAGCCCTACTCTCGCGAATCCGCCGATATTGATCGCGAGAAAGCGGGACAAAAGAAGCTGAAGCGCTGTCAGCATCCCGATCGAAACAAAGGTGTAGGTACACCAGATCGTATGGTTATCCCTTTTCTGCATAAAAAAACACCTCCATGAGTTACCGTCCACACATAGAGGTATCGGAGTCTTCTATATGCGGCAACGGGTGCGGAATAAGCACCGCGATCCCTTGCTGCTGCGGGATCTTCGGTTCAGGGCAACTCCCCGTCCACTGAAAACTTAACGCGCTTATTCCTACTTCGCCTATGACCAGACAGACACCTTTCTGAGAAAACTATCTGTCGTTGAGAAGATTATATACGACCTATATAGAAAATCAAGGGATAACATCCCTTTCTGCCGGAAATGTTTTCCCGCAGCTTGTTATCCGTGCTGAAAATTCGCCCGGTACTCTTTATTGATCTCCGAGATCTCTTTCTCGCCGTCGATATAAGGCCGGTAGATGTCATCCGCCTTGCCGCCGCCGAGCCAGCAGGAAGAACAGTTCTCACAGCCGCCTCCGCACCAGGAGAGAGACTGCCTTATGATCTCCATCCTCTCTTCCCTTGTCGTGTCTTTGATCAGGATACTTTTGAACATAAAAGCCTCCTTTCCGGGTCCAGTACCCATCCTCCGGGGCAGGTACCCATCCTCCGGGGCCGGTACCCATCCTCCGGGGCAGGACCCATCCTCCGGGCCGGTACCCATCCTACGGGGCAGGTACCCATCCTCCGGGACTGTCCTGCTCAGCCGTGTCAGATATAGTACTCGATCGTCTTTTCCTCTGTAAGCTCCGTCCTGCCATTATAGAGGAGCACAGCCTCCCTTTCATCGGGGTTTCCCAGCCTGTAATATCCGCTTCCCTCAAAACAGCTCTGGGAGATAACTTTGTTGTACTCCATCGGATGCCCTTCTGCAAGCTCTATACCTGGACCGGTGAACTCCCTTGCTTCTGCATCGTAATATGGATCGAAGACAAGAAACTGCAGCTCTCCTCCGTCTTCCGTCTCCCTGACACCCGTAACGAGAATATAGTGCCAGACATCGATCACGCACCTGAGTACTGCCACTCCCCGACACCTCAGTGCATGGACGATCCTGCCATCCTTCGCCATACTGACAAACTTTCCGCTGAGATACTGACCGCTTACCGGGATCCGGCCAACCTTGCCGAAACCATTCAGCCAGTTGCACAGGAACATCATGGCCGCACTGCTCGTCCCTCTCTCTCCCTGTCTGCAGTCATCGCTGTAGCAGTCCAGGCTGTAAAGCATGATATTCCGGATAACTTCCGGCGGGATCTCCTCCACATCGAACAGATAGCTGACCGCGTTCAGCATCGTTGTCGGTCCGCAGTCGTAATCCGTCATCTGGTAATGAAGCGGGATCTTCATGGCATGACACCTCGTTTCCTGTTATCTGTGTTCCTGTTCAGATATGTTTCGACGCAAGCCTTGCGTCTGCCCTGTCCGGATCCATGGCTTCACCGATCACGATCAGGACATCCTGTCCTTCTTTTACTTTGCTGATGCGGATACCTGAGCGGGTGGCATTCAGCTCAAACCACACCCCCTCTTCCTTGAAAAATCCTTTGACACGGAAGATCCTCTGACCATCCCGATGGTCCTTCATGAGGCCGGCGACGGCTTCTGTAAGCTCCTGCCGCCCCAGATTCAGATTCATATAGTAAAGACTGGAAAAACCGTTTTTACTCTCCACCTGCAGCTTGATGTGGTCGTACTGCCGGCAGCCTGCATTCCTGATCCGCTCAAAGTCTGCATCGGTGAAAGAATCCCAGTCTTTCGCAAGGATATCTTTGCCGAAACTGCCTTCTTCTTCACTGTACCGGTCGCTGAACTTCCGCCTGCAGCCGAACTTATCTACCGTCTGGTTGATATAACGGATGGTTCCTGCCGCCCTTTCTCTCATATCCGGACCATCGCCCATATGGCTGAAAAGAACGATGCCAGCATCCGAAATCTGGGAGGTAAGCAGATAATCGGCATCTCTCCCCAGCGGAACATCGAGGCCGGCGTCCACAACAGAGATCACCGTCCCTATCTCAAGGAGTCTGCTGACCGGCTCTTCATAGAGCGCATCAAAGAACTCATCCACATCATAGATCCCGGATGGCTCCACGATCACCCGGTCAAGTCCTTCCATACCCATGGTGATCAGTTTGGTGCGGAAACGCCTCCGGTAGCAGTCAAGATCGGAGGCGATGACCATTTCCGTCGATGCGCCCTCCTTCTCCAGATCCTGAAGGAGCATCATATCGACGTTGACAGATCCGTAATCATTCACAATGATCCCGATCTTTTCGCCCTTCCCCATCAGGTACCTGGCATATCTCTTTATGAACGTCGTCTTCCCTGAGCCAAGAAATCCGGTAACCAGATCTGTTTTTACCATCCTTCATTCCTTCACTTTTATCCTGCTGCATCGATATCGGATCTGATGCCTAAAACTGCCTTCAGTGCAGGTTCTCGTATGTATAGACCCTGGTTCCCAGACTATACGGGGTCAGCTGGTAGCAGTAATAGTTGATCCAGTTGCTGTAAAGAGAGTTCGCGTGGGAGCGCCAGCTGAGAGTCGGCCGGTTCTCCGGATCATCATCCGGATAGTAGTTCACCGGCATCCTGATCGGGATCCCCTTGTCAAGATCACGTCTGTATTCCTTATCCAGTGTAAGACGGTCATACTCCGGATGCCCCATAACGAAGATGCGACGGCCATTCCTGGACATGACAAGGAACACGCCGGCTTCATCCGACTCCGCAAGGATCACCAGGTCATTACACTTAAGGATAGCCTCTCTCGGGACCTCGGTCCAGCGGGAATGCGGGGCATAGAAGAAATCATCAAATCCGCGCACGAGCGGGATCTTCTTGTTCTTCACGCGATGGCGGTAAACACCGAAGAGTTTATATCCGAGATCTGTCTTCGGCAGGCCATAGTGGTGATAGAGAGCAGCCTGAGCCCCCCAGCAGAGGTGAATGGTGGAAGTCACGTGATCATTCGTCCAGTCGAAGATTCTGCACAGCTCCCCCCAGTAGTCCACTTCCTCGTACGTCATCTGCTCCACCGGAGCACCTGTGATGATCATACCATCATAGAACGCATCCCTGATATCATCGAATTCCAGATAAAACTTGTTCAGATGGCTGGCAGTCGTGTTTTTTGCATGGTGGGTTGAAACCGCCAGGAAAGTGATATTCAGCTGCAGCGGCGTATTTGACAGCATCCGAAGCAGCTGAAGCTCCGTATCCTCCTTCAGCGGCATAAGATTCAGGATCAGGATCTCAAGCGGACGGATATTCTGCAGGTCAGCCTGTCCCTCATCCATCACGAAGATGTTCTCACGGTCAAGGGTCTCCCTTGCCGGAAGATCCTGCAAGATTCGAATCGGCATATGTACAGTACTCCTCTCCTGTGAATGCAGGCTGTATCAGCCTTTCTGGTCTCTCAGCTCAAGATACTGGTCCTCTGTGATGATCGGGATCCCGAGTTTCTGAGCCGTTCTGTTCTTGGTCGACGCTGACAGGGAATCATTGTTGATCAGATAGCTGGTCTTCGATGACACAGAACCAGCAACCTTGCCTCCAAGGCCTTCGATCTCTTCCTTCAGTTCTCTGCGGTTCTTATAATGTATGACATCCCCTGTTATGACAAATGTTTTCCCGGAAAATCTTGCCTGCCCTGCACTTTCTTCACTCCTCTTCTCAGGAACCTCTACCTCGATCTCCGTGAGAAGATCGTCCAGCACAGAGGAATTCTCCGGCTCTGCAAACCACCTGATAAAGGCATCCGCCATGACTTCACCAACCCCTTCGACAGAAGTCAGCTGGTCCTTCGCTGCATGCCTCACAAGTGCGATATCCCCGTCAAACGCCTGGCTGATCATCTTTGCGTTTGCGACACCTATGTTCGGGATGCCGAGTGCAAACAGCAGCCTCGGAAGGGTCGTCTTCCTGGCATTCTCAATACTCAGAAGAAGATTGTCGCAGGACTTCTTCCCGAAGCCCTCCATATCGACGATATCCGCCCTGTGCTCCTTAAGCCGGAAGAGATCAGCGAAAGAATGGATGAAGCCTCTGCCTATGAACTTCTCAAGTGTCATCTCCGAGAGACCATCGATGTTCATCGCATCCCTCGATACAAACTGTGTGAATGACTTGATCTTCTTTGCGGTACATTCCGGATTCTCGCAGTAGAGCGTCTGTACCCCCTGGGAATCGTGGATTCTGGTCTTCCCCCCGCACACCGGGCAGATCTCCGGTATCCTGACATTGCCTGACTTCGTGAGGTTCTCTGCGATCTGCGGGATGATCATATTAGCCTTATAGACCTTGATCTCATCCCCGATTCCGAGTCTCAGTTCTCTCATGATGCTGACGTTGTGCACGGAAGCCCTCGAGACTGTCGTACCCTCCAGCTGCACAGGTTCAAAGACTGCGACCGGGTTGATCAGACCTGTCCTCGACGGACTCCACTCGATATCAAGAAGATGAGTGACCGCTTCCTCGTCCTTCCACTTGAATGCATATGCATTCCGCGGGAATTTCGCAGTCGTTCCCAGGGAATCGCCATAAGCGATATCGTCATAAAGCGCTACCAGGCCATCGGAAGGGATCTCAAAGTGCCGGATCTTCTTCTCAAAGTAGGCCATCGTATCGTCAAGGCTGTCCGCGTAAGTGACAACATGCTCAACAACCTCGAACCCCTGCTGCTCAAGAAACCGGAACTGCTCCATCCTTGAGTTATGAAAGTCGACCCCATCCGCTTTCACGAGAGAGAATGCGTAAAGCCTTACGTGCCTCTTCGCGGTGATCCTGCTGTCCAGCTGTCTTACGGAGCCGCTGCACAGGTTTCTCGGGTTCTTGTACTGACTGTCTGCACCGAAAGCCTCATTGATCTTCTCAAAGTCCGGATAAGATATGACCGCTTCGCCCCTCAGGACCAGTTCTCCCTTGTATGCGATCTTCAGCGGAATATTCTCAAAGACACGTGCATTCGGGGTGATGACCTCTCCGATCGTCCCATTGCCTCTGGTGACGGCTTTCTGAAGCTCTCCGCCATTGTAAGTAAGAACAACCGTAAGGCCGTCCAGCTTCCAGGAGATCAGCGTCTTCTGCTTTCCGATGAAAGCCCTCAGGACTTCCCGGTCCTTGGTCTTGTCCAGAGACAGCATCGGCTTTTCATGCCGCTCCTTGGGCAGCCTGTCTACCGCTTCATAGCCTACCTGCATGGTCGGGCTCTTGGCAAGGACGGTCCCGGTCTCACTTTCCAGCGTCTGGAGTTCGTCATAGAGCTTATCATATTCCAGATTGCTCATGATCTCCCTGTTTTCCGCATAATATGCCCGGGATGCGTCATTCAGGAGTCTGACGAGTTCCTTCATCCGGGTGATCTTTCTGCCGTCTTCCATCTTATCTCCTCTGGTCTGTCCGGGCGGCCTTTTCCGGTGCTTCTTCTCCAAGAAGCTCCTTCAGTCCGGATATCTCTTCCGCTGTAAGTTCCCGGTACTCTCCCGGTTTCAGTTCTCCGAGCAGGATATTCATGACTCTGATCCGCTTCAGTGCGGTCACATGATAGCCGTATGCTTCACACATCCTCCGGATCTGCCTGTTCAGCCCTTCCGTAAGAATGATATCAAAACTGCTGCTGTCGGTCTTTTTCACACGGCAGGGACGGGTCACACGATTCAGTTCCGTAAGTCTGACTCCCTTGGAGAGCGCTCTCAGGAAATCCCCGGTCACCGGTCTGTCGACCGTCACAAGGTATTCCTTTTCATGATGTTCTCTTGCCTTCTGGATCCGGTTCGAAGCCTCTCCGTTATTGGTCATAAGGATGAGGCCTTCCGATTCCTTGTCGAGCCTCCCCACTGCAAAGACCCTCTCCTCTGTATGGATCAGATCACCGACCAGCGTATCACCGTGAGACCGGTCTGTTGTGACAACTACGCCCCTCGGTTTATTCAATGCCAGAAATAGTTCCTTCTGCCCGGCGCTTATCGCTTTCCCATCGAGCAGGACCCGGTCTTTTTCTGTGACATCCTGTCCTAAGACAGCCGGCTGGCCATTAACCGTTACTCTGCCCTGGCTGATCAGCCTGTCTCCCTCACGGCGGCTGCACGCACCGCAGAAGCTGAGATATTTATTCAGTCTCATATGTCTTCCTTCGATCGATATGAAAAAACTGTCCCCTGCATCCCTTCTGCTGTCGCATTGGGGCTTTTCCACGCCAGCATGGCCGCCCCATGCGGCTTCTAGCCTTCACATATAGAAAGAGCTGCTGCAACGAGTTGCAGCAGCTAAAATACCATTACGCTGAATATTATAAAGTAGTATCCGCATCCTGAGACGCCGCATCTCCAGAAGTTCCGGATGCGGAAGTATCTCCGCTATCTGCAGAAGAACTGTCTCCGAAATCAAGGTACTGAGTGGAGATGTAGCCTTCGTATGTGGCTCCATCGTAGACGAACGTGACATGCGTCCATTCATCACCGCGCTCGATGACGTTCACTTCGGCGCCCTGATATGTCACGATGACGATCGACGCATCCGGACTGGCTTCCGCACGGATATTCACGCCTGCGGTCGTTGTAGCGGTATCTCCCGACCCTGTACTGTTATCTGTCCCGGCAGACGCAGAAGCACCTTCCCCTTCCGTCTCCTCAGCTGCTGTTCCCTGCCCTTCGATGAATTCCTTCAGTGCAGGATCTGCAGCCTCAGCATCATACAGCTTCTGGTTGACATCATTCTTGAGCGCCTGCACATCACCTGCCGCGGTCGCTTCCTTGATGAAATCCGAAACCTCGGAAGATGAGTACCTGTCGCCTACGACAAGCTCGCCGGCATCATTCGTGACTACATAAAGCAGTGCAAGGCTCGGTGCACCGGTACTGATATCCTTGATCTTACCGTCATAGTACGCATACACGATATAAGAACCATCCACTGGCCCTGCCTTGGAATAAGTGGAGATATTGTCATAACTTTCTACTAAAGTATTGGCAAGGATCCCTTCCTCGATCTTGTCATTCCACGGATCCACGATCGTGGCAAGTGTTGCAGTATCTCCCGCTGCGACGGCGGTGTAATACTTCTTAACAAGTTCAAGGATCGTTGGATCATCCTTCTTAAGGCTGGATGTGCTTTCCGGTGCGGAAGATCCTGACGCGGTCCCCTCCGCCTCACTGGAAGCCTCAGCAAGCTCCGTCACCTTGTTCCCGGAAGCTGCCGGCTCTTCCTTTCTGGAAGAAGAACCTCCTGCCAGCTTAACGACGCATATTATGATGATCACGACCAGGCATGCTGCAAGGCCGAGCAGAATATAGCGCAGATTATCAGAAAGCCATTCTCTGAAATTATCCATCGGCTAACCTCCAGATCACTCTTTCAGACAGGTCCGGAAAAGACTGCTGCCCTATTGGAAAACGCATCTGAAGGGACTCGAACCCCCGACACGCGGTACCGGAAACCGCTGCTCTATCCGCTGAGCTACAGATGCAAAATCTGAAAACACAGATATTTTAGCATAGCGGATATTCAAAGTCAAATAGAGGAAAGCCGTCAGGTCAGGCTGCTATCTCAAGTTTTCCCAGTCTCCTGCTGTAGCGATATACATTATCCGCCAGGACCTCATCCGGAGATACCTGGGTCGCATTGATCTCCTCCACCATCGACTGCAGGGACGCGGCATCATCACGCAGCCCTGCGGGCAGGATCATGCACTCGTGAACAGAACTGGGCAGAACATAGAAATCATCATCCAGTTTCCCTGCGATCTTCTCCAGTGTCTCAGGATCTGCGATCCATACGGCGCCGTATGACCTTCTGGAATTTGTCAGCACATAGAGTGGCATCCCATCTCCCATCTCTTTATCTTCCTCGAGGATCCTGTCTGTGTCTTCCTCATCCGGAATGCCAGCCGGCTTTCCGCTGCGAAGCTCCTCTATCAGTTCCGTCATGGTCATGAAGTCCGCGGGGATCAGTCTTTTCATGTTCTTTCGGGCAAGGGGCAGAAGTTCCTCCTCACAAAGGTGGAATCCTTCAAGATGTTCATTCCGAAGGGCAATCGCTCCTGCACCTATCTCCCTGTCTTCGAACAGGAGATAAAAAACGATTGAGAGATTCAGGAAAGTCCGGTGAGGGCTCTCCTTCAGGAATGCCTGGTTTCGTTCCGTATTCACCAGCCGGCACACGACATGACTCTTTATGCTCTCTTCACTGAAGTAATCCTGCGGATGAAAATGTTCCGGGAGTGCCGCATGGTAATAGGCAATGATCTGCCTGGCCGCCTCATCTTCATCCATCCCCAGCTGCACCTTCTGATAGTAATAATCCAGATAGATGCACGGACTGATCAAATCTCCTTCCTTCAGGATCGAAAGATTGTCCAGAACAAGTCCGTTGTTCTTCTTCACACTGAAGATCCGTACATTGTACCCCTGACCGAGCCGTCTGCTGACATTCTCCATGATCCTGGTCTTGAAGTCCTCATAGTTCATAACTGATCCTTTCTGCGGCAGTTATAAGACCGGCGCCGCCCCGCAAGAAGTGTCCGGGATGCCGGACGCTGAAGATCTGTCCGTGCGGCGATGCAGGCAGTCAGCTGAAGACGATGCATACGCCCACGAAAAGATGTGCAATGCACAAAGCAAAAACTTCCTTGTGCAGATACCAGAAAAAAAAGGAAAACAAAGATGAATAAAAGAAAATAAGAAAAAAAGAAATGAAAGACCGAAGCATTCGAACAAAGCTCCTGACGTCTTATCGTATTAAGATTAGCACAGCCCTGCATAAGCAGTCAAGAAAAAAGATCACTGACGATACACAGGGCTGCGGATCGATCATACATTCTCAATCTGCCAGTCGATCGGTCTTACACCGTTTTTCTCCAGAAACTCATTGGTCTTAGAGAAAGGCCTGCTGCCGAAGAATCCATGATACGCAGAAAGCGGACTCGGGTGCGGAGCCTTCAGGATCAGATGCTTCGGATTATTCAGCATGATGCTCTTCGCCTGAGCTGCTTTCCCCCACAAGATGAAGACGATCGGGCGATCCTGAGTGTTTACGGCCTTGATCGCGGCATCCGTGAATGTCTCCCATCCAAGCCCTCTGTGTGAAAATGCCCGGTGTGCCCTTACCGTAAGCACAGTATTCAGCATCAGGACTCCCTGCTTTGCCCACTTTGTAAGGTCCCCGTTATCCGGGATATAGCAGCCAAGATCATCGTGAAGCTCCTGATAGATATTGACCAGGGAGGGAGGGATCGCCACACCAGGATGAACGGAAAAAGACAGACCGTTCGCCTGCCCCGGCTCATGGTACGGATCCTGCCCCAGGATAACAACCTTCACGTCCGAAAGAGGCGTAAGGCTGAACGCACGCAGGATATCTTCCGCCGGCGGATAGACAGTATATCTGCTGTATTCCTCATTGACTGTCTGATATAACTTTGCATAATATGGCTTGCTGAACTCGGGACCAAGCGACTGCATCCAGTCATCACTCATTGCTCCCATACCATTCCACCTCTTTCCTTTCTGACATAATGATATTTCTCAGCAGCTCTTCTTCAAAGCCTGACGGATACACCATTCTCCCTCAGGTATTCCTTGACTTCCCGGATCTCCAGCTCCTTATAGTGAAACAGAGAAGCTGCCAGTGCTGCATCTGCCTTTCCGACCGTCAGCGCATCCAGAAAATCCTTCTTCGAACCTGCCCCTCCCGATGCAATGACCGGAATGGAAACCTCTTCGGCAACAGTTCTGGTAAGCTCCAGATCATAACCTGCTTTGGTTCCATCGGCATCCATACTGGTCAGAAGGATCTCACCGGCTCCGAGCCTGCATACATCGTAAGCCCATCTCACAGCATCAAGACCTGTATCATGCCTTCCCCCAGCCGTATAGACATTCCACCCGGAACCATCCTGACGCCTTTTGGCATCGATCGCCACCACAACACACTGTGAACCGAACTTATCCGCCGCATCCGAGATCAGCCTTGGATCCTTTACTGCAGCTGAATTGACGGACACTTTGTCTGCACCTGCGCGCAGGATCTCCCGGAAATCATCGATCGTTCTGATGCCCCCTCCTACAGTGAAAGGGATGAAGACCCGCTCTGCAACTTTTCTGACCATATCCACAACCGTATTCCTGCGGTCGCTGGTAGCCGTAATGTCCAGAAATGTGACTTCGTCAGCACCAGCCTCATCATAGGCAGCAGCTGTCTCCACCGGATCGCCTGCATCCCTGAGATGTACAAAATTAACGCCTTTTACGACCCGTCCGTCCATGACGTCAAGGCAGGGGATGATTCGTTTTGTTAGCATGGCCTTCTCCTTTTATACTTTCAGGAAATTCTCAAGGATCTTAAGTCCCCATCTGCCACTCTTTTCCGGATGGAACTGACACGCAAAGAGATTATCCTTCTCCACACTGGCATCAATGGAAACCCCATACTGCGTCTTTGCAGTCACGATCCGGGAGTCCGTTGCCTTCAGATAGTAAGAATGGACAAAATAGACGTAAACCTGATCGGGGATGCCTTCAAACAGTCTCCCCCTGTTAGGATATGTCAGACTATTCCATCCCATGTGTGGGACTTTCAGAGTCCCTCCCTGGTCACTGATGCGAAGGATATCTCCTTTCAGAAGACCCAGTCCCGGAACATCCTTCTTCTGCCCCATATCGAGCGACTCATCACTTCTTTCGAACAGAAGCTGCAGTCCAAGACAGATTCCCAGAAAAGGAGTCCCTCTCCTTACCGTATCACCGATGACCTCTTCCAGTCCATATCCACGGAGTTTCATCATAGCATCAGCAAACGCGCCTACTCCCGGAAGGATCACATGATCCGCGGTCAGGATCTGTTTCCTGTCTCTGGTCAGGATATAGTCCCGGCCAAGATAGGCACAAGCCTTCTGAACGCTCATGATATTACCGGCATCATAATCAATAATAGCGATCAATTTTTACTCTCCTGTCATTTCATCAAGAAGCCAGGAAACAGCACTGGATCGAACTGAATATGCTCTCCCTGTTTCCTCCATCTCTTCTGTAAGCTGCGGAAATTCTTCATGCACTCTGACCATACTGCTTTTCAGGTTCAGCTGAAGAGTCTTCTCAAAAGGAAATCTGATCAGATGAGGGGATGTGAACCCAACCCCGAGTTCCAGGATACACAGATGATGGCCCAGTGTTCCAGCCAGCCACCTCATGTAAGTCTTCCACTGTTCCTCCCCGCATTCCCTTCTTTCGTCCGGTCCGAACGGTTCCGTTATGAAAAAGGGAAGAAGCTTTGATCGGAAGATAAGGTCATCCTCATTCTGAGATATAACAAAATAAGTCTTTCCTTTCAGGAGTCCTGAAAGAACGTTATAAGCTTCCAGTATTCTCTGATTCCTCTCCTCATCCTCCGTGCTGCGGAATTCTTCTCCAAGCCCGATCAGAACCATCTCGGAATCCCCGATCATCTTCTTTGTATTCTCATCAATCATGCAAACTGAGCTCCCGATAAGATCATATTTTTCACAAGTATACCATAAAGGAAAAGCAAAATATAAAAAAGCATGTCTCTGTCAGCTCTTTTTGGATACTCCGATACAAAAAGCCTGCCACTGGCAGCCTTTTTGCATACTTTGGTATAAAAAAAGATCTTCGGAAACACCGAAGATCTTTCATGACTAACACTTATAATATGTACCTTCAAAACCGCACACAAAATCTTCAATCCAACATCTCTCTTCTATCCGTTCCATACTCAC
>DLFD01000048.1 GCA_002482005.1 Lachnospiraceae bacterium UBA7729 | reverse complement strand
ATCCCCGCTTTGTAATCCTGAAAGAAAGGTTTGCAATCCAATAATATCGGACATTCTTTGTTAAAGATAACGAAAATAATTAATGCATACATACTTTGGTTAGAATCATATAACGATAATAATTCCTGAAATTATGAATATATTATATTGACATGTGGCACAATGTCGAGTATATTAGCATCAGAAATGATAATGATTATTGATTTATATCATTTCAGTCTTTGAAAGGATGCAATATATGGCAGGGCTGAAGCACAGTCGTCAGAGGGAAGCGATCGTTGCGAACCTGAGGAGCCGGAAAGATCATCCTACAGCGGATATGGTTTTCACGGACATACGGAGTGAGTTTCCGAAGATCAGTCTCGGGACGGTTTACAGAAACCTCTCACTGCTGGTGGATCTCGGAGAGATCAGGAGGATCACGACAGGGACCGGCGCCGAACATTACGACGGCAATATCCATCCGCATAACCATTTTATCTGCAGGTGCTGTGGGAAAGTCATCGATACGAATGACTTTATCGACAGCCGCAAGATCAGAGATCTTGCATCTGACGGATTTGACGGGCAGATCGAAGAATGCAGCATTCAGTTCTATGGTGTATGCAGCGACTGTCTGAAGAAAGAGGCAGACGAAGCAGAGGCATCCGAAAAGGCAGTATGATCTTGCTGATTCGCCCTGGGGCGGTGTGCAGACCGTCCCAGGCAGATTGCAGCTGGCTTTGCGCCGGGCCATGAGGCGCAGGGATGCTGTGGTCAGCAATAATATAGAGATTAACAGACCAGAAAAATCATAATAGGAGGATCTTTACTATGGCAAAGTGGGTTTGCAATGTCTGTGGTTATGTATATGAGGGTGATGCAGCTCCGGAGAAGTGTCCTGTATGCGGCGCTCCGGCTTCCAAGTTCACAAAGCAGGAAGAGGAGATGACCTGGGCAGCTGAGCATGTTGTCGGGGTTGCTTCTGATGTTCCGGAAGACATCAAGGAAGACCTTCGTGCGAACTTCACCGGTGAGTGCTCTGAGGTTGGTATGTATCTTGCAATGAGCCGTGTCGCTATGCGTGAGGGATATCCGGAGATCGGAATGTACTACAGACAGGCTGCATTCGAGGAAGCAGATCATGCATCCAGGTTCGCTGAGCTGCTTGGCGAGGTTGTCACCGATTCTACCAAGAAGAACCTGCAGATGAGAGTTGACGCTGAGAACGGCGCTACCGCAGGCAAGACCGATCTGGCCAAGAGAGCGAAGGCTCTGAACCTTGACGCGATCCATGATACTGTCCATGAGATGGCTAGAGACGAGGCAAGACACGGAAAGGCATTCAAGGGACTGCTGGACAGATACTTTGGAGCATGAGCACTTGCGTGCAAGGGCGGCTCTGCTTTCAACAAGCGGAATGAAGGATTGGCGAGAGGGAGCGGCTGAGAAGCTGCCCCCTCTTTTCGCGTAATCGGTTCAAAGTATTCAGAAATGATGCACTGCTGGTTATAGATTGTGCTTTTTCTTGATCTCCCGGATGATGGAGATCTTATGGGCATGCTCCATCAGTTCATTAAATAATCTGTCATCCTGAACGTTCACAAACTCGTTTGTGAATCGGTGTTCCTTATACAGGAAAGCCAGATCGACTATATCATTATGGACCGTCGCCGTATCCATGCAGTAGAGGTAGGTGTTTCCCTTATAATCAAACTGCAGGGCTACATACATTATTTTTCCCTGATATTCGATGTCTTGTCTTCCCAGTTCCTGGTAAAAAGCTCCTTTAACCCCATGACGATACAGCTCCTTTCTTCCACAGGTACATTCTATAGCCTTTCGATAATGTGATGATAGCAGAAAGGGAACATGACCGGTATTTTCATTCCCTGCTCCTTTTCCCTCCCAGTATCGACAGAATCCTGATGAACAGGTTGATGATATCCAGATACAGGTCTACAGCGGAGTCTACCGCGCAGTCTGCAGTATGCGGGCATCTCTGAGCCCTGTGCCAGTCATATCCCGTGTACAGGCAGAATATCGCGATCACGATGTAGTCATAGATGTTCCCGCTGTAATGGAAGAAAAACGTGCTGATCAGTTCCAGTACGATCTCAGCTGCAAGGGCTATGAAAAGGACCCGTCCAAGTTTTTCGAAAAAGGCGGGGAAGATGATGGAAAGCACGATGAAGAATATCGTTATGATCCCAGTATCGACGATAGCTTTGACGATCTCGACATCCGTAAAGAATCCGAGATAGCCGACCAGTATGATTCCCATCGATACTGCCATTACCAGAAAGCCGATATAGCTCACGACAGGGTTTTTCGCAATCTTTGCGATAAACATGCCTAAGAAGCTTCCTCCGAAATACACGAGTATGGTGACGATCGGATGGATCATGTTCAGCTCCCAGATCTGCGGACTGAAAAAGACGGCCATCAGATAATTGACGAATAACCCTGACAGGACGGTAAGCCCGAGCAGAAGATTAAATGTTCTGTTTTCAATCGTAGTTTCGTTTGCATATTTTTCCTGCATATCTGTAATACGTTCCATAGTTTGCTCCTTTGTCATCTACATCAAATTTTTACTTGCTATCTGAACTGAGCCATGCAGCTTTCGCCCTTCATCTGTGCCAGTGCAGGTTTCAGGGGTTGTTCCTCCTGTAATGCCGGTAAGCGATCAGAATGATGATCAACAGAGCTGCGGTACCCCCTCCGGCAAGCCCGGCCTTTCCAAATATATATTCGTTTTTTCCAAGCCATGCCCAGAAGTCCGTCAGAACCGGCAGCACCTGGATGATGGTCAGGATGATCACGACTGTGTTCAGGACCTTGCCTTCCCGATTGGAACTCTGCACGTCATGGAGTTTGACAATCTGGGTAAGAAAATTCTGCTTGAAGAGATAGGATTCCATAATCTGATCGGTGCGGAATGCCTGATTGATGTGCTTCGCGATGTTGCTGGTCGTGATATCGCGGTAGACATCGTCTTCCCAGAAGACGACGGTCTTGCCGAACTCAGTATAGAGGTTATCGATCGTCCTCATCGTTGCATCGCCATGAACTGCAAGTTCCGCAGTTATCTTTGCATTCGTGCGCAGTATAGCCGTCGACTTAAACAGGATCGGAATGATGATAAACAGAATCGTGACGTCGTCTTCTATATTGGCGGGTATGTCGCACTTGCTGTACGATTCCGGGATGAAGATCACATTCCTCCGGGAAGCATACAGCCCGTAGAAATTGTACTGCGAAAAATTCTCTTCAGCTTCTTTTTCGATATCATCCGAAGACAGACGGTAGTAATCCCGCATCTGCTCGTCATACAGAAAGTCCTTGTACGTCTCGCAGGCGAGCATGGAAAGAAATTCATTCCGATCATCCGGCATATTCGACATGGTCACAAGATGCTTGTTCTCTCCGACCTTGGCAAGATGCCAGGTATCCCGGATATACCGGGTCACATTGTCTTTGGGCGATACAGCCGTCCCGCCTTCGGTGAAAAACAGACTATCCGATGCACTCTGTTCCACAAGACGGGTCACAGAATTTTTGGGCAGAAAAACTGCGATCACCAGAAGATAGAGGTCTGCCTGCCCGTGCTGCAGAAGGAAGAGATAAGCATCCTCCTGCCCTTCTGCCTTCTCATCATAATTGATGCTCAGATACGCCAGACGCTTCCTGCCAAGGAAATAGCTGCGGATGTGATCCACGATCTCCCCGCTGATGAAAGTGTGCAGATAGTCATTGACTTCATAGAGCCACTTATCCGCGACCTTGTCTCTCTCAGCCTCCTGGATCTTCGGAGCTGACTCGACATCGTCTTCCATCTCACAGGGAATCATGATGTAAAGATCGCAGTCAAAACTTTTCTTAGACTGATATTGCTGATAATAGTTGATCTCGCTTTTGTCTTCCATAAGTGCACCTCTCTGATAAAGAAGATCAACTCCATACTACAAAAGCGATAGTTGCAATCACTCCTGTCACAAGAATCATCGGTACGAGCCAGATCCACCCGATCATACCACACACTCCCCCAAGGGAACTGTGCTGAGAGTCATAAGAACGCACTCCGCCAAACAGCATCAGGCAGATAACGTATTGCCATAACTATACACCATTAATGGTAATATGTATATTAACAATACGGTATATAAACGCTATGATCAAAGGAATACTGGATCATCGATCCGGATAGAAAGCAGTTGGTCGTCTATCTGTTTGATGATGAGAATGATCAGGACCGGATCAGCCTGTACGGTTTCGATGACAGGGTCCCGGTCGCCATATCGGATGAGATGTGTACTGTAAGGTTTGCGGATATGAGGTGAGATGTCATGACAGAAAAAGGAAAAGAGTTCTTTATCGATAAAGACGGATTTCAGATCCATGCAAAGCTGGACTTTCCGGAAGGATATGGGAAGACAGCATCAGAAGGACATGGGGATTCGGCAGTATGCGGTCTGCCGGAGAAGATTCCGGTCGTGGTCATTGTCCATGGGATCACCGGCCACATGGAGGAGCGTCACATCAGGGCAGTCGCCGAGGCAGCCCGCAGGACCGGCAAGGCCACTCTGCGCGTGGAGATGTACGGACATGGAAAGAGCAGTGGAGCCTTCCAGAACCATACCATTCTGGACTGGGTGCTGGAGATCCTCTATGTGATCGATTATGTAAGAAGCCTTTCTTTTGCCGGAGATATCTATCTGATGGGGCATTCTCAGGGCGGTCTTTCCATCATGCTGGCTGCAGCGCTCAAAGCGGACCAGCTGAAGGCACTCATCCCGCTTTCGCCTGCGATCGTCATCCGGGATGGCTGCCGGGACGGAGAGCTGCTCGGACGGAAGTTTGACCCGGAGCACCTCCCGGAGAGGCTGAAGATCGGGGAGGACAGGTACGTGACTTCCAATTACATCCGCACCGCCCGGATCCTTCCGGTGGAGGCGGCGATCGATGCTTTCCGGAAGCCTGTCCTGATCGTGCACGGAACTGCGGATGAGGCCGTTCCCTTCCGGTATGCGGAGGAAGCAGCAGAAAGATATCAGAATGCAAAGCTGGTTCCGGTTCCAGGGGACACCCACTGTTATGACCATCATCTTGAGATTGTGATGGAAGCAGTTGAGAGATTCCTGAAAGAGGTATGATGTTCAGTATCTACAATATTACCCGAATTCTTACGCTTCCGCCGGAAATATGCGGCACTTCTGCCGTATCAGGGCGGCAGAAGTCAGGCGGCCATCATGACATACGATTATCCATCTTATTACGGACAGTTTCACTGCATCGGGGGCAGCTGCCCCGACAGCTGCTGCATCGGCTGGGAAGTCGACATCGACCCGGAAACCTGGGACTATTATCAGTCCCTGGAAGGTCCCTTCGGCGACCGGCTGCGCAGACACATGAAAGATGACGGCGAGGACCGCTACTTCCCCATGTGCGAGGGTGGCCGCTGTCCTTTCCTTAACCAGTTGAACCTCTGCGACATCATCACAGAGCTGGGTGAGGAAAGTCTCTCACAAGTCTGCACGGAATACCCTCGCTATTTTCTGGAAGAAGGGGATTTTGAACAGATCGATATGTCCCTCTCCTGCATGGAGCTGGGCCGGATTTTCTTTGAAGGAACGGATCCGATCGAGTACATCCGTGAGGAGACACCGGACGAGCCCGGATACGTGGAAAGCTGCGAAGCCACTCAGGAAGGCACAGGCGGCAATGTCTGTGATGAACAAAGCGGACCGCAAGGCACAGGCGGCAATTTCTGTAATGAACAAAGCGGACCGCAAGGCACAGGCGGCAATTTCTGTGATGAACAAAGCGGACCGCAAGGCGCAGGCGGCAATGTCTGTGATGTCCCCGGGGACAGTTCAAGGCTGGCTGATAACTCTCTTCTCCGCCACATCCTCGATATCCGCGATGACTGCATCGGGATCATGGAAGACCGGGACCTGCCGCTTGCGAAGCGCTTCCGCGAAGTGATCCGTCTCTATGGGCCGGAGAAATGGCGCGGGAAGGACCTTCTGACGGTCACCGACCTTTCTTCTCTTATCATTCTCATGGAAAAACTGGAGATTCTGGATGATCGCTGGACCGATGAGCTTCAGGAAGTCCGGAAGCTGAATACAAAAGGTCCTGATCTTCTTTCGATGAAAGAAGAGCTTGAAAGCGCCACCGATGGGCGTTTTGAGATCTGGTTTGAGAAACTGGGCTGCTATTTTCTTTTCCGCTACGTGACGGACGCCTACTTTACAGCCAGACAGACACCAGCTGCAGACTCAGCCGTATCAGCGTCCGTCATATTCTGCGCGAGATCCATCTACTTCCTGTATGCGATGTGCGCCGCGCGATATTCTGCATTCGGAAAACTGGATGTCTCCGGCATGATCGACCTTGCCCACCTCTACTCCAAGCAGGTGGAGCACAGTGACGAGAACGTTGACTTTCTGAAGAATGAAGCCTGATCCGCTCCTTTCCGCAGCCGACACAAAACCTTCCTGCGGATGCAGCAAACAGGACCAGGCAGAAGGCGCAGGTGATCGCCCGCCCTTCCGGACGGGCATCTAAGCTGCCAGCAATATAGTAAAAGGTAAGGGCAATCGTATGCAGAATTCGTTTCCGGAAGGGAACGGATTTTCCTGTATACACAATTGTTTCTATATAGTAAAATAAAAGTCTGCCGCGCTTACACACTTTAAAGCGTGAAAGCCCCGATGGCATGCCTGCAGGTATTGCGGGACAGATCGCAGGAACAGGACCACAGATATTCCCGGAAGGGGCGTATACGGCAAATACTACTTTGGGGAGCTATGAAAAGTTATGGAACGTGAACATCTCGGAAGCCGGCTGGGCTTCATCCTGCTGTCTGCCGGCTGCGCGATCGGCATCGGTAATGTCTGGAAATTTCCCTGGCTGGTCGGACAGTATGGCGGTGGAGCATTTGTCCTGATCTACCTGGCATTCCTGCTTCTGATGGGGGTACCGGTCATGACCATGGAATTCGCCATGGGCCGTGCCTCACAGAAGAGTCCGGTCAGGATGTACTATTCTCTGGAACCGGAGAGGTCAAAGTGGCACGTCCACGGTTACGTTGCATTCGTCGGCAATTATGTTCTCATGATGTTCTATACCTGCGTCTGCGGGTGGATGCTTCAGTACTTCTTCTCGACCGCTGCAGGAAAGTTTGACGGTCTGGATACTCAGGGCGTTTCCGACGCCTATGATGCCATGATGGCAAGTCCGGTCAGACAGTGGGTTTTCATGGCTGTCTCTGTCATCGCGGGATTTTTCGTGCTGAGTCTGGGACTTCAGAAAGGTGTCGAGAAGGTCACCAAAGTCATGATGATCGCTCTGATCGTCATCATGATCGCGCTCGCGGTCAATTCGATCGTCACTCCAGGCGGAGGAAAGGGACTTGCCTTCTACCTGACCCCGAACCTGGAGGAGATCCGGAAAGCAGGGATCTGGAAGGTCATTCAGAATGCCATGAACCAGTCCTTCTTCACACTGTCCACCGGCATGGGAGGCATGGCTATCTTCGGAAGCTATATCAGAAAGGAACGGGCTCTGCTAGGTGAGTCGGTCAATGTGGCAGCGCTTGATACATTCGTTGCCTTTACCTCCGGCCTCATTATCTTCCCGGCATGCTTTGCCTACGGAGTAGAGCCGGATGCAGGGCCTTCCCTGATCTTCAAGACGCTGCCTAACATCTTCAACCACATGCCTCTTGGCAGACTCTGGGGAGCGCTGTTCTTCGTCTTCATGACTTTCGCGGCATTCTCGACTGTCATCGGTGTCTTCGAGAATATCATCGCCATGTTCATGGACCTGACCGGCTGGGGCAGAAAAAAATCCTGCCTGGTCAACTGTGCCTTAATGCTGATCCTGGCAACACCGTGTGCGCTTGGCTTCAACGTCTGGTCCGGCTTCACCCTCTTCGGGAAGGGCTTCATGGATCTGGAAGACTTCCTGGTCTCCAACCTGATCCTGCCGCTGGGATCTCTGATCTTCTGCATCTTCTGCACCAGAAAGGCAGGCTGGGGATGGGACAGATTCGTAACAGAGGCAAACACCGGCAAGGGTCTGAAGATGCAGAAGTGGATGCGCTTCTACCTCACGTGGATCCTCCCGGCCCTCTTCATCATCGTATTCCTGATGGGGATCCTTCCGGCAAAGAAGTGAGCCGGATCCGGAACGGAGTACCGAAGCAATCCGTGCGTCAGAGCGTGTGGCAAAAGAGACTTTTGACGCACGCTCAATTATCTTACAGAAGTCCAAGATATCCGCAGACGGTCCCGGCAGCTGCCGCAATCACGATCACTTTGATGGGATGTGTCTTCTTCTTCAGGACCATGAAAGTACTGAAGGCGAAGAGCAGGATGGACAGAATAGTGCGGCTGGCGGATATGCCGGAAGCCGCTGCCTGGCCGGTGTCATATGCTGCCATGGCCGCGGCGCTTCCTGCTGCAGATCCGACCCCGCCTGCACCAGGCTCGAATACTGATATAGCCACTGTCAGCACCGCTGCCCCGATCAGGCCGACGACCGCCGGTTTGAGACCAGTCATCACGGATCTCACGGCCGCACTGTTTTTGAATTTCTCGTAGGCGTGGGCGATGAGGAGGATGATCAGGAAACTTGGCAGGATGACGCCTACCGTTGCGCAGAACGCCCCGAAGAATCCAGCAGTGTGGGTACCCACATAGGTAGCGACGTTGACCGCGAAAGGACCCGGTGTACTTTCGGATACCGCGATGAAGTCGACCAGCTCGGTCATGGTCATCCATCTGTGGGCGATGACCTCCTGCTGGACGAAAGGCAGCATGGCATATCCGCCTCCGAAGGTGAATGCACCGATCTTGAAGAAGGTCAGGAAAAGGTCAAGATAGATATTCACTGTTTTCCCTCCTTCTTCAGAGCCCTGTACGAAGTGAGAAAGCCGATGAAACCGCAGGTCAGGATGATGTAGAGCACGCTGACGTTCAGGAAGGCGGTCATCACGAATGCAGATGCCATCAGGATATAGGAAATCTTTCCTTTCGGGCATGCCTTGTACATGGAGTAGAGCGCGTTGACGATCAGCGCCAGGACGGCTGCCCGGATCCCGGTGAAGGCGTATCTCACGGCGGCAAAGTTCTCAAATTGTCTCAGAATGAAGCTGATCGCGTAGATGATCAGGAAGGAGGGGAGTGACACTCCGATGGTCGCGGCGAAGCTTCCCCAGAAGCCGGCAGTCTTATAGCCTACAAAGGTGGCACTGTTGATCGCGATCGGTCCTGGTGTGGATTCGGCTATGGCCACCACATCGAGGACATCCTCGGCCGTGATCCATTTCTTCCTGGTGACGACTTCTTCTCTGATGAGCGGGATCATGGCATACCCGCCCCCGAAGGTGAAAGCGCCGATCTTCAGAAAGGTCACGAATAGCTCCCAGATCCGCTTACTTCGACTTCCTTTTTCCATCCGATGCCTCCTCAGTCCTTCACCACCCGGGAGATAAATTCCGTGATGTAGTTTCTGTACATCTCCGGCTGTGTCAGGACCGACTTCGCGTGGGCGGCGCCGGGGATCAGATGCAGCTCAGAATATCCCTTCGTCGCCTTGCTCATGCGCTCGCTGTTTTCCGGCAGGATGAAGTCGTCATCCGCGCCGTGGAGGAAGAGGATCGGGACCTGGTTTTCCTTCAGGGAGTCGATCGGTCTCATCTGGTCAAATGAATATCCGTACCGGATCTTTGCCGCAAGGGATGCCGGCTTCAGCATGATGGTCAGGGCGGAGTTCATCGCGCGCAGTCCTCCCCGAAGAACGTTCCCGATGTCGGCGAATCCGCAGTCGGCAATGACAAAAGCCAGTTTCTGCGTGTATTTCAGTACGGCGACGGATGTTGCGGCTCCGAGGGATTCGCCGTGAAGGCCCAGAAGAATATCCTTCCCGTAGCGGCGGTAAGTATCCTCGATCACGCAGAAAAGATCTTTTGCTTCCCGGACGGTATAGGTACAGAACGTTCTTTCATTCTTTCCATGACCTCTGAGATCGTAGGCGATGACGTTATAGCCGAGATCCAGGAAGATCTTCGCATACTTGAGAGTACCGTAGCGGTTGTCGGTGTAGCCGTGGGAGCAGATGACATAGCGGGAGGAAGAACCAGACCCTGCGGTGGAAGCTTTGCCGGCAGCCTGCTTCTGGGCAGACTTCAGGCTCTTCATCAGTACGACGTGAAGCTCATATCCGTCATAGCTTCTGATCGTGTATTCGGTCGGGTCGGTATCCTGATACCAGCTCACATCATAGTGCGCCTTCTGCCATTCGTAAGCTTCCTTTAGCGTCTGAGGCTGGATGCGCATGGCGTACCCGGCAAAACCGGAAGCCGCAGCAAAAAAACCGGTGCCGGCAGCCATGACGGGCAGTAAATATCTCCAGACTTTCATGTCAGATTCCTTTCTGTTCGGTCGATTCTCAAAGTGGTCTGTTTTCGCTCTCTATTGTAATGTCAGGAAGGTGTTTTTGTCTAACTTTAGCCGGAAGAATCCGGATATTTTCCGGCCGCTTTTCCTCTGAGTCTTGAACTCTTTTTTTAGTGAAAATAGGGGTAACTTTGCGTCACAGATCTGCTTACGATGGTCTGTACAGGAACTGATAGGAGAAAGAAAGCCTGCAGGAACTGCTTCAGGGCGGCAGTTCCTGCAGGCTTTTGTCATGTGATCATCTGAAGAAAGCGTCCGGCTGTCATCCGGCGGCCAGCACCAGGAGCAGCAGGATGAAGATGACCACGATCGGAAGGATAGCTCTGGTCAGGATCTTCAGGATCGACCAGCCGATCTTCAAGGTGAATGTGAACAGACGCCATCCGATGACAACGAACAGGATCAGAAGAATAAGTGTAATCATAAGGATACCTCCCCCCTTTTTTCTGGTAAGAGCGCTGCGGCATGAGCCGCAATGCCGGCTGATGAGGAAAGGATAACACAGAACATTGACATATTTGTGATGAAACCTCTGTTTTTCAGGAATACAAAGCGGGGNNGTGATGCCGAGTTGGTTGACATGGCTGCCGTATTTTAATATTCGGACCATAACAGAATATCGGCCAGGCGCTCCCTGATACAAAAAGCCCGCCGCCGGCGGCCTTTTGCATCCTATGGGATAGAGAAGGTCCCGGACATATCCTGAGATGTCCGGGACCTTATACTTACCTGTGATATGCTTTTGTTTTTCTTAGGTGAACGTAGGAGATCAGGAAGTTGGCCGTCCAGCCCATCGGGGAGGCGAACCAGACCATCCGGATCCCGAAGATCGGTGCAAAGACGAAGGAGACGAAGATCCGGATCCCAAGGTTCACGAAGTTTGCAATCGTGAATGCCCTTGTGTCCGCCATCCCGCGCAGAGTTCCGTCGGTCGCCATCTTCAGGCCAAGCAGTCCCACGAAGATCCCATCGAAACGGATGTAGTCGGTACCGACTTTCAGGGCGGTCGCCGAGAGATTGTCTCCGAGGAAAGCATTCAGCATGCCGCCGGCGAAGAATTCCAGGATGACAAAGATCAGGATGCTTGTATAGAGGATCATCTTCAGGATCGCTGCGTAGCCCCTGCGGATACGCTCCGTCTTCCTGGCACCGATATTCTGGGCGGTGAAGGAAGAGATGGCGGCACTGTAGGAGCCCCAGGGGACGCAGCAGAAGTTCTCAATGCGGATGCCTGCCGAGTAGCCTGCCAGGGCCTGGGCGCCGAAGGAGTTGACGACCGACTGTACCACCATCATTCCGATGGAGACCGTAGACTGCTGGATGATGGAAGGAAGGGCGATGGAAGCCATCTCTCTGGCAAGCCTCCAGTCGAATACCTGCATGCAGGCCTGACGGCTGGAAGCCGGGATGCCTGTCGCTTTGCCGGAGGCCGGAAGATCCGGCCGGTCCTCATCGTCCTCCCTGTACTGGCGGATCATCTTCAGCAGCACCGTGAAGGAAAGCACGGCGCTCAGTCCCTGCGCAATCAGGGTCGCCCAGGCGACACCTGCGATCCCCATGTCAAGCTTCACGACCATGAAGAGATCGAGCCCGATGTTGAGCAGGGAGCTGAAGATCAGGAAATACAGGGGGATCCGGGACCTCCCGATAGCGTTGAACATGCTCGACAGCACGTTATACATAAAGAGAAAAGGCAGTCCCAGAAAGTAGATATTAAGGTAGATCAACGACGGGCCGAGCACTTCCTTCGGCGTCCGCAGCAGGACCATGACCGGGCGGCCGATCAGAAAGCCGATTCCGCAGAGGAGAAAGCTGATCGCAAGAAATGAGATCAGCGCCGTGTCGATCGCCCGCTTCATCGTCTTATACTGCCTGGCGCCGAAAGTCCGGCTCACGACGACTGAAGCGCCGATTCCTCCGCCGCTTGCCACCCAGATAAAGACATTCGTGAAGGCATAGCAGGCGCCGATGGCAGCAAGGGCATCCTCGCTCACGTACCGGCCGACTACCATGGAGTCCACAAGAGTATAAGTCTGCTGGAAGAAATTGCCGATGATCATCGGCAGCGCGAACACGAACAGAGCCCTCATTGGGCTGTCCGTGATCAGATACTGGTCATTCTTCATGAAATAGATCCTTTCTATGGGGATATTATACACCAAGTCCTTTTCGTAAAGATGCTGAAAAAAGAAGGATTGTTTATACGGATAAGATATCAGGCTGTGATACTGACGAAAAACAGATGCGAAGTTAATGCGAAATTACAATAGCGAAATTTCGCATATTCTGTTAAAATCTGGACATCAGATCCGGGATGGTATTCCGGATCATATAGAAGATATGTGATACAGGGCCAGGGGAAGGGGTGATCTCATGAAATACCTGACAACTTCACAGGCGGCGGAAAAGTGGGGACTGACCGTAAGAAGGATCCAGCAGCTCTGCAGTCTTGGCGAGATCCCTGGTGTGATCCGGACAGGACGTTCCTGGAAGGTACCGGAAGATGCAGAAGTACCTGTCAGATACAGCGATATGGCTTCTGCCAGAAGAGGAAGAACGGAAACGGACAGGAACGATAGCGGTCCCTTCTCGAAGGTGTGGAGACAGCGCTATATCCTTCCGGGAAGCCCGGAAGATATCGGAAGTCATGGGCAGGGAGGATGCGGAGCTGCAGAGAAAAACATGAAATACGATGCCGGTCTGAAAAAGCGGCTTCCGCTTCCAATCGGGGTATCGGATTTCATGGAGGCTTCCAGCCTGTACTACTATGTAGACAAGACTCTCATGATTCGTGACCTGATCGACATGCGCCCGAAGGTTTCCCTCTTCACGCGTCCAAGAAGGTTCGGAAAAACCCTTACTATGGACATGTTCCGGGTTTTCTTTGAAAAAAGAAACTATGACACCTCTGTTTATTTCAGGAACAGGAAGATCTGGGCGGCCGGAAGCGAATACCAGGAGATGCAAGGCAGATATCCTGTCATCTATCTGACGTTCAAGGATGTGAAGTATCCGGAATGGGAGAAAGCATATTCTTCTCTGAGACTGACCATTCAGATGGAATTTGCGAGACACGAAGAGCTGAAGGGCAGTCCGAAGTGCGACGACCTGCAGAAAAGGCTCTATGACGATATCGTCATGGGAAAACCGGATGAGGAGGAGCTGGCGAAGTCCCTGAAGGTCCTCTCGCAGATGCTGGAACAGCATTACGGTGAAAAAACCGTAATCATCATCGATGAGTATGACACTCCGATTCAGCAGGGATATGTTCATGGCTATTACGAAGATGCAGTCACGCTGATGAGGAATCTGTTTGCCGGTGCCTTCAAGGATAACTCCTCCCTGGCGTTCGGTATCCTTGCCGGAATCCTTCGGGTATCAAAGGAAAGTATCTTCAGCGGGATGAATAATCTGCAGGTGTTTTCGGTGCTGGATGATCCATTCAGCCAGTACTTCGGTTTCACGAAAGACGAAGTGCAGGAGATGCTCCGGTACTATCAGTATCCGGAAAAGATGGAAGAGGTATGCAGGTGGTATGATGGCTATCGTTTCGGCAGTAGCTGTATCTTCAATCCTTGGTCGGTCCTCAGCTATATAGCAGGAAATTGTCTCCCGAGACCTTTCTGGGTAGATACTGCAGGCAATGACATCATCGGAGAACTGCTAGCACGGTCTGCGCCGGAGATAAAAGATGACCTGATCCAGCTGATGCAGGGAGAGGCTGTGCCTACGCCGGTGGATATAGGCGTGATCTATCCGGAACTGAAGAGAAATCCGTACAGTATCTTCAGTTTTCTGCTTGTGACCGGATATCTGAGATCAGAGGATCTGCGGATACAGCCGAGCGGAAGGTATCAGTGCAGCGTAAAGATCCCCAATCGTGAGATCTCCTATATCTATCAGAAGGAGATAATAGCAAGACTTCAGCCTCAGACCAGGGAATCCACGGCATACCGGATCCAGAATGCAGTCTTTGATAAGAATCCGCCGGAGATCCGAAAAGAGATCCAGAAGTATCTTCTTGAATCGATCAGTTATTCTGATAGTGGGGATGAAGCATTTTATCAGGGACTGATGATCGGACTATGTGCGATCCTGAACGCAGAGTATGAAGTCCGTTCCAATCGCGAATCAGGCCTTGGAAGATTTGATATACGGCTGAAGCCGCTTCATGTGGGGCTGCCAGCTTTTGTCTTTGAACTGAAAGCAGCAAAAGAGAAGTCAGAGGATCTCAGAGTACTGGCCGAAGCGGCCTATCATCAGATACAGGATAGAAAGTACAGTCTTGAGCTGAAGGAAGGCGGAGAGTCCGATATTGTGGAAGCAGGGATCGCCTTCCGGGGGAAAGAGGCGGAGATCTTCTATGGGTATGATGCCGGGTAACTGATACTGCGCAGGATCATTCTTCATAAGAATGTGGAAAGAGAGGATTTTTTCATGGATGTCATGCGTCAGAAAGCTCTGGAAGCTCAGATCTGCTTTGAGGATCTGAAGAAAAAACTGGATGTGGAAGTGAAGGACCCGGTCGTCTTTATCGTGGATGACCGCAGAAAGAAACAGCTGGAGAAAGCATGCTGGCAGCATGACCCCTTTCCGGGAGTGCTGAAGCCGGTGCTGGTATCTCTCAGGAAGAAGGCTGTCAGGAGACTGTTCGAGCCGGAGAAGGTTGTCCAGACCGGACCTGCCGCGGCGATCCTGACCCTGGACCACTGTCTGGCGAGGGAGGTCGGGAGACTCAGGACCGGGGAGGACGGACCTGCGGATCAGCTGACGCCGGTCTGCTGCGATATCGCGACGGCGGGACTTCAGGTCATCCGGCTGTACATGATGGCCTATGAGGGGAACAAGGAGTTCATCACCTCACGCTATCAGTCGGCGATCCGTGTGGATAATGCCCTGAATGGATCTTTCTATAAATATCGCACGAAGGACGGCCGCTACTTCTCTGCCCATGTCTACTATGAGACACAGAAAGCGAAGATGATGAAGGTTCTGGGCATCGCCAAGGATCCGGATAAGTTTGTCTTCGGGTCGACGTTCTTTGACAGGATCACGACTCAGAAAGCGATCGCAAGGTGGAATGGCGAGGAGCTGGAGGAGGCTGCCTTTGACGGCGAAGCGTGCGCCTGCGTCCTCAGGGACAGAAGCGAGTGGGATCAGATGGAAGTCGGCAAGGCTGTCGATGCAATGCCGCTTTATCGGTTTCAGAAGGTCTGGGAAGGAACCCCAAAGGACTTCCGCAGCGCAGAAGGATGGCGGATTCCGGAACTGGGGAATACGGATTCAGCCGGTCTTTGCGGAAGCGGATCTGCATCCGACGCTCCGGAAGATCATGTGAAAGGTTCAGCATCAGAGAAAGCTCTTCCGCTGGCAGGCATCAAGGTTCTTGACCTTACCCACATCATAGCGGGACCCGCCTGCACGAGGCTTCTTGCGGAGTACGGCGCCGATGTTCTCATGATCCGCAGGGGAACCTACATGAATCAGGAGCAGGCGATGCTGGAGCTGGACGGCTGGGCAGGGAAGAAGTCGATCTCCCTTGATTTCAACGATCCGCAGCAGCTGAAGAGGGCGAAGGAGCTGATCTCTGAGGCGGATGTGATCGTCTCGTCCTACCAGAACGGCGCTCTCGATCATTTCGGCCTGTCAGAGGAAGATATCCATAGAATGAATCCGGATGTGGTCTATGCTTCCATGGTCTGCTTCTCGGATACTGTCTGGAAGCAGAGACCGGGCTGGGCGCCATGCGCGGAGGATATCACCGGCCTTTCCATCCGGAACGGTTCAAGGGAAAAGCCTGTCAATCTGAACGGGGTGCCGCTGGACTACATCCCGGGCTTTATTCTGGCGGCAGGCGTCATGAAAGCCCTGAAGATGCAGATGACGGAAGGCGGCGGCTACTCGGTCATGGGATCGCTGACAAGGGGAGGCGTCTGGCTTCACGAGTGCACGGACCTGGTCGAGACTTACAGGAAGATCCATGGTGACGCCGGAGATCTGACATTCTCGAGCCGCATCTCCGGACGCACAAAAAATCCGCTCTGGGCTGAAACTTTCCATAAAGTAGAAGGAAATTCAGTCGGTACCGTATATTTCCCGGCGCCGGCGACATACAGCAAAGATCTTACGAATACTTTCTCACGGATGCAATTTTACAACATATAAGGACAGATTCCGAAGAAATTTGCAGAAAGAAAAGAGCAGTTGTTCTAAGTTTAGTGCTTGAAAACAATAAAATATTGAGTATAATGTCTTCATAAAGATAATAATTATGATTTACACAATAACCAATCGTAATTATTACTGGAATTTCGAGAAGACAAAGGCGTCGCGGAAGAGAAGTACTTCCGCGGCGCCTTTTTTCTTACCTCCTGGGGCAGGACTCTGAGGGAAGGATGGAGAAGAGGTTTATGAGTGATATCGCGATCAAGATGGAGATGGTGAACAAGAGTTTCGGCGATCTTCATGTCCTGAAGGATGTGAATCTGGAGGTGAAGAAGGGCGAGAAGCTGGTCATCATCGGACCTTCCGGTTCCGGAAAGTCAACGACGGTCCGCTGCATGAACTTCCTTGAAAAACCTACCAGCGGCAAGGTTTCCATCGATGGGGAGCTCATGACGGAGAAAAACTGCAGAAGGATTATCCGGGAGAAGATCTCCATGGTGTTCCAGCAGTTCAATCTGTATCCGCATCTTACAGTACTGAAGAATCTTACTCTGGCGCCAATGAAGCTCCATGGCATATCGAAGGGGCAGGCGGAGGAGACCGCATACCACTATCTGGATGTGGTCGGACTCCGGGACAAGGCGGATGTCTATCCGATCGCCCTCTCCGGAGGACAGCAGCAGAGGATCGCGATCGCGCGGGCTCTGTGTGTGAAGACTCCGATCATCCTGTTCGACGAGCCGACGAGTGCACTGGATCCCGAGACGATCCAGGAAGTTCTGGACGTGATGGTCCGCCTGGCAAAGGAGGACAACATCACCATGGTAGTTGTCACGCATGAAATGGGATTCGCGAAGCAGGTTGCCGACCGGATCGTTTTCATGGAGGATGGGCGCATCATCGAAGAGGGGACACCTGAACACTTCTTCACCCATCCCGATAGCCCGAGAGTGCAGGAATTTCTGGGCAAGATCATCCGCTGATCTGAAAAAAGCGGAAGATGCAGGTAAGCCTGCCGAAGGCCGGCAGGTGAGAAAGAAAAGGAGGAGACGGTTATGAGAAAGTACTTCGGAAGAACATTTGCAGGAAAAGCAATGGCGATGGCGGCGGCAGCAGCTATGGCAGTTTCCGTCATGGCGGTCCCGGCCATTGCCGGTGAGACCGAGGCGTCTACCGAGGCCGGCACGGAGGCGGAAGCCACGATCGGACCGGACACCCAGAAGATCATCGACAGCGGAAAGCTCAGGGTCGGCGTCAAGAATGCCGTCAAGGGTTTCGGTTTCCAGGATACCATCACGGGCGAGTACTCCGGCATGGAGATCTCCATTGCAGAGGATATCGCGAAGGACCTGGGCGTAGAGCCGGAATTCACGACCGTAACAGCAGCCACGAGGACGGAGCTGCTCGACTCGGGCGATATCGACTGCGTGCTTGCCACATTTACCATCACAGACGAAAGAAAGAAGAGCTGGGACTTCACGACTCCTTACTATGAAGACCATGTCGGCGTTCTGGTAGAGAAGGATTCCGGTATCACCGAACTGAAAGACCTGGTCGGCAAGACCGTCGGCGTATCTTCGGGCTCCACCTCCGCGGCGTCCCTGCTTCAGGCAATGGTCGACAACAGCGTGATCGACGCTTCCGAGTACGACGCGGCATCCTTTGACCCGGCTACCTGGAAGGGCGATGTGACATTCCGTCAGTACGATGATTACCCAACCATCTCCACCGCTCTTACGGCAGGAGAAGTCGACGCCTTCTGCGTGGATAAGTCCATCCTGGCTATCTACCACACCGATGACCGCGACTACATCAAGGAAGAATTCGCGCCGCAGAATTACGGCATCGCGACGACGAAGGATTCGGACTTCTCCGCTTACTGTGAGGCAGAGATCCAGAAATTCCTGAAGGACGGAACCATCGATCAGCTGATCAAGGACAATAATCTCGACTGAGCTGACAGATATGTATGCTGAAAAGGGGAAAGGCCGTGAAGCTGGCCTGTCCCCCTGTAAGTTCTGAAAGGAGCAGGGTTTATGGGTGGTCTTTTTTCAGCCTATGCATGGTCCAAGGTATGGGGCTTCCGGATGGGGTTTCTGACGGGGCTCGGCAATACACTGCTGACCGCCCTGCTCGGAATTCTGCTGGCGCTGGCGCTGGGGCTTGTCTTCGGCCTGATGGAGACCGGCCGGATCAGAGGGCTTCGCGTGATCGCCGGGATCTACATTGAGTTTATCCAGAATACGCCGATCCTTCTTCAGATGTGTTTCATCTACTATGCCCTGGCTTTCTCGGGGCACTCGATCGGCATCGTCCCGACGGGCATCATCGCCCTCGGGATCTATCACGGGGCCTACATGGCAGAGGTTTTCCATGCCGGGATCGGCTCCATTCCGAAAGGACAGTTTGAGGCGGCGCAGTCGCAGGGCTTCACCTACATGGAGAGCATGCGCTACGTCATCCTTCCGCAGACGATCAAGATCATCCTCCCTCCGATGGTCAATCAGGTCGTCAATCTGTTCAAGAACACGTCCTGCCTCTACATCGTGGGCGGCATGGACCTGATCTCCGTCACCTACAGTTTCGTCACCGGTGAGAAGACGGGAGGCGCATACTCGCCCGCATATCTGCTTTGCGGAGTCCTGTTTTTCCTCATGTGCTACCCGCTTTCCCGCCTGGCGACGAGCTGGGAGATGCGGCTTAAGAGGAAGGAGATGGCAGCCGCGGTGACTGCAGCCAAAGCGGCCTGATCCATAGGGGGCAATTCATCCGGACCATCACAGTTTTCATCCGGAGGCAGGAAAGAATGAGAGAACTAGAAGGCAGTCTGTCCATACTGAAAAATGTCAATATCCTCATCTATCTGATGAGGGGAGTCGCATTTACCCTCATCATATCGGCGGTTGCGGTCATCATCGGCATCGTGTTCGGCTATATCCTCGCGATCATGCGCAACTATCTCAGCCATGGGAAGTATGCGATCCTCGGGAGGCTTGCCGCGATCTATATCGAAGTCTTCCGCAACACGCCGCTGCTTTTGTGGATCTTCATCTGCCTGGTCTTCGTCCAGACACCGAAGATCTTTCAGGTCCCGCTGATGGGGCTGTCCAGCGTTGAGGTGGGACTTCTCTTCAAGGGAATTGTCGCACTGACTTTCTTTGAGTCCTCCAACATCGCGGAGATCGTCAGAGGAGGCCTGAACGCGATCCCGAAGGGACAGTTTGAGGCAGCATACTCGCAGGGCTTCTCGGCTCCGGCGGTCATGATCTACATCATCCTGCCTCAGGTCTACCACAAGATCGTGCCGACCCTGCTCGGACAGGTCATCACCACGATCAAGGATTCTTCCTACATCGCCAACATCGCGGTGATCGAGCTGATGGCGAGGACCAGGCAGGTCCTGTCGGGAGCATGGCAGTACAACGGGCTGAACCAGGTCAATGTAACCGATGTCTTTATTCTGTTCGGATTTGCATTCATGGTCTACTTCGTGATCGACTTCACCCTGTCGATGATCGTGAGAAGGACACAGAAGAAGATTGCGTGACCGTGTGAAGACCGCGTGATCGCATGAAGGCCGCGCGACCGTGTGAAGATTGCATGACCGCGTGAAGGCCGCGCGACCGCGTGAAGACGGCATGACCGCGTGAAGGCCGCGTGAAAAAGAAAATCGAGATGGAATCATCACAGAAAAGGCCGTGTGAGCCGAAAGGAAGAGCCATGTCAGAACACTTTGTCATCACCATATCCAGACAGTTCGGCAGCCTCGGCCGCCCGATCGCCCAGAAGACCGCGAAGATGCTTGGCATCTATTTTATGGACAGGGATATCGTCGAGGAGACCTCGAAGCGGATGGGCCTTCTGGCATCTGAGATCGGCGACCGGGAGGAAACGGCCAGGAAGAATGCATACTATTATATGAAGTTTCCGCTCGGCATCGCGCCGCAGTCCATCGAGGATGAGATCTTTGAAGTGCAGAGCAGCATCATAAGGGACTGCGCGGCAAAGCAGGACTGCATCATCGTCGGGAGATGCGCGGAATATGTCCTGAAGGAGAAGAAAAGAAGACTCTCCTTCTACATCCGGGCGCCTTACGAGGCGAGACTGAACAATTGTGTGGAACAGCTGCACCTGAAGAGCAGCGAAGCAGAGCGTATGATCCATGACGTCGATCTGGCACGTGCCAGATACAGAAGACGGTACGTGAAGAATCTCGAAGGGATCTCCGAATACACGGACTGCGACATTATCCTCGACAGCTCCAGGTTCGGAGTGGACAAGACGGCTGAGCTGATCGTCGCATCCGCGAAGACAGTTCTGGGAATCTGACAGGAGAAGATTATGGATATTCAGGAGAAGGAGCTGTTCCGGAGGAACCTCGGACAGCACAGCAGGAAGATCAATCAGCTTCTTGCCCGCTATGGCGTGAAATTCGGGATCTACAAGAACGGAACATTCAAAGAACAGCTTTTTCCGTATGATCCGATCCCGCGCGTGATCGAGAAAGATGAGTTTGCGGTCCTGGAAAAAGGCCTGAAACAGCGCGTGACGGCGCTCAACCTGTTCCTGAAGGACATCTATACGAAGAAACAGATCCTTAAGGATGGAGTGGTCCCGGAGGAGTTTGTCTACGCAGGCAGCGGCTTTCTTGCCCAGTGCGATGGCTTTGTCCCGCCGGAAGGGATCTTTTCTCACATCTCCGGTATCGATCTGGTCAAGGGCAAGGATGGCCAGTGGTACATCCTGGAAGACAATCTCCGGATCCCGTCCGGCGCTTCGTATCCGATGATCGCCCGGGACCTGATGAGAAAGGCGACGCCTCAGACCTTCGAGAATGTTCATATCGAAGATAATCGAAATTATGCGGAGCTGCTGAGACGGACCATGGACCATGTGAACCGGGGCGGTCTGAATGTGATCCTGACTCCGGGGCGGTTCAATGCAGCCTACTTTGAGCATTCCTACCTTGCCGAGAAGATCGGGGCCCACCTCACGGACGGCAGCGACCTGTTTGTCGAGCGGGACGGGCTGTATTTCCGCGATGTCGAGGGCAACCGCGAGCGTGTCGGGGCTGTCTACAGAAGGATCTCAGACGAATACCTCGATCCCATGAACTTCAACCCGGAATCGGTGATCGGCGTGCCGCATATCTTCGATGTCTACCGGAAGGGCGGCGTCGCCCTGCTCAACGCTCCGGGAAACGGAGTTGCCGACGACAAGGGGATCTATTACTTTGTTCCGAAGATGATCCGGTATTATCTGGGCGAGGATGCGATCATCCCGAATGCCCCGACCTATCTTGTCTATTACGAGAAGGACCGCGATTATGTGCTTCTGAATTTCAGCAGGCTGGTCATCAAGGACGTCGCCGAGGCCGGCGGCTACGGCGTCTTCTTCGGCAAGGATATGGACGCTGAAAAACAGGATGCCTTCAAGAAGCTGATCCAGAAAGAGCCGAGAAGATTCATTGCCCAGGAAGTCATCGACTTCCAGGATCTGGACCTCTACGATGAAGGAAATATCGTATCGAGGAAAGCCGATCTGAGAGCGTTCGTGCTCATGGACGACGAACCGGTCGTCTGGAAGAGCGGCTTGACCAGGTTTACCAGAAATCCGGCTTCCTTTGTTGTCAACTCCTCTCAGGGGGGCGGATTCAAGGATACATGGGTACTGGCGTGACCCAGGCGCGCATGTTCGAAGATCAGATAAACTTTGCGGGGAAACACGATATGGAAAAATACGCATTGTCCAAAACGCATACGGATGAGCTTTACTGGCTCGGACGCTACACGGAGAGAGTCTATACCTCCCTCGACCTGTTCGCTTCAGTATTCGACGAGATGATCGACGGCGATCCTGAGGCTTACAAAGTGATGCTCAGGAACCTGGAGATCGCGGATATCTATGCCGACAAGAAGGATTTCAATAAGAGATACTGCTTTGACCGGTCCAACCCGGATTCCATCCGGTACAGCCTCGAGCGGTGCTTCGACAACGCCGTGATCATGCGTGAGCTGATTGGTTCCGCCAGTCTTTCCTACATCCAGGAGGCAATCTACGAGATGGATACGGCGGAGAAGAGCGAAAGTCCGATGATCGACCTGCAGGGAGTGCAGGACCTGATCGTCGCATTCTGGGGGATGACCGACGACGTGATCCTGGATGAAAGAGTCCGCAACCTCCTCAAAGTCGGCAAGATCGTCGAAAGGATCGACCTCTACAGCCGCATGAACAAGGACATGAAGCGGATCGCCCGCGAGGTGGAGCGCCTTCAGGGGCGTATCGATAAAAGCGGGATCGTTTATGACAGAAAGCGGCTGCAGCGGATGAGCGACATCTCACATGCAGACCGTCATCCGTCATTTGATGACTATCAGATGATTGTCGAGAATGTGGAAAGCCTGATATGAAGACTCTTCGTTTTACTTATCATATGGAACTTCGTTTTTCACAGCCTGTCACGGAGCATTACTTTTCCTTCCGCTGTTTTCCGAAGTCGGATGGATACCAGAAGATTACGGACCTTCAGACGGACATCGAGCCTTCAGGCTGGACAGCTGAAGGGGTAGATTCTTTCGGCAACGACTATATCTATGGAGTAAATGAGCCTTCCCACTCGCGTCTCTACATCGGGGTGGCCGGTCTTGCCCAGACGGGTCTTTCCGAAGGGATCCCGGCTCCGGACAGAAGAGACTGCGGGATCTATCTTACAGACAGTACGCTTACGAAGCCAGGGCCATCGATCCTTGCTTTAGACAGCCGGATCTCTCCGGCTGATCCGGAAGATCTGCCCATGCAGCTGTGTCATGCGGTATATGAGCGCATGATCTACAGGCCAGGCGTGACACATGTCGGGACGACTGCGGAAGACGCCTGCTACTGCAGGATGGGCGTATGCCAGGACTACGCGCATATCCTCATCTCACTTCTGAGACTTCACAAGGTTCCGTGCAGGTACGTCGCAGGGATCCTGGTCGGGACCGGAAAAAGTCATGCCTGGGTCGAAGCCTGGCAGAACGGAGTATGGATGGGGTATGACCCGACCAACGATGTCAGGGTCACGGATTCCCACATCAGCTTTGCACACGGACGCAGCTGCATGGATACCCTGGTCAACCGGGGCGTTTTCCGCGGCGCCGCGCAGCAGAAGATGTATGTCACCGCAAACGCAGTGGAAGTAGGACTGGAGAGCTACTTCTCATGACAGCAGTCTGCGGTACCTGTCCCCCTGTTGTCATGGACAGATTCGCCTGGTCCCGAAGCAGCTGGCCGCGAGTCTGCCCCCTGTTATCGGGGACAGATACCACAGTAGAGACCGAAAGAGAAAGTGCAGGCATTATGGTAGAACATGTCGCCTCCGTCGAGCTTCCTGTCGACGAGAGATTAAAGATCGAGAAATATCGATGGAAGCCATCGCCGGATAAGGACGGCGGAGGCCGTTTTTCCGTTGTCACAGGTATCCATGGGGATGAACTGGAAGGGCAGTATGTCTGCTACGAGGTCGGAAAGCGGATCCGGGAGCATCCGGAGCTCCTCACCGGAACGGTTGATATCTATCCGGCCATGAATCCTTTCGGCATCGATTCCATGATGAGGGGGATCCCTGCCTTTGACCTGGATATGAATCGCATCTTTCCCGGGCAGAAGGACGGTGATATGAACGAATATCTGGCGTCCCTGATCATCCAGGACGTGTCGGGCAGCGATATGGTCCTCGACATCCATGCCAGCAACGCTTACCTCACCGAGGTGCCGCAGATCCGGATCAACACTCTGCATCAGAAGGAACTTGTTCCCTATGCAGAATCGATGAATGTCGATCTGATCTGGGTCCACCCGAACGCAACCGTGCTGGAATCCACATTTGCCTACAGTCTGAACAGCATCGGGACTCGGGTCCTGGTCATCGAGATGGGAATCGGCATGCGGATCACGAAGAGCATCGGCTGCCAGGTGACGGAAGGGATCTTCCACCTGATGCACCAGATGGGCATCTGGGCCGGGAAGACAGGTCCGGTGAAGAAACCAATCATATCGACGGATCCCGATGAGATCTGCTACCTGAATGCCCCGAGAGGCGGGATCTATATCGCGGATACAGCTGCCGGCGATGAGGTGGAGAAGGGTCAGGTCATCGGAAGACTGGTCAGTCCGCTGACAGGGGAGATCTTCGAGACGGTCACGGCGCCGTATTCCGGCTGGCTGTTCACCCAGAGAGAATACCCGCTGACCGCGGCAGGCTCCCTGATGGGCAGGATCCTGAAACGCGGATAAGGTTTCGGACTTCGTCGTGGGAACATACTGTCCGGAACTTATGGAAACAGAATGGAAGGCCGGGCCGTCCGGCGGGAGAGTTTTATGCGTGAAGAGATGGTTATGGAGCTTCCGGCGATCTACCGGGATGCTTTCCGGATCCGGAGTTTTCTGTTCGGAGAAGGCGAGAAGTCGGTCTGTATCGTCGGTGCCCAGCGCGGCAATGAATATCAGCAGCTTTACGTGACGTCGCTTCTTGTGAGGCGCCTCAGGGATCTGGAAGAGCGGGGCGGCATCTGCCAGGGAAAGCAGATCTGTGTGGTCCCCTGCGTCAATCCTTACTCCATCAATGCCAAGAAGCGTTTCTGGACGGCCGACAATACGGATATCAACCGCATGTATCCCGGCTACGATCTGGGTGAGACGACCCAGCGTATCGCAGCCGCTCTTTTTGATGTGGCAAAGGTCTACCGCTATGGGATCCAGTTTGCTTCCTTCTACATGCCCGGCCGTTTTCTTCCGCATGTCCGGATCATGAAGACCGGCCTGGAGGACCCTGAGCTGGCGCTGAAGTTCGGCTTCCCGTATGTCGTGCTGCATGTGCCGAGACCTTTCGACACCACTACCCTCAACTACAACTGGCAGATCTGGGACACGAAGGCTTTCTCTCTCTATACGACGGAGACCAACCATATCGATGAGACCAGCGCGCGTCAGGCAGTGGACGGAGTCTTCCGCTTCCTGCATACGCAGGGGATCCTGAAGGACAGGATCCCGGGCGGCTATTTCAGCGAGATCGTGGAGACGCCGGACCTTGCTTCTGTGCGGACGTCCTGTGCCGGATTCTTTTTCCCGACTGCAGGCGCCGGTGACCGTGTGACGGCAGGCCAGAAGCTTGCCGAGATCCGCGATACCTATACGAATGAGCTGAAGGAAGAGCTTGTCAGTCCGGTCGACGGAAGGCTGTTCTTCGTACGCAATGAACCGCTGACCTATCAGGCAACGGCAGTCTTCAAGATCATACCGCAGGGAGCGGAGAAGCGGATCCGGTAAGATCGTCTGGGAGAAGACTCAGCACTGCAGTTTTCAGAGAGGATTGTGAGAGGGAAAGGATATGACAGCAGCAGAGGTTCTGGTAAAGTGCCTGGAACAGGAAGGAGTCCGGTATGTCTTCGGCATCCCGGGCGAGGAGAATCTGGAGATCGTGAAGGCGCTCCGGGAGTCGGAACAGATCACGTTCATCGTGACACGGCATGAACAGGGGGCCGCATTCATGGCGGATCTGGTCGGAAGGCTGACTGGAAAGGCAGGAGTGTGCCTGTCCACCCTCGGCCCGGGCGCTACCAATCTGGTCACGGGGGTCGCGGACGCCAATTCCGACGGGGCGCCGCTGATCGCGATCACCGGCCAGGTCCCGAGCGAGAAGATGCACCTGACGTCCCATCAGTACCTGGACCTGACGGCCATGTTTGCTCCGATCACCAAGCGCAGCAAGCAGATCATCCGCCCGGATACGGTGAATGAGATCGTCGCCATCGCCTTCAAGTATGCTGAGTCTGAGAAGCCGGGAGCCAGCTACATCGATCTTCCCTGTGACGTCGCAGCCATGCAGGTGGAGGAAGGCACCGGGACCATGATGCTGCAGAAGCCTACTTCCTATCCGGAGATCCCGGACCCCTCTTCGATCGACCATGCCGCCAACGCCATCACAGCCGCGAAACGTCCCATCATCCTGTGCGGCCATTCCGCCATCCGCAATCACGCAACCGAAGCAGTGAGACATCTTGCAAGAAAGCTGAAGATCCCGGTCATCACGACCATGATGGCCAAGGGTGTCCTTCCCTGGACCGACCCTTACATGATCAGCACGATCGGCGTACCCGGCCGGGACTATGCGGACGCGGCCATCGAGGCGGCGGACCTGGTCATCGCGGTCGGCTACGATATCGTGGAGCTGGCGCCGGAGCGCTGGAACAAGGGCGGCATCCACAGAATCGTCCACATCGGAGCGCGTTCCCCCCATATCAACAAGAATTACCAGCCAGGCGTGACTGTGATCGGCGATATCTCCGCTTCACTCGACCGGATCAGCATGATCGCCGGGCGGGAGGAAGAGCCGGAGTGGGCATTCGCCTTACGGAAAATGATGCTCGCGGAGTCTAATAAGGAGGCCGGGGACCTTTCCTTCCCGATGAAGCCGCAGAAGGTCATCGCGGATATCCGGGCCGTCATGGACAGTGAGGACGATATTCTCATCTCGGATGTAGGGGCCCATAAGATGTGGATCGCGAGGGATTACCCATGCTACAGGCCCCTCACCTCGATCATATCCAACGGATTTGCGACGATGGGCATAGCAGTCCCGGGTGCGGTGGCTGCGAAACTTCTCTATCCCGACCGCAGGGTCATCGCAGCCACGGGAGACGGAGGCTTCCTGATGAACAATCAGGAGCTTGAGACGGCTGTCCGCCTCGGAACGAACTTCGTCACGCTGATCTTCCGTGACGATCACTACGGCCTTATCAAATGGAAGCAGGAGAACCGCTACGGCGAGAGCTATGACGTCAGCTTCGGCAACCCGGACTTTGTGAAGATGGCGGAAAGTTTCGGATGCATGGGCTACCGCGTCGAAAAGGCAGAGGACCTTCGCGGAATCCTGAAAGACGCCTTTTCGCAGAAGGCCCCGAGCGTCATCGACTGTCCGATCGACTATTCGGAGAACGGCAGGCTGGGGAAAGTCACCTATCAGGTACGATAGCCGTGCGCCTGTAGGATGCCGCCGCCCATGCCTGCATGGGGATTGTGTACGCATTGCGGATGCAATGTTCAGGAAGGATTGAGAATGGCTGCCGTACGGGGGTGTGGTTCTCCTCCGGCAAATTGGACGATATGTCCGTAAAAATACCGTCAATATACCATATTGACCATATACTGACCAGGACTTATCATATTGGTATCAATAAGAATGAAGCCACTGGGAGGTATCGGACATGACTCTGGAAGATATGAAGAAGCGGAAGCAGGAACTTGGCTATTCGATCGAGACGCTTGCAAAACTTGCCGGTGTTCCGGTCTCGACGCTGAGGAAGATCTTCAGCGGACAGACGAAAAGCCCCAGAAGGGACACGATCGAGAAGCTGTCGGCGATTCTTGACAGCAGTGAACGTCATGCGGCAGATCGCGGAGGGACAGACGTTCCTGGTATGGAGACATACCCGTATGATCTCACCGGGAGATCAGGGAAGAGCGGAGTGAAAGAAGGCTCAGCAGTGTACGATACCAGTGCGCTGCAGCCGGACAATCCGTACGGCAGCAAGAAACAGGGCGAGTATACCATAGAGGATTACTTCGCACTGCCGGACGACCAGCGGTATGAGCTGATCGACGGGGTGATCTACGATATGGCTTCTCCCACCAGGGACCACCAGGTGATCGCCGGATATCTGTACTATAGGTTAATGACTTGTGCGGAAGAGCATCCTTCTGAATGTCGGCCTTATATGTCTCCGCTTGACGTGCAGCTGGATAAGGACAACAAGACGATGGTCCAGCCGGATGTGATCGTCTGCTGCAGTCCGGAGCAGGACAGCGGCCAGCGGATCTTCGGGGCACCGGACTTCCTGGCGGAAGTCGTGTCTCCCTCGTCCAAAAAGCGTGATCGTTTCATCAAACTGCAGAAGTATGAGAACGCAGGAGTAAGAGAATATTGGCTGATCGAACCGAAGCGACTGCAGGTGATCGTCTTTCTCTTCGAGAAGGACTGCGAGACCCATATCTACAGCTTCGATGATGAGATCCCTGTCTATATATCCGGCGGCAGCTGCAAAGTCTGCTTTGCCCCGGTCAAGGACAGAATGACCAAAGGCCAGCCGGAAGAATAAGAGGTTCCCTGCGGAGAAGGGCTGCAGACAGGAAGAAGCTCGGGATAGAGTCTGACAGCGGTGAGTATAATATCCGAATTCTTTCCTATGCCATCAGAAGTATAACGTTCCAGAGAACTGCCAGAAGCGGGACTCCTGCATTAAACTTTCTTTTTCTTGTCTTGTGATGGAATGCATACATTCCGGCCAGTGCTCCGACCGCCCCGCCCGCCGCGGCAAGCCCGAGCAGCACAGATTCCCTGATCCTGAAACGGTTGTGGACAGCTTTCCACTTGTCTATGCCATAAGTGATGAATGTGATGATGCTGATGGTCAGCATGTATACGAAAAGAATCATCTGCATAACGATAGCTCCTGTCTGCTTATATGTACTTCATTATCCCATATCAGCGATGAAAAAGCCAGAAATTTGACAGCTGAAGTCTGCTTTTCCTGACTGCTGCAGCGGAACGACGTCAACCAACTCGGCATCACNNATCCCCGCTTTGTATTCCTGAAATAATTTAGTGGATATCAGTTTAACTATGCTATGATAAAGTTGTTTGGGTCAGAAGTTACTCCTGCCCGGCATCTGATGCGGATGAATCTCCTGCCCGGCATCTGATGCGGATGAATCGGAGAATGATGTGGTGAAAAAGATACTTCTTATATCGACCGGAGGGACCATCGCTTCCATTCAGACAAAAGATGGTCTCCGGCCCGGTCTGACAGCCGAAGAGCTTCTTGGCTATGTCCCGGAAGTGAAGGCTGTCTGCAGTGTGGATATCCTCCAGCTCTGCAACATTGATTCGACGAATATGACGCCGGCCGTGTGGACTGACATCGTTTCCTCCCTGAGACGGGAGTATGATCACTATGACGGTTTCGTCATAACACATGGCACGGACACTATGGCTTACACAAGCGCCGCGCTCAGCTACATGGTGCAGAATTCCCGCAAGCCGATCGTGATCACCGGGTCCCAGAGGCCGATCAATATCGATGACACGGACGCCAGGACGAACCTCCGAGACAGTATTCTGTATGCCTGCGATGATTATTCCGAGGATGTTGTCCTTGTCTTCGACGGTAATGTGATAGCGGGTACCCGGGCCAAGAAGATGATGTCACGGTCCAGCAACGCTTTCTACAGCGTGAACTTTCCGGTCCTCGCCAAGATCATGGACGGAAGGATCATCCGCTATCTTCCCTACCAGCCTTATACGAAGCCGGTCATATTTCAGGAACAGATGTCAGACTCCATCTGCGTCATGAAGCTGATTCCCTGTTCCCGCCCGGAGATGCTGGGTTATCTTTTCGAGAATTACGACTGTATCGTCATCGAATCCTTCGGAGTGGGAGGGATCCCGGACCGTCTTATGAATGAGTTTTACACGGAGATGAAAAGATGGGCTGATAAGGGCAAGTTCATCGTCATCGCGACCCAGGTCGTCAATGAAGGTTCGAACATGGAGATCTATCAGGTCGGTCATAAGGTCAAGAAAGACTTCCGGCTGATCGAAGCTTACGATATGACATTCGAAGCTACCGTTACCAAAGCTATGTGGCTGATGGCCAGGTATCCCGGAAGCAGTCATCAGTTCCGCAGCCACTTCTACGAGACCATCAACCACGATGTGCTCTGCGCAGAAGAGTAAAAATATCCATGGTATATCAAAGTCGATCTTGAAGGCAGGGAAGGTCTCCGCCACCTGGTCAGAAAGTCTGTTTCCTGCCTATGAAAGAACCGGAAAATATACCTTCGTTGATTCTATCCCGGTGGGAATCTCTGAGGGGATGTGCAAGGTGTGTTTTGCTGCGGTCAGGCAGAGACTGATGTGATAATACACAGAAGTGACTGAGTAACGGAAAGCAGGCGGAGCGGAAAAGCATAAAAGCATAAAAGCAGTGTTATGCGGAGATACTGTCAGGAGGTGACTTTGATCTATGGCTTTCTGGAATCATAAGAAGGCGGTGCGTTCCGCCTATGATAAAGAAAAAGAGGTCCCGATGATCCGGGCGAGCATCTGCAGTGGTGAGAAAGTCGCCGGATTCAGAAGGATATCGGACGGACATTTTACTTCTGTGAAGCTGATCCGTGATGAGAAAGATCTTGATGATTTCAGAGAAGAATACGGGATCAGAGGAGAGATTCAGACTTTTTATTGAGAATAATTCTCATTCGAGGAGAGGCTGGAACATGACAGGAAGTGAGGCATAACATGGGAGCACAGACAGAGAAAAGAGAAAGTCATGTGTTCGGGATCGTCATGGCTGTGATCCTCGGGATCGTTGCAGCGCTGGTGGTCGCCATGGCAGTCTATTTTCATCAGTACTATCAGGCTGACCATACGGCGCTTGAAGCTATGAAAGGAAGTGCGGACGTCAGCGTGACCCAGGGAACGAAATCCTATCTGTTCGACGGACCGGGGACGGAGAATGCTCTGATCTTCTACCCAGGCGCAAAGGTTGAGACCTATGCCTATGCTCCTCTGCTTCTGCAGATCGCAGAGACAGGCACCGACTGCATCCTTGCGGATATGCCTCTGCACTTTGCGATCTTTGATGTGAATGCGGCAGACAGGATCATGCAGGAGTATTCCGGGCAGAATTATAAGAGATGGTTCCTTTCCGGGCATTCGATGGGCGGAGCGGCCGCATCCATGAATCTCTCTTCCCATCTGAAGAAAGGCGATATGCCTTACGCTGGAATGATCTTCTTTGCTTCCTATCCGGCCGGGTCGATCGCGGACTTTGGCTTGCCGGTCCTTTCCGTCTATGGGACTGATGATCTTGATCCGCAGAAGATTGAGGATAAGATCTCTGATCTGCCGAAGGACGCCGATATTGTGAAGATCGTGGGAGGAAATCATGCCCAGTTCGGCAATTACGGGATCCAGAAGGGTGACGGAGAAGCGGAGATCTCTGCAGAGGAGCAGCAGAAGAAGACCGTGGATGCGGTAGAAAATTTTATAAAGAAGGCATCCGCTTCAGTTCCGGCATTACTGTCAGGATCATCGTGATGAAACAGGCGAGCCCGCCGACGAAGTTGGAGATCGGCTCCGCCATGAAGACGCCGTCTGTCCCGAAGCCGAAGATACCCGGAAGGAGCAGAGTCAGCGGGACCACAAGGATCACTTTACGGAACAGGCTGAAGAATACGGCATGGTTTTTCTTGTTCAGCGCCTTGAATACGGTCTGTCCGCTGTACTGCAGGGACTGGAAGATAAAGGCGAAGAAGTATAAGTGAAGGCCGGGGGCAGCGACCCGGATCAGCTCCTCATCCTGGGTAAAGATCCGGATGAACATATCCGGACGGATCATGATCAGCAGCCAGATGGCGGCGGTATAAGGTATGGCCATGGAGGTCATGACCTTGATGGCGGACCTCACTCGCCCAGGCTGCCGGGCTCCATAATTGAAGTTGATGGCCGGGGAAGATCCTTCTGTGATCGCCATGACCGGGGTATCCAGGATCTGCCGGACAGAATTGATCGTCGTCATCGCGGAGACATAGAGGGCGCCGCCATGGGTCATGAGCATCTGGTTGCAGACGATGTTGACCAGGGAGTTTGTGATCTGCATGATGAACGGGGCGGTTCCGAGATTGGCGATCTCCTTGCCGTACGGAAGGAAACGTCCTTCTTCATCTTTCGAAAAGTGAATGCGGAACTCATTTCTGGAACTTCCCAGGAAATTGACCGCAAGCAGCATGGACAGCAGCTGCGAGATGACGGTAGCGATCGCGGCGCCTTCCACTCCCATATGGAATGTGAAGATGAAGAGGGGGTCGAGGAGCAGGTTTGCCACCGCCCCGACGGTGACTGTCACCATGCCGTAGAGGGAATAGCCCTCTGCAGTGATGAATGGGTTGATCCCGGTTGCAATCATGGAGAAGATGGTGCCGGTCATGTAGATCCGGAGATAGGGGAGGGCGAAAGCAAGCTCCTGCCTGCCGGCGCCGAACAGGACCAGGATCGGGCCGGCGAAGAGTTCCCCAAGGAGTGTTATTGGAATGGCGAAGAGAATCAGCAGGCGCAGGGATGTGTTCAGGATGGCGCCGGCCTTTTCCTTATCCTTGCGGCCCAGCTGCATGGAGAAGAGCGGGGCTCCGCCGAGACCGAACATGTTCGTGAAGGCAGTGACGATAATGATGAGGGGGAAGCAGAAGCCGACGGCTCCGAGCGCTTCCGTTCCGACTTCCGGGATCCTTCCGATGTAGATCCTGTCCACAATGTTATAGAGCAGGGTCAGAACCTGCGCCACCAGCATAGGGAAGGCGGTCTGGAGGATGCTGCGTACGATATTTCCGTTTCTGAAATCTACTTTTTTCATAGAGATGTTCCAGTCCTGCAGATTGATGATGAATGGTCTGTGAGGCAATCAGCTGCCCGATGGGATCAGCTTACAGCCGGTCTTTTCCTCATGGTGTGTATCAGGAAAGGCAGCTCGTAAGCCAGCATGAAGAGCCAGCCGGAGAGGCAGCTCCAGGGGACTGCCGCGATATCCATGCCGAAGTGAAGAACCAGCAGAAGAGCGGTCAGAAACCGTATTCCCATGTTGACGATGGAACTGATCAGGGTGATCTTCAGGTCTCCGTTGCCGCGGAAGTATCCCTGGACGACGTTGGTCAGAGCCGGAAGTCCGTACATCAGGCTGATCAGGCGGAGGTAGGTATCGCCTTCCTGTATGACCGCCGAGTCTTTCGTAAACAGAAGCATGGCGGATGCCGACAGGAAGGAAAGCAGGATCCCTGCACCGATCCCGTATCCGACGTCAAGGTATGTTCCAAGCCGGAAGCCATCTTTGATCCTTTTCCGGTTTCCTGCTCCGTAATTCTGCGCGATCACGGAAGTCATGGCATTGGCGATGCTCCTTGTCGGGATCAGCGCAAAGTCATCGATCCGGTTTGCGGCTGCGAAGGCAGCGGTCGTTCCGGCCCCGAGGGTATTGACGATTCCCTGGACACCGACGATCCCAAGCTGCACGGTCGCCTGCTGTATGGCTGAGACCGATCCGTACCGGAGAGTCTTCCCCAGAAGAGAAAAGTCGAAAGAAAACCATCTCCTTCCCATATCGAGGAGAGGAACGTTCCTTTTGATGAAGACCATGCAAAGCAGACAGGAGACTGCCTCACTGAGGACAGTGGCTGCTGCTGCTCCGGGAACACCCATCCGGAAGACGACGACCAGGAGCAGGTCTGCCAGAATGTTGACGACGGCACTGATCGCAAGAAAGATCAGCGGAGTCCTGCCGTCCCCGAGTGCCTGGAGTACGGAGGACAGGTAATTATAGAGAAAAGTGAAGATCAGCCCTGCGGAGATGATCCTCAGATACCGGGCGGAAGATGCGTGGATCGATGGGGCGATCTGCAGGAGAGAGAGAATCTGGCCGGAGAAAAGTCCGGTAAAGAGACTCAGGACCAGGGCAGCTGCAATGCCGGCCGTAAGTCCGGTCGAGATCTGTTTTCGCAGACGGTCGTATTCCCTTGCTCCGAAAAGGGATCCGATCAGGATGCCGGTCCCGAGAGTGGTCCCTCTCAGCAGCATGATGAGCAGGGACATCAGGGGATTAGCGGCGCCGACGGATGCCAGCGCATCCGAGCCAAGAAAACGTCCGACGATGATGCTGTCGACTGCGTTGTAAGTAAGCTGCAGATAGTTGGCAAGGATGAAAGGAACTGTGAACTTGATCATGGGCATCAGCAGTCTGCCCTTTGTGAAATCGTGAACCGTGGCCGTGTCCCCTTCCGTAGACTTCACTCCCGGGGACTGTCACTTTCTGATACCCCGTGGTTTCCGGATACTTACAGAGTTTCATCATAGGATCCCGAAACCACGAAAGTCAAGAAAACTTTTTTTCCTGCTCTTCGAAGCGTCTCGCTCTTTCCGCAGCGTCTTCCTTCATCCTTCTCTCAGCCCATTCATCGTCAGTTTCGTAATAGGGAACCTGGTCCGGGTAGTTTTCTGAGATTGCCTGCTCGATCCCGAAGGCTTCATTGAGCGGCCCGTACAGGAGAAAGCTGGTCAGAAAGACGATGAACCAGAAGCCGGTAAGCGGCAGCAGGAACACAGACCACGGAAGAAAGAGGACCATGATCATCCAGTAGCCTGCGTTCAGAAGAGCACAGAGAAGGACCTTCCAGAGATAGCGCGCGGTAAACAGGATGATATTCCGGATCCGGTCGGATGGTTTCTGGTCAAACAGGGCGATCAGCGGCCAGAGTACCGTGAAGATCAGTGAGAAGACGATAAGCCCTGCAAAGTAAGCGATATAGGTTCCTGCAGACTGGGAGACGCTTGCCCAGCTGAACATGGCCAGGACAAAGCAGTACAGACCGGAGATCGTGCAGAAGAGCATGCCGGGAAGAACGGAACCTTTAAAGTTCTGCTTCCAGGCTTTCTTATAGTTTTCCCAGACGCCGCCCGGGGCATCGCGGAGCGAGCGGAAGACACAGTCATACATACAGCTCAGTGCAGGACCTGCCAGGATGCCGGAGAGCAGGCAGACCGGGAGCAGGACCAGAAGACTGCTTGTGAGGACTGCGAGGACCAGTCCTGCTGAAAATGGTGCAAAGCCGAGCAGTGTGAGCAGATTGACTTTCATGAATCTCAGGGTATCGCGGCTGAGAAGTTCATGAAATCTGGCATTTCCTTCGAGCTTTTTTCCGGAAGCCGGTCCCGGCATGACGTTGAAGATCTTTCCCATAGAAGATATCCTCCTTATGCGAGCAGCCCGTCTGCGGTCTGCTCGCAAGCAGGCCGCTGGTCCTTTTATGTTCAGCTTTCAGAATAGTGAAAGCATTCCAGCAGCTTTCTCAGCAGCTCTTCCGGATCCTCCGTAAAACCGTCCTGATAGGTCAGCTCGGTGCAGACGGCGGTCTTCCCAACAGCTGTGAAAGCGGATACGCCGGCTTTCCAGGGCGACTTCGGATTCTTCATCCTATACTTGATGACTTCATACTCCTGCCCGCCGATCTTTTCTGTCTGCGAATCGGAGATATCATAATTGTCTTCGGAAGCGCTTCTCCAGCTTTCGATATCTTTCCATGCGGCGGCAGGATCGTCCCGCTCGGATGCAACCATGGTTGCCTGCGCTTCATAGAGATCGACCGTCTGCCCGTCTTCATTCTCGTATCTTGTGCTGTCGCCGACCGTCCAGGAAGCATAGTAAAGTCCGTCGGCTGTCAGGGTATCCTTGCTGTCGAGCAGGGTAAGCGGAGCCGGAGCAGGGGAGATGGTCAGATAGTCCCCGGCTTTGATGCTGCCGTCCGCTTCCGTGGAGAGGGTGGATCCATCCGGGCCCGAACACCCGCACAGGGAAAGGACGGATGCTGCCAGAAGAAAAGTCAGAAGAAAAGTCAGAAGAAAATGTTTCACGCTCCGAAGCTGTTTTGTCTTCTGGCTGCTTATGCCTTCACCTTGCTGCCAGGCTGTTCCACAGCGCCTGTAGGTCATCGATATACTTGCAGGTCTTTTCGTCATAGAAGCATCTCCTTCCGATACTGCATGTCTTCAGAAATTCATTCGTTATGCCGTCTCTTTCGCTGAAAAGGGATGTGAGAGGAATGGTCTTGCCGGATGCAGAATAATCGGTATCTTCCGGACAGCTTCCATCCGGATTCGCCAGGATCTGATATTCCCGCTGAAGATAGACTGGATCATCTGTCACGAACAGGTAACTGTCACAGGAGGAGATATCAGCTATCAGCTCTGTCTCGGAAGCCTGTTTATAGGCTGCGCTTTCTGCTCCGAGGGCATCCGCATCGGGATCTCCGTAACCGGCGATCTTCACATAGACTTTGCCGTCATGGTTATAATCTTCGCATACTGACTCGAGCGCAGCCTCCAGCTGGGCGGCGGCTTCCTCCGGGATCACGTTATTGGTGACGATGGCAACGGAAAGATCTGGCTTCACTTCTGTCACTTTTCCATAGATGAAACGGATCAGAGCAATCAGGACCAGGATCGCTGTGATGGCGTATCCCTTGTTATAGAACCACCAGTTGCCCCAGCCCGTCCATGTGCGACGTGTATTCATATGCTGATCTCCGAATCTTTATGACAGTTCATCTGAAAGTTTATTCGATTGGTTCTTTCGTTGTCCCGCCTGCAGCATAAGTGACGGGGAGGCAGACCAGCGGAGGACGAATAGCGGAATCGTCCTGAAGAAGCAGCTGGACACTCATCTCGGCCATCTCCTTTGTGGGCTGAACGATCGTGGAGCATTCGTATTCGAGGTCCCCAAACCTGCGGGTCCCATCGTATCCGATGACCTGGACATCATCCGGAACCTTCACCCCAAGACGGTTCAGGAAACCGATGTTGATGTGGGCAGTGACATCGTTGACGCAGAAGATACCGTCGAAGTCGAGCTTCCCGTCATGCAGATGGTCTTCCAGAAAGTGATACCACTCCATCTGGTCATCGCCGTCCTCAAGGATCTTCATATCGTAGGAAAGACCGAAGGCCCGGCAGCCGTCCTCGAAACCGGCTTTCCTTTTATTCGGCTCATTATCGAGTACAGATCCGATCCGGAAGAAGGCAACATGTCTGCAGCCAAGCTCAGCCAGTTTCTCTGCCGCAAGTCTGCCGCCCTGAAAGTTGTCGGATGCGACACAGGAGATAGAAGGGCTGATGCAGCGGTCGATGGAGACAAAGCGGAGCCCTTCGCCAAGGATCAGCTTTGGATTGTAGGTGAGTCCGATGATGCCATCTACTTTGTTCTGCCTGGCAAGATTGACATATTCCTGTTCCAGTTTCGGATTATAGCTGGTGCAGTAGAGTATCATCCGGTAGGATCTTTTGGTAAGAGCGCGGCTGATATCATTCACCAGATAGGCAAAAAACGGACTGACCAGGTTTGGGACCAGAACGGCGACCGTATTGGTCCGGTCCGCCTTCAGGCCTTGCGCATAGCTGTTTACTTTATAGTTGAGAGTACGGATCGCATTCTCGACCTTCTCCCGGTATTCTTCCCCGACGGGAAGCCCCCGTACTACGTTCGATACGGTACCGAGGGAAACCCCTGCGAGCTGTGCGACATCTTTCATAGTGGGAACGGAAGGTTTTTTGTTTAAGCCCATGACTGCCGGTTCTCCAATCCTTACAATTCTGAAATGTTGTTTACTGTATTATAGCCCATGAAATGAAACTTGTAAACTATTTCATGAAAATATTTCATGAATATATGTGAATCGTTTCACGTGTTTCATGCAGACAAAATGCACAATAAATGAATAAAATAGTTGTAATAAATTCACAAAATACCGATTATTTTAAAAGAATTTGTTAACACGAGCTTTTCACGGTGATAGACAGTACGTACAGGAAGGCGCGCTTTTATGAAACGTTTCACGTAATGCATGCCGGTAACCCATCAATTTTCATTGAACTGCTTCACGGAAGACAGCACGCACCGATCACGCGGAGTCTGATCTTTCCGGACAGTCCGGTTTCATGTAACCAGTAGGCGCAGCAACAAAAAAAGCTTCATGTAACTAATAGGCGCAGCAAGAAAAAGTTAGGAGAGAGTAGTATGAGCAGTAAAGCAGTGGCTCCTGCGCAGGCAGCCCTGGTCCATCACCAGAAACCGCTCAAGGCCCGCATCCTTTCCAACTGGCAGCTGTACGCAATGCTTCTGGTCCCGGTGGTCCTGACCATCATCTATAAGTACATTCCTATGTACGGGATCCAGATCGCATTCAGAGATTACAAAGCCAGCCGTGGAATGTGGGGATCCAATTGGGTCGGAATGAAGTGGTTTGCGAAGTTCTTCCGGGCTCCTACCTGCGGCAGAATGATCCGTAACACGCTTCTTATCAGTTTGTACAGCCTTCTGTGGGGATTTCCGGTTCCGATCATCCTCGCGCTGATGCTGAACCAGATGAGGTTCAAGAGGCTGAAGAAGACGGTGTCGACGGTACTGTATGCGCCGCACTTCATATCCACGATGGTTATCTGTGGTATGATCCGTATCTTCCTGAGCCCATCAGGCGGACTGATCAACCTGATCTTCCATACATCGACAGATTTCCTGTCCCAGGCAGGTGCATTCCGCAGCATCTACGTCATATCCGGTATCTGGCAGGATGCAGGATGGGGAATGATCGTGTACATGGCAACCTTGTCCAATATCGATACCTCCCTGTACGAGGCGGCGAAAGTTGACGGAGCGTCCCTCTTCCAGAGGATCCTCCACATCGATCTTCCGGAACTGATGTCGACGATCGTCCTGATGCTGATCATGGCGGCAGGCGGACTGATGAATGTCGGATTCGAGAAGGTCTGGCTCCTGCAGACCGACCTGAACAAGGCAACATCGGATGTCATCGCGGTGTATGTCTACCAGCAAGGTATCGAGCATGCCAAGTACAGTTACTCGACAGCCGTGGGCCTGTTTAACACGATCGTCAATATCATCCTTCTGATCATCGTCAACTCGATCGCCAAGAAGCTTGATTCTGACACGAGTCTTGTCTGAGGAGGAGAATCATGGCGAAAACAAAGAACGGAACGCCGACCGGTATGTCGGAGCGGTCCAGTGACATCGTCCTGATCGTCATCAGCGTCATCGCGATGCTGCTTGTCGCTTATCCGCTTTACTACGTACTGATTGCATCCATATCCAACCCGTATGATGTCTACGCCGGCAAGACCTTCCTTCTTCCGAGCGGCCTTACACTCGATGGCTACAAGGCAGTCTTTGCAGACTCGAGCATCGTAACAGGTTACCTGAACAGTATCAAATACACAGTCGTCGGAACCATCTTCTCGGTTGCGATGGTCTATCTCACCGCTTATCCGCTGAGTGTGAAGGATCTTCCGGGCAGAAAAGCACTCGGGATCTTCTTCCTGATCACGATGTACTTCGGCGGCGGACTTGTCCCGACTTACCTGATCGTCAAGAACACAGGCCTGATCAATACCATCTGGGCCCTGGTCCTTCCGGGCGGCGTTGCAGTCGGAAACATGATCATCGTCCGCAACTTCTTCGAGAACAGTATTCCGAAGGAGATGATCGAGGCGGCGGAGATCGACGGCGCTTCCAAGTGGACGACCTTTATCAAGGTGGTCTTCCCGCTTTCCTATTCCATGCTTGCGGTCATGGTGGTCTTCAGCATGGTTGCTTACTGGAATGACTGGTTCACAGCGCTGATCTATCTGCCGGGGCAGGAGAAGGCACCGCTTCCGCTGGTCCTCCGCAATGTCCTGATCAAGAGCAGCGCTTCCGCAACCCAGGCGAGCACGATCTCGGGCGGCTACGCAGAGCTGAACAAGCTGACCGAGCTGATCAAGTTCAGTTCCATCATCGTTGCGGCTGCACCGATGCTGATCATCTATCCGTTTATCCAGAAATATTTTGAGAAAGGCATGATGGCAGGAGCTGTCAAGGGCTGATCAGAATAAGATAGCCGCCGGAGACCATCTCCGGCGGGCACAAGTGGACTCAGAAAGGAGTACATACATATGAAGAAACTTATCGCAATGGCACTTGCTGCCGCGACAGCACTTTCCATGGGAAGCATGGCATGGGCTGATGATGCCAACACTGACACTTCACAGACCGACTTCGAGATCATGTCCGGCATCGGAGCTCTGAGCAAGGGTTACGATGACAATCCGGTCCTGAAAGAGATGGAGGACAATGCAGGGATCACGATCAAGTGGAACACCCAGAGTGATTCTCTTGCCGAGCAGGTCAACATCGCTATCGCAGGCGGGACTCTTCCGGATGCATTCCAGGGTGTTGGCTTCACCAACTATGACCTGACAAACTATGGCGCCGACGGAACATTTATCGATCTGACTCCTTACATCACCGAAGAGTATATGCCGAACCTGACCAAGATCCTGGAAGACCATCCGGATATCAAGGCTGCGATCACCATGGATGACGGATGCATCTATGGCCTTCCGTCAGCAGAGAGGATGGGAACCGCTGCGATCGGCAAAGATGAGGACTATTCCATCTACACCATTCCGCAGTTCTCCATGATCAACAAGAAGTGGCTGGATGACCTCGGACTGGAAGTTCCGAAGACCCTTGATGAACTTCATGATGTTCTGAAGGCATTCAAGGATAACGATATGTCTGCAAAGGAATACGGCAATCCGGAAGGATCCACCATCCCGATGTCCACAGGCTTTGATCAGTGGTGCTGGGGTCAGAACATCTTCTATGCCGGATTCGGATTCACCAACTGGCCGAACGATGTCATCAATGACCTTGTTCTGAACGATGACGGAACCGTTGACTTTGTCTGCACTTCCGACAATTACAGAAAGGCACTGGAATACTTCCACGGCTGGATGGAAGAGGGTCTGATGGACCCGGAGATGTTCTCCCAGGATACCACCCAGCTTATGGCTAAGTGCTCTCAGGGTGAAGTCGGTGTCTCCACATGGTGGTACATCGATGAGCTGATGGGAGATTATGCGAAGGATTATGTCTTCCTTCCGGTTCTGGACGGCCCGGACGGAACCCACAATGTAACGGTCCGTACCGGCGGCGGAACGAATGCAGGGCAGCTTTCCATCACTTCCGAGTGCGAGAGCCCGGTCAACCTTCTGAAGTTCTATGATCAGTGGTATGCTCCGGAGAACGTCATGCAGCTCCAGTATGGCCCGAAGGATGTCTACTTTACCAGCCAGAACGACAAGGGCGTATGGCAGTCCATCACCGATGATGAGTCCAGGGAAAAGTACGGAGTATCTGCCGGCGAGCTGAAGGGACAGTATGAAGTCTTTGGTCCGAAGCTGATCCTTTCCGATTACTATCAGACAACCTTCCAGCTGGAGGACAGAGCAGTCGAGAGACTGACCGACCTCTATGATTACTGGATGCCGTACGTAGACTCTACCACAACTTATCCGGTCGATGTCGTATACAACCAGGATGAGCTGGATACCATCGATGAGTACAAGACCGACTTCGAGAACGCAGTATCCGAGCAGGAAGGCCTGTGGCTGCGTGATGGCGGGATCGATGACGACTCCTGGACAGATTATCTCTCCACCCTTGAGGACTGCGGCGTCGAGGAGCTGAAGGAAGCTTACCAGAGCGCGTATGACCGCTATGTCGAGACTACCGGTACTTCTGAGACAGAGGCTGAGTGATCCCGCATCAATTTGTCCGGCAAAAACCGGAAAACCTGAAAAACCTGCCATGGATATTATGGCGGAAGATACGGATGACGATCTGCGCCAAAGCATTATGAGATCGTGACAGAAGAAAGGACCATGGACTGCCGGCATTCCAGAGGGTAGCCATGGCCCTTTCCGTATCTGGAAAAGACTGCCTGAAGATCAGCATGTCTGGATCACAAGAGGAAGATCACAGGAATCTGCACGACAAAGTTTTGAATTGACAACTTCAGGACTTCCCTGTATAAACGGGAAGCAAAGACAGCAGAAGGCGGATCCGCCGCTGACAGTATGCTTCATAACAGAGGAGATTTAAGACATGAGCGAAGTACTGCGCGAGGCCAGAAAGTACGAGGAGATCGTGGAGAAGACGATCACGGACAGGGAACGCCCGCTTTTCCATCTTTCCACCAGGGTCGGCTGGATGAATGATCCGAACGGCTTTTCGTATTATAAAGGGAAGTATCACATGTTCTATCAGTATCATCCCTATGACATCGTCTGGGGACCGATGCACTGGGGACATGCGGTATCGGAAGACCTGATCCACTGGCAGTATCTTCCGGCCGCTATGGGACCGGATGAGCCATACGATCAGTTCGGATGCTTCTCCGGAAGCGCCATCACTCTTGATGATGGAAGACAGCTTCTGATGTATACCGGAGTTTCGAAGGAATCACAGCCGGACGGAAGCCTGAAGGAAGTGCAGAAGCAGTGCCTTGCCGTCGGGGATGGCCTTGACTATGAGAAGTACAGCGGCAACCCGGTCATTACGGCGGATAAGCTGCCGGAAGGAGCCGGAAGCTTTGATTTCCGCGATCCAAAGATCCTGAGAAAGCCGGACGGAACCTTCGCCGCGATCGTCGGCAACCGACCGATAAAGGACAAGAGCGGGCAGATCCTGGTCTTTTCCAGTAAGGATGGATTCCACTGGGAATATGATCATACGCTGGATACCAACCGCTGCCGCTATGGCAGGATGTGGGAGTGCCCGGATTTCTTCGAGCTGGATGGCAAGGACGTTCTTCTTGTGAGTCCTCAGGATATGCTTCCGGAAGGCTTCGAGTATCATAACGGCAACGGCACCCTCTGCCTGATCGGCCATCTGGATGAGAACGGCCGGCTTGCCGAGGAGCAGAACCAGTCCATCGACTATGGCATCGACTTCTATGCTCCGCAGACCGTTCTTACTCCGGACGGAAGAAGAGTCATGATCGGATGGATGCAGAACTGGGATACTTCCGGAGCCATGAGAGGTGAAGACCTCAAGTGGTTCGGCCAGATGTCGCTTCCGCGCGAACTTCATGTGAAGAATGGCAGGCTGTACCAGCAGCCGATCCGTGAGCTGGAGAACCTCAGAAGGGACAGGATTGAATATAAGGATGTGAAGGTGGAAGGACCGGACGAAGATCTTTCCTCCAGTCTCGCCCTGAATCTTGCTGAGAAGGACAGTGAATCCGAGATCACTCTTGACGGGGTGAAGGGACGCTGCGTAGACATTACGATGAAGATCCGTCCGGAAGAGGCAGGCAGGCTGTTTGACCGGTTCACGATCAAGTTCGCAAGTTCCGGTGAACACTATTCGATGCTGATCTGGAGACCGAAGGAAAGGATCCTCCGTATCGACCGCAAGTTCTCCGGGTCCAGAAGAGCTATCATCCATCAGAGAAGAGCGCTTGTGCCGGGCGAAGATGAGGCAATCTCCATCCGCCTGATCGTTGACCGCTTCAGTGCGGAAGCTTTCATCGATGACGGGATCCAGGTCATGACCATCACCCTCTATACCGAACAGGAGGCAGGCGGAATCTCCTTCTCCTGCAGAGGCAAGGCGATGCTGGACGTGGAGAAGTATTCGCTGGAATGACGAAGAAGAGCTGCTGCAGCTGTCATCCGGCAGGAGCGCATCAGGTGTGGTAAAGCTTCTGATGTTCGTACTTCGGCTCACACGTCAGGCTGATGCCGAGTTTCTTGAAGACACCTTCGTCGATCTGAGAGAGGATGACGGAGGAGTGTGCCTGGAGACCTTTCAGCCTGTCGAGCTGAGCGATCGCCTTTGCGGCATTCGGGTCGCTGACTCCTGCCATGGCCAGGGCGATCAGAATCTCGTTGAGGTGAAGGAGGGAACTTTCGTCAGATCCCAGATGCTTCACTTTCATATCCATGATCGGGTCGATGATGGTCGGAGGAAGAAGCTGGATGGCGTCATCAATGCCTGCCAGATACTTCAGGGAATTCAGAAGCAGAGCTGAGGACGCTCCGAGAAGGGTCGAAGTTTTTCCGGTCAGGATCTTTCCATCTTCCATCTGCATGGCCGCTGCCGGACCGCCGGTCTGCTCGGCTTTCAGATTGGCAGCCTGAACGCACGGACGGTCTGCTGCGGAGATGCCGGCCTTCTTCATCAGCAGCTCCAGCTTGAAGATCGGGCTGTCCCCGGCATTGCCGCGGCGCCTGTCGCAGAGCGCTGCAAAATAGCGGCGGATGATCTCCTGCTTTGCCGCCTCAGATACGGCTTCATCGTCGCTGATGCAGAAGCCGACCATGTTGACACCCATATCGGTCGGAGACTTGTAAGGGGAAGTTCCCTGGATCTTCTCAAAGATCGCATTGAGGACCGGGAAGACCTCCACGTCACGGTTATAGTTGATGCAGGTCTTGCCGTAAGCCTCGAGATGAAACGGATCGATCATGTTGACGTCGTCAAGATCCGCGGTCGCCGCCTCGTATGCCAGGTTGACCGGATGGTTCAGGGGCAGGTTCCAGACCGGGAAGGTCTCGAACTTCGCGTATCCCGCCTTGATTCCTCTGCGGTTTTCATGATAGAGCTGGGACAGGCAGGTCGCCATCTTTCCGCTTCCGGGTCCCGGAGCCGTCACGACCACCAGAGGACGGGTAGTCTCGATATAATCATTTCTTCCGAAGCCCTCATCGCTGACGATGTGCGGGATATCGGACGGATAGCCTTCGATCGGGTAATGGCGGTAGACACGCATGCCCAGGCTCTGCAGCTTCTTCTCGTAGGCGATCGCTGACGGCTGCCTATCGAAGCGGGTCAGGACGACTCCGCTGACCTTGAGTCCGAAGCTGGTAAATGCATCAGCCAGACGCAGGACATCCATGTCGTAGGTGATCCCGAGGTCACCTCTGACCTTATTCTTCTCGATATCTGCCGCGTTGATGACGATGATGATCTCCGCCTGGTCTTTCAGCTGACGGAGCATCGTGATCTTGGAGTCCGGATGGAAGCCCGGGAGCACTCTGGAAGCGTGGAAGTCATCGAAGAGCTTCCCGCCGAATTCCAGATAGAGTTTGCCGCCGAACTGAGAGATCCTCTCGCGGATATGCTCAGACTGAATCTTCAGATACTTGTCGTTGTCAAAACCAATCTTCATATAGATCATGTCCTTCCGGAAGATGCATGATGCAGAAAGTCCGCCGCCGGCAGCCCCTTTGCATATTAAGAGAATGAGAACCACATAAGATGCGGTCTGTGAGATCAACAGAATTATTTTAGATTACAGCCATTCTGTTGTAAAGATTTTTGAACGACAACTTTTACTGAAGATTTTACGGACGGGAAGACCGCTCTTTATTAGAAAACTTCCCTTTTAGGGAGTTTTCAACGAGACAGATGATAAAGACTACGTCTTTCATTATGAAGAGAAGGATAATGCGAATGTCACCATTACGAATGAAGATGGCTCTGTCACGGTTGACGGTGTCTTTGTGAACTCTTCTATCGCCGAACTGGTCAATGAGTATGTATGGTATGCAGGCCGTGATCAGAACAACGATGCGGTAACGATGGGCTTTAACGATGCGGTAGATACGCTGATCCTCGGTATGGTCTATTCGGACGGCTCTGAGGATGAATTCGTTGCCATGACGATTGATTCGGAAGCAGGAAAAGTTATCGATGATTCCGGCAATGAGTATGACTTCGGCTTTGAGGTTTCCGAAGAGTCTCCGCTGAAGGCAGTTGTGACTTTGAATGGAGAGAAGATCGATGTCTGCGGCATCAACTCTGGTGTCTTCCCCGAATTCCAGAGTGAGTGATCTCCGCCTGACGTCGGACCGGCAGCAGAGCTGAGACGAGGTCGCATTCGTCTTCAAGGCTGTCACAGAGGACTTTGAGGCGACGGATGACTATCAGACAGACCCCATCGTGTGGTCTTCGGATACGGTCATGGAGGACCAGGAGCTGGTCGACGGGACCTACCTCTATATGCTCTCGGTATATGACTATTTCGGCGATGAATATGATGGGGATCCTGTCTCCATGATGTATGAAGATGGCTGCATAACAGCAGAAGATATCTGACAAATCGTCGGAAAGAAAGGTTTTAAACAATAAAACTACCCTGTTGGGGAGTTCCCTTTTTGAGCGCCAGAACGGATAATCACTTCAGGACGGCAGACGTGCTGTCACATATGTCCTTCGGGAGGCTGTCAGACGTGTCAGCTTCCTGGACGTCAGATTGGAATGGTTTCTGAATTCGATCAGGAGGGTTATCATGAAGAAGAATCTTTTTGCAATCGCGCTGGCCGCTACGATGGCACTGACTCCGATGGCAGCATTCGCAGGCGAGACCGAAGGCGCAGAAGTACCGACTCTGGACTACAACAACATCGATGAGAGCGTATACGATGGAACCTGGATCTCCACTGTGTTCGGATTTGATCTGTATCTGCCGACCGACTGGAACGTCCTTGTCAATGGCGATCAGGTTGATGATTCCGTCAAGGACCAGGTAGAAGGAAGCGGACTTGTCTTCCTTGCGCAGGAACCGGAAGACAGCAACGGAGACGGAGTTCTCTGGACTGTAGGCGTAACTGCTTCGGAAACTGATATTACCAGCCTTGATCAGGCTGAGGAGCAGATCGCCGCTATCGATGGAGCTGAGAACGTTATGGAAGTAAGCTGCAACGGGATCCCGGCTGTCACATTTGATCTTAAGAATGAGAAGGCAAGCGGAGTTGCGTTCGGCAACACCGACGGACAGTTCTTCACCCTTCAGATCTCCCCGAACGATGATGACGATTTCACACCGACTGCGTTGAATATCTTCAATTCTCTGAGTCCGACCGAAGCTGAGGCTTCCACCGAGGTAGAAGAGACCGAGGCTGAGTGATCCTGGGGATAACGGTTCTGTCAGATGAGTAAGATCAGGGCACGGCAAGAGCTTGCCGTGCCCTGTTTTCATTCCAGGGTATACAGAAAGGCTGCCAGCGGCATGTTTTTGCATGCACCACGGTTTATGGCACATGGCATCAGGGTTATGCTACGATTGGATCAGAAGGAAGCTCTTGCTGTCTGGTCGGAAAGGTCAGGGTACACCGCTCATGAAAAAGATGACGTATATCGAGCCGAAAGCGGCTCTCAGAAAACTTCAGTACGCCAGAACCTTCTCGGAGACCGTGTATATCGGCGGAGGTACCGGATTCGGAAAGACAGAGCTTGTCAGATACTATCTGAAATCCAGACATTACGTCTATGTTTCCTGTGCGGATGATGACAATCTGGAAGAGCTTCTGAATGATCGGATAGAGGAAGTTCGGAAGAAGAGCACTGCCATTGATATCAGTGTCGTGATCGACGACATTCATCATGTCCAGGCGGAGAAGTTCCGCAATCTTCTTCTCGGTCTGGCAGAAAGAAAAGGCATCTGGCTGATCCTGATCGGGCGAAGCACATATCCGGACTGGCTTGCCCAGGTCCAGTTTGCCGACGGGCTGATCGTGATCGGCGAGAAGGACCTTGCTCTGGATGCAGAGGATACGGAGAAGTTCTTCCAGGACGCGGAGCTCGATATCAGCGCTGATACTGCGAAAAAGATCGCGGACTTCACCATAGGGAACCCTATGGCCATGCGGATGCTGGCAGAGAAAATTGTGGGCGACGGGGCAAGCCTTACCTCGGACCTGAAGCCTCTGATCAAGGAAGCTTTCAGCAATTATCTGAATTATTCCGTCATACCGAAGATCGACCAGGATGTCGCGGAATTCTGCATGCAGGTCAGTGTGGTCGACCGCTTCAACAAAGACCTTGCAGAGTATATCACCGGCGGACATCGGGTGGATGAGATCATCGCGGAGGTGAATAACTGGACATCGGTCCTGATAAAGGACGAGGATGACTGGTATCATCTCAGGTACGGCGCTGCCACGGCGTTCCGCATCCGAAGAGACCGCGTCTATGATTCCGTTACGGTCCGCGAATTCTACTATAACGCGGGGCTGTATTACGAGACTCACGGGATGCTTTCGGAGGCTCTGGACATGTATGAGAAGATCGGCAGCGACCGTGTGCGCAATCTGCTGATCCAGAACTCCAAGAGGAATCCCGGAAGCGGATTCTACTTCCAGATGAGAAAGTACTATCTGTCTCTCTCGGATGACGAGATCGAGGGTAATATCTATCTGATGTCAGGCGAGAGCATGCTGTATTCCCTTCTCATGGATCCTGAGATGAGCGAGAAGTGGTATCAGCATCTGAAGGAGTTTGAGACGAAGGCGGTCGGCTGGGAGAAACGGGAAGCGCAGAGGCAGCTGATCATTCTGGATATCGCCCTGCCCCACAGAGGTGTGAAGGACATCGCGAAGATCTTCCGGAAGGCGCCGGTCCTGCTCTTCAGCAGAGGGATCGAGCTTCCGGAGCTGTCGGTCACTTCCAATCTGCCTTCCATAATGGATGGCGGCCTCGACTTTGCCGACTGGAGCAGGCACGACCGGGCACTCGCATACTCCCTCGGCAAGATCGTGGAGAAGGCACTCGGAAGATATGGAAGAGGTCTGGTGAGTCTTGCCCTGGCGGAAAGTTTCTATGAGAAGGGAGAGGACCTGATGGAGGTCCTCACGCTTGCATCGAGAGGACAGATGCAGGCCCAGAACGGCGGAAAGCTGGAGATGGAGTTCGTCGCGACAGGAGTCCTTGTGAAACTGAACCTTTATTCGGGACGCTATGAGGATGCCCAGTACCAGCTGGAGAGCTTCCGCAAGAAGGCGATCGATGCCAAGGCAGACAAGCTTCTGCCCAACATCAGCGCCATGGCATGCAGGATCGCACTCTGCCATGGGGATATATCGGAAGTGGACCGCTGGATGAAGGAAGAAGCGCCGGAAGAATCGGCTGATTTCTTAGTGATGGACCGTTACCGCTACCTGACCAAGGTCAGGTGCTACATCCTGTCAGGCGATTATATGAAGGCGACTGCTCTTCTCGAGAAGATACTTGTCTATGCGAAGGTATCCAAGCGGCCGATGAATGCCATGGAAGCCGGACTTCTGCTGTCGGTGATCCGTTACCGCAGAGGGGACGCGAGCTGGAAGAAGGTATTCTTCAGGACGATGGACCTGACCTTCTACTATCGGTTCAGCAGGATGGTGAGCCGGGAGGGTGCAGCTGTTCTCCCGCTTCTGAAAGAGTATGCGGGAGCGGCCGGCAAAGGTGAGGAGAAGGTCGATCTCTCCGAAGTGGAAGAGTTCAGCAGTGAACCGGTCGCCCCTCTGGCAGCGGGAGCGGCTGACAGAGAAGGCGGAAAGCTGACGGAACAGAGCAGGGGGAAAACCGGAAGTCTTCCGGACGGCGATCTCACGGACGATGAAGTCCTCCGCGAGATCGACCTGGAGTATGCGAAGAAGAATCCGGGGAAGGACGAACCGAAGCGGGAAGCCTGGCTTATGAAGTGCCTTCAGGAGACGGCCAGGGTTGCCGAACGGTATCCCCGCTACTTGAGCAATGAGGTCATCCAGGCCTCTGACTTCTCGGAGAAGGCTCTCAAGGTACTCCGGCTCCAGGCGAAGGGGTTCTCGCTTACCGATATAGCCCAGCAGCTTGGCATGAAGCCGGAGACGGTCCGCTACCACGTCAAGCAGAACTACCGCAAGCTCCAGGCTTCCAGCAAGAGCGAGGCGGTCCTGGCGGCGAGAGAGTTCGGGCTTCTGTGAGATGTCAGCCCTTCGGACCTCGTTATGCCAAAAGCCTTGAGATGATGCAAAAGGTCCGCCACTGGCGGACTTTTTGCATACTTTGGTATCGAAAGCGGCTGCGACGACCGCAGCGTTATCGGAGAAGCTGAACGACCGCAGACCGTCTTACAGCAGCTCGATCAGCGCGTCCTTCAGCTTTTCGTCGAGGTCTGCCTCACGGACATATCTGCCGAATGCTTCCGGGCTGTCACAGTCCTCGATAACGCTCAGCAGCCTGTCCTTTTCTTCGGTAGCGCCCCAGGACGCCGCGAGAAGAGTCAGGCACTCGGTCTTCCAGTCATTTTCAGTCAGTACAAGACCAGATACAGTGAAGGTGACGCCTTCTGCAGTCTTGACAGAAGGCAGGGTGATCTTAACACCCTTCTCCGTGACTTCTGTCTCAGCGTCAGCTCCTGAGACTGCGACTTTCTGTTCAGATGCCGGCTTTGCACCGATGATGCAGACCTTGTAGCTGCGTGTTTCCGGGACCAGGGAAAGGTCACCGTCCGCCGGAAGGATGCTGATCTTAGCCTGACCGTCGTTCCAGCTCATGGAGAACTCTGTCCTTGCGCACTTTCCCTGCAGATAATCAACGGTCTCATTGTCATCCTCGTACAGGGTGAAGAAACCATCTGCGCCTGCGGCTGCAAGCAGCATGAGGCGGACCGGGTTGCCCGAGACATCTCCGGTATCCTTCTTCTTCTGGCTTCCTTCCGCGTCTTCCGCCCAAAGCAGGGGAAGCAGGCTTCCTTCCTTCATCAGGACCGGGATCTTGTCCATCTTCCGGTACAGTTTTCTGCGGATGCCGTTCCTGCCGCCCTGATACCAGTGGCCGGTGAAGACGTCGATCCATCTGCCCTCCGGTATCAGCATGGAGACCGGTGCCAGACGGAGCGTCCGGTCGATCGGCTTCGTGATGGCGCCGGCCAGCAGGCTGTCGCCGAAGAAGTATTCGTTCGGGACGTCATAGGCGCGCTCGTCCTCAGGGCATCGGTAATAGACCGGGCGGACCAGCGGCATGTCGTCGTGCCATGCGCGGTAGTTCATGGTGTAGAGGTAAGGGACCAGCCTCTGACGCAGTCTCAGATAACGGGAGATGATGTCTCCGTACGGCTGCTCTACCTTCCACGGCTCCTTGACGAAGAACGGGCTCGAGGAGGAGTGGAGCCGCATGATCGGGGAGAAGACTCCAAGTTCGACCCAGCGGGTCAGGCGTTCGTCGTCCCTGTCGCCGAACATGTGTCCGCCGATGTCATGGCTCCACCAGCCGTAGCCGATGTTGGAAGCGGTGGAAGTGAACCAGGGCTGCACATCGAGGGACCTCCAGGTGGCGTAGGAGTCTCCCGAGAATCCGATCGGATAGCGGTGGCTTCCAGGGCCTGCGTATCTCGAGAAGATCATCGGTCTCTTCCTGTCCTTGCCGGCCGCTTCGAAGGAGTAGTGGTTCAGGAGCCAGAGCGGGTCGACATTGGTCTTTCCCATGCGGGTGCCCTGCTGCCAGTCGATCCACCAGAAGTCTACTCCGCCCTTCTCGTAAGGCTGAAGGACCAGGTCAAAGTATGCTTTCCGGAAATGTGGGTCCGACAGGTCAAAATCAGCCGCTTCTTCTTTCCCGGCATCCAGACCGAGTTCCTCCGCCACCTGCGGATACATGGCCTCGTAGCCGCGGATCCCATCCGCCGGATGCAGGTTCAGCGTGACGGCGAGACCTCTGTCATGCAGTCCCTTCAGGAAACGCTTATAGTCCGGGAAGTATTCCGGATTCCAGGTGAAGCCGGTCCAGCCGGTCCCGTACTTGTGGTCGATCTCGGTCAGGTGCCAGTCCATGTCGATGACGGCGACCGAGAGCGGGATCTTATGGGCTTCAAACTGGTCCATCAGGGCGTTGTAGCTCTCTTCCGTGTATTTCTCATACTTGCTCCACCAGTTGCCGAGAGCGTAGCGGGGCAGCATCGGCGTCTTGCCGGTCAGATGATAGAAGGCGGAAAGTCCTCCGGCAAAGTCCTTTCCATAGAAGAACAGGTAGAGATCCGTCTCCGGCTCGGTCCGTTCGACCATCTCTCCGCTGTCATCGATGATCGGAGACAGCGAATCATCGATCTTGGCATAGCCCGCGCGGGAGAAGATCCCTTCTTCCATCGGGATGACGCCGTCAGTCCGGTCAAGGGTCCTGGCCGTTCCCTGAAGGTTGCCCTCCGTGCTTGCGTAACTGTTGCTGCAGGTCCAGACCTCTCCGGTCTCAAGGTCCTTCACCTGGAGTCCTGTCGAGGAAAATGCTCTTCCGTCATAACTCAGCATCAGCGCGTCTTTTCTGACTGCCGGACCGCCGTCCTTCCCGGGAAGAAGACGGACCGTCTTCAGCTTCAGACCGCCGTCTTCCGCCGGAAGCTTTTCGATGATACAGTCATCAAAATCCCTGCATACGGCCATAGACGTCTTCTCATCGACAAAGTGCCCGGCTTCGGAATACTCGAAGCGAAAGAGCCGGTCGGTCAGGACTGTGATCCGGTATTTGCTGCCACGATAGATTCTGCTCATGAAATTCTCCCTCTTTGCTTGAAAATACTAACCTGGCCGGCAGTCCGCCGGCATCTGATAAGACTATCTTACATCATCTGCAGGGGTGACAGCGATATGCAAATTCCGAGAATGCGAGATGGCATGGGATTGCGGGAGCTGCGAAGCATCTCGTGCGCGGTGCGCGCGCGACTTTGCAACGAAGCAATCCGCATCAACAGCTGGGGGCAAAAGGTACTTGTGACCCCAACATCATATGACTGGATACGGTCTGGACCAGACAAGATGCCGGAAAGATATCATGATAGATTAAAATAACGGAATAATACATCAAAATAGAGGAAGAAAATCTGTAATATGAAGAATATAATGTAATCACACCGGGCTGATCGCCAGCCCGAAGGTATGCGGAAAAACATATGCGGAATCATGATAAAAGGGGCATAGATTATGAGCGATAAAAGAGCATGGTGGAAAGAAGCGGTCATCTATCAGATCTATCCGAGAAGTTTTGCAGACAGCAACGGAGACGGGATCGGTGACCTGAACGGGATCATCGGAAAGCTGGACTATGTAAAGAAGCTCGGGGCAGACGTGATCTGGCTGAACCCGATCTATAAGTCTCCGAATGACGATAACGGATACGATATCGCGGACTATCGCGACATCATGACCGAGTTCGGGACCATGGCAGACTTCGACAGACTGCTTGCCGAGGCACACATAAGAGGTCTGAGGATCGTCATGGACCTGGTCGTGAACCACACCTCCGACGAGAATGCATGGTTCATCGAGAGCAGAAAGTCAAAGGACAATCCGTACCGTGACTTCTATATCTGGAAGGACCCGAAGAATGTTTCCGAGGGAGATACCGCGGACAGAAGTGATCCGAAGTGGCAGGACGAGCATGCTCCGAACAACTGGGAATCCTGTTTTTCCGGTTCAGCCTGGCAGTATGATCAGACGACCGGGCAGTATTACCTGCACTGCTTCTCGAAGAAGCAGCCGGACCTGAACTGGGAGAACCCGAAGGTCCGCGACGAAGTCTTCGATATGATGAACTGGTGGTGCCAGAAGGGGATCGACGGGTTCCGCATGGACGTCATCAGCATGATCTCCAAGGTCCAGAGCTATCCGGACGGCAAGGTGAATGACGGCGTCTACGGCGATCTGAACCCATATGTCTGCAATGGCCCGCACGTCCATGAGTACCTTCAGGAGATGAACCGCCGTGTCCTCTCAAAGTATGACATCATGACAGTCGGCGAGGCAGCTGGCGTCACCCTGGAGCAGGCGACCCACTACGCAAACAACGATGGCGCTGAGCTTGGAATGGTCTTCCACTTCGAGCATACCGACGGAGGGCAGAATTCGGATGCCATGATCGGAAAGTGGTCTGTCAACCCGCCGAAGCTTTCCTATATCCGCTCCACCCTGAATAAGTGGCAGACCGGACTTGAGGGCAAGGCATGGGGCTCTCTCTACTGGGACAATCATGACCAGCCGCGTGCAGTATCCCGCTTCGGCAACGATTCTCCAGAGTGGCGTGTCCGCTCCGCAAAGATGATCGCGACCTGCCTGCACTTCCAGAAGGGGACTCCGTATGTCTACCAGGGCGAGGAGATCGGCATGACCAACATGCACTTCTCATCGGTAGAGGACTGCAACGACATCGAGGAGAGAAATGCATATCGCCAGTATGTCACGGAGCAGCACATGATCTCCTCCGAGGACATGCTGAGATGCTTCGACCATGTCGGCCGCGACAATGCGCGTACCCCGATGCAGTGGAATGACGGCCCTCAGGCCGGATTCACGACAGGGACTCCATGGTTCACCGTCAATCCGAACTACAGGGAGATCAATGTCGAGCAGGCTCTGGCCGATCCGGATTCCGTCTTCTATTATTATCAGAAGCTGATCGCGCTTCGCCATAAGCTGCCGGTCATGGTCTATGGAAAGTTTATTCCGCTTCTTGAAGATTCTGACAGCATCTACGCGTACAGAAGAGTCCTCGATGAGGAGGGGGCCGGGAAACAGACCATCACGGTTGCCTGCAACTGGACCGACCAGAAGGTACCTTGCAGCCTGTTTGATGACCTTCAGGGCGAAGAGCTGATCACGAATGTGGACAGTCATGAGAAAGGCTTCCTGCTTCCGTATGAAGCAAGAGCGATCCTGAGCTGACGGCTGAGAGACTTTCCGACATGGTACAGAAACAGCCTGTATATGACCGGGCCGGCGCTGCCGGGTCCGCAGACAAGTTCCCGATGCTGGAGGAGACACGGGCGCAGGGGAAGGAAGCTTTCCCTGCGGTCATGTACTTCGCTTCGGATGAAGTGGAAAAAGGAAGATTCACCGCGGACCTTCACTGGCATGAGAATGCGGAGAGCCAGCTCAGGGCGAAGGTGCCGGGGTCCGGAATGAAGACGATGAACTCTCATATTGTATGACAAAGGCGGCCATGTCTTGTTATAATCTTAGATAGCAAGACATGACCGCCGCGTCTTCTTACGTGCGTTATGGTAAGCAGATTGCCCGGCAGAAAAACTGCTTCAAATAACACCTATATCAGGAGGATATATTATGAGTGACAAGAGAGCCTGGTGGAAGGAAGCCGTCATCTATCAGATCTATCCGAGAAGCTTCGCGGACAGCAACGGAGACGGAATCGGTGACCTGAACGGTATCATCGGAAAACTGGATTATGTAAAGAAGCTCGGGGTAGACGTGATCTGGCTGAATCCGATCTACAAGTCCCCGAACGATGACAACGGATACGATATCGCAGACTATCGCGGCATCATGGATGAGTTCGGGACTATGGAGGACTTTGAGCGGCTTCTGAAGGAGGCTCATGCCCGCGGGCTGAAGATCATCATGGACCTGGTCGTCAATCATACTTCCGATGAGAACGCATGGTTTGTCGAGAGCAGGAAGTCAAAGGACAATCCGTATCACGATTTCTACATCTGGAAGGATCCGGTGGACGGACACGAGCCGAACAACTGGGAGTCCTGGTTCTCAGGCTCTGCATGGCAGTATGACGAGAAGCTTGGCCAGTATTATCTGCACTGCTTCTCGAAGAAGCAGCCGGACCTGAACTGGGAGAATCCGAAGGTCCGCGATGAAGTCTTTGATATGATGAACTGGTGGTGCCGGAAGGGAATCGACGGATTCCGCATGGATGTTATCAGTATGATCTCCAAGGACCAGTCCTTCCCTGACGGTCCGCTGAAAGATGGTCTCTACGGTGATCTTGCTCCTTATGTCTGCAACGGACCGCGTGTCCACGAGTATCTTCAGGAGATGAATCAGCGCGTCCTTTCGAAGTATGACATCATGTCGGTCGGCGAGGCGGCGGGCGTCACCCTGGAGCAGGCGCTTCACTATGCGAACAATGAAGAGACCGAGCTTGGCATGGTCTTTCACTTCGAGCACACCGACGGCTGCATGCAGCAGGATGCTATCATCGGAAAGTGGACCAAAACTCCGCCGAGACTTCCGTATCTCCGCTCTATTCTGAATAAGTGGCAGACCGGTCTCGAGGGCAAGGCATGGGGCTCTCTCTACTGGGATAACCATGATCAGCCGCGTGCAGTCTCCCGCTTTGGCAACGATTCTCCGAAGTGGCGTGTCCGCTCGGCGAAGATGATCGCGACCTGCCTGCACTTCCAGAAGGGGACTCCGTATGTCTATCAAGGCGAGGAGATCGGCATGACCAACATGCACTTCTCATCGGTTGAAGACTGCAATGATATCGAGGAGAAGAATGCATACCGTCAGTACGTAACGGAGCAGCATATGATCTCCTCCGAGGACATGCTGAGCTGTTTCGATCATGTCGCCCGCGACAACGCCCGCACCCCGATGCAGTGGAATGACGGACCTGAGGCAGGATTCACGACCGGAACGCCCTGGTTTGCAGTCAATCCGAATTACAAGGAGATCAACGCAGAGGCTGCGCTGAAGGACCCGGATTCCGTCTTCTACTATTATCAGAAGCTGATCGCGCTTCGTCATAAGCTGCCGATTATGGTCTACGGAACCTTTGAACCGCTGCTTGAGGATTCCGATTCCATCTATGCTTACAGAAGACATATGGATGGAAAGACCATCACGGTTGCCTGCAACTGGACCGATCAGAAGGTGCCGTGCAGCCTGTTCGATGAGCTTCAGGGAGAAGAGCTGATCACGAATGTGGACAGCCATGAGAAAGGCTTCCTGCTTCCGTACGAGGCAAGGGCGGTCCTGAGCTGATTGCAGAAAGCGGGGCATCAGACTTCACGGTATCCCATCTTGATCAATTGATCAGAAGTGATTTCCCGGAAAGACCAGGGGTGTTATACTGAGATCATATTTCGGAAAGGGGTCAAGATGATGTACGGGAATGAAAAGTACGACAATCGGATCGTCTCGAAGATCCTGGAGAAGATGATCCGTTATTCAAAGGGAAACCGGGAGGACATTAATCATCTCCTGAAGGTGCACTCCTATGCACGGCTGATCGGAGTTCTGGAAGCGCTTGACGGACCGGAGCTTCTGACGCTGGAGATCGCATCGGCTGTCCATGACATTGCCTGCCCTCTCTGCAGGGAGAAGTACGGCAACACCGACGGGCGGCATCAGGAAGAAGAGAGCGAGGCGCTGCTAAGACCGTTCCTTTTGGAATTTGACCTGCCTTCTGAGATGGTGGAGAGAATCATTTTCCTGGTCACGCACCATCATACTTACACGAATGTGGAAGGAAGGGACTATCAGATCCTTCTGGAGGCTGATTATCTGGTCAACTGCGACGAGTCTCCCAGATACAGAAAAAACTATGAAAGCTTCCGGAAGAATGTCTTCCGGACAAAGACAGGGATCCGGCTTCTGGAGACCATATTCCCGGAGTACTGAAATCAAAAACTAACAATAGGAGGAGAGAGTATGAAAGAGAACCGAAGAATCAAGGGAGCATTATTATGGCTGGTGCTGGCTGGCGTCATGCTGATCGCGACAGTGGCCATGGGAAGGCCGGCATCTGCCGCGAAGGCGCCGAGCATTGCCAGGAACTGGACGCTCTATTACTATCAAATCAGGAATACGGACGGAACGAAAGATTATGTCGCCGAGGGAAAGATCTATCTTAAAAATTTCAATAATTATAGTGAGTTTACAGTCATAGGCTTCAAATCGTCCAATAAGAAGTACACTGCCTTTATCCCTTCTACCTACGATGGAATCTATGTTACCATGAAATATGGTGTCCCCAGGAACGGGGAGAAAACGAAGATCAGTTTTAAAGTAAAGAATAAGGGGAAGACCTATAAGCTGTCTGCCACGGTGACTATAAAAAAGGGTCCGAACCCGTATAAATCTATAAAGATCGGAAAGAAAAACTGTACGTCTGGTTTTAACGGCTATAACGTAAATGTCTTTTCTCTTTCGAAAACAGGCAAGGCAAAGATCACCATCCGCATGAAAGCAGGATATAAACTGAAGGAAATAGGTGTGAATTATAAAAATGGAAAATACAGGAATGTAAAGAATAACGCCACGATTTCTTTGAAAGGCCTGGATGAGATCTATATTTCCTATTCTATGCCGAAGAAGCACAAGGGCGACCCGGAAAAATGGCGTCCGACCGGCTATTCTTATATACTAGTCAAATAAAGAACCGGGGCCTGGCCCCGGTTTTTTCTGCAATGTCGCATGTGTTGGTGTGGGTGTGGTCACCACACACCCCTCCTAGGTATCCAAAAACGCGCGAAAGTTCCTTTGAAGGACTTCGGAGCCTGTTCCCAGGCCCAGAGGGCAGAGGCAAGACCGTCTGTCTCCGTCAGGACCCGGTCCGTGGGAATGATCAAGTTTCCCACATCGTTTTTTCTTATATCTATAAGTATAACGTTTAACTGGATTTTTCGCCCTCCTCATGCTATTATTAGTGGAAATGAAAGACCTGTCAGAAGTAAGCGGAACTGATGACGGGAGGACGAGGGGTTTTATGGCAACGATTAAGGATGTGGCAAGAGAAGCAGGAGTTTCCGCGACGACGGTCTCCATTATTATCAACGGCAAGGCGAAGGAGCGGGCTATCTCGGAGGCCACGCAGAAGAAGGTCTATGAGACCATGAGGAAGATGGGCTATTCGCCGAGCGCGAGTGCGAGGCGCCTGAGGTCAAGCGAACCCGACTTGTCGGTGATCGCCTTTTTCTGGCCGCTGGATTTCAGAACATCCATCCTTTCGGATTTTCTCAATTCCATGCAGAAAGAACTGGAGAAGATTCATTTTGACTGTGGTCTCATGATCCAGACATACAAAGCGAATGAATTGGAGAAGGTTGACAATGTTCTTCTGAAAGGCGGTTACAACGGGATTATTGTAGGCGGCTGTTCGGAAAAAGATCTCATGCATCTGGAGTCGCTGAATATTCACACACCGCTTATCCTTATTAACCGTGAATCCCGACTGTACACGACTGTAGGCACGGACAACGATGCGATTGGCCGCCTGGCAGCGGAAGCTTTTGCCAGTAGGAACTGCCGTGAACTGGCTGTTTTCTCTTCCGCCAGTACATTCGTCGCTACAGGCAAGCGCAAGGAAGCCTTCCTTGCCTCCTGCAGCAGGATGGGAATTGCGGCGCCGGAAAAGTTTCGCTTTAGCTGTCAGAGCTCCATCGAAGGCGGCGTCGAGATTGGGGAGCGTTTTTGTTCCCTCACCCAAAAACCTCATTTTGTCTTCTGCGACAGTGATGCGATTGCCCTGGGGGCACTCTATGCCTTTTACAGGCATAAAGTGCGCGTTCCCGAGGATGTGGAGATTCTCACGATCGGACTCATGAATCCCATGCTGACCCGCTACGCCGTTCCTTCTCTAAGTACACTGAGGATGCCCAACAAACAGATTGCGGGTGCTGCTATTGATCTAATGCAGAAAATGATCCTTGGAGAAGAAACTTCTGTCCGCCATATTCTCAAGGAGACAGAGGTCACTTATCGAGAGAGCTTCCCCGCAGAAAGAAAATGAGCAAAAAAGGCGCGGCGGTTTTTTCAGACCGCCGCGTCTTTTTGCGTTCACAGCATTTATGTCTCATCGAGAGAGATGGGTTCGAAGATGTCACCCAGTGTTTCCAGGGCCGGAAGAAGTTTTGTCACACCGCATGTGAAGAAGATGATGCGGATGACCTCAAAGACTTCATCCAGGGACGCCCCCTTCTCGAGGGCCAGGCGGGCGTGAACCTTCATGGTTGTCTCTGTTCCTGTGGCCATTCCTATGGCCATGACGATGAGCTCCCGGTATTTAGCCGGGATGCTGATATCCTTTTTATTGCAGTTTACATACTGCTGCAGAAACATATTGATGAGATTCGGGTCATTTCCCATGGTGCGGTGGGAGTCCATAACACTGCCGCCGCGGGCATTTTTCAGTTCTTCCAGGAGCTCTCTTGAGCGCTCCAGCTTATTTTCATCTGTCTGTACCATATCCATTACCTCATTTACATTCCATACTTTGCCTTTAAAAAGGCAGGAGCTTCGTTGGGGAAGAGAGCATAAGTGAGCACATCTTCCTCAGTCCGGGCAAGGCCGGCTGCACCGCGGCGCGCTTCATCCATGCCAGGCGCGAGGAGGTCACCAGGACGCTTAAACTCAGGTGTTTCATCTCCCAGGGCCTTTGCGGAGAGTTCCTCAGAGATCTTTCCCGGAGGCATGCCATACATGCCGCGGCAGTAGTCTTTCATCTCCTTGCTGATCATACTGTATCTTTTCCCTGTCACAACATTGAGAGTTGCCTGGGCTCCGCACATCTGGCTGGAGGGAGTGGCAAGCGGCGGATAACCCATGTCAGCCCGTACACGAGTAACCTCATCCAGAACCTCAGGAAGTCTGTTGTACATCTTCATGCCCTTCAGCTGATTCTCAAGATTGGAAAGCATTCCGCCCGGAATCTGATGCTGGAGGCAGCCGACATCCACACCTGTGAGCTTTGTCTCAAACTGAGAGAATTTTGGCCTCAGGGCAGCCAGGTCATCATTGATAGACCGGAACTGTCCGAGATCGATGCCGGGATCCCTGGATGTGCCTTTCAGTGCTGCCAGAAATGTCTCAATAGGCGGCAGAGAAGGTCCCATGGACAGCCCGGACACGCAGACATCGAGCCCGTCCACACCTGCCCGGATGGCTTCCCAGTAAGCTGCCACGGCGAGACCACCTGTGCAGTGGCAGTGGAGGTGAACAGGGATCTTCAGGGCTTTCTTTAAGGCAGAAATCAGTTCGTATGCGGCAGCGGGCGTCATTAGACCAGCCATGTCCTCGACATGCATGAGAGAAGCTCCCATTTTTTCCTGTTCCAGGGCATTTTCAACAAACATCTCCGTTGTATGGAAAGGACTGATGTTGTACTGGACCGAGCCCTCGATTTTTTTTCCTGCTTTTTTGACGGCATTGAAAGCAACCTGGCAGTTTCTCAGATCCTGCAGAGCATCAAATATCAGGAAGGTGTCAATTCCTGCAGCTGCCGCCTGAGCTACAAAAGCTTCGACGACGTCATCCGGATAAGCGTGGTAACCGACCAGGTTCTGGCCTCTGAGAACCATCTTGAGCGGAGTCTTTCTGACATACTTTTTAAATTCTCTCACCCTGTCCCAGGGATCTTCTCTGAGGAAACGGATCATTACATCGAATGTTGCGCCTCCCCACATCTCCATGGAGTCATAGCCGACTTCATCCATGCGGGTGAGAAGCGGAGCCATATCTTCTGTTGTCATTCTGGTCGCGAAGAGGGACTGCTGACCATCGCGGAAGTCAACACTGTTGAACTTGACAGGTGTCTGCGCATTGGCAAAATCAGCGGCGCCGGAACCCTCCTGCCCTTTAGCTTTTCTATTCCAAAACATAATTTGAACCCTTTCTGGAGCACTGTGAATACCGTGTGGACACGGCAGTTTGCAAAAAACAATTATTACTAGGGAAGAGTATCGATTTGGTATAACGATCAACTTTTGAGTATAACGATATACTAAATTGCAGCGTCTGTCAAGGAAAATTTCTGTCGATCTAATTCCTTCTGAATAAAAGGAGAATAAAAAAGGAGAATAAAAGGGAGAATCCATTCTGCACTGAGAATACCCTGAAAAGTGCATAATTACAGCCCTGCAAAAATAGCATTTTTTACAAAATCAAAAATTGTGATCCAATCATTCTTGACAACTGGCCGAGCAGGACATATGATACAAATAAGTTGATCGATTTAGTATCACGATAAACTAAAACGATACATCAAGTGTCCTCTCATGGAAAGCGTCCGCCAGGGAAGAGTCAGATGCTTTCTTGAGGGAATGGATCTCTGCAAGGAGGAAGAAAACATGGCGAACAAAAAAACAGTCAAGACAATGGATGGCAATGAAGCCTGTGCTTACGCATCCTATGCGTTTACAGAAGTCGCTGCCATCTACCCCATCACTCCGTCCTCACCAATGGCAGAACATGTTGATACCTGGGCTGCTCACGGTATGAAAAATATATTCGGGACACCGGTCAAACTGGTGGAGATGGAGTCAGAGTGCGGCGCTATTTCCGCAGTCAACGGAGCCCTGAATGCCGGTGTCCTCGCGACATCGTACACAGCATCCCAGGGACTGATGCTCATGATCCCTACTATGTTCCGTATTGCAGGCGAGCTGCAGCCTGGTGTTGTGCATGTGGCATCCAGAAATGTTGCTACGAATGTTATCTCCATTTTCGCGGAGCACTCCGATGTCATGTCCTGCCGTCAGACCGGTTTCGCCATGCTGGCGTCATCGACCGTCCAGCAGGCTATGGATCTGGGAGCTGTCGCTCATCTGGCAGCAATCAAGGGACATGTGCCTTTCCTTCATTTCTTTGATGGTTTCCGGACATCCCACGAGATCCAGAAGGTAGAGTGTCTTGATTATGATGATCTTAAAGGTCTGGTTGACTGGAAAGAGCTTGCCAGATTCCGCAGTAATGCCTTGAATCCAGAACATCCGCAGCTCATTACAACTGGTGAAAATGACGACACATACTTCCAGCAGCGCGAGGCTGTAAATCCCTATTACGAGGCTCTCCCGGATGTGGTAGAGGAGTGCATGCAGCAGATCAATAGCATCACAGGCAGAAACTACCACCTCTTCAACTACTATGGGGCACCGGATGCAGACCGCGTCATCATCGGTCTTGGCTCCATTGCAGGAACTGCTCAGGAAACTGTCGATTACCTGACAGCGAAGGGAGAGAAGGTCGGTTATCTTGAGGTTCACCTCTACAGACCGTTCTCGGTAAAGCATTTTATTGATGCACTCCCTGAAACAGTGAAAAAGATTACAGTTCTTGACCGTGACAAGGAAGCCGGGGCAATTGGCGAGCCTCTGTATGAGGAAGTTGTCACTGCCTTGAATGATGTGGACAGAACATTTGAAGTTTCTGCCTGCCGCTTTGGTCTCGCCGGTAAGGACACAACACCGGTCATGGTTGTTGCCATGTTCGACAACATGAAGAAAGACAAGCCGGCTACTCACTACACAATCGGTATCTATGATGATGTGACACATCACTCCATTCCTTATGGTGATGAGATCGACATTGTTCCCGAGGGAACAGTCAGCTGCAAGTTCTGGGGAATTGGTTCCGATGGTACTGTGGGTGCCAATAAGAACACGATCAAAATCATTGGTGATCACACAGATCTCAATGTTCAGGCTTATTTTGAGTACGATGGCAAGAAATCCGGTGGCCTCACAAGATCTCATTTAAGATTTGGCAAGGCACCGATCAGATCTCAGTACTATGTCAAGAAAGCGGATTTTGTCGGCTGCCACAATCAGTCTTATGTCTACATGTTTGATCTGGTTGCTGATATGAAGGACGGCGGCAGCCTGCTTCTTAACTGCGAGTGGCCGGAAGAAGAGCTGAGCGACAGACTCCCGGGTAAACTCAAGCGTGACATCGCTAATCATCATATCAATCTCTATATAATCAATGCTGTCGATATTGCCATGAACCTGGGCCTTGGCTCCAGAACCAACACGGTTCTCCAGGCGGCTTTCTTTAAGATCGCTAATATCATCCCTGAGGATGATGCTGTGAAGTACATGAAGGAAGCCATCCTCAAGAGCTACGGAAGAAAAGGCGAGAAGATTGTCAATATGAATTATGCGGCTGTCGATGCCGGAGTTAAGGAACTCAAGAAAGTCGATGTGCCGGCTGACTGGGCAGATGCCTCTGACGAAGAAAAGACAGCAGATAGTGAAGGCAAGTTCCACTACATCACCAATGTTCTCGAGCCGGTCAACGCTGCCAAGGGTGACGAAATTCCAGTGTCTGATTTCCTTCCCTATGCAGGTGGTTTCTTCCCCCAGGGCACATCAAAGTTTGAGAAGAGAGGAACATCTGTCCGCGTTCCGTCCTGGGATCCGGCCAAGTGCATCGAGTGTAACCAGTGCTCTTTCGTCTGCCCGCATGGAACCATTCGCCCTATGCTTCTGACAGAAGAGGAAGTGAAGAATGCACCTGAGGCGATCAAAACGAAGAAAGCCAATGGCAAGGGCACGGACGGTATGCTCTTCACTATGGGAATTTCCGTTCTTGACTGTACAGGCTGCGGCTCCTGCGCCAACATCTGCCCGGCAAAGGAGAAGGCCATCACCATGGTTTCTCTTGACGATGAGAAAGACCAGGCTGAGGTTTGGGACTATGAGAGCAAACTTCCTGAAGTTCGCAATCCATTCGGTACAAAGAATGTCAAGAATTCTCAGTTTAATCAGCCGCTTCTCGAGTTTAACGGCGCCTGCCCTGGCTGTGGAGAGACTCCCTATGCCAAGCTTGTGACGCAGCTCTTCGGCGACCGCATGTATATTGCGACTGCAACCGGCTGCTCCCAGGTCTGGGCTACCTGCTTCCCGAGCATGCCATACACTCTGGACAAGAAAGGCCACGGCCCGGCTGTCGGCGGTTCTCTCTTTGAGAATAATGCAGAGTACGGCATGGGTATCTGGCTGGCAGATGATCAGAGAAGAAATGCTCTTCTCATGAGAGTAGAGAAGATTGCCTCTGATGCAGATGATGATAATGTCAAGGCTGCGGCAAAGAACTGGATCGACCACTTCAATGATAAAGAAAATGCGCGTGCCGTTGGCGAGGCATTCCTGGCAGCACTTGAATCCTACAGCGGTACATCGGTGAAGGAAGAAGTAGAGTATGCCATCTCCGATAAGGATCATCTGGTTAAGAAGTCCGTCTGGCTCTTCGGCGGTGATGGCTGGGCTTACGATATTGGCTACGGCGGCCTTGATCATGTCATCGCATCAGGAGCCGACGTCAATATCCTCGTCTTTGACACTGAGGTCTATTCCAATACAGGCGGCCAGGCATCCAAGGCAACTCCTACCGGAGCTGTTGCTCAGTTTGCAGCTGCCGGCAAGAGAACAAAGAAAAAGGATCTGGGCATCATGGCTATGAGCTATGGCAATGTCTACGTCGCACAGGTCGCTATGGGTGCCAATATGCAGCAGACACTGACAGCCATCAGGGAAGCAGAAGCTTACAACGGACCATCCATCGTCATCGCTTACTCACCGTGCATCAACCATGGTCTTCGCTGCGGCATGAACAAGGTACAGAGCGAGATCAAGAAAGCTGTTGAGGCTGGCTACTGGCAGATGTACCGTTTCAATCCGGATCTTAAGAAAGAAGGAAAGAATCCGTTCACTCTTGATTCCAAGGAGCCGACTGGGAATTTCCGTGAGTTCTTAAAGGGTGAGACGAGATTTGCTTCTCTTGAGAGAACATTCCCGGAGGCTGCAGACGCACTCTATGAGAAGTGTGAGCGCGAAGCCCGTGAGAGATATGAGAAATATGTAGAGCTTGCAAACAAGTAAAGGAGAAGCATACATGAGTTCCTTTATAGAAACAATACTCGGAGGAAAAGCCGGATCCGTTGTCACTGTGGAACCAGATTACGCAGTGATTAATGACGGAGTATCCAATGCCTCCGTGGATGATATTTCTACAGTAGCCTATCCGGATCGCGTCATGGTCATATACGACCATGACGTCCCGACCGGACGCCCTGAGGCAGCGGCTATCTTACGCAAGAATCTGGCATTTGCAGACAAGTATCAATGCAAGTATGTTCAGGCAAAAGGAATTGGCTATCAGTACATGGTCAATGAGGTCGTGAAGCCGGGACAAATCGTGGCAGGTGCTGGAACCCATGCCAGCATCTTTGGAGCCATCGGGGCATTGGGCATCAATGTCAGTATTCCGGAATTGTCGAGAATCGTTGAGACTGGACGCTACAGCATTGTCGTTCCAGAGACCATCTATGTGGAACTGGAGGGCACTCTTCCGCAGGGAACAGGCATCATGGATGCTGCATTTGCTCTCCTTCGGACCATTGAGGGCGTGAGAAGAAAAGCGATAGAGATCTATGCTCCGCAGCTTGATCTCCACGAAAAAGAAGTGATCATGTCCATGATCTGTATGACAGGAGCTTATGCGGCTTCGATCACAGAGACACAGCCGGAGAAAACAGATGTGAGGTTTGATCTGGCAGATGTTGTTCCGATGGTCATGTTTCCTGTCGATGAGAGAAAGGATCAGGCCAGGGCTGTCATCGAGAGAAAAGAGGTTCTTTCAGGAACTGATCTCGATGCCGGACAGATCGGCGGTTACACAGGTGGCACAATTGAGGATCTGAGAAAAGCAGCAGACATAATTGAGGGACATACCCTGGCTCTGGGATTTAGGCTGAGTATCTGCCCTGCAACAAGTCGTGATTATATTCTCGCCATGGAAGAAGGTCTTATCACACGGTTTATCGATTACGGTGCTCAGATTAACGCTGCCGGAGATCACAGTGAAGTGGTTCAGGGAGCCGGTGCTATGGGCAGAGGCGAGAAACTGCTTACGACGGGTCTCTACACATACGACGGCGCTATGGGAATGAAGGGAGCCTATGTCTACTCTGCTTCTGTTGAATCTGTTGCACGCGCATCCTACACAAAAAAGATCTAAAGGAGGTTCATCTTGAAAAAACAGTTCAGCGGGAAGATCTGGAAGTTCGGTGACGATATCGACACAGATACCATTATCCCAGGAAAAAGAGGAACTATCCCGACGATTGAGGAGATGAAGAAGTATGCATTTGAACTTCTGAAACCTGAGTTTGGTTCTACAGTGCAGCCGGGAGACATTCTGGTTGCCGGCAAGAACTTCGGCTGCGGGTCCTCAAGGGAACAGGCTGCAACGGTTCTGTCTCACAACGGGGTGCGCTGCATCATCGCAGAGAGTTTTGCCCGCATTTTCTTCAGAAATGCTTTTAACAGCGGAATTATTCTCCTGACATGCAGCGGTATTCAGGATGTGTGCGAGGGCGGAGATATTGTGAGTGTCGATCTTGATGCTCAGGAAGTCAGTGTCAACGGGAACACATTCAAAGTAGGAAAAATTCCTGACAATCTCTTCAAGATCGTCGAGAACGGCGGTCTCATCGAAGACACAAAGCTACGAATTAAAAGTGGCGTAAAGCCGCTGGATATCACCCCTCTTTCGATCGAGGAGTCGAGAAAAACAGGCTACACCCTTGTTGAGAAGATTCTTAAGAAGAACGCGGGCAGAAGCCATGTGGAACCTGGAGATATCGTGATCACCAAGCCTGACATGCTTATGATTCACGACATTTATACACCCTATCTTCTCGACACATTACAGAAAATGGGAGCCGACAGGATTGCATATCCGGATCGTGTTACCATTGTCTTTGATCACTGCATGCCTACGGCAGTGGCAAAAAATGACTATGTTCACTACGACGCAGGTCTGGAACTTGCCAGGAAATATGGAATCACAAAGCTGCACATCGGGGAAGGTATCTGCCACACGATTATGCATGAGGCTCATTACGCAAAGCCTGGTGAGGTGGCGACGGCAACAGACAGTCACACAACGACATATGGAGGTGCAGGAAATTTCTGCTCAGGCATTGGAACAGCAGAGATGGCAGCTGCTTTGATTACCGGAGAACTTTGGTTCAAGGTACCGCCTGCAATTAAGATCGTGTTAAACGGTCACCTGCAAAAAGGTGTCATGTCCAAGGATGTCATTCTGAAAATCCTGGGGGATATCACTGCTTCCGGCGGTCAGTACAAGTCTCTTGAGTTCACCGGCGAGGCAGCCCATGAGATGAGCATGGAGGAGCGTTTTACTGTTGCCAACATGGCACTTGAGGCAGGTGCTAAATGTGGACTCTTTGAGGCTGATGAAAAGACCGCTGAGTATTACGGAATGGATCTTGGGGACATTGACTGGATCAAAGTCGATGATGAGGCACGCTATGAGAAAGTTCTGACTTACGATGTATCTGAACTTGAACCGCAGCTTTCCTGTCCGCAGGGTGTCGACAATGTCCATCCCATCAGCGAAGTGGCCGGTACAAAGATGGACGAAGTCTATCTTGGAAGCTGTACGAACGGCTCCATTGAGGACCTGAAGGTGGCTGCAGATATCATCAAGGGGCACACCGTTGCAAAAGGGCTGCGCTTTATTGTGGTTCCCGCAACAAATACTGTCTTTAAGGAAGCCATAAAGCTTGGGTATATCAAAAACTTTTATCGAGGCAGGAGCTGTCATCTCTCATCCCTGCTGCGGTCTGTGCTGCGGCATGCCCTATGGTCTCATGACAGATGATGAGAGAATTCTTCTCACAGCTAACCGCAACTTTATCGGACGTCAGGGGACAAAGAAGACCCTGGGATACCTTTCGAGCCCGGCTGTTGCCGCGGCTACAGCCATCACAGGCGTCGTTACGGATCCCAGAACACTTCTCTGAGATTCCCCATCAGTCACAAACCTATTTGTTTTTTGAAAATAAAAGAGGGGGAGTGGGGAAAATGCACATTTCCCTGCTCCTTAAAAAGGACAGATTACCATGATAAAAAATTTTGATCAGCTTAAGGAAATGCTGCGCACTTCTCCCAAGAAGCGCAGGGTCGCTGTGGTGGCAGCACAGGATGAACACACCCTGGAAGCAGTGGTGAGAGCAGCGAAAGACGGTCTTGTCGAGCCGCATCTTCTTGGCGATAAGGCCAGAATCCTCCAGATTTTTGAAGAACTTGGCGCAGCCGATGAACACTACGAAATTGAAGATATTGCGGACCCGACAGAGTGCGCAGAGCGTGCCTGTGTCCTCGCCAAAGAGGGACAAGCGGACTGCATCATGAAGGGAAAGATTGAGACGGGAGCGCTCATGAAGGTTCTGGTCAATAAGGAGAAGGGAATCCGGAAGAATAAGGTCATGAGTCTTCTGGCTTTCATGGAGAGCCCTTATTACCACAAGGTCTTTGCCATTACAGATGTTGGTCTTCTCACCTATCCGGACAAAGACAAAAAGAAGGCAGCCATTGTTAACGCTGTGGATGCTTTCCACGCCCTTGGCGTTGAACAGCCCAAGGTGGCTATTCTCGCTGCTGTCGAGAAAGTCAACCCCAAGATGCCGGAGACAGTGGATGCCGATGAGATCAAGAAGGAAGGCGTGGACGGGTGCATTCTTGAGGGACCGATCAGCTATGATCTGGCGATGGATCCGAACTCTGCAGCCATCAAGGGATATACAAGCCCTGTTGCAGGAGATGCAGATATTTTGGTTGTCCCCGATATCGTGAGCGGAAATATAGCAGCCAAGACAATCACGGTTGTCGGTGGAGGACGCACGGGAGGCTGTGTGCTGGGGGCTCTTGTCCCGGTTCTCCTCGTATCTCGCGCTGCGACAGCGGACGACAAGTATATGTCTATTGTTGTCTCGGCACTTGTTGGAAGAAGGTGAGTCAAAGTGGCATATAAAATTTTTGCCATCAATCCGGGCTCTACATCGACGAAAGTGGCTCTGTTTGAAGGAGATAAAAAGATATTTTCTGCCAATGTTGCCCACGACGCGGATGAACTCAGGAAATTTGCAGAGATCACGGACCAGTTCGACTACCGCAAAGATACCATTTTGCGTGAGGTGGAAAAGGCAGGCGTCACCATTTCTGACTGTGATGCTTTTTCTGGAAGAGGAGGCGGTCTGGTCTCCTGCCCAGGCGGAACGTATGAGATAAATGAGAAGCTCTACGAGCATGCGAGCACGGGCTTTGCGGTAAAGCACCCGGCTATCTTAGGACCCATGCTGGCCCGCTACTTTGCAGATCTTTATGGCGCAAAGGCGTTTGTCGTCAATCCTCCGGATGTCGATGAATTTGAGGATGTCGCCAGGGTGACGGGCTGGAAAGGTGTCTACAGAGAGAGCAAGATCCACGCTCTCAACCAGAAGGAAATAGGCATCCGCTTTGCAGAATCGAAGGGCAAAAAGTATGAGGATATGAACCTCATTATCTGCCATATAGGCGGAGGTATCTCTGTAACGGCGCACAGAAAGGGCAGGATGATCGACTCCAATGATATCGCTAACGGGGACGGGCCGATGACACCTACCCGCTGCGGAACGATTCCTGTGAGAGATGTAGTTCGCGAGTGCTTCAGCGGAAAGTACACAGCGGAGGAGATGTACAAGCGGATTACAAAGACCGGCGGTCTTGTGGATCACCTGGGGACATCGGATGCAAGAGAAGTCACAGCCATGATGGAGAGCGGCAATGCATATGCAAAGGTTGTGTATGACGCCATGATCTATCAGATTGGCAAATATGTCGGCTCTATGGCTGTCTCCCTTAAGGGGGATGTTGACGGCATTGTGCTGACAGGAGGCATTGCCCATGACAAGTATCTCGTCGATCATCTGACAGAGATGATCAGTTTCATTGCTCCGGTGACAGTAATTGCAGGCGAATTTGAGATGGAAGCACTGGCTTCTGGTGCAGAGAGAGTACTGAGCGGCAAGGAGAAGGTACGGATTTATACAGGAATTCCCGCATGGCAGGGTTTTGAGAAGGAGTAAACCATGAGCGAAGCGAAAAAGCGAATTAATTTTAATGTCTGCGGCATGTCATTTAAGCCGTTTGTCGTCTTTTTTATTGTCACACTGGTTGCGGCTTATGGAGGATTCCTCCCTCAGGCAGTGATCAAGATCGGTGATGACCAGGTCACCGGAACATCTTTTATCGCAACTATCGCCGTGCTGATGGCGGTGGGCGGCATTTTCTTCTGGCTGGGCAACACGATCCCCATTCTTAATAACTACCTTGGCGGTGCCTGCCTTCTTCCTCTGATTGGTGCATCATTTTTAAATTTTGTCGGACTTATCCCGGCGGATGTCGTAAACGGCGTCAAAATTTTTATGAAGGGCGGTTTCCAGGATCTGTATATCGCACTTCTGCTGGTAGGTTCCGTACTTGTTATGGACCGCAAGGTTCTTCTGGGGGCGACAGCCCGCTATCTGCCGACCATTCTCGGGACACAGGCATGCGCGATTGGTCTCTCATTACTGGCAGGAGTTCTGACAGGTTATGGCGCTGTAGAAGGATTCTTTGATATCGCAGCTCCCTGCATGTCCGGTGGGTCTGCGGGAGCCATGACAACACTGCCGGCTCTTTATTCCTCTCTTTCAGGACAGGACATGACAGTGAATGCAGGAAAATATCTTTGCTATGCATCCATCGCAAATGTACTGGCTGTTGTGCTGGCAGCCCTGCTCGACGGTTTTACAAAGAAGTTCTTCCCTCAAACAAATGGCAGTGGTCAGATTCTCCGCAAGGGAGCGCAGGATGATCTGGGCGGAAAGAAGCTTGCCGCGACAACACCGGACTATAAGGCCCTTGGCGGCGGTATCTTCGTTTCCCTGGTCATCTACATTGGCGGAAATATCCTTGGATCTCTTCCGGGCCTCAGCATTATCCCCGGCCTTGCATGGATGATTATTATCTGCATTGTGATCAAGAGCACGGGAATCATGTCCGAAGAGCTGCAGCAGAATACAGTCTATGCCATGAATTTTGCACTGAAAGCTCTGCTTCCCATGCTGATTGCAGGAATCGGAATCAATTCTCTTCAGTTTGATACTATTTCTTCCTTCTTCACACCGAGTGCCTTTATTGTGATCTTTGTGGCAGTTCTCGGGTCTTATATCGGAGCCATGGTCGTTGGCCAGATCTTCGGACTCTATGGATACGAAGCCGGTATCACGGCGGGACTTTGCTGCTGCAACATCGGCGGATCCGGCGATATTGCTGTTCTGACCGCCGCAAACAGAATGAACCTGCTGGCATTTTCCTCGATCTCCACTCGAATCGGAGGCGCGCTAATGGTCATCTGGGTCGGTTTACTGTATCCTCTGCTCCATTAATCTGACAATCACCATCAATTGTTTGCCATGTGACGTGAGTCAGGGACTTGCTTCCCTGACTCATTGTGTTGGAAGCGATTGCGCCGATTAAAAGAATACAGAGCGCGCGACGTGTTGCCTTCGTAAATTTTATTCGACATGTTACACAGAGGATTGGTATGATAAAGCAGGAAATTATTGACAGATACCGCCAGCTGGATACGGCTCTGATTTCAGATGCCATGGAGGAGCTGAGGATACCAGGCGGCCTTTTGGGCATTAGCTCAATACTGGAAGATCAGACGATCTGTGGAGAAGCATTTACTGTCCACTATATCCCTGCGGGACTTTCAAAGCCCGCAGTCGGCAGATACTTTTCGGAAGTGCAGCCGGGGCAGGTCATCGTCATTGACAATGCCGGACGTCTGGACTGTGCGGTCTGGGGAGACATCACGACAAGGGTCTCTGCAAAACGGAAAATCGAGGGGACCGTGATTGATGGCGCATGCCGAGACATCAAGGCGATCAGGCAGTCGGGATTTCCGGTATTCGCGAAGGGAAAGAGTCTTGTAAGCGGAAGACGTTATGTTGTTGTTGGCGCCGTCAACGTTCCGATTTCATGCGCTGGGATCCTTGTGTGTCCGGGTGACCTTGTTTTTGGAGACGAGACTGGCGTCATTGTCATTCCGAAGTCTAAAATCGAAGTGGTGCTGAAGCTGTCAGAAAAGCTCAAGGCAGAGGAAGAGGAGCTGCTGAGCCGGATCCTCACCTGAAAAGGGACAATGTTCTTGACGGTGGTTATAGAGCTTTTCCCGGTCTAGACGATGCGCTTCCAGGAAGGAGAGACATGAAAAAGAAAATCATAAAAGACTGGGTGCGCGTGCTTCTTGGCCTTTTTATCTTTGCTCTGGGATTGCAATGTACCATCCGCGCGTCGATTGGAATCGCGCCGTGGGATATGCTCACGATGGGGTTATCCTGGCACACAGGATTCAGTTATGGCAGTATATATGCCTTTATTAATATCGCGGTCCTTGTATTAGATATTACCATGCGTGAGCCAATCGGATTCGGGACGCTGTTTGACGCGTTTTTGACAGGGCATTTCGTAGATTTCTGGGCTAGTCTTCCTGTTCCTCTTAAAATGCCGCCAACAGGGTATGGTGTTTTCTTTTCCGTTCTGTTCCTCATTGCGGGACTTTTTATTATGGCGCTCGGACAGTACTTTTATATGTCTGCCGCCCAGGGCTGCGGTCCGAGGGATGCTTTCCTTATTGGAATTGGAAAGCATCTGCCGATGCTTCCGATCGGTACGGTTCAGATCATGATCCAGGCGGCCATCTTTATTGCAGGGATCATCGCGGGTGGCCCATTCGGCATCGGCACCGCAGTTTCTGTCTTTTTTATGGGCGGGACCATGCAGATCGTCTTTCACGCACTTCGCTTTGAGCCCAGGAGCGTCAAGTCGTATGATCTGTTCGAAACGATAAAGTTCTTCATCCAGTGAGTGGGGGATAGTGTAAATTATTTTGTGTAAACAGTAATCAAGGATCGTGGTTCACGAGAAGGTAGCGGAGAATCCAGAAGCTTCTATGGTCAGTATCAATAAAGGAGAAGCATGAGAAGGAATAAAAGACAGATTAACGGGCAGCAAAACACTTTGTTCTGAACAAAGCGGTAGAAGTCAGCGGTCAGGATCGCCAAGCTCCTGAAGAAAATTCCCCCAGGTTTCTTTCATATAGGAAGCCGCATCGATGTCGTAAGTTTCGGACAGGATGCTGGGAGTCAGAACCTCGCCCTTATGTCCCTGCTTCAGAAGCTTTCCGTCTTTCAGGAAGATCATGTCCGTGGCAATGCCTGCAGCCAGGGAAAGGTCATGAAAAACACCGATCAGAGTATTGTTCACCTCCGTGCCATCCGGCATGGAGGTTTTCTTTTTCAGCCAGCTTTTCAGAAAATCCATGAGCTCAGCCTGATACCGGAAATCCAGATGGTTGGTAGGCTCGTCCAGAAGGATGATGGGAGTTTCCTGAGCCAGGGTGCGTGCAAGAAAGACGCGCTGCAGCTGACCGCCGGACAGCTGGCTGATCTGCCTGTCCTGAATATCTCCAAGACCTGTCATCTCAATTGCCTGGTCCACCATATCTCTGTCATGGGAACTAAGCCCTGTTCTTCTGCTTCTGGCATATCTGCCAAGCTCCACTGTTTCGCGGATGGAATAGGAAAAATAGACAGAGGAGATCTGGGACATCATAGACATGGCGCAGGCGATCTCCTTCCGCTTCATCTTTGCCAGGTCCTGTCCCAGGATCTGAATGCGGCCGGTCGAGGAGAGACTTCCGTTCAGAGCGCGGAGCAGGGTTGTCTTGCCGCAGCCGTTGGCGCCGAGAATGACGGTTGAGGAGCCGCAGGCGATCTGGAAAGAGAGGTCATGAAGGATCTCGCGGGAGCCATATCCTGCATGCAGATTCTGGACGCTGACAGCGTACACACCTGCGGTATCTGTGCGCTCAGGATCGGGATTTTTCACATTTTCAGATCCATGTCTCATCAGAATGTTTCTCCTGCGTATTAACTCCTGCTCTCCTGTCATCTCTTGTTTCCTCTCAGGTACAGCCATACAAAGAAAGGCGCGCCGGCGATCGCGGTGACGGCTCCGACCGGGATCTCCCTCGGAGAGAAGAGGGTCCTGGAGATCATATCGCATATAGCCATGAAAGCGCCGCCGATGAAAAAGGACATGGAGATCACACGCTTATGAAAACTTCCGTAGATCTTCCTTACAGCATGCGGGGCGATCAGGTCCACAAAGCCGATGGTACCGCAGAAGCATACCGTAATTCCGGTAAGAAGAGAAGCAAGAAGAAACAGAACAAGCTTGCTGCGATGAACATTTACCCCCATGGAGAGAGCCTGCTCGTCTCCGAAGGACATGATATCCAGATCTCTTGCATAGAAGAGCAGGAGAATAAGGCCGAAGATACAGACAGGAAGCAGAATGCCGGTATGGTACCATCTTTTCCCCGAAAAGGACCCCATCTGCCAGAGGAGCAGCTGCTGGGCATGGGTGCCCGCGAAGGCACTGACCAGAGTCATGAGAGCATTGACGAAGAGAGATATGACCATGCCGATGAGAATCACTGTGTTGGAGTGCATGGAGGCATCAAATCGGATGGTCAAAGCCAGCACGATCAATACCGTTCCGAATCCGAACGCAAAACCGAAGACAGGAAGCAGGAATCTTCCAAGAACCGGGAACGTGAACTCTGTGACGATGATGATGGCTGCCCCGAGCGATGCTCCGCTGGAGACTCCAAGGGTATAAGAAGACGCAAGGGGGTTCTGAAGCACAGCCTGCATGATAACGCCGGACAAGGCAAGAGCGCCGCCCGCCAGAAAGGCGGTCAGCGCTCTTGGAAGCCGTATGCTCCACAGAATGGAAACTGTGGATCTGTCTATGGAAGCTGGAAGAGGGCGATGAAAGACCTTGCAGGAGATGATCTTCAGAGCGTCTCCTGCCGTAATCTCCACACTGCCGATCCCCATGCATAGTCCCAGCAGGACCATGCAGAGGACTATTGTAATTGCCATAGAGAAAGAGTACTTTTTCATGAAAAACCTGGACTCCTCATTCAGCCTCAGACTGCTGCGTCATGAACAGATGCTTAGTCAGCAGCCTCGGTGGCATCCTCTGCTGCCTCAGTCTGCGGCTCTGCGCTTTCGGCAAACGGATCAGCGATATCAGCATAGACATCCGGGTAGATATCCTTTGCCATCTCGATCATGGCGCTGACAAGGTGCTGGTTTGGCTGATTGAGTTCGTTGCTGTAATTCATCAGATAGACGTTCTTATCCGCAACGGCCTTTACGTTATCCCAGCCTTCAAGACCGAGGATCGTATCCACGACGTTTTCTGTATAGGTATCTGAAGTGAGGATGACATCCGGGTCAGCTGCGACGGCAGCTTCTTCTGTGAGGGAAGGCCACTGCTCATCGGAAGAAGCGGCATTCACGGCGCCGATGTCGGTGATCATCTCATCGATGTAAGTGCCCTTGCCTGCAGAATAGATGGAGGGAGAGTCAGCGGTCGGAGTGTTCAGCATATACAGGACACTCTTTTTCTGGTCTTCCGGGATCGTATCTCCTACAGCCTTGACAGAGTCGATCGTATCATTCATCTCGCTGACGATCTCCGCGGCGATGTCAGAAGTGCCTGTGCAGGCACCGATGAAATTGATGCTGTCCGCAACTTCGGCAAGAGAGGATGCAGAAGGAATATCAGCAATGCAGACACCGGATTCTCTTACTGCCGCATAGACATCGTCCCCGGAAGCATAGCTCATGCCGGTAGTGAGGATGAGGTCCGGATCCAGGGCAACGATCGCTTCGTTATCCGGTGTCATCATGTCAAACTGGGGAATATCAGCTTTCAGGCTGTCGCCATAGTACAGGAAGGAATAGGTGTCGCATGCCACGATCCTGTCAGAAAGCCCCAGGTCGATGAGAAGCCTGGTGGACGAAGGGGACATAGCGACGATCGTATTTACTTCTTCCGGAAGAGAGATATCGTTGCCGGCAAGGTCTTTGGCTGGCAGTCCGGAAACCGCTTCTGCAGAACCTTCAGCCGCCGCCTCTGTAGATGATTCAGCCATTGCCGGGAAACTGCAGCCTGCGATGAGGCTGGCTCCGATCATCATAGTGGTCAAGGCAGATAAGAACTTGTTTTTCATGTGGATGTGTCCTTTCTTAAATTATGTGATGTGAGTTTGCACAGGACACATATTCTAATGATGAGGTCCGGGGATAGGAATAGAATGCACAGCAAAAAGACCCTGCCTGGAAGCTGCAGGAAGATATTGCGGCGGCACTTTTCCCTGATCCGGGGAAGATGTGTGTCCCATAAACACAGGCAGGTATCTGGCTTGAAGAATTACTCCGGCTGTATCCGGCAGCCGTGACAGCGGACTTCTGGAAAGACGCTGCTCTTCACACAGTAGCGGCACTGTCCGGGACTTTCACCCGGTTCCCTTTTGGTCTGTCTGCAGGCAGAGAACTCCTGTAGGCAGCACCTGTGCTTACAGGAAGGGTAGCACACGTCAAAGAATGCGTCAACCGGGGAGTCGACGGTTGCCTTCCATTAAAATGAATGTTATTCTGCACTTTGATGATATCTGATTCGATTTGAAAAGACAAGGACGCCGGAATTATCCTGGGGAGACTTGCGGGGCGCGCGGTGCTGAACCTGCTTTCGGCAGCGACTCTCTTTTTGGGGGAATATACTGTGAATAAATTGCCGGCGCATTCTCGTGACTTTAGTCATGAGTTAGCCGGAAAGGTTTAACAAATACGAACATATATTCGAAATCTCCTTGCTTCAAGGGTATTCTGATGGTATAATAATCTCATGGAAGAAAACGAGAGATATATTATAAAAGATGATCTTACATATGGTAGAGGTTATGTTTACTCTCTCCAGTATCATATCGTCTGGTGCACCAAGTACCGCAGGTGTGTACCATTTCTCAATCATTGCCATGGAGGTAATGCCGGACCATATTCATATGATGGTCGACTGCAGGCCTCAGTTCTGCCCTTCCGATATGATCAAGATCCTTAAGGGTAATACGGCCAGATGGCTGTTCATGCACCATCCCGAACTGAAAAAACAGCTCTGGGGCGGGCATCTCTGGAACCCATCCTACTGCATCGTCACTGTCAGCGACCGCAGCTTCGACATGGTAAGGAAGTACATCAATTCTCAGAAATCAAAATAACTGTAATCGATCCGCAGGCAGGACAAACAGGATGAAGATCCATTCCACATATTCTGTAAAACTTCATATGGATGTCTCAGGGAAAGTCCTGCAGGATACAGTCTGCCTGTACCGGAAGGCAGTTGATTTCTATATCCATGTCATGCTGGAGCAATGGGAACACTTTGAGAAAGTCACGGAACAGAAGTCAGCGGTCAATCTTG
>DLFD01000014.1 GCA_002482005.1 Lachnospiraceae bacterium UBA7729 | reverse complement strand
GTAAAAGATGTCGGCCGCTACAGCGGAGCTTTATGCTGTAGCTTCGCGAACGGAAGAAAAGGCAGAAGCTTATGCAAAAGAGTTCGCTGCTCCAAAAGCATACAATAATTATGAAAAACTTATCTGCGATCCGCAGGTTGATGCTGTTTTATATTGCTTTGGTTCACACGATGCATTATCCGGTCATTCTGAGATGCATAGAAGCCGGCAAACCTGTTTTGTGCGAAAAACCCATGCTGATCCATGAATCGGAAGCGGAGGTTATAGTTGAGGAAGCGAAAAAAAGGAATGTACTGGTGATGGAGGCATTCTGGACAAGAACGCTGCCATGCTATAGAAAAACGAAACAATGGATTGAAGAGGGGAGAATTGGTGACTTACGTATGATCAGCGCGGATTTTTGTTTCCAATTTCCATACAATGAAGAAACAAAGAATTTCCGGCTTTGGGACCAAAAGGTAGGCGGCGGCGCTTTGCTTGATGCGGGCGTCTACCCTTATCTGTTCATTACAGGGATAGCCGGCATGCTTCCGAAGAATGTACAGGGGTTTCTCCAGATGAACTCAGAACGGATGGTAGATACTTCTGTCACAATGGAGCTCCGCTTTGAGGACGGTGTGTTAGGTTTGGGAAGCGCATCGCTGGTTTCTGAAAAAAGCCAGACTGCAACAGTGAGCGGGACCGAAGGGTACATATTGGTGCATGACTTTCTTGGCAGCAGGAGAACAGAACTCTATGATGTGAAAGATCATCTGCTGGAATCTTACAGTGATCCGCAGCCAGAGGGCTTTGTTCATGAGATTAAACACTTTGTTCAGCTTTTTCTGGATAAGAAAACAGAAAGCCCACTGATCCCACTCACGGACTCTGCTGACTTTGCTGCAGCTGCAGAAAAAATCTACCATCAGAATGGCTACACTTACGCTTCGTCAGTTCAGAGAATTGAAACTGAAGAGTAATGAACAATAGGAAAAGAAGATGAAGACAGATATGAAACGATCAGTGAATAGTGGAGTTGTCCGTGCGACAAGCAGCCAGATGACGAGGAAGTGGACAATAATGTATGGCTGCCGGAGCTTTCATATTACGCAAAGCAGGATTATGTGGTGGCCAGTGTATCTTACAGCCTGCCGGCGACATGGTTCTTCCCGGAGATGCTGATGGATATCAAGACAGCGATCCGCTATCTGAAAGTGCACGCGGAAGAGTGGAATCTCGACCCGGACCGTTTTTATGTGATGGGTGAATCGGCGGGAGGGCATCTGGCGGCACTGACCGCGGTGACCGGCGGCCTTCCGCAGTTTGAAGGCGGAAAGTATGAGGAAGCTTCTTCATCAGTAAAGGGAGCCGTTCTCTTCTACCCGGCGGTGGATATGCTTCACTTCGGCAATCCGGATCTGGCAGATCCATCCAGAGGATATGAGCAGACTCTGTACAGGAAGAAACTGGAGCCGCAGTCGATAGCGGCCGGGGTTCCATTCATCCGGGATGAGGCGGAGATCGGTAAGTCCATGGATCCGAGAACTTACATCGGGAAAAGTACTCCGCCGATGCTGATCCTGCACGGAACAGAGGATACGCTTGTTGATATGCGGCATAGCGAGGTCCTCTATGAAGCTCTTAAGAGCCATGGCTCTGAGGTGAATCTGTACCTGGTGGAAGGTGTCAATCACGCGGCGGCGGCCTTTGTCCAGCCGGAGATCAAGAAAATAGTGCTGGACAGTCTAGACCGGTGGAGCGGACGGAATAGGGATGGACAATGAACTGCTCTCGTAGCAGGGTGGACGGAAAGGGACAGACGAAGATCAGGCTTTGGCGCAAAGCGGAGGAAGATTCGGTGACGGCAGCAAATGATTTCGCAGTCATATTTGACATGGACGGTGTTCTGTTAGACTCGGAAAGAGTCAATATTGATGGATGGAAGGCGGTCGCCAGAGATCTTGGCATAGAAGATATCGAATCGGTCTGTTACCGCTTTCTGGGAATCAACCGTGCTCTGAGTAAGGCCATATTTGATGAGAAGTATCAGCATAGGTTCGAATATGAAGATTGCTGGGCTTTGGTGACAGAGTACTTCAATACCCGCTGTGCGGATGGCGTTCCCATGAAACCAGGAGTCCGGGAGATCCTGGAAGATCTGAAGAGTCAGGAAATTCCACTCGCCATCGCCTCTTCCACGAATATCGAAGTGGTGGAGAAAGAACTTTCAGATGACGGAATTCTGGATTATTTTGACCAGGTCATCGGCGGAAACATGATCCGCCGCAGCAAACCGGATCCTGAGATTTTTCTCGCGGCAGCGGAGAAACTGGGCTTCGCACCACAGAGATGCTATGTCATCGAAGATTCCTTCAACGGTGTGCGCGCCGTTTCTGCCGCGGGCATGCATCCGATCATGGTTCCTGATCTGATCCCGCCGGACGAGGAGATGAGGAAGCTTGCTGAAGCCATTCTGCCATCGCTGAAAGAAGCGAAAGAATACTTCCGGATGATCGTAGCATGAAACATCAGGAATCTGCTGGATCACAGAGAAAGAGATGATGGCAGTTGATACTTTAAGAGGACAGCGCCTGTACTGCCATGTTTCCGGTATACACCAGCAGAATAATTACAACGATTACTGTCACGATGATCATGAAACAGAAATAGGATCTGGCGAAATTCCGCAGATTCTTGTTCTGTGTTCCGCCGCATGAGAAGACCAGAAGCAGGATCAGCCCAATGATCGGAATGCTGAACAGAATCTCGTACCCGAAGTATCCCCACATCGAGATTGGTCTGTACTCGTCAGAAATCGTATTCTCCGCAAAGTGAGACGTGCCTGCCGGAGCTGAGCTGATGGGTCTTCCACACTCAGGGCAGAACTTCGCTCCATCGGGGATCCATGTGCCGCATCCAGAACAATACATAATGTTAAGCCTTCTTATGATGACAGGACTGAGCCTTTATTCTACCTTCCACTCATCCAGTGTTTTCTTCCCGGAGGAGAAGTTCGCTCCGATTTTCACGATCCGCTTTCCGCTGCTCAGATATGGAACGATGTACCCGTTTTTTTCAATCTGATCAAGCGCGTCCTGGGCAGTTTTGTCTTCCTTAAACTCGAAGAGATACACATAGTCTGCGTTTTCCACAACAAAGTCGCTTCGCCCGTCGGAAGAGTGAACCTCTGCTGAAACATATTGTCCCAGGAGGGAAAAGATCACGTATACGAGATTGCGCCACTGCTGTTCATTCTGCGGTGCTTTGCCCTCATAATAGGGGATGCTTCCGAGCAAGGCCTGAATCATAGTCATGAACGCATCGACGTCGCCATCCTGCAGAAACCGGACCATGCGGCTGGCGCTGAACCGCCCCGCGCCTGAATACTGTGGCTTCAGCGAGGGGAGCAGCGACCGGAAGAAACCGTACTTCACCTCTGCATTGGGGAATCCCAGCTGATATTCGTTGAATGTTTTGTCATAGCCGGTTATTGTCAGATAGCCTGATTGATAGAAAAGCGGTATGACATTATCATCTCCTGTGCGGTATTCTGTCATCTCATCTGATGTGGCGCTGATTCCATCTGAGAAATCCTTTACAAGGATTCCGCTCTCCCGGATACAGGAAATCAGAAAGGTTGGCGTACCGCTTTCGTACCAGTAGCTTCCATAAAGATGGTCAGTGAGTGCGTTAAAGAGACTGAATGGATTATAGACTCCCGGTCCGGCAAAGCTGAAGTGATATCCATCATAGTTCTCTTTCAGCCTGTCCATACATGACTGTATACTGAGACCCTGGTCTGCCGCCATGGCGGCAATCTCCGGCAGGAGGCATTCGGATATTTCTTCCTCGGTAATGCCGCATATTGCTGCGTATCTGGGGAGCATGGAGATGTCTCTCAGCTGATTGAGATCGCTGAAGATGGAAACCTGGCTGAACTTTGTCACTCCAGTCATAAACACAAAGTGAAGGAAACTGTCTGCATCCTTGAGTACACCGAAAAAAGCTTTCAGCAGACTGCGGTTTTCTTCTTCAAGATCCGGACGTTCTGCCATGTTCATCAGGAGAGGCTTGTCGTATTCGTCTACCAGGACTACTACCGGCCGTCCTATCTGTTCAGCTAGTTTCATGATCAGACTTTTGAAGCGGACGGAGATCATCTCTCCCTGTATTTCGTCCTTGGAAATTCCATATCGATCCATGGCGACAGAGAGGGAGAACTCCAGCATCTGACGCAGTCCATCCTCTTTGTCAAACTGTCCTCCTGACAGATTAAAATGAATCACCGGATAGCTGATCCAGGGCTCAGGCTTCTGTTCTTCTACTGACGATATGTCAAGGCCCCGGAAGAGCTCCTTCTTTCCTTCGAAGTAGGATTCCATCGTGGACAGTAGCAGGCTTTTGCCGAATCTGCGCGGTCTGCTGAGAAAGTATACGGTTCCTTCCTCAAGCATTCTTGAGATGTAGGTTGTCTTGTCGATATACAAGTCGCCGCTGCGGCGCAGCTTTTCAAACGACTGAACGCCAATCGGAAGTCTCTGCATCTGCTCCTCCTTGCAATATTGCATGTGGTCAACATCATCATATCACAGCTGGTCAGGAAGTGTTACAGGAACCAGCCACGCGGGGCAGAATTCGAGGAGGTGATTCTCTCTTGCAGATGAGAGAAACGGTATGACGCGGAAAGCGTGACATGATCTGGGTAATGCAGAAAAATCCGGGATGCCAGAAGAGTAAAAAGCGGTGTGAAGTCACAACCACATGGTTGACATTTATCAGTTTCTTCAATACAGTATCAGCAGAAGCCATTCCGGTTTTCTCCTATATCGTTGATGTTTGGTCGCTGATACTTTACAGGAGCCGGGGTGGTTTTTCAATATTTAGTTGTTGCTAGGCGGAAGGTTTTACCCACAATCATGCCCGAAGCCTCAGTTATTTTTTCAGTTTTCGCAGGATCATCAATTACTATATCTTTTCGTAATGTGTCCACATGCGGATGACTTTTATAATACCATCAAATTCAACACCGTCCTCTGTGATATGCTGTTGATAGACCTGATAAACGATGCGATGCTGAATATTGATGCGTCTGGAGAAAAGACCGCTGAGGTTTCCAACAAGTGCCTCGTACCTGGGCGGATTCTGAAAAGGATCTTCCCGGATGATATTAATAAGAGCTTTCGCTTTTCCATCAAGACCGGCAGACTTCAGATTCTTGATATCTTTTACTGCCTGCCGATCGTAAACAATCTTATAGCTCACCAGTCAACCTCATCTTCCGAAATGCATTCATCAACAGGTGTGGCTTTTCCCCTCTCGAGAGACTCCGCCATGCCGGGAACAGAGTTCAGGTAAAGAGTTTCCTGAATAGCATTCCAGTCGTCTTCGCCGATAAGGACACCGTTTTTTCCTCTTGCGTTTGTAATTGTAACTGGCATACCGCTTTCATTCACATCGTTCAGCAGCTGATATATATTTTCCCTTGCTTTTGTAATATTGATCGCATTCATAAAATTATTCTCCTTTCTCGAATATTATAACGTACGCAATACCGTACGTCAACTGCACTATGAATAAGAGCCGGTGACATAATCCCCTTCTGTACATCAGGAGGAAGCGGGATCGGTTTGGGCGGCAGCTGCATGAGTATATCGGTGCGGCAATGCTCATTCTATTCATCACCCATACGGTCCTAAACAGGCGATGGTATAAGGGAATCTTTAAGGGAAAATGTTTGTGCAGCAAAATCAATGGTTTCCAACGATTCCAATGATGTGAGATTCACGGATTCAGGTTTAAGAAAACCTTAATAATGTGTTCAAGAAATCTATCTTTATTAATGATTCGTCCATGGTATTCTATCAACATAACAATAAGTCAGCGAGACAGAATCTATTTTAGCCCTAAAAACAAGGAGGATCGATTATGAAAAGCAGGATGATGGGTACGTTGCTGGCGGCTGCAGGGTTAGGATGCCTTTTCGCTCTTCCGGTAAGTGCACAGACGGTGCCATTTACAACGCAGGATGGCGTCATATCAATCGAGCTCCCGGATCAAACGTGGAAGGAAGCTGATGACCAGCAGACTTGGGTGACTCTGACAAACGGAAGCGATGTCATCACAATGTTCCATCTCAGTAACGGGGAGACTCTTCCAGATGCTACAATCGCGGACGATTCTTACACGGATGTATGCCAGACCTGGCTGTCCAGCCGGGACGAGGTATTCGTAATCACAGGTTCTGTCAGAAACTCGGCAGATTTCGATGAGGTTCGGGAAGCTGTCAACAGTGTCAAGATTGAGAAAAAGGGTACGAAGAAAGCCGTCGATGGTAAAAAGACAGGAAGCATGGCCGGCGAAACGACTGTGGACACATCATCTGGCACAGCGGCTAATACAACTGACGAAAGCGAAACGTCCTCTGCATCTGACACTTCTTCGAAAATCACAGATATTGACGTAACGTATTATGTGAATAGCAGTGTACTTAATGTGCGAGCTGGAAACTCTACCTCTACCACGGTACTCGGACATTTGTCCTATGGTGATGCTGTGAAGGTGACCGGCTATACGGACAACAACTGGTATCGAATCTCCTACAACGGGGCGACCGGATATGTGTATGCAGATTATCTGAAAGATACAAAACCGGGGGCCGCACCGACGACGGAAGAAACATCAAATCCGGCGCCTGATTTCAGTAACTTCAGCTCGATTGAACTTTATTATGAAAATGGAAATACGGTTCATATCACAAAGGGATCAGACGGGGTCTGGAAAGATGACAGAGGACTTATTTATAATTGCGTGTCTGAAGATGGGACAGTTTGGAATAACTCGGAAGGAAGCAGGCTGACCATGTATGATCCATGGGCAACAGGTGAGATCAAGCACTGATTTTTTCCTCTGTGCTTTCTTAAGATACAGCTCTTTGTCGGTCTCAGCTAAAATAGCCCGGAAAGTGTTATATCATAGAGAGAAACCAAAGCGGGGATCCTCGGTATCTGTGATGCCGAGTTGGTTGACATGATATGGAGGACCATTACTGGAGCTTCACATCAGTATGCTCCCGGATACCATGTTACATTGACGCCATAGTTGATGACAGCAAGTTCACCGTCGTAGAACTGGATGTTTACGGAGGAGGCGAGACCTTCTCCTCCGTCTGCCTCCTTCGCCGGGAAAGAGATGGTATAGGAGGATAATCCGCTGTATTCATAGTCATCGTAATATCCCTGCGCCTTCAGCTGCTCTAGGTCCAGGGTATCCAGATACGTTTTGAAATCATCTATCGTGGTTTCCTGTGAGATGGATTCCGGTATGGATATGTCCACAATGGTTGTATCGAAGGCCATCAGGTTCTGCCCGATTGTGAGAACCGCACAATCGCTTAAAGCAGCTGTTTCCGCAGAGGAAAAGTTGCTGATTCCAGCCTGAATCTGTGCCCCTTCCCTGTTTGTCAGATATGCAAACTGATAAGCATGTGGTTCCAGCTTTGTGTCAGCGGTAATCGGTTGTCCGGAGCCATAGGAATCCTCGGAAAACTGCCATCCGTCCTCCATCAGCACCGAAACAGGAAGTGGAAACTGGTAGAGACTGTCTGCGAGCTTCATCGTGCAGCTGTCCATGGAATGTCCGACAGAAGAAGGCGTTTTGTACGGGGCATCTTCTGAGGTGCCGTCCGGCAGCAGGGCACTCATTTTTTCTGTGCGTTCATCGATCAGCTTCTGCTGCGCTTCATATTCTTTCTGCTTTCTGTCGCGCTCCTCCTGCCATGCCCTTTCACGGGCAGCATAGTAATCGTCATTTGTGATGGTGACGGCGTATGCCAGATCCTCGTAATAGTCAATGGCAATCGTATGCGCATTGTAAGGATCTGCGGCATCAGTCATGTAATAAACGGTTGTGGTATCATTCAGATCTTCGGACTGATAATCCTTCAGCACATCCTCAATATCCGATCTTGAAAAAACAGCCAGGCCGTCCGGGTCTCCGCAGCCGGAAGACGCCTCTGCAAGATCGGAGTCGCCGTCCCGGGAGGCAGCGATGGAGAAAGCATCGACTGGTCGGATCCTGCAGCAGGCTTCCGTGCCGAAGCGGATATTTCCTCTAAAGTCAAGGTCAGCGGAGATGACAATGGCATCTCTCAAAGGCACTTCTTCGCTGGTGGGGCTGGTCACTTTCAGGGAAGCGATGCGGGTATGGCCCTGCATCAGATAGCAGTAGTTCTGTCCGGAATCGGCCATTTCCCGATCCGGATCTAACTCGCTTTCCATATCCTTCGACAGATAGAGGTCTCCGGTATTCAGAAAATCATTGACAGTACCTCCTGCAGAAAAGAGCTCCCCGGCAATGGCAAAGTGATACCAGTCATCTGTGCTGATTTTTGTATTGGGGTAAACGGCATCCGGAACAGAAGACTCAGAGTCAGACGAGCCCATATGGACAGTATGTGATTCCTCCGGAAAACTGCCTGCATTCCTCCGGCTGGACAGGAGTGCGATCAATCCTGGAATGATGTTTACCGCCGCTATGATCAGGATGACCATAACAGCGATGGATATGCCTGACTTCTTCTTTTTCTTCCGGACATGTTTCTCCCCTGCAAACGGGTCCTTGCCATATTTCCGGACATCAACCGGTTTGCCGTTTATGTAGACAATATTTTCCTGACGCGTTTTCTGCCGGGCATCTGTGTATTCATCTCCGGAATGATCCACGGAACTGGGAGTGGGCTCTGTATTCTTCATATTCATATCGCATTCAATCTAAAAACAGATGAAACTGCAATGCTGCCGGATCCGCTTCCGGCACAGTGCGAATATCATTCTGCAAGTCATTATGTTTCCCGGGATGGATTTCGCTTCAGCATCTTGATATTGGCATCAAGGATTTCCTTACGTCTGTAGCTGCCGATATCGTCCATCCGCTGGCGCAGAGTTGCTTCTGACGGTATATCACGGGTGATTCCAAGGGCTGCCTTGTAGAACTCGCGGTCATCATCCATCTCATGGACTGCCTCAAACTGAGGCTTTCCCATGCAAAGGCATCCGATATAGGTGAGGAACACATCGCCATTCTTAATCTGGTGCTGAGAACGATTCGCGGTAACGTCCATTCGGTTTGCCTTCTTGACAAACTCACTTTTGCCAGGAATAGCGCCGACAACTGCAAGGCCGCCGGCTGGGATGATGCGTTCGTTGGTCGTAGTGATAATCAGCTTTTTCATGGCATTTGCTCCTCTGGAAGTATATGAATATTTTACCAGAAAATGCCATGTAACTCAGCAACAATATCACCTGGTGGGTGATATCTGAGGAAACTTTTTAAGGTGCAATTCATGCAGCAAAATCAAAGGCTTTCAACGATTTTATATGTGTGCCTTGAAAGTACAAAAAACCGTGTCGTTTTTGACACGGTTATTGAATTTACTGGATAATCTCAAGTGGCGATCGTTACAAACAAAATCGTGGCTTTTGCTTAACAGAATCGCTATCATTGTTAATGGAAATGAGAGTCCCTGAAGAAAGTCGTCGCCGGAATCCTGATGTGCCTGGCACCGACGATCATCAACCTGCTGAAGTGACGGAGATGACAGTGCAGTGACCATCTTCGTCTGATATACTTGAGATAGTATTTGTTCAGGTCAGCGAATCTATATCGCCGGAGATACCGGAAAATCCCGAAAACCAGAGCAGTCAGTATAAGAAAAGGTGACATATGGACCGGAAAGTGATAAGAATGGTACAGGGCTTTTCAGCATACTTACAGTCTGAAGGCAAAACCGGTCATGGAGATCTGGCGCCAGCATCGGGCTGCCGTGGCCCGAAAAGATCACAGGCATCTGAACATCACGATTGCACGTTTTCACAGGTATCATGATATATGAATCTTTTTGATGTTATCCCTGCAAACTTTTTTAATCTTCTGAGTTCACAGAGCAATGGCCAGATCTATTCAGGGGCGCTTCTGGCGATATACAAAGAGTACGAGCATGAAATTTCCTATCGGATCCCCCGCGAGAGGATCCGTGACGCTGTTGCGGTTTATCTCCTTGATAACCATGTTCGAATCGATGACCCGGATATTCAGAATGAAGCAAGCACAGGGGATATAGCAAGCGCAATCCTGAGAAAGTTTGCGTCTCCAGAGGTAGGATGGCTGACCGATGAGATCGATGATGTGACCTATGGTCATAACATCGTTATGACAGAGGCAGGTATTCGTCTGGCTGAGTTTCTGGAGCAGCTGATGAAACCGGAGAGGGTCGAGTTTTCCAGCTTCATCTTTGATATCTATAATCGTCTCGAGAATGAGAATCAGTGGAGGGACAATCCATATGTCAATGCTCTCAAGGCCGTCTTCAGGAATGCCCGCTCACTTTCTCATGCGCTGAAGCAGCTTTCGACTTTTATCCGGGATATTATCTCCAGGATGACGAAAGAGGAGTCAATGGAAAGTCTTACGGAGAATATTCTTGGTTATCTTAGCGGAGACTTTATTAAAGAATATGCACGTCTTAATAAACAGCAGAACATCCACATCTACCGTACTGTCATCATTGGAAAACTTCAAAAGCTGGAAGATTCGAAAGCCATCAGCCAGAGAATGATAGCAGACTGTATGAAGGAAGAAGATGTGGATGAAGCTGCGGCCCATAATCTGATCGCGGATTATTTCTCACTTACGAAGAAATTCCTGAGGGAAGATTATGACCGGATCATGCACGAGATCCAGCATAAGATCACAGTATATCTTCAGGTAGCAGTCGGCCGTGCAAGGTTTCTTCAGAACCGTGACCCGAATACCAGAGGATATGTTGAGCAGACCCTGAAATATCTGGTGGACAGCACAGAAGAACTCGGGATGAAGGATCTGGTGCCGGAAGACATCCAGAGTCTGTTTGCAATCGAGACATATGATTTCATCAACCTTTCATCTCTGCATTATCCTGGAAAGGCAAGGGTCATTAAAAAAAGCGAGGAAACAGAATATGTAACGATCTCAGATGAGGAGATGGCCGAAGCGATGCAGCGGCAGAAAGAAGCTGCCTATAATCCATATTCGAAAGATCAGATGAAGCAGTATCTGGAAAGTCAGATGAAAGGCTCAGATTCCATTACCAGCGACCAGCTTCCCATGGAAAGACAGGATCAGCTCCTGGCAGCACTTTCGTCCGTTGCGTATGGCAAGGAGAATGGTTTTGATATAGAGCTTCTTGATGGCTATGGGGAAAGTCATGGTCTCAGGCTGCGAAGAGTCCTGATCAAGCGTGAAAATGGATAAATAAATTCTGATAACTTCTGACAGGGACCCAATAATGCGGACACAGTGAATCTACGGTAGGAGAAAGCCATGACAATAGAAGAGTACTGGGACAGCCTTACCCAGAACGAGAAGTTTATATTCCAGAGGACCAGCCGATATCTTCTGAAGCAGACTTTTATTGTACGGGATAAAGATGATAACAGCAGAAAACTGTATAATTTCGTCTCAAGGAATGCTGATCTCTTTATCGATTACTTTGGATATATTGGTTTTGAAGTACTGATAGACCGGGAGAGCGGCGTTGCCATGCTTTCAAACCGCGGATCAAGAGAGGACAGTGAAGATGTCCAGACGAACCATCTGAGACTCAGAAAGATCGACAGCATCATTCTGTGCGCTTTATGGACCTTATACGCAGACAGAATGAGGGAGGGAACATTATCAAGAACCTGTCAGATATCAGTTGCGGACCTTTCCTTTGCACTGGAAAAGTTCGGCTATAAGGACACGCTCGACAAGACAACGCTGAGGGATACGCTGACAGTTCTGGCCAGATATAATCTGGTCCATGTGGAAGGAAATGTGGGAGAACCGGACTGTCTGATCGTTATGTACCCGTCTCTGCAGTTTACCCTGAATAAAGAGGAGTTCCAGAAATTCGCTGAGCAGTCATCTCTAAGGATGAAGAAAACAAAGGGCGGAGAAGATATCGAGTCACTTGAACAGGAATACGATAATGATGAGGAAGAGTCATGATGGAAGCAGAGAATATCAACAATCGGATCACGGCAAGGAAGGTCCTTCTGATCAACTGGTCCAGATTTCAGTATGTGACATTCGAGATGTCAGGCTCCACTCTGATCACCGGAGTAAATGGAACCGGTAAGTCTACGATCCTGGACGCAATTACTTTTCTGCTGACAGGCAACACAAAATTCAATCTTGCAGCCAGGGACCGGGACAGAGGGGTCAAAGCGTATGTCCGTGGAGACACGAAAAGCAATGGCTCTGCAAGGTATCTGCGCAGCGGAGCTGTTGTCAGCTACATTGCCATGGAATTCCAGAGCCCTATGGAGGAGAAACCTCTGGTCGTCGGGGTAAATATCGAGTCAGTCAGCGAGGCGGACCCGGCAGTGTCCAAGTGGTTTATCTTCAGGGATACACAGCTTTCGGATATTCATTTCCGGAATCTGAATGAGAAGACGGGCAAGATCACGATCATTCCGAGAGCGCACCTGCTGGTAAAGGGTGTCAGACCGAAATCAGCGTCCTTCATGAATAAATCGACCGGAATACCGCAGCTGCTCCGGGCTCTCGGAATCAGGTCGGATGTTTCAGGCTATCAGTCAAAACTGACTAAGATGATGGCATTTGATCCGGAGAATAATATCGACCGCTTTATTCAGACAAGCGTCCTGGACGCTGACCCTGTGAATTCTCTGGGGGAGATCAGGGAATACAGAGAACAGTATGTAAAAATCAAACAGACTTACGATGAGCTGCTCCTTGCAAGAAAGCAGCTCGAGGTGATCGAGGCGGCTTCCCAGAACTATGAAAAGAAGGCAGAGGCCCTGAAGATCCATGAACTGATGCTGATCTATCAGCAGCTTGTCTGCATAAGAACAGAGAAAGATCAGATCATATCGCAGATAAAGGGATTGAAAAGCAATAAAGCTGCGCTGGAGCGCCGCAGTCAGACTCTGCAGCGTCATCTGGACGCGGCTCTCGATCGTCTTACAAGGGCAAGGAGTAATGAGATCCTTCAGGATGTAAAGGGGACGATCGACCAGCTGAAGAGCCAGGCAGATTCGCTGGCTCGTGACATAAGAGATGAGGAGACAAGACTTTCGGCTGTTATAAAGCTGAAAGAGCAGATCGGGGAGTCATTATCATGGGCTGATGATTCAGTAGATATCCCGGACGCAGATCAGGAGATCTTAGGTCAGATCGACCGGGAAGATATGGAGACAGAGAAGAAGACGAGGGCTTTTCTGCACTTTATTGATGCGGCGAAAGCCCAGATCAGAAAGCTGACGGCCCGGGAGACCCATCTGCGGGATGATATTGAGAAAGAAGAAGAACATAGAGCGGAACTTTTTAAAGAGAAAAAAACTCTGGATTCGAACCAGATCATCTATGACAGAAGAGCACTCGAGGCAAGAGACCTGATTCAGAAAGAACTGCAAAAACAGGGAATCCATACGGATGTCTTTCTGTTTGCGGAGCTGGTAAAGGACATCCGTGATCCTAAGTGGAGGATGGCAATTGAGACATTCCTTGGAAATAAGAGGTTCTATCTTATTGCAGAGGGAAGGTATGTGAGGGATGTCCTCAGAATTATTGATGAGAAGAATATCTACTGGGCACACGCGGTCGTGACAGACAGACTTCCGGATGCCCTTGACCAGACCAGACCGGAGTCTGCGGCGGAGCAGCTGATCATAAGCAATAAAGCCGCCAGACGCTATGCCAATTACCTTCTGGGCGGGATCCATCTGTGCGAAGACCGTGATCAGCTTCATGACCATCCGCTGGGTGGTTTGATGCAGAATGGAATGCTGGCAAAGAGTTACGCTGTCACCAAGATGGACATGAGAAACACCCGGATCTGCCTGGGCAAGGACGCGATTGAGATCCAGAAGAGGGTGGTCATGCGGGAACTGCAGGCTTCCGAACAGCTGCTCAGAGCTTTGAAAGACCGCCTGGGGCCGGTAAAACAGCATGCAGCCAGTCTGATCGGTATGCAGCTTGACCCAGGCGTCTATGACTTTGACGCGCCAGGGAATCTGACCGGTCTCAGATATGAACTGGCAGATATAAAGGGCAACATCGAAAAAATACAGAAATCTCCGGATTTCATGGCAGCGATGAATGAGCAGACAGATGCCCAGAATGCCTATGATAAGTGTGAGCAGGAAAGCAGGGACCATGCAGCCCAGATCCAGGCATGTATTACGGGAATCGCTGAGGCAGAGAAGAATCTTTCAAGAGATGAAGAACAGGAGCATTCTGTCTCAATACGGTATCAGGAACAGCTTGACAGGGATACATCCCTTGAGAAACCGATGATGGAGGAATACGAAAAGCTGACAAAGCGGAACGGTACACTGATCGGGATTCAGGAAAAAACGGTAAACAACCAGCGCAGCGATCTGCAGAATATCGTAGAACCGGCTCTCCGCAGCGAGCAGCAAAGATATCTGAAAATCGTAGGAAGGATGGATGAATATGAAGTACTTACAGGTCCGGCCCAGATTCCTTTCTATCGCTCTGAGTATAGTAATCTGAGGAATGTAAAGATCGATGAGACGCGCCAGCAGCTGGAGACGAAAACCCAGCAGCTGGAAGATGCTTTCATGAATGATTTTGTCGCGGAACTGAAGGAGAAGATGGACCGGGCAAGAAGCGAGATGGAAAGCATCAACCGGGAGCTGAGAGAGACTCCGTTCGGGGCGGATACCTATCGCTTTGAGATGAGACCGCGGAGTGACAGGAGCGCTTTCTTCAACATCATCAAACGACTGGATGATTACCGGGACTCTCCGGCCATGATGATGGCGATGGAGCAGGGAAACACTCAGCTTGACCACGATATCCAGGAATTCATGAGCGTAATACTGTCGGATGAAGATGAACAGGAATATACCGATTACCGCTCGTATTTTAACTATGACATGAAGATCGTCAGCAGGCAGGGACAGGACGATATCGAATCTGATCTGTCCCGGAAACAGGGATCGGCCAGCGGAGGCGAGAAGCAGACGCCCTACTTCATCATTCTGGCAGCGAGCCTGATGCAGTGCTATCCGCGGGATATCTGCTGTGAAAGACTGGCTTTCATTGACGAGGCATTTTCCGCTTTGTCCAGGGAGCGGATCGAACAGATGGTAAAATATCTGGAGGAGAACCATTTCCAGGTGCTCTATGCTGCTCCGCCCGAGAAGATCGACAGTATCGGTTCCCATATTGATACGACGGTCAGCCTGGTGACAAAGGGACGCTATACTTTTGCCGTGGATGGAATGAAGATCAAGTGAGGCTTTGAAGCGTATGGGGCAGAAAAGCGTGACAGACGGAAGATTGACGAAATTACAGAAGAAAGTTCTTGATCATCTGCTCGATAAATATGAGCAGAGCAAAACATATGCCGGAGAAAACAAAGTAAACCAGCACTTTTCCTGTGCGCCTGCAGAGATCTATCCGGAATATGAGAGCAATTATGAATCTGTCGATAAGATCCATCGCTTTGAGGATGAGATGAAGCTGCTAAGCCAGCAAGGCTATCTCGATATATCGTGGAAGCGGGAAAGTATCTGCAAGCTGACTCTCACTGCTGATATTGCCCGTATTGATGAGATATATCAAAAACTTGGCCGATTCTCCAAAAGCGACGTGGTCAGAAAACAGAAACAGTTTTTCTCCAGCCATATTGGTCTCTGTGAGACAGCCGATCTTTTCTGCAGAGAGCAGCTGGACCGGCTTGGCGAGGGAAAGAAGATCCGGTATCCGCTTAGTGATGCGGGAATTATCCTGAAACTTCTGAGCAGGATCACAGATAACAGGGAAGGCATTCTGGAAAGGGAACTTTCCATCGAGGTTCTTGGAGACAGCAAAATATTCGAGAAAAGCTTTCGCACGCGGGTATGCAGGATCCTTGATCAGTATGGCACATGGGACAGGGCTGTTTCTCAGGATCTGAGCGGCCGCGAGCGCGAGATAGCCATACTGGAAGAATACGGGGTCTATGCGAATCCGTCTTATATTTACATGAAAGGGCATGGCTCCATAACATTCTCAGATGGTACCTGCTATGCCCTCGCACCGGATATCCCGGTTGCTTTTTCATCAGAATCGATCAGCAGGATCAGCTGCTTTGAGATAAGGAACCATGATCTCATGACAGTTGAAAATCTGACTTCCTTTAACAGGATCAGACGGGAGAACACGTTTTTCTTATATCTCAGTGGCTACCATAATACAGCGAAACAGCGTCTGCTTATGAAGATAGCGGAAGACAATACGAAGGGTGATAAAAGTCTCTGTTTCTATCACTTTGGTGATATCGATCCGGACGGATTTCTGATACTGGAACACCTCAAAAGGGAGACGGGAATAGACTTCAAGCCTTATCGGATGGGAATACCGCAGCTTGATCAATATGCGGAATATACCAGGCCGCTTGAGAAGAATGATGTGACAAAGGCAGAAAATATGCTGGGTGCGGGGATCTATCCGGATGAGATGAGATATATGCTTGAGCATGGAAGAAAACTCGAACAGGAGATCATCAGCTGGATAGAGAGATAGTTTTGTGACCTGTCTGCAATTGATACGGCGCAGGCACATGGCTTTGGAAAAAAATGGTGCAGCATTATCCAGCGTTCATCTGTATCTATAGTGGAGGCAGCCAGACGGTCGCGGGGACCAATTACTGCTTCCTGTGCAGAGGACGTGCCGTAGTCCCGGGGGCAAAGGCAGACTATGAGCTGGTCTATGTGTATCAGGATCTGGATGGAAAAGCTAAGATCACAGCCAGCAGAACTCTGGTCAAAGGAACAAAAAACTTCCGTCTGAATAAGGGCAATATTTCCGGGCTTGCTCTTATGAGGGTGAAGAAGGTCGGCAAGGGAAAGTATAAAGTAGCAAGTATCAGGAATATAACCATGTGATCCCTGTGGAGAAACATGTTACGATAAGGAGCACGCGGTGCCAGAAAGCAAAACGGTTTTCGAACTTTTCAGAACACGGATCTCATATTATCTGACCTGCCTGTTTTATCCAGGTACAGTCTTTACGTCGGATCTTGCCTGTCTGGACGGGGAAAGTACTGTTTTCACCATATCGGAACTTTCATGAGACAGGAAGGGGGATTTTGCCATGCGTCTTCTTCTGGCTGAAGATGAGCGTTCTCTTTCACGGGCGCTCGTGAAGATACTGGAACATGCGGGCTATTCGGTCGATGCCGTCTATGACGGGGAGGCCGCGCTCGATTATCTGACGGGCGGCGACAATTACGACGGCGCCATACTTGACATCATGATGCCGAAGATCGACGGGCTGACCGTGCTTTCGAAGATCCGGGGGCAGGGAAACAGGCTGCCGGTCCTGTTTCTGACAGCCAGATCCGAGACCGATGACAAGGTCCGCGGGCTCGATCTTGGGGCCAATGATTATCTCACCAAGCCTTTCGCCCCGGCCGAGCTTCTGGCCAGGATCCGTGCCATGACCAGGACCCAGTCGGCCGTCCAGACGGACTTTCGCATGCGGGCCGGCAATATCACGCTGGATACCTCCTCCTGTGAGCTCTCCTCCCCTGCGGGCAGTTTCCGTCTGGCAGGAAAGGAGTATCAGATGATGCAGATGCTTATGGCTGATCCGCACCGCCTGATCCCGGCGGAGCTGTTTATGGAGAAAATCTGGGGATATGATTCAGATGCAGAGATCAATGTGGTCTGGGTCTACATATCCTATCTCCGCAAGAAGCTTAAGGCCCTGAGGGCGGATGTCGCGATCGTGGCAGCGCGCGGTCAGGGTTATTCACTGGAGAAGATCAGCTGAAAGGGAGCGGCTATGATCCGAAAACTGCAGGTCCGGTTTGTTACAGTCACCATGATCTCCGTTATCCTGGTCCTTGGCGTGATCATGGGCGCCATTAACTATACCAACTATCAGAACGTGAAAAGCAGTGCCGATCAGGTCCTTCAGATGATCAGGGACGGGGGAGGCACATTTCCGGGGACGGACGGTTCGGGGGCGGACGGCAGCTTTGCCGGTCCCGCAGGCTTCGGAAAATACGGAAAAGGGCCGCATCTCTCCGCCGAGACTCCCTATGAGTCCAGGTATTTCAGCGTGACATTCTCCGGGGACGGGGACATCACGGATGTCAATACCGACCGCATCGTGTCCGTGGACGGGACCAGGGCGGAGGAGTATGGGCGGAAGGTGTATGCGTCCGGGAAAAAGTCTGGTTTTGCCGATGATTTCCGCTATCTGTCCTATGAGGATGACAGCGCACAGGCGGTGGTGCTGTTTCTGGACTGCAGCAGGTCACTGGGAAACTTTCGCACATTTCTCTTCAGCAGCGTCATGATTTCCCTGGCCGGTGTGGCGGCGGTCTTTCTGCTTGTGCTATTACTTTCCCGCAGAGTCATACGGCCGATCCGGGAGAGCTACGAAAAACAGAAGCGCTTTATCACCGACGCCGGGCATGAGCTGAGGACACCGCTCACCATCATAGACGCGGACGTGTCGGTCCTGGAGATGGATATAGGGGAAAATGAGTGGCTTTCCGATGTGAAGGCTCAGACGAAGCGCCTGTCCGGCCTTACCAATGATCTGGTCTATCTGTCCCGCATGGATGAGGGGGCGGGCCGGCTTGAAAAGATCGACTTCCCCATATCGGATGTCGTGTCCGAGATCACCTCTTCCTACAGGTCCCGGGCGCAGATGGAGAAGAAAGAGCTGGTCTGCGAGATCGCTCCCATGCTCAGTTACTGCGGGGACGAGAAGGCCATCACCAAGCTGGTCAATATCCTTCTTGACAATGCCCTGAAGTATTCGTCGGACAGGGGGAAGATAAAGATCACCCTCGCCCGGGCGGGCAAGGGTGTAGAGATCGCTGTGTTCAATTCTGTGGACTGTGTAAGCCCGGATATGCTGACCCATATGTTCGACCGTTTCTACCGGGGAGATGCTTCGCGCAGCTCTGAGAAGAGCGGATATGGGATCGGCCTGTCCATAGTGGCAGCGGTCGCAGCCGCCCATGGGGGAAAGGCATCCGCGTCAGCCGTCGATCCGGGCACCATTAAGATATCGGCACTGCTGGGGTGACATGGGACGATCCGGATATCGCCGCTGCGGGAGTGACATGTGACGATCCGGGGCGAAAGTGGGAAATCAGAGGCTTGCGCTGTTTCCGGCAGGACTGCTTCCTTCACCGGAGTTATCTCCGCCGTTTCCGGCAGGACTGCTTCCCGCATCGGAGTTATTTCCGCTGCTTCCTGCATCCGGCATGCTGCCGTCTTTGCCCGGGAAGGTTCCGCCCGCTGCAGGACCGCGGCCTCCGCGTCCGCCGTGTCCGAATCCATTTCCTCCCATCATGCCGCCTTTTCCGCCGCCCATGCCGGCAGGCATCTCTGTGATCTGCTGTCCGTTGACGGTCACGGTCCCGCCGTTGATCGTTCCGGTTCCACTGTAGTCAAATGAGCTGTTCCCGGTGATGTCGATCGTTCCTCCGTTTACGATGATGTCTCCATTGGAGTCGATGGCGTCGGTGTCGCCCTGCCCCATGACGATGGTCGTGTCGCCGCCGTCTATCTCGATGAGAATATCGGAGGATGTACTCTTCCGGGCAGCGTTGATGCCGTCATCGGAGGCGCTTATGCGGATCGTCCCATCATTGATCTGGACGGTCGTCCCTTCGATTCCCTCCACAGCGGTGATGTCGAAGCTGCCTCCTGCGATCTCGGTCACGGTCGTTCCCTGGATGCCGTCGTCGCCTGCCTCGATCTTGAAGGTTCCGCCGGAGATATAGACTGATCCGACGGTCCCGTCATCCTTGTCCTCGCTGTGGATGCCGTCCTTGCCGGACTTTATCGTGAAGGTCCCGTCTGATATGGCAACGGAATCATGTGCTTCCATAGCGTCCTCGGCGCAGGTGATATCGTAGGTCCCGCCGGTGATTGTCAGTTCGTCTTTGGACGAGATGCCGTTTCCTTCGGCAGAACTGATGGTCAGAGAGCCCTGTCCGTTCAGGGTCAGGTCGGACTTCGAGAAGATGACCGCGTCCAGATTGGTATCGCCGTCTTGAGAATACTGACTTGTGACGGAGAAGGCATTGCTGCTTCCGGAGGCCGTGGTCACGAAAACCTTATCCGCGTCCGCGACGTAGACCGCGGGCTTATCTTCATTGGTGATATTCGCCCCGTCAAGGACCAGCTGGACTTTGGCTTCAGGAGCGTTGACGTTGATCGTGACGTCTTTAGCGGTGCCGCTGATCAGGTAGACGCCCTCCTCGGTGATCGATACATCCTGGCTGTCCGTCAGAGTGACCTTCTGGGCAGACGAGGTGTCGGCGGTCTGTTCAAGATCCCGGTCCGAGAAGAAGTCGGATGCGGCAAGAAGGCTGCCCGATGACGAAGCAGGACCGGAGTCCGCAGTCTGTGAAGCGGCTGAGGCCGAATCGGAGTCCGTGGATTGTGAAGCGGCTGATGCCGAATCGGAGTCCTCAGTCTGTGCAGTGACTGGAGCGGTATCGGTTGAAGATGCGTATGATGTGGCGGCAAGGCCTCCCACCAGAAGACTTCCCGAAAGGACAAGGCCGCTGAGCAGGGATCTGATCTGTCTGAATTTCATAATGTATTCCTCCATTACCTAAAATGAGTATCTTGTTGTCTGTGCATGTGCCTGGGTTTGTCTTTCGCGGTCAAAAGCTCCTCTTCTTCGCTGCCCGCGCTATTTGCAAGAGGGTCCGGGTCAGCCAGGTGGCAAGCCCGGCTGCGGAAAGGAAAGCTCCCGCGGCCATCAGGTACCTCTGGAAGACGGAAGCGGTTCCGGCGATGTCCAGGATCCCCCGGAGAAGACTCGACATGGTCAGGGTCTCCACACCGAAGAAGTAGAGGTTTTCTTCATGCTTTCCGGGGAGGAAGTCCTCCTTCAGAAATCCCAGAAGAAATGCCGGGACGGCTCCCATCAGAAGGGGCCAGAGGAACAGGTAAGTCATGTAGGGAGAATGGACCCCGTGAGAGAACCGGTTGTAGATCAGAAAGAATACCAGGCAGAAGAGCGAGAGCCCAAGGTAAAAGTAGCCCTTTCTGACCATATGGATGTCCGTATCTTCATGCTGTGATGTAAACAATATCGCTCACCTTCCTCTCGCTTGATCCGTGTCCGCCGACCGGAATGTTGATGATCTGTCCGTTGAAGACCATGGTGGAAGAGCCTCCTCCGTCCAGGTTATAGGCGGTCTGACATCCGAGGTTCTGCATGACCGAGGCCAGCTGCAGGAGAGTAAGCCCTGAGCTTTCGGAGGTCCTCCCGTCGGATACGACCATCACGTAGTGCCCTTCCGAGATCTGGCCTATGGCGGTCCGGGGATTGCTGCTGGTCGCCCGGTCAACCTCATCGTCTTCGTCTACCGTGATCGTTCCGTTCTCAACAAGACCCGGGCCGAAGGAGTAGATCTGCACGGCTCCCTGGCTCTGAAGCTCTTCGGCGGTCACTTCCGATTCCTTGATGATATCCATCGTTCCATCCTGGAAGATCACCAGGTCCTCCTGGTCAAAGCCCGCGGAGACGGAACGGTAGAGATAGCCATTTCTCATCACATAACCCGTGCTGCGGAAACCATAGTAATCGCCGTTGACGGCGAGCAGTGCGCCGGTCTCTGAGGCTATGTCCGATGTGGTCTGACTTACATTCTGCCCGAAGCTGTTATCGGCAAGCCCGGACATGAGCTTTGACGGATCGGTGGTCTGAATGTCCGCTATGTAGACCGTCGTATTGTCTACCCGCTCAGTGGTGATCGTAATCTGAAGGTCATCGCTTATGTAGGAAGTGTCCGTGATGACCTGGCCGGATGCACCTGCGGAAGCATCCGCATCTGCGGATGCTGCAGTGCTGTCCGCGGCAGCGATCGCCTCATTCGTGACTGCGCCGTCAGGACCGATCGATCCGGACGTGTTTTCTGCCGCGTATGAGGATACTGCCGTGACCTGGTCTGCGGAGATCACGTTTTTCGGTATGACAAATGTATCCAGCAGTGTGAATGCCGAGAATCCGAGAAGTGCCGCCCGGAAGGCCGCTGGCACGGGGTCTGGTCTTTTCTTCTTTGGGGATTTCATAATAAAACCGCCTCCTTATCCTGGTGTCCGGGCAGAAGATTCCGGCTTCTGTCCGCTGTTTCCTGGTGTCTTTGTATGTCAGGCTGATTGCGGAAAACTCCGGTCAGGGAGTTTCACGCATATCCGAAAACATGCAGAGAATGAGAAGTGCCAAAGCAAAGATGATGGTCTTCAAAGCGGCTCCTTTCCGCCGGGTCATCGAAGAGTCCCGGCCGATGTCAGTGCAGGCTTATGGCGGATCGGCATAGCCTTGCTTTTCCTGCCTGTCCTGTACGGTGAATCATAGAGCTCCTTCAGGCGTCACCGGTCTTCCGCAGGAGATCTCCAGGTTCCCGTTGCGTGTCCTGATCTCGTCGATCAGGCTGCGGGAGGAAGCACCCGGCCTCAGACTGATCTCATAGGTAAGCCGGTACATGCTGCCCATGCCGGTCGTCTTGACTTCCACAAGGCTGCAGCGACCCGCATAGCGGGGCAGGATGTCGTCGAACAGATGCTCATAATCAAGACCTTCCGGTATGGTGATCTTCAGAATCTGGATCTGACTGCCATCCTCATCGAATCCGGAATAGGAGATAGCCAGGTTGATCAGGACCAGGATGACTGAAAACAGGATGGCGATCATGAGGTATCCCATGCCGGTCGCCAGACCCACAGCCATGCTGAGGAAGATGCTGGTGATCTCCTGCCCGCTTCCCTGGGCGGAACGGAAGCGTACGAGCCCGAAAGCCCCCGCGACCGCGACACCGGCCCCGATATTCCCGTTGACCAGCATGATCACCATCTGGACGATGGCAGGAAGCATGATCAGAGTGATCAGAAAGCTCTTGCTGCAGCGGTTTTTCAGGGTGTAGGTCCAGGCGATGAAGAGCCCGATCACGAGTGAGACGAAGGTACAGAGGAAAAATGTTTCTCCTGTGATCTCTTCCTTCAGTACAGTTGAAAACAGTTTCATATGACCAGCTCCTTTCTATAAAGACGGCTTCCGGAATGGGAACTGCGGCTGCAGAGAGATTCACACGGCCACCAGTTCGTGCCCCGCGGAGGGGACCGGGACCCGGACCGGTCTCTGTCCGTTCGCTTCCAGCTGTCCCAGCATTGCCTGATAGCCGCGGCCGTATTTGGAAAAACTGACCGGAAAGATCTTCAGGCGGGAGAGCTCCTCTGCCAGGTCAAGGTCGATGGCGCCCGCGATCTTCAGCTCCATCAGGCAGAGACCCTTGGGAAGGATCCGGCGGCCTTCGTCCCCGTACGTCAGGTCCAGATGACCGGTCCGCCAGCGGATATCCCGGTCGAATGTGACCCGGAAGTCCGGATCCTCTATTCCGGCCATGGCAACCCTTCTGTAGCTGATGGCCATCCTGGGCTGCAGGTCTTTGCAGCGGCGGAAGAACCAGTCGATCTCGCGGAGGATCTGGAAACTGCTGCCATCTCCCGGTTCCCACGATTTCAGCTTCAGGGGACTTTCGGAATTCCTGCAGGCGATAAAGTCCAGAGCTTCCCGGCAAGGCATTGCCACGCGCCTTTTGTAGACGACGCCCTGATATTTTTTCTTGATCTCCAGAAAGACATCCGAGTCAGGGGCGGGGATGCCGTAGCTGCGAAGCCTCAGCTTTTCCTTGTAAACTCCTCCTTCGATCGAGCTTCGGATCAGGTAGTAGTCCGGGGTATCAAAGTAGAGGTTCAGGATGTCGGTCTCTCCGTACCGGTCGACTTCGGCAATCTTCTCAAGATACTGCCTCAGGGCGTAAAACTGATATTCCGTGAGGATGTATTTGCTTTCGACTCTCCGGAAGATCTGATGATAATCATTCATAGCCTCTCACCTCCTTGTAACTGTCTTGCAGTTTAGCCGTCCAAGTTAAAACGAACCTTAAGGCTTATGTGAATATCATGTGAAGATGAATTTTCTCTGCACCGTATAGCTCAGGAAAAACAGCATCGTGTCCACACAGGCTTTGACGGCCACGGCAGGCATTGCCGGAAGGACCCGCACGGTCCCGGAGACGAGCACGGCGCTGGCGGTCATCTGCAGGACGGCAAGAAGGAAATATTTTTCCCCTGCCCTCAGACTGCTCTGCCGGCTCTGAAAGACCAGCCGGAAGTTGACCATATAGTTGAAGAAGGACGAAAGGGTCCTTGCCAGGATGGTCGCGATGAAGGCGGTGCCAGCCTCAGAGTCCGGGTCCAGCCATGGGAGAGCGCAGAAGAGAGAAAAGAGGGTCAGATCGAGCAGGGACGAGGACAGGGAGGAGAGGATGTATTTGATGAACTTCCATCCCAGGATCCGGTAGATCCGTATCGAGTCCCTGACAGGCGCAAAATGGGTCTGATGGTGGTCCTTTGAATCATAGATGGTCTGGATCGGGACTTCGCAGATCGGGTACCTGGGCGATGATTCAAGCAGCATCCGCATCTCGAATTCAAAACGATCCCCTTTCACGGAGATCAGTTTTCTCATAAAAGAGGCCGGGATCCCCCGGAGGCCGGTCTGGGTATCCGAGGTGCGGATGCCGGATACGTAGCGAAGGACCGAGGATGTCAGCTTATTGCCGAACCGGCTTTTCCATGGAACGTCTTCTCCGTCAAATGTTCGTACCCCAAGGATCAGGTTTTGCGGGTGTTCTTTCAGGGCCAGACCGGTTTTGCGGATGCAAAAGGCCGTATGCTGTCCGTCTGAATCCGCTGTCACGACGCCGGGAGCGTCCGGGTAATGGTTCAGGGCATAGGTGAAGGCGGTCTTCAGAGCCCGGCCCTTGCCGCGGTTCTGCGTATGGGTGAGGAGGACGCCGCCTTTGCCGAGCATCTTTGCAGCTTCCTGAAATACTGCATTGTATGCCGGTCCGCTTCCGTCATCGACCAGGATGACCGGCTGCGGGAAGATGTCCTGAAGTTCCCTTAAGAGGAGAATCAGGCGGCCGTCAGGTTCGTATGCAGGAATTACAACAGGAATCGTACTGTTCATGAGATCACCTCTTTCTTCCGACGATATGTCAGTGTGTCCGGGGACAGCGGTATGCTGACAATGTCAAAGATAGAGGAGAAAACTTAAAAGAACTTTAATGACAGAGCGGATTGGATCCCTTATGTGCATAGTTGAGAGAGTGATTATGGAAGATTGACTTCCGGTTGAAATAGGGAAATACTGCCAGACATATAGTAAACGGGTACTGACTGTTGGAAGCTTGATCTATGGGGAACAATAATTCGAAGTGGAGGATCCTGGAATCCATATGAAAGCAGGCATTAGTCCGGACAGTAAAGCTTCAAGCCCGGGTATGCCTGCTTTCTTTCCTTACAGAATCGAAGCGGTCAGGGACTGGCTCTTTTCACAGAGCAGATGAAAAAGACGTACCGATTTGGGAAAATTGGAAGAAATGTGCTGGCATGGGCTATGACTGGATTGATGAGTCTGACGCCTGTGACCGTTTATGCGGAAGGCACAGAGGGAACGGAAAACACGGCAGCAGAGGCTGACGGTCAGGCAGCATCGTCGCTGTCAAAGATCGACAATACAAAGTGGCAGTACAATGAGACGGACAATGTCTACTATCAGACGGGAGTCCTGTACTGTGAAAAACCGGCGGATGAAAGCTATGAGAAACTGGCGGTTTTCGTGCCGGGCGAGTACATGGATGCTTCAGACAACGGAGATGGGACGTATACCTGCAGTGTGAACATGGAAGCGGCCGCCGGTGAGCAGGGTTATACCGCCGGGACTGCGCCTATTGCATTTACCGTCAATACGCCGGGCTACATGTCCGCTGCGGCCATCACTTCTCTGGCAGACTTTTCGGCGGCAGTAAAGCTGGCTTCCAAAGGACTCGGCGCCTTCGATCAGCTGGATAAAGGACAGGGTGAGAACGTCCTCTTCGGATACGGAGACGGAGAAAGAGCTCACTTCGACGGTCTTCTGGCACAGGTCCGGGAGAACGAAGGATCGGATTATGCAGATGAATATGCCGCTGATCTTGAAAAAACGGATGCTCTTGGACATACTGCAGAGGAAAGGCTGCACATGTATTCTCCGCTGCACTATCTGATGAGCGGGAGCGACGGGTATCAGAGCAGTGATGTCGCACAGTTCTTCCGGATCAATTCCGGTCTCTGGCAGAGCGATACGGCCCTGACGAGCGAAGTCAACCTGTCGCAGGCACTGGAGAATTATGGTGCGGATGTGGAATTCACCACTGTGTGGGGACTGAAGCATACGGAAGCAGAGCGGACCGGCGATTCAACTGCAAATTACATCGCCTGGGTCAATGAGTGTGCCGCGCAGATGGAATCGAAACAGTCATAAAGATCTCTCTTCTGGATGGATACTGTGCTGCCGACAGTGTGGAACGTGGATCCCGTGAAACTGTCTGATGTTGATAACGGATACTGGAAAATAGCCTGAGAATGAGAATCAGAAGCGACAGTATACTGGAACCATGAAAAAAGGACAGAATTTCGTTTGAATTTTCGAAAGACATGATGTTAAAATAACTATGGAAGGGGCTTTATCCCTTCAATACCAGATGTATGCGCAAACAGTGTGTTGCCTTGAGATGGCGTAAATCCAGCTTGTGGCCGCACGCTGTTTTTGTTTGCGCACAGGATAGAAGGAGGATGCATCATGAAGAGAATTCAGTCGGCGTGTATCTGCCAGACACTGCACTTTCAGCTGAAGGATGGAATCAGCAACACATATAACATACGGGCAGTGCAGGAGGAGGTAAAACATTACAAGGAATCGCTTGAACGCAATCGCACGAAGTACAAAATAGAGGAAGAGAGCACTCTGCCTGACGGCTCAGTTTTGCTGAAGATCCGTAAGCAGTATAATACGAGCCCGGTCGGAGACTATCTGGAATAACCTGCCCGGCCTGTCCGTCTTATGTCGAGTCGGACAGGCCGATCTTGTCTCCTTGCTTTTTCTGTCCGACCGCCCGTGTTCTGCATAACACTGACAGGCATGTCTGCAGCAGATTCCAAATATGCGCTTACTGCAGCTTCACTTCCGCACTTCCGAAAGGAAGTCCCTGACTGAAGTTGTAAGCGTTCTCCATCGTCGTGGTGGCAATTGCCTGCAGAGCTTCTCTGGTGAAGAAAGCCTGATGAGATGTGATGACGACCTGCGGATAGAAGGTCAGTCTGGCAGTGATATCATTCGTCAGCGTGTCGCCGGACAGGTCGCTGTAGACGTTCTGCTCCTCGCCCTCGTACACATCGAGCGCGACAGCGTGGAACTTGCCTGCCTTCAGACCTTCGAGCAGAGCCGCGTTGTCTATGAGACCGCCGCGGGCAGCGTTGACCAGCATGACATCATCCTTCATCTTCGAGATAGCCGTCGCATCGATGATGTGGTATGTTCCTCCCTCGCCCCTGACCAGAGGAGCATGCAGGGAGATCAGGTCCGACTTCTCAAGCAGTTCGTCGAAGCTTACGTAAGTAAGAAGCCCTTCGTCCGCCAGCTTCTGGTTCGGATAAGCGTCCCAGCCCAGGACCGTCATGCCATAACCCTTGCAGATACGGGCCATGCATTGTCCGATCCTTCCTGTTCCGACAATGCCTGCTACCTTGTTGTGAAGATCGAGTCCGACCAGACCGCTCAGCGCAAAGTCATTATCACGGATTCTGGTATAGGCTCTCTGCAGCCTCCGGTTGGCCGCCTGAAGGATAGCCATGGCATGTTCCGCTACCGCGTACGGAGAATAAGCCGGGACACGGAGAACTGTCAGACCATATTCCTTCGCTGCTGCCAGGTCCACATTGTTGAAGCCCGCGCAGCGGAGCAGGATCAGTCTTACGCCGCATTCATGAAGGATCTCGATCGCTTTTGCGCTGCAGTCGTCGTTGACGAATATGCAGACCGCGTCGTATCCCCTGGCCAGTCCCGCGGTCTCCTCCGTCAGTCTTGGCTCAAAGTAGTGGATATGGGAATTGTAAGTATCGTCTCCCTTCGGATGGGACAGCTGTGAGAAGAAAGTACGGTCATATTCTTTCGTTCCGAAAAAGGCAATGCGGAAAACCTTATCGTTCTTCAGTTTTTCCGCCGGGTGGCAGCACAGAAACTCTTCGATCATCCCCGCCGCTTCTTCCTCATCTTCTCCTTCTACCATGATATGGACCTTCTCGCCGGATTTGATGTTCAGGCTCAGCAGAGACAGAACATTCTTTGCGCTTACGCTTCTTCCGTTTTTCTCAAAGGTTACCTGGCTTTTTACGGAGCTGGCGATCTGGGCGACTTTTGCTGCAGGGCGTGCATGAAGCCCCTGGGGTAGTGAGATCGCATAATAACATTCCTTCATAAGGTACTCCTTTCCGCTAACGCATATCCTTCATCTGCGTTCTGTCACAGGCAATCGTGTTGCCGCATACAAAGCATAACAGCTTGTGCAGACGCCTTTTTTCTATCATATATCACGGAATCCCGGATGGCAAACAGGAATCTTTCGCGGCACCGCGGCGTGATCCATATTCCGGTCTTTCCTATGAAAATCCATATGTCAATGTCCCGAAGGATGTTCTCAGTAACGCACGGTACGAATGAATTCTGGAAAATGCTGAATCTTTGCAATTTATATAGCGTTAATTCATCGAAATGACTATAATGGAGAAAAGGATATGGAAATAATATCAAAAACAGCACAATCAACAGCCATGAAAGGAGAGTATTATGCAGCAGTATATTAATCCACGTTTCGTCTACCATGGAGAGAATGCCATCGAAGCCCTCAAAACGCTGAAGGGCAGCAAAGCAATGGTATGCATCGGCGGCGGCTCCATCAGGCGGAATGGTCATCTGGACCGGATCCTTGGCAACCTGAAGGAGGCTGGTTTTGAGACCCAGCTCATCGAAGGCATTGAATCAGATCCCTCCGTCACCACCGTCATGGAAGGTGCAAAGAAGATGGAGGAGTTTGGACCGGACTGGATCATCGGTGTGGGCGGCGGATCTCCGATCGACGCGGCGAAGGCGATGTGGATCAAGTATGAGTATCCGGATATCACCTTTGAGCAGATGACCGTTCCGTTTGGTCTTCCGACTCTTCGCCGCAAGGCACATTTCTGCGCGATCCCCACTACTTCCGGAACAGGAACCGAGGTCACGGCATTCTCGATCATTACGGATTATGAGAAGGGAATCAAGTATCCGATCGCGGACTTTAATCTGACGCCGGACGTCGCAATCGTGGACCCGGCCCTGGTAGCAACTCTTCCGAAAAAACTTGTCGCCTTCACGGGAATGGACGCTCTGACACACTCTGTCGAGTCCTATGTTTCCACCGCTCACAGTGCTTATACGGATGCGATGGGACTGCATGCGATGCGGCTGATCCAGGAGAACCTTGTCGCGTCCTACAGCGGTGATCTTGAGGCGAGAGGCGCAATGCATGACGCACAGTGCCTTGCGGGAATGGCATTCTCCAGCGGGCTTCTTGGCATCGTTCATTCCATGGCACACAAGACGGGCGCCGCATTCTCCGGAGGTCATATCATCCACGGCTGCGCGAACGCTATGTATCTGCCGAAGGTCATCAAGTTCAACGCCGGCCGCAAGGAAACGGCTGAACGTTTCGCCCAGATCGCGGACGAGCTGCACCTTGGCGGACTGACAACAGCGGATAAGGTAGAGAACCTGATCGGGTTCTGCCGCAGACTCAATCATCTGATGAACATCCCGATGAGCATCAACCAGTATGGCCAGGGCGGTCTGAAGGTGGAAGCCGGAAAGGGAATCGTTCCGGAGGATGAATTCTTCAAAAAGCTTCCTGACATTGCGGCCAACGCGATTCTTGACGCCTGCACAGGCGCCAATCCGCGTCCGATCAGTCAGCAGGAGATGGAGAAGCTCCTTACCTGCTGCTACTATGATACAGAAGTCCTGTTCTGAACCGCTGTACTCTGGATAACTGTCCTTCTGCGACATATGTTATAGAAGCTGTGTGTAAAAAGGCGCTTTCTCTGCGGAGAAGCGCCTTTTTCTTTTGCTTTTTCCGGATTCTTTAGTATACTGAACTCAAGTATATTCTGATGACGCAGGTGCCAATAGTCACCGGCCGTGTGGCCAGGCACGTAAGGCCGGGCGACTTATTGGCACACGTATCATAACTGACGGCTGCGAAATACACCAGTCCTGAAATATGGAGGGAGGCTCAAGATGAGAAAGGTTCAGACGAACTGTAATTTCTGTGCCATGGACTGTAATCTGGACTTCCAGGTTGAGGATGGAAAGATCCTGAGGGCAGTTCCGACGAAAGGCTATCCGGTCAATGACGGATTCTGCTGTATCAAGGGAATCTCACTGGATAAGCAGCAGACGACCGAGAAGCCGGGTCCGCTGCCTTGGATCCGCCAGCCGGATGGCAGCAAAAAGACGGTGTCCTGGGATGAGGCGTTCCATTATGTTGCGGATAAGCTGAAGAGTCTGCAGGCGGAATATGGAACGGAGAGTGTCGCAGGAATCTCGACCGGCCAGCTGACTCTGGAGGAGTTTTCAATCTTCGGTCACGTCATGAGAAACTATCTGCAGACCAATGTCGACGGCAACACCCGTCTCTGCATGGCGACCGCAGCTGTTGCCATGAAGCAGAGCTATGGTTTCGATGCTCCGGGGTACACTCTGAAGGACCTGGAGCTTTCTGATACGATCATCCTGATCGGAGCGAATCCGATCGTCACACATCCGATCTTTTGGTCACGCATCCGCAATAATGAGGTCCCGGGACATAAGGTCATCGTCATCGACCCGAGACGTTCCGAGACTGCCCGCATGTCGGATGTCCACTATCAGATCCGTCCGAGAGCCGACCTGAAGCTGCTCTACACGCTGGCGAATGTCCTGATCAAAAGCGACTGGATCGATCATGACTTCATTGAGAAGCACACCGATCACTTCGGTGAGTTCAGGGAATTCGTAAAGAAATTCACGCTGGAAGATGCGGAGAAGGAGACCGGCCTTACGATGGCCCAGGTGATGCAGCTTGCCGCATCGATCCACGAGGGCAAAGCAGTCTCCATGTGGTGGACCATGGGCGTCAACCAGGGCTATGAGGCAGTCCGCACGGCTCAGGCGATCATCAATATCTGCCTTATGACCGGCAATATCGGGCGTCCGGGCACCGGCCCGAACTCGATCACCGGCCAGTGCAACGCCATGGGGTCCCGTCTCTTCTCCGACACCACCTGCCTCTACGCGGGATATGATTTCAAGGATGCCGCGGCGAGGGAGAAGATCTGCAGGATCATCGGGACGGACGACGACCATCTGGCAAAGAAGCCGACTCTCACCTACGACAGGATCGTCGAAGGGATCAATGACGGGAAGATCAAGGGTCTCTGGATCCTCTGCACCAATCCGATGCACAGCTGGGCCAACAATAAGCGCTTTGAGGAAGCGGTAAAGAAGCTCGACCTCTATGTTGTTCAGGATATTTACGATTCTACAGACAGTGCTGAGAAGGCTACGGTCTTCTTCCCGGTCGTACCTGGAATCAAAAAGTGCGGAACTTACATCAATCTGGAGCGCCGTATGTGCCGTATGGTTCCGGTCCTCCCAAGGGAGAAAGACGAGATCTCCGACTATGAGGCAGTCCTTGGTGTAGGACGTGCGCTCGGCATGGGAGATAAGATTGAGAAATGGGCCACCGTGGAGGACTGCTTCAACCTGATGAAGGAGATTTCCCGCGATACTCCCTGCGACTTCACCGGCATCGACTGGAAGGGACTTGAGGGAAGCTACGGATGTCAATGGCCGTTCCCGGAGGCTATGAAGGGGCAGGCGGCTGAGGATGAGAGAAGACTTTACGCTGACGGAAAGTTCTTCACACCGGACGGCAGGGCCCAGTTCCTCTTCGAGGACCCGCTGCCGAATCCATTCCCGCAGACGGAAGAATTCCCGTATATCTTCAATACCGGACGCGGTACGGTCGGCCAGTGGCATACCCAGACCAGGACCCGCGAGGTCCGCTATGTCGAGGACGCTTCCATCCGGAGAGCCTACCTCTTCATGAACACAAAGCTGGCCCAGGAGAAAGGGATCAGGGACCTTGACTTCATCAGGGTTGACTCTGTCAACGGGCAGAGCGCCGTCTTCATGGTCCGCGTGACGGACGATGTTCCGTACGATCAGCTCTACGCTCCGGAACACTATCTTGAATGCAACCGTATTACACCTTCGAGCTATGACAAGTATTCGAAAGAGCCGAACTACAAGGCCGGCGTAGTCAATTTCGTCAAAGTCGGGAAGGAGGACTGATTATGTACCGCATCAAGATCGACCGCAATAAGTGCATCGGGTGTCTTACCTGTGTCACTGCCTGCATCACCAGTCATGAGGCGGACAGTTCGGACTCCAGGAACCGTGTCGTCATTGATTCCGAGACGAGACCGGCGCCTATCTTCTGCAGACACTGCACGCACCCGGAATGTGTATACACCTGCATGACAGGAGCCATGCATAAGGATCCGAAGACAGGTTATGTCCTCTACAACAAGGAGCAGTGCGCGAGCTGCTACATGTGCATCATGTCATGTCCTTACGGCGTACTGAAGTTTGACCGTCTGCGTCAGAAAGAGATCCTTAAGTGCAACATGTGCACCCATCGCACGGCGGATGGCAGCCCGAAACCGATGTGCGTCGAGAAGTGCCCGATGCACGCGATTACTCTGATGGAGGTGTCGGAATGAGATATGTTGTGATCGGATCCTCTGCAGCAGGCGTCAATGGTGTCAGGGAACTTCGGAAAAAGGATCCTTCTTCTGAGATCACGCTGATCTCCAGGGATAAGGAGATCTATTCCCGCTGTATCCTTCATGCTTATCTTGGCGGCATCCGCTCGAAAGAGCGCCTGTGTTTTGTCGAGCCGGATTTTGAAACCCTCTATAAGGTGAACTGGATGAAGGGGCGTGAGGCTACCGGGCTTGACCGGGAAGAGAAGTGTGTCATTCTGGAGAATGGTGAGAGAGTGCCATATGACAAGCTCCTCATCGCAACCGGCTCCCACACATTCATCCCGCCGATCAAAGGGCTGGCCGGTGCGAAGAACTTCATTGGCTTCCGCAATATCGATGATATTGAAGTGCTGAAGGAAGTCGCAAAGACCTGCAGGCATATCGTCCTGCTTGGCTCCGGTCTGGTCGGGATCGACTGCATGTGCGGATTCCTGGATCTGGGAGTCAGGGTAACGCTGGTCGACTTCGCAGGATGGCCGCTCAACAAGCAGCTTGACCCGAGGGCGGCAAAGACTTATATCGATGCTTTTGCGGACAGGGGGATCGAGCAGCACTACGGCGTCGGCGTCGACCACGTCGTTCAGGACGGGGACGGCAATATCACGGACGTCTTCCTGACGGATGGGACGGACCTGCCCTGCGATTTCTTTGTCATCACTGCAGGAGTCCGCTCGAATGTTGAGTTCCTGAAGGACACCGGCCTCGAGCTGTCAAAGTTCGGACTGGTCTATGACGCGACCGGCAAGACGAACGACGATGCTATCTATGGAGCTGGTGACGTATCCGGGACCAGCCCGATCTGGCCGGTTGCTGTTAAGGAAGGCATGATCGCCGCCTCCAACATGACAGGCGCTTTCGCAAAGATGACGGACTTCTTCGCCAGCAAATCCACCATGAGCTTTCTGGGTATTCACACCATGTCGCTCGGCTTCGTGAATCCGCCGGATGATACCTATCAGGTGGTGACCTACGATAAGGACGGCGTGTACAAGAAGATCGTGCACAAGGACGGAGTGATCACCGGAGCGCTCCTTCAGGGAGACCTGGCTTACGGCGGCGTTCTGCAGCAGCTGATCGCGAGAAAGATCGATGTCAGGCGCGTAAAGAAGCCGCTCTTTGAGATCGACTACTCCGACTTCTTCCATATCAACGAGAATACAGAAGAGTACTTCTACACAGTCTGAAAAGGATGATCATATGAAGCGGATCCAGTATATTCCGGTCCCGGCAGTCCCTACGATGCTGGCACTTTGTACCCTTTCCAATGTCATGGGCGGCCTTGGCTATACCGCCTTCCGGTGGACGTCGATGCTGATCGGGACTGTCTTTCTCTGCATCTATATCCTGAAGATGGTCCTGTATCCGAAGACCGTTGCCAGGGAATATAAGCCGATGGTCCCGTCCAGCCTGATCGCCGGTTTCACCATGTGCTGGATGGTCATTGGAAGTTTTTATTACGAGATGGGCTTCGGCTTCGGAAAGGCGATCTGGGTAGTCGCTGTATTCATCCACCTGGCCCACCTCGCCATCTTCATCACCCGTTTCCTGGTCCTGCACAGGTCCTGGGAGAACACGATGCCATGCTGGTTCGTTACGCTCAACGGGATCATGGTCAGCTGCGTCACCGGCGGCGCGATGAACTTTAAGTGGCTGCTTCTGCCGATCACTTACTACGGCATCGTCATCTATCTGGGATGCCTGCCGTTCATGGTCTATCGTCTGCTGAAGAAGCCGATCCCGAAGGGGACTTTCCATACGACAGCCATCCTTCTGGCGCCGGTGTCTCTGTGCATCGTATCGATGATCAATGTACTCGACAGGATCCCGATGCCGGTCATGTACCTGATGATCGCGCTCTACTTTGCGACTATCATCATGATCATCGTCCTGGTCCCGAAGTACTTCTCCTACAGGTTCTATCCGGGCTATGCAGGACTTACCTTCCCGCTGGCGATCGGATGTGTGGCCGCAGGCAAGCTTTCAGGACTTTTTAAGGAAAGCGCACCGGCATTTTCCACATTCATGACCCAGGTACAGGGGTTCCTTGTATTCTTCACGGCGGCCTTCACCGGCTATGTACTGATCAAGTTTTCGGCCATGCTCTTCAAGGTGCCGGACAAGGAATAAGGGAAAACTCCGGATCAGATGGAATATGGAATGATACTACAGGAGAGAATTCACTTATGTTTCATAAAGAGGATCTTACACATCCTCAGACGGTGGAGTCGGCCCGGGAGATCCTGGCCGGCTCCATCCTGCCAATAGAGGATACAGAATCAAAGACGTTATATGACGCGGTCGGAGGGATCCTGGCGGAAGACGTGACCGCGAAAGTCGCCCAGCCGCCGTTTCAACGTTCACCTCTGGACGGCTATGCCCTTCGGGGGGAAGACACCAAAGGAGCTTCGAAGAAGCATCCGGTCAGGCTCAGGGTGATCGATCATGTCATGGCGGGGTATGTCTCAGGGGGAAATGTGACTCCCGGAACAGCTATCCGCATCATGACTGGCGCTCCGGTCCCGGCCGGAGCCAATGCGGTCCTCAGGCAGGAGGATACCGACTGCGGCGAGGAGACGGTGGAGGTCTATGCGGAGCTTGCCCCGGGCAGCAACATCGTTCCAGTCGGGGAAGATTTTCAGGAGGGAAGCCTGATCGCGAGGAAGGGGGACGTGATCACATCCGACCTTGCGGGGGCGATCGCGGCGGCCGGAGTGAGTAAGATAGCCGTCTACCGCAGGCCTCGCGTCGCCGTCATGACTTCCGGGGATGAGCTGATGGATCCGGGGCAGCCTCTTCTTCCGGGTAAGATCTACAATTCCAACCAGACCGTTCTTGCGGGCAGGCTGAAAGAGTGGAAGATCGTTCTCTCCGAGGTGGTCTCGCTGAAGGATGAACCGGAAAGCTGCGCGGAGCAGATCAGAAGAGCTGCGAAGAGGTCGGATCTTATCATCACGACAGGCGGCGTCTCAGTCGGACAGAAGGACATCATGCATGATGTCTGGAAGATCCTCGGGGCAAAGCGCCTGTTCTGGAGGGTCGGTATCAAGCCCGGGGCCCCGACACTTGCTTTCGTATTCGAGGACACGCTCGTCATAGCACTGTCCGGAAACCCATTTGCAGCATTGGTGAACCTGGAGCTGCTGGCAGGACCGGTCCTGGCAAAGATGGCGAAAGATCCCCGGATCCTGCCCGGGAAAGAGACGGCGGTAGTGACCAGAGACTTTCACGGCGGCGGGAAAGTGCGCCGTATCGTGAGAGCCTATGTTGAGAACGGGACTGTGACGCTGCCTCTGCACAAACAGCTCTCCGGGCGCCTGCTTGCGGAGGAACACACTAACTGTTACGCGGATATTCCGGCAGAGCTTATGGACGTGCCGGCCGGAAGCCAGCTGACCGTGTGGATACCAGGCAGATTCTGAGGCCAGGAAGTAACCGGGATTTCCCTGGGCGAGCCATGGCGGATCAAGACGTGGCAGCTGATTCCCGGAGGCTGCCCAAATTTCCCGGGAACTTCGGGATAGTAAGCGTCAGGTATCATGATGTGCCGGAGTATCTGACGAAGTGCTTGAGGAGGAGCTGACTTGACGAGAGATATCATAAGGTCCGATAAGAATAGCCGGCCTCAGGAGAAAATCCAGCCCGATTATGCCTGCGTCCTCCTTGCCGGAGGGAGAAGCTCCCGGATGGGCGGCCGCAGCAAAGCGGATCTGAGCTTTGAAGACACGACGATCGGACGTCACATCGAAGACGAGATGGAGAAGACGGGGGCTCTCTGCTTTTATTCCTATCGGGAGGAGACTTGCCGTATACCGGAAGGCTGGATTCCGGTGAAAGATGAAAATATCCCGGATGGCAGTGCTGTGCCTGAATCTGCCGGGAGAGAAGTGGAAGGTCCTGCTGCTCTGGGACCGATTGCCGGAATCTGCCGCACGCTTGAGGAGGCGGAGAAGCGGGGACTCTGCGGTGTCTATGTCTCTCCATGCGATCTGCCGTATTTTCGTCATCAGATGATCCCGATGGTCCAGGCTGACGCAAGGGCGGGAGGTTACGACGCCGTCCTTTGGGAGACGAGAGACGGCAGACGGCATTATACCTGCGGTTTTTATTCGACACGATGCCTTCCGGCCATCAGGAAGATGCTGAAGGGGGGAGATCTGCGGCTGAGGAATCTGGCCAGCCGCGTGAAGGCGGGATTTCTTTCCACGGAAAAAGCGGGGATCCCGGATCTTTATCTGACCAATGTCAACACGATGGAGCAGTATGAAAAGCTGATCTCTGCGAAAAAAGATCCGCTTGTCCTGTGCGTGTGCGGATGGAAGGATTCGGGAAAGACGACTCTGCTTCTGGAGCTTGTAAGACGGGTGACGGCTGCCGGGATCAAAGCGGCAGTCATCAAGCACGATGGTCATGACTTCGAGGCAGACTATCCAGGCACGGACAGTTTCCGGATGAAGCAGGCCGGAGCCTATGGGACGGCTGTCTTTTCGGAGAAGAAGCTGGAGATCGTCAAAGAGGTCAAGGTTTCGGCCGGGGATCTGGTCTCCTGTTTTCCGGAAGCAGACCTGATCCTGATCGAAGGAGAGAAGAATAGCTCTTATCCGAAGATCGAGACTTTTCGCAGCGGCAGTGAGAGGAGACTTTCGGCAGACCCTGCCACGGTCCTTGCATATGTAAGGGACTGGGAAGGGGAAGACGGGATGTTCCCGGAGGGAATCCCGGTCCTGCAGAATACTGACGGCAGAAGGATCTGTGAGCTTGTGCTCAGGCAGCTGGACCAGCATGTCCTTTGAGAGGAAATTTAATGCGGTATCTGAACGACTATACCCTGACGAAGATGCAGAACCGCATGCGGGATCATCTGGTGGAAGTCATCTTCACGCGCCGATATGATGCCATTTCGAAGATCCACAGCGGGGAAGTGCTGAATTATGTGTACGGGGATGTTGGGACAGTGACGGCAGTTCTTCTTGGGGGATTTCTGCTCTTTCTTTTCATCACCGTCTTTCGGGATAAGTTCAAGCGTCTTCATAAGGATATGCATGAAGAAAGCGGCGATGATAAAACGCACCCCTCCTGAGAGGGGTGCGTTTCTGTAAAGCCTTCACATCATGAGAAACTTCATATGATCACACGGGAAGACAGCTGTGCGCCTCAATATGGACGATGCCTCCAGGAGCTTCTGCCCTTACCAGGGCGTCAGCTCCAGATACAGGTCTTTGTACTGCCTTGCTGAATTCTTCCAGGATACATCTTTCTGCATATCCCTCAGGACCATGTCGTTCCAGCGCTCACGGTCTGTAAAGAACATGGTCTTTGAACGGTTGATCGCGTCAAGGAGCAGCCCGGCATCATAGCGGTCGAATGTGAATCCATTGCCGCTGTTCTCATACTGGTTATATGGCTGTACGGTATCCTTCAGACCGCCGGTCTCGCGTACGATCGGAACGGTCCCATAGTGCATGGCGTTGAGCTGGGTCAGGCCGCACGGTTCGAAGCGGGATGGAACGAGCAGGGAATCCGCAGCGGCATAGATGCGGTGGGCTCTTGCCTCATCATACTGGATACAGGCGGAGAACTGACCCTTGTAAGTGTTCTCGTAGTAACGGAAGGAATCTTCATAAGTGCTGTCGCCTGTGCCAAGTACGACGATCTGTGTGAAATCATCCAGAACCTGCGGAACGATGGCATTCACGAGGTCAAGTCCCTTCTGGTTGGTCAGCCTGGAGATCAGACCGATCACATATTTATTCTCATCTTCTGCAAGACCGAGTTCTTTCTGCAGGGCGAGCTTGTCAGCTTTTTTGCCCTCAAGTACATCCTTTGTTCCATAATGGACCGGGATGGAAGGATCTGTCTCAGGATTCCATGTCTCGTAGTCGATGCCGTTCACAATGCCGCGAAGCTTCCTGTTATTGAAGCGGAGGTGGGCATCCAGTCCTTCTCCGTATTCCCAGCCCTGGATCTCGCCTGCATAGTTCGGGCTGACTGTGGTGATCCTGTCCGTGAAAGCAAGGCCTCCCTTCAGCAGATTGGCATCGAGCCAGTTCTGGCCGAGAAGCGCCGGATCGGTGAATACATATTCCGGAAGACCGCTCCAGTAGCGGATCGTATCGATGTTGTAGATTCCCTGGAAGCGGAGATTGTGGATCGTCAGGATCGATTTGGCCCTTCCGACCGGTGTGCCTGCAAACAGAGTTCTCAGATAGACCGGAACAAGAGCTGCCTGCCAGTCATGGCAGTGTACGATATCCGGGATCCAGTTCAGGAAGTTCAGGGCTGCAAGAGCAGCTTTGCTGAACAGACAGAACTTCGGGATATCCCCGACAAGATCATAATAGGGCTTCGGCCCCGAGAAGAATTCCTTGTTGTCAATGAAGTCATAGACGACTCCGCTGTCGATCAGCTCCATGATCCCGATATAGACCCTGCGGCCTGTGCTTCCGAGATCCATGTAGAATTCGCCGCGGTAAGTCATCTTCTCCTGATATTTCTGAGGGATGCACTCATACCTGGGAAGGATGACGCGGACGTCGCAGTTCATCCGGACAAGCTCCCTCGGAAGGGCATACATGACGTCGCCGAGACCTCCGGTCTTGACGTAGGGGACACATTCCGAACCGATAAAGGCAACGCTTCTGCGCGGCTCAGGATTGCCGGCCGGCGCCGGCGGAGCAGATACGGATCTTTTCTCTACCATGAGTTTCATTCTCCTTTGCTTGATTGTTCTATGGCATTCGGGCGGCGGTTCACATGCATCAGCTGACGAGAAAGTATACGATACAAAGCTCACATGTTCGAACAAACCCTGCTATCATTATAGCATAAGTATCCTGCAGGCAAATACATGATTTACAGACGAAAAAGTTTTCCTTAAGTGGCTGAAACCACAGGATAAGAAGGAACATATGTGATAACATAGTTATACAACTATAGGCAGGAGGCGGATGTCGTCAGCCTCCTATGTATGAAAGGAAAAGTTATGGGTTATCAGATGTCTGAAAAGGACTATGGCGACCTGGTCCGGAAGCTTTCGGAAGACTACCGGATCTTTGCGCCAGTCCGGAAGATCGGCGAAGGACGTTTCGAAGGGACCGATGTGGTCCGCTACGACTTCGTCACAGATGCAGATGAGATCGAGCTTGAGAAAAAGTCGGATTATCCGTTCCGCGAATTCCTCACCCCGCTTTCCGAGACGCTTTTCTACTTCACCGAGGACAAGGTGACCGAGGCAGGGCTTGACCCAAGGCCGGTCCTGATCTTCCTTCGCAGCTGCGATGTCCACGCGCTGAAGAGAATCGATGATATCTATCTGAAAAATGGGCGTGACGAGGACTGGTTCTATCGCCGCCGCCGTGATCTGGTCCACCTTGTGCTGATCGGCTGTACACATTCTTATGCCAACTGCTTCTGTGCATCCATGGGCAGCAATCAGACGGATGAGTACGCATTCTCCATCGAGAAGAGAGAGGATGGCTGCTATTATTCGGATGTGAAGGACGAAAAGTTCAAGACTGCATTCGAGGGACTGAAGGCTGAGAAGAAGGATGTGACACCGTCTTATGTCACGGAGAACAGGACGAAGGTCACGCCGCCTGACAGGATCCCGGCATCCGTCTACAGGGACAAGCTCTGGGATGAGTACGATGCGCGCTGCATCGCCTGCGGACGCTGCAACTTTGTATGTCCTACCTGTACGTGCTTCACGATGCAGGATATCTATTATTCTGACAACGGAAAGGTCGGTGAGCGCCGCAGAGTAGGCGCTTCCTGTATGGTCGACGGCTTCACGAATGTGGCCGGCGGCGGCCAGTACAGAAGAAAACACGGCGAAAGGATGCGCTTCAAGGTCCTTCACAAGATCGGAGATTTCCGTGCAAAGTTCGGCTACAACATGTGCGTAGGATGCGGAAGGTGCGATGATGTCTGTCCGGCATACATCTCCTATGCGAATATCATCAGCAAGGTTGCGAAGGCGTCTGAGGACGCGGGAAAGGAGGAGAAGTGATCATGAGTGAGAATGCATACATTCCTTTCCCGTCAGCGATCCTTGACGTGATCAGGCATACGCAGAAGGAATACACTTTCCGGATGGAGTTTCACGGAGAATGCAGGCCGGGACAGTTCTTTGAAGTCTCCATGCCGAAGTTCGGCGAAGCTCCGATCTCCATCTCCGGGATCGGCCCGGATTATGTCGACCTGACCATGAGAAGAGTCGGCCGTGTCACGAATGAGGTCTTCGAACACTACAAGGGACAGAAGCTCCTTCTCAGAGGACCTTACGGCAACGGATTTGACATCGACCTTTACAGGGAAGGCGAGACGGTTGTCGTTGCCGGCGGTACCGGCGTATCTCCGGTCCGCGGCGTCGTGAATGCTCTTTCTGAGATGGAGAATGCGAAGGACAAGTACGTGATCGTCGGCTTCCGTTCACCGAATGATATGCTCTTTCGGGACGATCTGAAGAAGTGGGACGAGAAACTGAACCTGACCCTGACTGTCGACGGCGCTCCGGAAGGATACGAGGGCAAGGTCGGCCTGGTCACCAAGTACATTGCGGATCTGCCTCTGAAGGATCCGTCATCGGCAAAAGCCGTCGTCGTAGGACCGCCGCCAATGATGAGGTTCACGATCATCGAGCTTCAGAAGAAGGGGTTCAAAGATGAGAATATCACCGTCTCCTACGAGAGAAAGATGTGCTGCGGACTCGGAAAGTGCGGACACTGCAGAGTCGGAGAGAAGTACATCTGCCTGGACGGCCCGGTGTTCAATTACACCGAAGGCAAGCTTCTGATGGATTAAGGAGGACGTGATGGAAGAAACAAGATTACAGGGAGCTGCAGAGGTCTCGGAGTTCACCAGATCACCTCTGAACACTGACGTTGAGAATACGGACGTCAATATTCTGAAACTGAAGAAGAATGCCTTCCGCTATTCCAAGAAGCGCGGTGAGACTGCATCCAGAGTAAGGATCCCGGGAGGCGTCATCGATGCGGCTTCCATGGCGAAGATCGTCGGGATCGCCGAGAAGTACGGGACCGGGACCATCGATATCACCAACAGACAGGGGATCGAGATCCCGGGAATAAAGATGGAAGATATGGACAAGGTCAATGCCGAAGTCCAGGCTGTCATCGATGCTCTTCATATCAACCAGGAAGAAGAGGGCAAGGGCTTCCCGGCATCCGGTACCAGAAACATCGAAGCGTGCCCGGGAGCAAGACTCTGCCCGTTCGGATGCTACGACACGACCGCATTTGCCCGCAGGATCGAGAAAGAGATCTTCCCGTCCGACCGCCATGTGAAGATTGCCTTCACCGGCTGCTCCAACGACTGTGCCAAGGTTCGCTTTGCAGACTTCGGCATCATCGGAATGACCGAGCCGCAGTACGATCCGGACCGCTGCGTCGGATGCGAGCAGTGCATCAAGTACTGCAAGGCAAGGTCCGTCGGGGCGCTGTCCCTTCAGAACGGCAAGGTCGTCCGCGATGCAAACCGCTGCATCGGCTGCGGCGTCTGCGTCCACTACTGTCCGACAAGAGCATGGACCAGGTCCAGAGAGCACTATTTCCGCGTTGTCCTGCTTGGACGTACCGGAAAGAAGAATCCGAGACTTGCGGAAGATTTCATCCGCTGGGCAGACGAAGAGTCCGTCAGCAGGATGATCAATAACGTCTACGCTTACATAGACGAATATATCGATCCGAATGCGGTCGAGCACAAGGAACATATCGGCTATATCGTCGACCGCACAGGCTTTGATGAGTTCCTCAAATGGGTCATGAAGGATGTCCATCTGCCGGAGAAGGCGGAAGTGGCCACACGGCTTTACTGGGGCGGAAAGCATTACGACCGCACCAACAACCTGCAGTGACCGCGGCACACGGAAGACGGAATGTGTTCTTTCGGTGAGACGCCGGCACACAGAAGCTGAGGGGAGGACTGCATCCGGGCGGATGCAGTCCTCTTTTCCGTCCATTTTTCCGAAAGTGTGGTATTGTTACAGAGACAGGTTTTTACAGATTTTTGCAAGAAAACGGGGAGACTGAGGATGGGAAAGAAGAGCGCTGTGATCGTGATGACTTCCGGAGACTACCGGAAGGAGATTCTGAGTTTTGCCTTTCCCATTCTGATCGGCAATCTCTTCCAGCAGCTCTATAATACGGCGGATTCCCTGATCGTCGGCAATTTCCTGGGGCCGGAGGCTCTGGCGGGAGTCACCAGCGTCGGTTCCCTGGTATTTCTGTTCACAGGATTCTTCATGGGGTTTTCGACCGGCGCCGGAGTCGTGATCTCAAGAGCAATCGGGGCAAAGGATAATGCGAGGACGGAGAGAGCGGTGCATACGACCGTCGCGCTGGCGCTTGCTCTGTCTCTGGTCATGACGGTTTTCGGGGTGTCTGCAAGTCCGTTCATTCTGAGATGGATGGGAACTCCGGAGAATGTCTTCCATCTTTCCGATCTGTATCTCAGGATCTACTTTATGGGATTCACAGGGCTCATCCTGTACAACATGCTGACCGGCATCCTTCAGGCAGCCGGGGATGCAAGGCATCCGCTGATCTATCTGGTGATCTCATCGATGACCAATATCGTTCTCGATATCGTCTTCATCGCTGTATTCCATATGGGGGTGGACGGGGCGGCTTATGCCACGATCCTGTCGGAGTTTCTGACAGCTTTCCTGGTCCTGCGCCGCCTGATGCGTACGGAAGGAGCGATCCGGCTGAATCTGCGAAGGATCCGTTTTGACGGAAAGACACTGTCCGTGATCATGCGGTACGGGATTCCGACGGCGCTGCAGGGCTCTGTCATCGATCTCTCGAATATTCTGATCCAGTCGTACATCAATTCCTTCGGTTCTGCCGCGATGGCCGGGAACGGAGCCAGTACCAAGGCGGAAGGCTTCGGTTTTCTGCCGGTCACAGCCTTCTCGCTGGCTATGACGACCTATATCGCCCAGAATATGGGAGCCAGGGAATACGACCGCGTGAAGGATGGGATGCACTTCGCATTCATCGCGTCTCTTGCCCTGATCGAAGGGATCGGCGTGATCACCTATGCATATGCACCCCAGATCATCGCTTTCTTCAACCGGGATCCGGAAGTCATCTACTATGGAGTGGGAAGAGCAAGAGTCTGTTCCCTGTTCTTCTTCCTGGTAGGATTCTCCCATATCGCGTCTGCCGTCATGAGAGGGCTCGGGAGGCCGATGGTACCCACCATCGTCATGCTGACGTGCTGGTGCGTGGTAAGGATCACTGTCCTGTTCACGGTAGGGAGAGCTTTTCACGATATCCATCTTGCCTGGTGGATCTATCCGATCACCTGGCTGATCAGTACCATCGTGTTCGTCTTCTATATCCTGAAGATCGAGAAGAAGGGCTATCGGAGCCTGAAAGACTGAGCCGGCTTTCAGAGGGAGAAGGTTCCGGGCACAGTACTGCCTGGAGGAAATGAGTTAGTATGGCGGATTATATTCACTTTTTCAGGAGCAATGACAAGTTCAGGGATATGCAGGTGAGTTTCTGCGGGTACGAGGAATGTGTATCCGGTCATAGCTACGGTCCTGCCGTCCGTGATTTCTGGCTGTTCCATATCATCCTTTCCGGAAAAGGGATCTTCACCGTTGACCAGCAGACTTATCATCTGCATGCGGGGGACGGCTTCCTGATCGAGCCCGGAACGCAGATCTTCTATGAGGCGGATAAGGATTCCCCATGGACCTACTGCTGGCTGGGGGTTAAAGGGAATCTGTGCACAGAGCTGATGAAAGACCTTGGGCTGGGAGGAGACGTGCTGACATTCTCAACCAGCAGCGCTGCCGGGCTGCGGGACATCATCCTGAAGATGCTGTCTTACCGGAAGGACGATACGGTCGGACAGTATATGGTCCAGGGACTTGCGTATCAGTTTTTCTCTGTCCTTCTTCAGGACATGGAAGTGCAGATCGTGGATGTGACCAGCCGGAACGAGATCGTAAACCGTGCAGTAGAGTATGTACGGGACAATTATGCCAATCCTTCCGTCAAGGTGACGGAGATCGCCAGGGCTGTCAATGTGGAAAGGGGTTATCTTTATTCTCTGTTCATGAAGCATCTGGGACTGTCTCCGCAGGAATACCTGAAGAGTTTCAGGCTAACCAAGGCAACGGAACTGCTGGACCATACGGACTTTCCGATGGGGAAGGTCGCTCTGTACTGCGGCTATCAGGATCCGGTGACCTTCTCCAAGGCTTTCAAGAAGATGTTCGGTCTGCCGCCTGCGAAATATCGTTTCAGGTCCCTTGAAAATATGGTGAAAAGCGGCGAACTTTTCGGCAGGAAAGCCGATAAGAAGGGAGGGGAGAGCCTTACGGACAGACAAGAAGATGGTGAAAACAGGCAGGCCGGAATTGACGAAAACGACGACTGGAACCATTGAAAATGGACTTTCCACGTATCCGGATTATGCAAGTCTACAAAATATTCCGGCTTTTTGGGAACTGGTTTATAAAAATGTGGATGTGATTTTCTGATAATTGTGCAAAGTGCCAACAGAGTACATTTTGACAATTTATTTCAATATTCGGACATATCTTGTTTAATTGAATCCTGTTTATACTATAGACAACTGCCGGATGCATGTTCAAATATGCCCCGGCGTTTACCTATTTATCTTTCACACAGGAGGAACAAGTATGAGGAGAAGTGTTGCGTTAATTGCTGCGGCTTCCATGGCTATGACCATGACGGCTGGCATGAGCTTCAATGCAATGGCTTACGATGTTGACGAGCTGAAGGTTGCTATCTGGGATAACAACCAGCTGGCAGGAATTCAGCAGATCGCTGACGAGTGGACCGAGCAGTCCGGAGTCAAGGTCCAGATCGACGTTGTAGACTGGGACAACTACTGGACACTGCTTGAGGCAGGCGCTACCGATCAGTCCGGCATGCCGGATGTCTTCTGGATGCATTCCAACGTTGCACAGATGTACATGGAGAACGATATCCTTCTGAACCTTGACGATTACATCAAGGCAGATGACAAGATCGATCTTGCCAACTACTATGAAGGCGTCACCGATCTGTTCACCCGTGATGACAACGGCTCCGTCTATGCGCTTCCGAAGGACCATGATACGATCGCTCTTCTGTATAACAAGGCGCTGTTCGACAAGTACGGAGTTGAGACTCCTACCGATGACTGGACCTGGGAAGATGTAAGAGATGCAGCAAAGGCTATCACTGAGGCAGGTAAGGATGACGGCGTATACGGATATGCGATCAACACCTCCAACAACCAGGATGGCTGGTACAACATCATCTACGATTACGGCGGAAATGTTGTCGGCGATGACCATAAGTCCACCGCGATCGGGTCCGATGAGTCCAAGGCAGGCATGGAGATGATGCGTCAGATCCTCGAGTACGCGGCTCCGCAGCAGACTGTTGCTGAGACCGGTACCGATCAGCTGTTCCAGTCCGGACTTGCAGCTATGATCACACAGGGATCCTGGATGATCAACAGCTTCTACACTGCTGAGAACCACGCGGATTACTACTGGGCAGAGCTTCCGTACGCTGATGTGAACGGGAACGGCCAGTGCGATGACGGCGAGAGATGGTCCTGCTACAACGGACTTGGCTGGGCTGCAAAGTCCGAGACCGCAGATCCGCAGGCAGCTTACGATCTGATCAGCTGGTTCTGCCAGGAAGATCAGCAGAAAGAGCAGGCAAAGCTCGGCGTAACCATGGGCGGCATGAAGGGCATCTCTGAGGACTTCGCTAACGCATTCGAGGGAATGGATGTTTCCGCATTCACCAAGATCGAAGAGAACGGTTCCCTGTACTTCAGACCGTACACCAGAAACACCACCGTATGGGAAGACGCAATCCAGCAGGAAGGTGCATTCCTGGATGCATGGCTTGATCCGTCCAACCCGGATACCATGGCGGCAGCTTGCGACAACGCACAGACGATCATCGAGAACGCAATCGCAGCTGAGTAATCTGGTTACCCACAAGACCAGACAGATCATCACCGGTGGAATAAGAAGGATGTAGTCCCGGAGGCCTTCTCCGGGGCATGAAGAAAGCGGCGCTCCGCAAGAACAGAAGATCTTGAGGAGCGCTCTCGCTGTATCTGCTTACCGGGCTACGGAAAATCACGGAGGGATCACAGGTGAAAAAGAAGATGTCCTTAAAGGAGAAGAAGGAGGAAAGGTGGGGATGGCTCTTTGTTGCTCCTACCATGATCGGTCTGATCATCCTGAACTTCTATCCGATCATCCAGACAATCTACCAGTCGTTCTGCAAGACAGGCGACTTCGGCAAAGGAAATATATTCATCGGACTTGCCAACTATAAGGTCGTCGGGTCCAATCCGGAGACATGGCAGTCTCTATGGAACACTGTCAAATACGCAATCATTGAAGTACCGTTCGGTATCATCATCGCTCTGATCCTTGCAGTTCTCCTGAACAAGAAGTGCGTCGGACGGTCCGTATACCGTACCATCTTCTTTGTTCCGATGGTCTGCGCTCCGGCCGCAGTCGCCATGGTCTGGAGATGGATGTACAACACCCAGTTCGGACTTCTTAATAACATATTTCATACCAACACCGCATGGATCTCCGATCCGAAGATCGCATGGATCTCGGTCGGCATCATCGGCGTATGGTCCATCATCGGTTATAACATGGTCCTGTTCATAGGCGGTCTTCAGGATATCCCCGGCGACTACTATGAGGCTGCAAGAATCGATGGCGCAAGCGAGTTCCGTCAGTTCCTTTCGATCACGGTTCCGCTGCTGAGCCCGACTACCTTCTTCATCGTACAGACCAGAATCATCGGCGCTCTGACGATCTTCGATCTGATGTTCATGGTCATGGACAAGACCAATGTGGCGCTGAAGAAGACCCAGTCCGTTGTCTATCTGTTCTACCAGTACGCATTCACCAACGGCAACAAGGGCTATGGCGCGACGCTGGTCTGCATCCTGCTGATATTCATCATGATCATCACGGTCATCCTGCAGCAGGCAGAGAAGAAACTCGTATATCATCCATAATCGGAGGGGGGAATAGATTATGATCGAAAGCGCTCAGAAGAAGGCGATGCTCAGACATATTCTGAAACATGTCTTCCTGATCATCATGTCATTTATCATGATCGTCCCGTTCGCATGGATGATCCTTACAGCAGTCAAGACGAAGCAGGAATCCATCTCGGTCAATCCGTTCTATATCTTCCCGAGCGGGACCTGGCACTGGGAGAACTTCGGCAAGGTATGGCAGAGCTATAACTTCCTGGTCCTCTATAAGAACACTCTTCTGATGATCTTCTTCCGTGTCGTCTGTGCGGTCCTGACCGCAACGATGGCCGGATACGCATTCGGAAGACTGAAGTTCCGCGGAAAGAAGATCCTGTTTGCGATGGTCCTCATCCAGATGATGGTTCCGGGACAGATCTTCATCATCCCGCAGTTCCTGATGGTCTCCAAGATGGGAATGCTGAACACGACGTTCGGACTTGTATTCCCGGGCCTTGTCACTGCATTCGGCACGTACCTGCTGAAGATCGGATATGAAGGCCTTCCGAAAGAACTGGAGGAAGCGGCCGCGATCGATGGCTGCAATGTCTTCCAGAGATTCTCAAGGATCCTGATGCCGCTGACGAAGAGTTCCATGGTCTCCCTTGGAATCTTCACCGCAGTCTTCGCATTCAAGGACCTGATGTGGCCGATGATCGTCTGCACGAATGCAAAGACGACAACCCTGTCGGCAGGCCTTGCCAAGATGCAGGGACAGTACGGATCCGAGTATCCGACACAGATGGCGGCGGCTACGCTCGCGATCATTCCTATGGTCGTCATCTACGTGATCTTCCAGAAGCAGTTCGTGGAAGGCATCGCTACATCTGGCGGAAAGCTGTAATAGCCTGTTTCTGAAATCAGATGATACGTTCAGCCGGAACCAGACAGTCTGGTCCCGGCTGTTTCTATATATTATGGCGCAGGTGCAAAAAGTCACCGGCCGTGTGCGCCCCAGCACGTAAGGGCGGGGACCTATTGGCACACGCATCATCATGATGACGGTTGGTTCCATAAGCTTTCAGGAATACAAAGCGGGGANNNGTGATGCCGAGTTGGTTGACGTAAGAAAGAGGCTGAGAGGAGTTTCGGGTGAAGAGACTGAAGGTCTGGTTTGAAAGTGAGAAAAGGAAAGTCATGTCCCTTCCGAAGGGGAAGAGGCTGGAATATATATTGACTTACTACTGGCTGTGGATCGCCGGGGTCAGCTTTGCCGTGATCTTTCTGAGCTGGTTTGCCTGGCACAGCAGCCATGCGCTCCGGGAAAACTGGATCTGCGTTGCCTTTCCGAACGCGGAGGAAAGCGCAGGACAGGATTCCAGGATCTGGAAAGATTATCTGGCTGCCAGAGGGTTTGATCTGAAAAAGAAAAATCTGCTTTTCCAGGATGGTCTGTATTTTGATACCACGAAATCTGGCGGTACCAATAATTCCTACTATCAGACCTTTGTGGCGATGGTCGAGTCCGGTCAGCTGGATGCTGTTGTAATGAAGAGAGACGAGATGGAAGCGCTCGGAAAGAGCGGCCGCCTTCTCGATCTGTCCCGGGAGGAATGCCGGGACATCTATGAGCGCTGCAAAGACAGGCTGGTCTACAGTATCCCCTACGATACGGAATACAGTACCGATCCGGTTCCGATCGGCATCGATGTATCGGACAGCAGCCTTGTGGAGAAATACGGGCTCTATGAGGGAAGCTGTGTCCTGGGGATCGGAGCTTACAGTAAGAATATCGAAGCAGTAGGAGAGTTCCTGGACTGGATCCTGGAAGGAAAGAGCGGGGCAGTTGCCCCGTACATCCTCAGCCAGGAGACAGAAACGGAGAGGAAAACAGATAGGAGTCTGCTGTGAAAGAACGGTTATGGGGAATCTTCAGTGAGGAGAGCTTTCTCGGAAGGATCACTTCCAGGATCTTTATCCTGTTCGGGGCAAACCTGATGTTCGTCATCTTCAGCATCCCGGTCGTGACGCTGGTCCCGGCCTGGGTAGCGATGTACCATGTATGTCTGAAAACACTGAGACAGGACAGTCAGCTGAATCCATTTGTCGAATTCTGGAAAGGCTTCCGGGCCAATTTCAAACAGGCGTTTCTGTCAGGACTTGCCATTCTGGGAATTCTGGCGGTCCTGATCGCAGATATCCTTTTCGTAGCGAAAGCGGACGGCTTCATCACGAATTTCCGCTGGCCGGTCTACCTGCTGACCGGATTCGTTCTGCTGATCCTGTTTCATCTCTTTCCGGTGATGGCAGCGTTTGCCGACAGTCTGAAGGGGCTTCTGAGGAACAGTATCTTCTTTGCGGCAAAGAATCCGCTCCGGGCGGTCCTGATCCTTGCGATCAATGTACTTCCGCTTGTGTGGACTTATAAGGATGTAACGAGGATGCCGCTCTATGCGTTCATCTGGGCATCGATCGGCTTTGCGGGGATCGCGATGATCGAATCCCACCTTCTTCTCAGGGATTTCAGCAAGTACCTGCCTGAGATCCCGAGTGCGGAGGAGCTTGACGGGAAGCATGAGGAGGACATCCGGAAATAACATTTGCCTGCAGGATATATTTTCAGTAAAATGTGGAAAACAGCATGCAATTTTAAGCCAATAGGAGGGGGTGGGGACAGTTTGAAGAAGACAGCGAAGTTTTTAGGGCTGGTACTTGTACTGGCGATGGTTCCGCTGCTGCTTACCGGATGCGGAGGTGGCAGAGAACGTCTCATGTTCGGCACCGGAGGCACTGCAGGAACTTACTATTCTTATGGAGGCGTACTTGCCCAGTATATGAAGCGGTACGCTGGCGACAAGGTCACAGCGGTCTCGACGGGGGCGTCAAAGGTCAATCTGCAGTCCATACAGGACGGGGACTTCCAGCTTGGTTTTACCCAGTCGGATGTCATGGCATATGCATGGCAGGGCAGCCGGTCCTTTGAGAAGGACGGACCGACGCATGACTTCCGTGTCCTGGGAGGTCTCTATGCAGAGACGGTCCAGCTGATCACCATGAACGATAAGATCGATTCCGTGGACGATCTGATGGGCAAGAGGGTCTCGATCGGCGAAGCAGGCTCCGGTGTCTACTTTAATGCTGTGGATGTTCTGGGGGCTGCCGGGATCACACTTGACGACATCAAGCCTCAGTATCAGTCGTTTGAGGATTCCAAGGAGTCCCTGAAGGATGGCAAGATCGACGCAGCGTTCATCGTTGCCGGCGCACCGACGACGGCGATCACGGAGCTGGCGACCACCAACGGCGTGAAGATCATCCCGATCGACGGAGAACTGCGCGACAGAATCATGGCGGACTGCCCGTATTATGCACCGCTTCATATCCCTGCTGACACATATCCGAAGCAGCCGGATCCGATCGATACGATCACGGTGAAGGCGACGGTCGTTGTCAGCGCTTATCTGGACGATGATACCGTGTATGATCTGACGGCATCGATCTTTGATCACAAGGACGAGATCGCCAAGGAAAATGCAAAGGGGCTTGAGCTGTCCCTTGAGAACGCAACCGAGAACATGGCAGCCCCGTTCCATCCGGGTGCCGCGAGATACTATGCGGAGCATGGGATCGAAGTGGACACGGACGCAGCGGACTTTGATGGAAGCAGGACAGAGACGGAGAATGCCGGATCCGTAAAGTACGGCGTGTCAGCGGAGACGAAAGCGGCAGAGTCCGCGGCAGCTGCAGAGACAGAAGCAGCTGCGGGGTCTGTGACAGAATCTGAGTAAGGGGGGACCGGATATGAGCGAAAAACAGAAGAAAAACTTATCTGCAGCACCGGCCGCCCCGGGCAGCAGCATGGGAAACGGAAGTGCTGCGGATGTCGACCGCATCATGAAGAAATATGACCGCGAGTCCAACACCAGGATCTGGACAGGACACTACAGGACGGCCATCCGGTGGATCCTGACGGGATTCTCTCTCTGGTGCATCTGGGTAACGCTGTTTGCCACATTTCTGGAAGAGATCAGACTGACTTCCTTCATGGCGCTGATCGTCCTGATGGGTTTTCTTACCTATCCGGCCAGGCGCGGAGAGCAGAGACCGAACTACATGCCTTGGTACGATATCGTCCTGACGATCCTGGGCACCGGTTCCTATCTGTACTTTACGTTCAATGCCAACACGATCATCCAGCAGGGGACCAGGTTCACGCCTCTTCAGATCGTCATCGGAGTCATCGCGATCCTGACGCTGATGGAGCTGACCAGACGCTGTGTCGGTCTGCCGATCCTGATCGTCGCAGCATTCTTCCTGGTATATGCCCTCTCGTACGGGCTGACCAACCCGGCCTTCTTCGGAAGAGTTCGCTACCTTGTGAGAAACCTGTTCTACACAAAGGAAGGTATCTTCTCGACGCCGGTCAATGTCGCATCGAAATACATCGTTGTGTTCATCATCTTCGGGGCTTTCCTTGAGAGGACCGGGATCTCGAACTTCTTCATCCAGCTGGCCAACTGTGTGGCGGGAAAGTTCGCTGGCGGCCCGGCAAAGGTATCGGTCATCTCCTCCGCTCTGTGCGGAATGGTCTCCGGTTCCTCGGTCGGAAATACGGTCACGACCGGTTCCGTCACCATCCCGATGATGAAGAAGACTGGCTATAAGCCGGAATTTGCAGGCGCCGTCGAAGCGGCATCCTCAACCGGGGGCCAGATCATGCCGCCAATCATGGGCGCTGCAGCATTCCTGATGGCAGATTTTCTGGGAGTACCTTATTCCAACATCATCGTGAGAGCGATCCTTCCGGCAATCCTGTACTTTGGAGGAATCTTTATCTCCGTTCATCTGGAAGCGAAGAAGCTGGGCCTTCACGGAATCCCGAAAGACCAGCTCCCGCACTTCAGGAAGCTGGTAAACAAGATCTATCTGCTCCTGCCGCTGGTCATGCTGGTCGTCTGGGTGTCCGGCAACTATATGACGATGCAGAGAGCGGCGAGCTATGCGATCGTTCTGTCCGTAGTCGTCTCCCTCTTTGACAGGGAGAACCGGATCACTCCGTCGAAGATCATCGATGCGCTGGAAGCGGGCGGACGCAGCTCCATCACGGTAGCGGCGGCATGCGGCGTTGCCGGCATCATCTCCGGCGCCATCACGATGACCGGCCTTGCCAATGAACTTGTGAATGGGATCGTCTCCCTGGCGAATGGCAGGCTCATCATCGCCCTGGTCCTGACCATGCTGACCTGCATCGTTCTTGGAATGGGCGTCCCGACGACTGCAAACTACTGCATCATGGCAGCTACTACGGCACCGATCCTGATCCGCATGAACGTACCGCCGGTCGCGGCACATTTCTTCGTATTCTACTTTGGTATCGTAGCTGATATCACGCCGCCGGTAGCGCTGGCAGCGTATGCGGGATCCGCGATCGCGAAGTCGAATCCGATGAAGACAGCCTTCACGGCAACCAGGCTGGCGATCGCTGTATTCATCGTGCCATATGTATTCTGCTTCAGTCCGGCTATGCTTCTGATCGATACGACCCCGGTGGCAGTCGTCCAGATCTTCATCACTTCCTTCATCGGGATCTTCGGAGTATCGGCTGCACTTGAAGGATATCTGTGGACCCATATGTCGCCTGTTATCCGGATCTTAATGGCCGTCGGAGGCATCATGCTGATCGACCCGAAGCTGGTCACGGACCTGATCGGTATCGCAATGATCGCAGCAGGAATTGTGGTCCAGAAGGCGGCAGCGAAAAGACACCCGGCAGCAGCGTAAGACATATTCTGATAAATATTGAGGGTACGGAAAGATGAGTGAAACAGAATCAAGACACGCGATCATCACGATCAGCCGTGAATACGGTGCAGGCGGCAGATCTGTCGCAAAGAAGCTTTCAGAGAAGCTCGGGATCCCCTGGTACGACAGGGATTTTGTAAAAAAGACTGCGGCAGCCAGCGGTTATACGGAAGAAGAGATCAGCAGTGAAGGAGAGGCTGCCGGGACAAGGTCCCGATGGCTGAACCTGATCAGCCCGATGTCCTACGAAAGTTCCACGGATGCGATCTTCAAAGCCCAGAGGGCTGTCATCCTGGATATGGCCCAGAAGGAGTCCTGTATCATCATCGGACGGTGCGCGAACATCATCCTCCGGGAAGCAGGCATACCGAACCTCTCGGTCTTCCTGTACGCAGACATGGAAGACCGGCTGAAGAGGGCGGCAGAGCTTGCCGAGAACGGCGACATGGACCTTAAGAAGTTCGTGGCAAGAAGAGACTCCAGAAGAGAAGCTTATTACAAGATCTACACCGGACACAGTTTCGGCGACTACCACGATTACAACATCAGCCTCGATACCGGAAGGATCGGGTATGACGGCTGTGTGGAGATCATAAGCGGAATTATGGGATGATTCTTACACATCTGTTTCGCGGCAGACGGAAAGGAATATCTCCCGGGTTCAGCTGATCTTCAGGATCATGGTGCTCATCGGTGCGATCTCCACAGGGGCGGCAGCATCGACCGGGAGCTGCCCGCAGTCGGGCTCCATTCCGTGTGCACCGCTTGTATAGATCCTTACCGGCTTCGGGCTGTCTGTTTTCCTCAGGGAAGCGGGCAGCCTGATCTGTTTCTCAGACTCACCAAAGTTCTGAAGGAACAGGTACCGGCTGTGTGTATTCTGTCTTTCGGATACGGCGACCTTTTCTGGCAGGTCATCGACAAGACTCTCGATATCCTGTTCCCGGAGAAGTTCTTTGACCATGTCGCAGAGCCATCCGCGCTCCGGCCAGGTGGACAGGTAATAGACCCGGCCTTTCCCGAAATGGTTCAGAGTGAAAGCACATCTTCCCCTATAGAAGTCTTTCCCGTACACCATGAGAGGCTCTGCACCGTCAAGGTGGTCGAGTTCACAGTACCGGAAGGAGGAAGTCTCCCTGAGGCAGAAGCCCGGAGCAGAAGGATCAGCGGATGCCGGGACCATGCAGTTCCTTCTATGGTCCGGGAAGGTATCGATCTCCCCGAACCTCAGCCCGGCAGCATCCGTCAGTCCGTGCGGCTTGTCGCCCAGGAAGAGAAGGTCATTCTCATCGACCAGCCCGGACCAGAAGGTCAGGATCAGGGTACCGCCATCTTCCGCAAACTTCCTCAGCCGCTTCTCAACGTCTGCCCGGAACATGTACAGCATGGGAGCGGCGACGACCTTGTATCCGGAAAGGTCATGAGTCTCATCGATCACATCCACGTTGACCGCTGCCCTGCGGAAAGCGTGGTAGAAATCCTGCAGAAGGTCCATATAGCCATTGTTCTCATTGCGCGGGCCGGCAGAAAGATCCAGCGCCCAGCGGTTCTCGATATCGTAGAAAAGCGCCGCCCTGGAAGAGGAAAAAGTGCCGGCAAGCTCCGGAAGAGCGTTCAGGGAAGCGCCGATCCTGGAAGCCTCCAGGAAAGTGCGGGTGTCATCGCGTCCGGTATGGTCGATCAGGGCACCGTGAAGTTTCTCGAAACTTCCCCTGCCTTCCCGGATCTGGAAGTACTGCACGGAATCCGCCCCATGGGAGATGGCGTTCATCCCTTCGTTGCTCAGAAGACCAGGCTCCTTCAGCCTGGAATAGGGCTGCCAGTTCGTGCCGCCGGGACAGCTTTCCATCAGCAGGAAACTCTGGTCCTTCAGGCATCTCATGTAGTCGTGGCAGAAGGAGTGCTTCTCCATCTCGAGAAAGATGTCGTCTCCATACCATTCCGGATAGGAGTCCCAGGAGATTACATCGACCACCTCCGCCATAGAAGCGTAATTGATGCCGTCAAAGTTGTACATCATATTGGTGGTGACCGGCTGGGTCGCGCCGCCTTCCCTGAGGGCAGAGATCTCAGCCTTCATGAAGTCGGTCTCCTGGTCGGAGGTATACCGCCTCCAGTCGAGGGAAAGTCCCTGAACGCTGCCTTCCCCGATCGGCGACGGGCTTTCCACTTCATCGAAGGAGCGGTAGGTGTGACTCCAGAATTTTGTCCACCAGGCATGGTTCAGGGCATCCACCGTCCTGTACTTGTTTTTCACGTATTTCCGGAAAGCGTCCTGGCAGAGAGGACAGTGGCACTCGCCGTTATATTCATTGGAGATATGCCAGAGGATGACTGCCGGATTTTTCCCGAACCGCTCCGCAAGCTTTCTGTCGATCAGGCGGACCTTCTCCCGGTAGAGCGGAGAGGTCATGCAGTGGTTTTCCCTTTCGCCGAACTTCTGACGTCTGCCATAGGCGTCGACACGGAGGACTTCCGGATATTTTTCAGCAAGCCATCTCGGGCGGGCACCAGAAGGAGTCGCAAGGATCGTCGAGATTCCGTTCTGGTACAGGCGGCCGATGATCTCTTCGAGCCAGTCCAGGTCGTAGTGTCCCTCCTCGGGTTCTTCCTCTGCCCAGGCAAAGATACCGAGGGAAACCACATTAATGCCTGCTTTCTTCATCAGGCGGAGATCTTCGTCAAGGATGCCGGGCTCGTCCATCCACTGTTCCGGGTTATAGTCTCCTCCGAAGAGAAGGTGATCCGATATCTTCATAGCGCTGCCTCATTCATTCGTAAGATTCTTTCATTTTACACGATTGCGGAACAGTTTTCTACATTACTCTCAGGAAGGCCGGATATCAGATGCAGCTTTTCCTGATATGTTCCGCATCTATGCAAACGATGGTCAATAATAATTTGCCAGGAAGAAGTTGTTTTTCTGATCCTGTCTGAGGAGTATGATAAAGGCATCGGAAGGCAGCTTAAGAAGAATAGAGGCAGAACATGGAACTGAAAGACTTTACGAAAGACGAACAGAAACAGATAAACGCGGGACTTTCCTATGCGGAGATCGACGATCGGGCGGCAGCAGACAAGATCCTTGCCCTTGTACCGGATGGATGGATCAAAAAGATCCCGCTCTTTGTGAGACGTCACGCGACCACAAAGACGGTAGAGAAGATCGCCCGCGAGCATCCGGAGCTCTATGCAGCAGCGAAGAGAGAAGGCGAGCTTCCGGAAAAAGAAAAGGAAGAACTCAGGAAGATCATCACAGCTATCTTCGATGAGAAGATGAATAAGCACAAGATCGCGAAATAAGGGATCTGAATAAGAGAGAAAGCGGTTTGACGATATGGCTATCACAACGAAGGACCTGGCAAGAATATGCGGGGTATCAAGATCGACGATCAACAGGGCGCTGAGCGGCAACGGCAGGATCAATCCGGAAACAAAAAAGAAGATACTTGAGAAAGCAAAAGAACTGGACTATCAGCCGGATCTGAATGCAAGAAGTATGGCGAACGGAAAAAGCAGGACTTTGGGCGTTGTTGTGGAGGACCTGGACAACCGTTTCTATACCAGCATTCTTGATGCGATCCTGCAGGAGGCAGAGCAGGACAGCTATATCATCAATATCGGTATCCATCAGAACCGGACATCCACTGAGCAGGAAGTCCTCAGGACAATGCTCGGCCATAAAGTGGACGGGATCATTCTGAACCCGGTGAGCAAAGGAAAGATGCTGGCGGAGAGACTGGATAAGATCTCTGTTCCGTACTGTGTTCTTGGCTTTTCCGAGATCAGCGGCAGGCCATGTGTCGGTGTCGATGAGTATAAGCTGGGATATGAGGCTGCAGGATATATCATCAGCAAAGGCTACCAGCATATTGTATTTGTTGTTCCGTCCTATTTCGACCTGGAAGGGCGGGTCAGCGGAGCCCACAGTCTCAGATGGAAAGGAATACAGAAGGCGATAGGAGAAGCCGGCATTACAGCTTCCATCGTTACGGATCTCTCCTACGCCAGACCTTGTGTGGAGATCTTCCGGAGATGCAGTAAAAAGATGGCATTCTTCTGTTCTGCTGACTTTGACGCCAAGGCGGTCGGCAGTGCACTTCTGTCAGCTGGCTATCTCTATGGAAGAGACTATGGACTGATGGGTGTCGATGCTTCCCAGAAGTATGACAACTGGGGACCCAGGATCACCTCGGTCGACAACCATACCAACCTGATGGGAAAATATGCGGAACAGATCGTGATGAGTCAGATCAGCGGCAGTGAATACGAAAAGAAAGTAGTGATCGATTTCAACATCATGGAAGGGGAGACGCTGTGAAGCGCTCGCCTTTTTGGTACGGCGACGCGAAGCCGGCCAGAAGAGTATACGGTAAGATAAGGATGAACAGACTGCATATATAGCAATTGTGCATATATGTTAAACGGTTTCAGCGTGAAAACTGACGAATCTTTCAAGGGAATCCACATTTTGCCCGGAAAGATGTTGACAAAATCACGATATGGACTAAAATCAAATTGTAATTCAAACAAGTTCCGGAGAGACGGAACTTTTCTTTCGAGCATTTGCGGTCACGTGACCGCACAATTGCATAGTGTGTTTTATGTAACTTTTGTGAGCTCAGAAAACAGAGCAAGGAGGAAAAACATGAAGAGACGTATCACAAAACTTACAGCACTTCTGGTCGCTGCAGCGACGATGACCAGCATGGGAGCAGGAAGCGCATTCGCAGAATCGACGGAGGCAGAAGGCGCGCTTGACCTGTCCAAGGCAAAGGGAGTCACCATCCAGTTCTGGAATTCCTTCACAGGGTCCGACGGAGATGTCCTCAGAGAATTTGTAGACCGCTTCAATGAGACCAACGAAGATGGGATCACCGTTGAGATGGACATCATGCCAGGCGATACCCTTACCGAGAAGCTTGCCCCGGCTCTTACCGCAGGAACGGCTCCGGCACTGTTCTCCATCCACGATATGGACGTCGCGAACTATGCAGGCAGCGGAAGCGTAGAGTCCTTTGATGACTACTTTGATGTGACCGGCGCAGACAAGGACGACTTCATGGAAGCTTCCCTGACAGGACTTCAGCTTGACGGACATCAGTGGGCATTCCCGATGGAGTGGTACACTCAGTATCTGTATTACAACAAAGATCTCTTCGATGCAGCAGGTATCACGGAAGTTCCGGATACCTGGGAAGAGTTCGCAGATACCGCAGCCAAGATCACGGATCCTGACAAGAAGGTTTACGGCGCAGGCCTCTGCGTATCCGGCGGGGTACCGTGGATGAACTCCATGATCATCTCCAACGGCGGGGCAGTCCTCTCCGAAGATGGCAAGACCGGAACTCTTTCCTCCGATGCTACCAAGCAGACTCTTGACCTCATCAAGAAGATCGCTGACAATGGCGACACCCCGATCGGAAATACCGGCGCAGACCTTGATAACCTGATGAGCGCAGATCAGCTCGGCATGGTCGTCAACGGACCGTGGATGGTCAACGGACTTAAGGAGAATGAGATCAACTTCGGTGTGGCTCCTATTCCGCAGGGTACTGCATGCAGAGCTGGCATCACCGAGATCACTGCATTCGCTATGCCGGCTGGCATCTCCGAAGAGCAGAAGGCAGCTGCTTACAAGTTCATCAGCTTCTGGAATGACAAGGACAACTCCAAGGAATGGTCTCTGAGAAACGGCTTCCCGCCTTATCAGAAGTCTGTTGCGGAAGACGCTGACATCCAGGCTGACGAGCTCATCAGCACATTCAGCAAGATCAGCGACTATGGCGTTGTCTTCGGACAGGGCTGCGACGTCACCGCTGCTATCAACAGCGATGTCCTCTTCCCGATGGTCGAGACTGTTATCGGCGGCGGAGATGCACAGAAGGCTATGGACGATGCTCAGGCAGCTCTCGAGGCTCTGCTTGCAAAGTAATCTCAATCTAACCTCCCGGAGCCTTTCGGTATCATAGGGAAGACTCCAGACTGAGAACGAAAGAGGGGTTTTAAGCGGATGGAAAAGATCCCTTAAAATCCCTCTTTTCTTATTTGGATACATGACGTCACCGGGTCAGGAAGATGTCTGGCCCTTTATCAGATAAGCGGGAATACTATGAAAAAATTCAAGGATTTCTGGTTCAGGCAGGACAAGGTAGCTTATGTTTTTCTGATGCCGTCTCTGGTCATACTATTTGTATTCGCTTTCATACCGCTGATCAGCTCGGCTGTGATCGCTTTCATGCATATGGACATCTTCTTCTCCGACGTCCATCCTGCCGGCCTGACCAATTTCATCAATGCTTTCAAGGACGGAAGATTTCTGAACGCGATCAAGAATACGCTTGTGTTTGCCCTGATCGAGATGCCGCTGCAGATTCTGGCCGGCCTCCTCATCGCAAACCTGCTGTCTCATAATTCCTTCTTCAACAAGCTCTGCCGGAGTGTGTTCTTCATCCCTGTAGTCTGCGCGATGAGCGCCATTGGTGTTGTCTTCAGCCTTCTGCTTGACGGCAATATCGGAATGGTCCCTTACCTGCTGTCGAAATTCTTCGGAGTCAGGGACATCAGCTTCTTCCGTGAAGCGCAATGGGCCATGCCGACTGTCATCATCATGACGGTCTGGAAAAACTTCGGGTACACGATGTCGATCCTGATCGTCGGGATCCAGGGGATCTCCCAGGACTACTATGAAGCCGCAAGGATGGATGGAGCGAATAAAGTCGATGAGTTCTTCTATATCACGATCCCTCAGCTGATGCAGAGTCTCGGATTCTGCATCATCACGAACCTGATCGGTTCCCTGCAGGTGTTCGACCAGGTATATGTGACAACGGGAGGCGGACCTCAGAGGAAGACGGAGACACTGGTCTACTACATCTACAAGACGGGCTTCAGCCAGCCATATGATCTGGGTTATGCCTGCGCCATGTCTGTCCTGCTTCTGATCGTGATCCTGATCCTTTCGGTACCTGTTTACTTAAGAATATTCCGTCCGGAAGAAAGGTAGGAGGGCAGTCATGAGAAGAAAACATGAAGCCGGGTGGTATGTGGCCCAGGCCTTGAAATACGTGCTGCTGGTCTTCCTGATCATCATCGTGATCTACCCGATCGCCTGGATGTTCATGGGGTCCATCAAGCTGGAGAAAGAGATCCTGAGATTTCCTCCGACCTTCTTCGGCTCAAAATATACGTTCAAGAGTTATAAGAGGGTCTTCACGGAGATCCCTATGCTCCAGTATCTGAAGAACACCGTGATCTTTGCAGGTGTGACCACGGTCGGAGCAGTGCTGTTCGACTCGATGGCCGGATACGCATTCGCAAGACTGAGGTTCAGGCATAAGAACCTGATCTTTATCCTGGTCCTTCTGACCATGATGGTACCGTTCCAGGTCGTTATGATCCCGATGTTCCTTGAGGTCAGATATCTGGGACTGCTTGATACTTACGCAGGGCTGATCCTGCCGAAGATCACCTCGGCTTTCGGGATCTTTATGATGCGGTCTTATTTTGCGGAGCTTCCGAAAGAGCTGGAGGAAGCAGCCAGAGTGGACGGCTGCAGTGAGATGGGGATCTTCTTCCGGATCATGATGCCGCTGGTCAGGCCAGGTATGCTCACACTTGCGATCTTCCACCTGATGAACAACTGGAACGATCTTCTGTATCCTCTGATGATGACGAGTGACAGCAAGATGAGGACTCTGTCCGCAGGGCTGGCGCTGTTTGTGGGAGAGCATGGAACGCTTCATTATGGAGCCCAGCTGGCAGGAGCCGTGGTTACGATTCTTCCGCTTCTGGTGCTCTATACCTTCTTCCAGAAATATTTCGTATCAAGTGCGGTATCTTCCGGTGTAAAGGGCTGATCTTCAGACATAAGAAACAGACTCGGAAAGGCAGACAGAATGAATAATTTTATATTTCAGTGCAGTACGAAGATGATCTTCGGAAAAGGGCAGGAACATGTGGTTGGCGAGGAACTGAAGAGGCAGGGGGCATCCAATGTCCTCTTTGTCTATGGCGGCCATTCTATCAGGAGGACCGGTCTGTATGACAAAGTCGTGCGTTCTCTGAAGGATGCAGGGATCGCGTTCACGGAACTTCCGGGTGTCGTTCCGAATCCAAGAGTTTCCCTGGTCAGGAAAGCGATTGAGATCTGCAGGGAGAAAAAGGTCGATTTCCTTCTTGCAGTCGGCGGCGGATCCGTGATCGATACCTGCAAGGCAGCTTCCTATGGCGTCTTCTATCAGGGTGACATCTGGGACCTGATCAGCCATAAGGTAGAGCTTCAGGGTGATATGCAGCACCTTCCGGTCGGCGATATCCTGACGCTTCCGGCGGCTGGAAGCGAGGAGAGTGACAGCTGCATGATCTCCGATGAGGAACTGAAGATCAAATCAGGCTTCGGAGCTCCTGGCATGCGGCCGGTCTTCTCCATCATGGACCCGGAACTGACCTACACGCTTCCGGTCTACCAGACCGGGTGCGGATGCATCGATATTATGAGCCATGTGATGGAACGGTATTTCTCCCATACGGAAGATACGGAGATGGAAGACCGCATGGCGGAGGCGATCCTGAAGACTGTCATCGACAATTTTGAGATCGTTCTGAAAGAACCGGAGAATTATGGGGCAAGGTCGGAGATCATGCTCTGCGGGACATGGGCTCAGAATGACATGATCGGGTCTGGCAAAGAACAGGATTGGTTCAACCATGGCCTGGAGCACGAGATCAGCGGACTCTACGACATCGCGCATGGAGCAGGACTGGCTATCACATTTCCGCACTGGATGGAATTCTGTGCGAAGGACAAACAGTGCCAGCCGAAGCTTCTCCAGTACGCGGAGAGGGTCTGGGGTCTAAGCCCGGATTACCTTCACCCGGAGAAGACGATCAGCAAAGCCGCCGGGAATCTGAGGACGGCGGCTCTCAAGGCGGGACTTCCGACGACCCTTTCGGCTGCGAATATCGGGACCGGGAAGTTCGAATACATCGCTGACCGCATGACGGACGGCGGGAAGAAGATCGCCGGCAATTTCCACAGATTCACGAAGGAAGATATCCTGGTACTTCTGGAGGCCATGAAGTAAAACCGGAGGTGAGAGAAGTATGGTAATAAAACAGGATGAGAAGAAGGAGATCGTCTACAAACTGGATGAGATGGAGTGGACGGCAACTCATGATCCGTATACGCCGGGGACATTCTGGGATAAGCAGCTTCCGGTTGATGAAGATCTGGGGTTCTGCGTGACAAGGTATCCGAAAGGATACTATAAGACCTGGCATTATCATGACATGGGGCATGGGATCTTCGTGCTGAAGGGAAAGCTCAGGACGGAGAGCGGTGTCTACGGACCGGGAACACTGGTATGGTTCCCGAAGGGAATGGTTACCAGGCATGGAGCCACGGATGAGGAGGACTGCACGTTCCTCTTCCTGTCAGGGGCGCCGAAAGAGATCCACTTTGTTGAGGAAGACGGAAGGCGGGCGGAACCGAAAGAATGATATGAGGTTATCCGAAGACTTGCCGGAGACTGAAAACGGATTCTGAATTTATATTTTTAATATATAACAAAATAGGTAAGTAAAGAGCAGGAATCAGAAATTGGATTCCTGCTCTCTTTTTATATACTGTATTTATATGATGTTGGGGTCGATTAAGAG
>DLFD01000005.1 GCA_002482005.1 Lachnospiraceae bacterium UBA7729 | reverse complement strand
GAGCCCCCGGCGACGGAACCGCAAGAAAACTAATCACTTCCGTCGCCACAGCTTCTCAATGTATCTATCAATCATGTTTGAATATGAGAAGAATCATGTTCGAATATGGAAAGAATTACTGGACTTTCATGTGCTGAAAACTTAGAATATCTGTAGAAATCAAAATCTTCTGAATGTCTATCGTCACTTCTTGTAATTCTTGTAATTCTTGTAATTCTTGTTATTTTTTACTTCCATTTCTTTTCAACTATCTAAGTGCATATCAAAGGAGGTTTTCTATGTCTATGGAATCTTTGATCAAAGACAGAGTCATGTATCTGGAGAAACTTTGCAAGGAGAAGGAAAAAGCTCTGGATCATGCCCCGGATGGGATTCTCCGTGGAGTCAGGCATCGTAAAGGTTTTCAGTATTTCAGAAAGAATGATGGTTATGACAAAAGCGGTACTTACATCAAAGCAGGGAACATGGAACTTGCTGAGAAACTTGGCCAGAAGGACTATGATCGTCGGGTTCGGAAGGCTGCTCAGAATGAAATATCTATCTGGAAGAAGCCTTGCGAATTTTTTGCAGATTCAAAGATCATAACCGTAGAAGAAATCTATGATTCACTGCCTCTATGGGAGCAGGCAGTTGTCCATCCAATCCGGAAACCGGCTGATCAGTTTGTGAAGGAGTGGAAGAAACAAACTTATCATGGGCTGCCTTTTCACCAGGATGATACTTCCGCTTATTTTTACAAAGGAATCAGGATGCGTTCTATGTCAGAAGTAATGATCGCTACGCTTCTTGATGCATATGATATTCCGTTCCTGTATGAGAAGCCTTTGAAACTCAATAAAAATGTGACGATACATCCGGATTTTTCCACACTTGATGTAAAAAAACGCATTGAAGTTTACTGGGAACATATGGGAATGATGGATAATCCGAAATATTATCATGATGCAGTCCAGAAGATCAGCTCTTATATGTACTCGGATCTTTACCTTGGCGACAGACTGATCATCACTCAGGCAACCAGTTATGCTCCGCTTGACATGAGAGAAGCAGAAAATCTGCTCTGCTGGCGATATGAAAAGAAGAATATTCACTTTGCAGGTAAATTAGTATAGAAATGAGAATCGCCTTCTTTTTTTAGATGTCAATCTCTGATTCTGTTGACTTTTCTTTCTGGTCCTTTTGACTTTTCTTCCGGGAATTGCCTTCTCTTGTTTTCCATAAAGGACTCGTGTAAAATTACACTTCAGAATTTGTATGTGTTTCCAGTGAGGGTGATCCATGCACAAGATGAGTGATGAAGATACGATAGCCGCAATCTCTACAGCTATTTCAGAGTCTGGAATAGGAATTGTCCGCATCAGTGGTCCTGATGCCATTAAAATTGCAGATAAGGTGTATCGTTCTCCAGGCGGGAAGAAGCATCTGAAAGATGTTCCTACGCATACAATCCACTATGGATATGTGGCAGATCTCGTATCCTCTTCACTGGTCCAGAGTTCTTCGTCCAGCCAGGATTCTTCAATTGGCGAAAAGGTACATTCATCTGAAGGTGTCATCGATGAAGTCCTTGTATCAGTCATGCGGGCTCCGAAGACTTACACCGCTGAGGATGTGGTAGAGATTAACTGCCATGGCGGTGTCCTTGTCGTGACGAAGGTCCTGGATGCGGTAATCAGGGCGGGAGCAAGACCTGCGGAGCCAGGAGAATTCACGAAGAGAGCATTTCTGAACGGAAGAATTGATCTTACCGAAGCAGAAGCAGTTATGGATGTCATCGAGTCGAAGAACCAGTTTGCTCTTCAGAATTCGGTAAGCCAGGTCCGGGGAAGTCTCTACAGAACGATCAGTGGGATGCGGAGCCAGATGATCTACCAGTCTGCTCACATCGAAGCTTGTCTGGATGATCCGGAAGCGCTGTCCTTCGATGAATATGTCCCTGAGCTTTCTGAATATACAGATAAGTGGATATCCGAAGTTTCCCATCTTCTTGAGACGGCCGATTCCGGCAGGCTGATGCAGGAAGGCATCAGGACTGTCATCGTAGGAAAGCCGAATGCAGGCAAGTCTTCTCTTCTGAATCTGCTTCTGGGGGAAGAGCGCGCAATCGTCACGCCAATCGCGGGAACGACAAGAGATGTTCTGACAGAGACAGTCACGATCGGTGGGATGACACTGATGATCACCGATACAGCAGGAATCCGGGATACGGAAGACATTGTCGAGAAGATCGGAGTTCAGCGTGCGAGGGATGCAGTCGAAAAAGCAGACCTTGTACTTTATCTTATCGATTCATCTACATCAATCGATATAGAAGACAGGGAGATCTTCAACCTGATCAGAGAAAAGAACGTAATTATCCTGCAGAATAAGACAGATCTCAATACCGTTACAGATATCGAGAGTATTCGAAGAGAACTAGGCAAGTTATTCATAAAGTACAAATGTGCTGACGAAAGACAGAATACTGGAGATAATGAGCAGTCTGCAGATCAGGAATCTTTGGAAACAGATGTGTCCTCGAAGATTCCGGTGATTCCATTTTCTGCAAAGGAAAGAACCGGGCTTGACGACTTGATCGCCGCATTGAAGAAAATGTTTTTCAGCGGTCAGATTGCTTATAATGATGAGGTGATCATCACCAACGCAAGGCACAAGGCCCTCCTTCAGAGAACCCTGGAAAGTCTCAGACAGCTGAAGAGGAGCATCGATGATCATATGCCGGAAGATTTCTATACGATCGATCTGATGAGCGCCTATGAATCAATGGGTGAGATCACAGGAGAAGAGATAGGCGACGACCTCGCGGATGAGATCTTTAGCCGATTCTGCATGGGCAAGTAATTGATGACGAAGACATCATTCGAATAACGGATCATATGATCATATAGTACAGGATAATTAATGCTCAGGGGAGCAGTGAAGCAATTTGCCGCAAGCTATAGCAACGGTGAAGTGAGGAGACAGAAGCATGGCATTGGTGGAAGAGTATACAGATGTAGTGGTAGTCGGAGCGGGACATGCGGGCTGTGAAGCGGCTCTTGCCTGCGCCAGGCTCGGACTTTCGACGATCATATTTACGGTTTCGGTCGATTCCATCGCCATGATGCCATGCAATCCGCATATAGGAGGCAGTTCGAAAGGCCACCTGGTACGCGAGATCGACGCCCTTGGAGGAGAGATGGGCAAGTGCATCGACCACACATTTCTCCAGTCAAAGATGCTCAATAAGTCGAAGGGGCCGGCGGTCCATTCGCTGAGGGCGCAGGCTGATAAGACTGCTTATTCCGAAAGAATGCGCAGGACTCTGGAAAATCAGGAGAATCTCTCTATCCAGCAGATGGAAGTGAATGAGATCCTGACGGACGAAAGCGGACGGCTTACAGGTGTAAAGACTTATTCGGGAGCCGTTTATCACTGCAAGGCCGCTATTCTCTGCACCGGTACCTATCTGAACGGTCGCTGTATCTATGGCGATGTCGAGATGCTGACGGGGCCGAATGGTCTTCAGTCAGCGACACACCTTACGGATTCCCTGAAAGAGCACGGAATCATAATGAAGCGCTTCAAGACAGGAACACCTTGCAGGATGGACGGAAGAACGATCGATTACTCGAAGATGACCCCGCAGTACGGAGACGTGCCGGTTGTCCCATTTTCCTTCGAGACCGATCCGAAGGACGTGCAGATCGACCAGGCCACAGTATGGCTGACCCATACGACAGAGGAGACGCACGAGATCATCCGGGAAAATCTGGACCGTTCGCCTCTCTATTCCGGCAAGATCAGCGGAGTCGGCCCAAGATATTGTCCTTCCATCGAGGATAAAGTCGTGAGATTCGCGGACCGGAAGAGCCATCAGGTCTTTGTTGAGCCTCAGGGAAAAAATACGAATGAGATGTACATCGACGGTATGTCATCGAGTATGCCGGAGGATGTACAGATCGCCATGTATCACAGTGTGCCGGGGCTTGAGCATGCGAAGATCGTGCGCAATGCCTACGCCATCGAATATGACTGTGTGGATGCACAGCAGCTGACAAGGACTTTTGAATTCAAGAAGATCAGGGGACTGTTCTCTGCGGGCCAGATGAACGGAAGCTCCGGCTACGAGGAAGCCGCTGCCCAGGGACTGTATGCCGGCATCAATGCCGCTATGGAGATCCTCGGAAAAGAGCCGCTTCTGATCGACCGGTCGGAAGGATATATCGGCGTTCTTGTGGATGATCTGATCACCAGGGAAAATCACGAGCCATACCGGATGATGACGTCCCGTGCGGAATACCGACTTCTTCTGCGGCAGGACAACGCGGATCTCCGCCTCACTGAAAAAGGCCACAGAGTCGGCCTTATCAGTGATGAGAGATATGAGCGTTTCCTTCAGAAGAAAGAACAGATCGAAAGAGAGACGGAGAGAGTGAAGAAAGTCTCTGTCGGCGCCGGCGAGAAAGTTCAGGAAGTTCTGAGAAAATGCGGCAGTGATCCTCTTTCGACTTCCGCGACTCTGGCAGAACTCATCAGAAGGCCGGAACTTGATTATTTCTGCCTGGCTGAACTGGACCCGGAGCGGCCGGATCTCCCTTATGCGGTTCAGGAGGAGGTCAATATAGGGATCAAGTATGAAGGATATATCAAAAGGCAGGAGAGACAGGTCGTCCAGTTCGAAAAGGCAGAGCAGACTCTGATCCCGGATGATCTGGATTACGATGTGGTACCGAGTCTGAGAACAGAAGCAAGGCAGAACCTGAAGAAGGTAAAGCCTGCATCCATCGGCCAGGCTTCCAGGATCACGGGAGTCAATCCGGCAGACATATCTGTTCTGCTGGTGTATCTGAAAAGATAATCTGCTGAAAACAGAGATCGACAGGAAGACAGTAAATATGCCAATGTTTCAGTTTCATATAATATCAAATGATATTAGAATATATTAAAATATATCGATAAATATCGAAATATATCGTTACTGCATTATGGAGAAGGAATGAATAATTATAATACATCGAAATTTATAGATATGTGTTCAGAACTTGGAATCACTCTGACGGATCAGCAGGTGGACCAGTTTATGAATTTTTATGAATTTCTTGTAGAAAAAAATAAAGTCATGAATCTGACTGCAATAACAGAATTTGATGAAGTTGTGGATAAACACTTTCTGGACAGTCTGCTGATCGTAAGACATGCGGACTTCAGCAAGATAAAATATGTACTGGATATGGGAACAGGTGCAGGATTTCCTGGAATCCCGCTGAAGATTGTATTTCCGAAGATCCATTTTACACTGGCAGATTCTCTGAATAAGAGAATCCTGTTTCTGAATGAGGTTATTGAAAAGTGCGGGCTGAAGGATATCGAGACGGTCCATACAAGGGCGGAAGACCTGGGAAGAGATAAGGCTTACAGAGAAAAATATGACCTTGTCGTCTCAAGGGCAGTAGCGAACCTGTCAACTCTTTCAGAATACTGCCTGCCTTTCGTAAAAAAGGGAGGGAAGTTTATATCGTATAAGTCGGCTTCCGTGGACGATGAGTTTCAGGAGGCAAGAAAAGCGATCGGTATCCTTGGGGGAGAATGTGATTCTCCTGTAATCGATAAGATTCCGGGAACTGATCTGGAAAGAAGTTTTCTGATCATCAGTAAGAAAAGATCAACCCCGGCAAAGTATCCGCGTAAGGCGGGCCTGCCGGGGAAAGAACCGTTAAAATAATCTCATCTGTGCTGATCTATGCTGATCTATGATGTCGACGAGCAGCATTCTGTGTCGCTTTCTTATGAAAGATCAGGATACGGATTCTGATCCGTATATAGATTTTTGATCATGATATGAATCTCTGATCCGGATATGGATAAGAGATCAGGATAACGATCTCTTATAAGTGTCAAGAAATTCTTTCGGACATTACATCATAGGAATGTACTTCGCTTTCTCAATCGGATAAGCCTTGATCTCAGGATTGAGGCTTACATATTCCGATATGATATTCTTTGCATGATCGATCCCCTCACCGTAGAGAATCGTGACCTGATCTCCTATCTTTCTAAGGGCTTTTCTGATATTAACAGTCATATAGAGACCCTTGATGGAAGAAAGAAGATATTTTCCTTTTCCTTCGTTGTAATGAGCTCCCTCATAATAGGCGTCGACATAGCGGTTGTTGGAACGGAATGGATTGTAGAGATAATCCTCCGTAAAACGATAGTCGATATTACGGTGAGAAACTTCCATATTGTATATGGTAGTTCCCAGAACCGGAAGATTCATGAGAACAGAGGCAAACTTTGAAGTCCTGTTCTCTGTCTGTTCCAGATTGCCAAAGCTATATGGATTCACTGCAGTGATGTGATGGATCAAAGAAGAATCCATGAGGGATGCCATGATCGCAAAGGAAGAAGAATATCCGTCCGCAATGACATCTGTCTTCTTTTTTACAACCTTACGAATAAAGTCAGAAAGAAACAAAACATAGAAATAATTCGTATATGTAATCTTGGGTTTTACGGATCTGCCACATCCTGGAAGATCGACTGTGTAGACAGTATGATCCTTGCTCAGAAAGTCAACCACTTCAAGCCATTCATATCCACTGTCAGAAGGATCAACATTATGAAGGAGGACAATGGGAGAACCCTCGCCGGTCTTGTGATAGAAGACATCGCCATACTTCCACTTGAAATATTTACCAGTACCAGGCTTGAGCAAATTCTTGGAAGAGGAAAAAGACGAAATAACACGGTTGGCACCATACATCAGGACGATGGCTACGAGATCAAGCTTGCCAAGAGTCTTCATATGTTCTTTGAAACTTACCATACAAATCACCCCATATAACCTATGAACAAACAAAAATACTTACTGATATTATAGTATGTTTGAGAAAGGTTCGCTACTACCTTCTTACAACAATATGGAAACAATGTATGTTTCACGTGAAACGTGAAGTTCTCGGTTCGAGTCAAAGGTAGAAGACCATGTTTCACGTGAAACGTGAAGTCCCTGTAGCGAGTGAAAGGTGAAAGGTTGATGTTTCACGTGAAACAAAAAGTTCCTCTAGCAAGTGAAAGGCGAAAATTGATGTTTCACGTGAAACCAAAAATTCCTGTAGCGAGTGAAAGGCGAGATGTTGATGTTTCACGTGAAACGTGAAGTTCCTGTAGCGAGTGAAAGGCGACAGGTTGATATTTCACGTGAAACCAAAGTCCTGTCTCGAATAAAAGTCGAAGGATGATGTTTCACGTGAAACACCCTGAAACGTGTAGCCATCAAAATACAACTGTGATAAAATAAACAAGAATGTGAGGTATAGATAATTATGGGGAGAACAATTGCTATAGCAAATCAAAAGGGTGGGGTCGGAAAAACGACTACCGCCATCAATCTTTCAGCCTGCCTTGCACAAAAAAAGAAAAGAGTTCTTCTTATCGATATGGATCCTCAGGGAAATGCCTCGGGTGGATTTGATCTTGGGGATGCTTCAATCGATAAAACAATCTATGATGTTATGCTTGGAGAAGCTACTCTTGAAGATGCAACGATCGCCAATGTAAGGCCAAAGCTTTCAGTTGTTCCATCTGATGTGAATCTGGCTGCGGCAGAGATCCAGCTATCCGATAAGGAAGAAAAGAACCATATTCTGAGAGAAGAGGTTGAAAAGATAAAGAATCGTTATGATTATATCATTATCGACTGCCCGCCTTCTTTGAATGTCCTGACTGTGAATGCTATGTGTGCTGCAGATACCGTTCTGGTGCCCCTTCAGTGTGAATACTATGCTCTGGAGGGACTTGCACAGCTCATGCAGACAGTTCAGCTGATCCAGGAAAGGGAGAATGACAGACTGAGGATTGAAGGTATCGTCTTTACAATGTACGATGGCAGGACGAATCTTGCCACCGAAGTCGTTCAGAATGTAACGGAAAATACCGACAAGAAGATCTATAAGTGCATCATTCCGAGAAATGTGCGTCTGGCGGAAGCACCCAGCTATGGAATGCCGATCACAGAGTACGATCCGAAGTCTGCCGGTGCGCAGGCATACGAAAAGCTTGCATCGAAAGTTATTCATTACAGGAGGTCCTGATGGCAAGAAGAACCGGACTTGGGCAAAGAGGCCTGGATATCCTGATACCGGCAAAACCGTCGCAGAAGAAAAGTGAAGGAAAACCGGGTGAAGAAAAGGACAAGGCACCAAAGAAGAAAAAGAGTACAGGAAAAAGATCTTCCGAAGTTTCCGCGAAAGAGAATGAGCCTGAAGGTACATTCGGCCGGGAAGAATCCGAGTCGAAAATAGATGTAACGGTTACAGATGATGGGAAGGATGACAGCTCTGCAGAAGTAAAAGAAGCGGGAACTTCAGCAGTCTTAAAGAAAGAAGATGCTTCAGAAGTCTTAAAGAAGGAAGGTACTTCAGAAGCTCAGGCGGATGGACAGCTGCTGGTCGATATCCATAAGGTGGAGCCCAACAGAGATCAGCCGAGAAAGCAATTCGATGAAGATACTCTGCAGGAACTTGCGGACTCGATAAAGGTTCATGGGGTGATCCAGCCGCTGATCGTCCAGAAGAAGGATGATTATTACGAGATCGTTGCCGGCGAAAGAAGATGGAGGGCGGCAAAGATCGCTGGATTGAAAGAAATCCCGGTGTTGGTTAGAGATTATACGGACCGTGAGATCATGGAACTTTCTCTGATCGAAAACATCCAGAGACAGGACCTGAATCCAATCGAGGAAGCATCCGCTTATAAGAGACTGATCGAGGAATATTCTCTGACTCAGGATGAGGTAGCGGAGAGGGTTTCCAAGAGCCGAGCAGCAGTTACCAATGCTCTCAGACTTCTGAAGCTGGATCCGAGAGTTCAGGATATGCTTGTGAATGAGATGCTCTCTACCGGACATGTAAGAGCCCTTCTTGCAATCGAAGATGGAGATCTTCAGTTTCAGACAGCCCAGAAGGCATTCGATGAGAAGATGAGTGTCAGGGAAGTAGAATCCTATGTAAAGAAACTTCTGAAGAATCCGGCGCCGGTCAAACCTCCGGTGATCAGCCAGCAGCTTCAGACAATCTACAATGATATGGAAGAGAGGATGAAGGCTTCTCTCAGAACGAAGGTGAGCATTCAGTCCAAGACTCCTGAAAAGGGAAAGATTGAAATTGAATATTATTCCAGCGATGAGCTCGAAAGAATCTACAATGCGATCCTTGCGGGTGAGACGGAGTGATCCTGAAAAGAAGAAAGGAACAGAAGGATGCAAAGCAGTTTTCTGAACAGTCTGGGATTTGATCCCGGAATCATCATGATCATCCTGCTGGTGATCATGGTATTCGTCCTGTTCTACCTTGCTCATGTGTCAATGAAGATGAGCCGCTTCATGAAGAGGTATAAGCTCTTCATGAGAGGAAAGGACGGGGCTTCCCTTGAGAAAGCGATCGAAAGTGAGTTCATCGAAGTGGAGAGAATCGCAGAGCAGAGCAAGAACCAGGCTGCCGAGATCTCCCATATGAAAGAAGTCATGAGGAGAACTCCTGTGAAGACCGGAATCGTGAAATACGATGCTTTTCCGGATGTAGGAGGCAGGATGAGCTTCGCACTTGCCATGCTGGACCAGGACAACACCGGTTTTGTACTGAATGCAATCCACAGCAAGGAAGGCTGTTATACCTATATTAAAGAGATCGTCAAAGGAGAATCTTATATCGTCCTCGGTGAGGAGGAAAAGGAAGCCATGAGGCAGGCGGTCGTCAATTACTCAAACAGCATCAGTGAGTAAAGTTTCGGGAAACATTAGGAAACATTAAGAAACAGGAAACAATGCTCCGGATGGCTGAGGACTGCGGAAGACCGAAGGATGGACTGGACGAATCAGGCCAGATGGGGTAGAGTTTTATAGGCTTATCAATCAATACAGGACTTTAATTAAGAGTCCCGGGGAGGAGTTTCAAGATGCTTGACATCAAATTTATCAGAGAAAATCCGGATGCTGTCAAAGAAAACATCCGCAAGAAGTTTGAAGATCAGAAGCTTCCGCTTGTCGATGAAGTCATCGAACTCGACAAGGAGAATCGTGAGATCAAGCAGGAGCTTCAGGCTCTGCAGGCAGAACGCAATCGTATCTCCAAGGAGATCGGAAAGCTGATGCATGAGGGCAAGAAGGAAGAAGCTATGGCTGCAAAGGAAGAGGTCACGAAAAACCAGGCCCGTGTAGCAGAGCTTTCCGAGAGAGAGAAGACTGTTGAAGAAGAACTGAAGAAGAGAATGATGGTCATCCCGAATATCATCGATCCTTCTGTACCGATCGGAAAAGATGATTCCGAGAATGTGGAGCTTCAGAAATTCGGTGATCCGGTCGTTCCGGATTATCCGATCCCATATCATACCGAGATCATGGAGAAGCTTCACGGTATCGATATGGATGCGGCAGGACGTGTTGCAGGCAATGGTTTTTATTATCTGCTTGGCGATATTGCAAGACTTCATTCTGCATGCCTGTCCTATGCGCGTGATTTCATGATCGATCGCGGGTTCACTTATGTCATCCCGCCTTATATGATCAGAAGAGCCGTAGTCGACGGCGTTATGTCATTTGATGAGATGGATGCAATGATGTACAAGATCGAGGGTGAGGATCTTTATCTGATCGGTACTTCCGAGCATTCCATGATCGGCCGCTTCATCGGCGAGACGATCGATGCAGACAAGCTTCCGCTGACTCTGACTTCCTATTCTCCGTGCTTCAGAAAGGAGAAGGGCGCTCATGGAATCGAGGAGAGAGGTGTCTATAGAATCCATCAGTTCGAAAAGCAGGAGATGATCGTCATCTGCGAACCGGAAGATGCAAACATGTGGTATGACAGACTGTGGCAGAATACCGTAGATTACTTTAGAAGTCTCGAGATCCCGGTCCGTACTCTGGAGTGCTGCTCCGGAGACCTGGCTGACCTGAAGGTCAAGTCTCTTGATGTCGAGGCATGGTCTCCGCGTCAGAAGAAGTACTTCGAAGTCGGTTCCTGCTCCAACCTCGGAGATGCACAGGCACGCCGCCTGAACATCAAGATCAAGGGGGCTGACGGAAAGAAGCATCTTGCCAATACCCTGAACAATACCTGTGTTGCACCGCCGAGAATGCTGATCGCATTCCTGGAGAACCATCTGCAGGCAGACGGTTCCGTCACGATCCCGGAAGTCCTTCAGCCTTACATGGGTGGTAAGAAAGTCCTGGTTCCATGATCTGAAAAGATCTCTGAAAAGATCTCTGAAAAGATCTCTGAGAAGATCTCTGAAAAGATCCCTGAGAAGATCCCTGAGAAGGTCCCTGAGAAGATCCGTATGAACTTTATATGATCCGAAAAAATACGCCGCAGCCTGCAGCAGCTTGCCGCAGGGGCGGCGTATTGTAATTATACGCAGAGCGTGGTATGATAATAACGCGATGCGTACATCAGCATCTCAATGCGTACTTCTACATGAAGAAAGAGGAATCTCTGCCTATGCATGCATATATGAGAGCCATCGGCCTGAGTGAAGACAAGATCAATGAGAACGATATCGAGCTGATCTGTGAGAGTGTCTATGATGAATATGATCACCTGGAGTCTGTCCGTGAAGATGGCAGGAAGGTCACTTTCATGGAGCTTTCCAAGGAATTCGGCAGAGGGATGGGGCTGAAGGTTCTGGGTGAGCAGGATGGACTCGGATTTCATCGTACCTCCTATTATCCTTATGTGAAGTGTCCGGACGAAGGAAGCGACGGAAGTGTCGGGATCCAGGCAAAGACGAACGGGGATTCCTATATCGGTGTCTGTAATGACGGCCGTGTCGGAGCTCCTCTCATCTTTTCACTGCAGAATCCCGGAACTTATCTGCGTGGAAGAAAAGAAGACCCGAACAGCGAATACAGAGTCACTACCACATTTGCAGCGCTGTCTCTTCAGGGAAGGGTCCTTCTTCCCGCGAAGAGCAAGGCACAGAGGGCGTCGGAAGGAATATCCGACTGGGCAGTCGAAAGACAGGATACCATTGAACTGGCCAAGATAGGGGATGAGAAAGCACTGCAGATGGTAACGCTGCAGAATCTCGATCTGTATTCCATGGTTCAGCAGAGGATGAGTGACGGAGAGGATATCTTTACCATAGTGGATACCTATTTCATCCCTTACGGGATGGAGTCGGACCAGTATCATATTCTTGCGAATATCGATCGTGTGGTTCCGGTCTACAGTACGATCACCAGGGAGATGGTGTGGAAGATGAATGTCGACTGCGGCGGGCTGAGATTCACTCTCTGTATCAATGAGGGTGATCTTGAAGGGTATCCGTCCAGCGGGATGCGTTTCCGCGGAGACATCTGGATGCAGGGCAAGATCAATTTCATGCTTCCGACTGCGGATCACAGCTGAGTATGGAAGTACAGGGACTTTTCGGGAACTCACAGGATAGAAAGCTTCCGGGACGTCTTGCAGGGGATATTTTCTATGATATACTTCATCTAAATCGTAGTAAGGATATAAAGGAGGTATGTATTATGAAGTGCGCTTTGAGGAATGAACTTTTATCTGCGTCAGTGGCGCTCGCAGCGGTACTTATAGTATCTGCAGGTCTTCCGGCATCTGCCTCTGATGTACAGACCGAAGCTTCTGCAGCGGAAGAAGAGGAAGTGCAGACGGAAGAGGAAAGCAAAGAGCCTCAGTCGGTTGCTGCACTGTCAAAGTCGATCGGAGATCTCTGGCTTCTTTCCGGAGGAAAGCTTTCCGGAATCACGGATGATGGTCTGAAGATGGATGGGATCGGAGACGCTGTATCGATCGGATCTCTGGCTAAGCCATCCGAGGAATCGATCCTCGCTCTTGATCCGGACCTGGTCCTTCTGACCGGTGACATTCCAAGTCATAAGGCTGTTGCGGAGGATCTGAAGAATAAGGATATTCCGGTGGAAGTCATCGATATTGAGAAGTTTGCGGATTACGATGCCTATATCAGAGAATTCACCCGGCTTACCGGGCGTGATGACCTCTATGAGAAGAATGTCACGGAAGTGAAGTCTGCGATCGATGACATCCTGAAAGAGAAGCCAGAAGATGCGAAAGGAAAAACCTATCTGGAGCTCCGCGTATCGGCGACTAAGAACAAGGCGCTGAAGGATGATTACTTTGCGTCGGAGATCTTCAGCGATTTCGGACTTATCAATATTGCATCCGATGACAGCAGCCTCGACAATCTTTCCGTGGAAGCGATCCTGGCGGAAGATCCTGACTACATCTTCGTCATCCCTCAGGGAAAGGAAGACGAGGCGAAGGCTGCCTATGAGCAGGCTTTCACGTCCGATCCGGCATGGCAGAATCTGTCCGCGGTTCAGAATGGCAGGGTCTACACGATGCCGAAGGACCTGTTCCAGTATAAGCCTGATGCACGCTGGGCGGAGGCTTACGCTTATGTGGCAGATCTGCTTAGCGGAAATATGGAGACGGAAGCAGGGACAGAGTCCTGAATAGGACACTGAAAGATCTATGAAGAAAGATAGCAAAAAATTTCGGTATATCTGCATAACGGGGATACTGCTTCTTCTCGGCATCTTCTTTCTGTCACTGCTTGTGCCGAACAGGGATGTCAGTGCGGGGAACCTCTTTAAGGCATTCCTGAGCGGGCCTGGATCGCTGAAGAAAGAGGATATCACAAAGGCTGCCAGGCTTGCGGCCGTGATCCTCTGGCAGGTAAGACTTCCGAGAGCTTCTGCTGCAGTCCTATGCGGTCTTGGACTGTCTCTTTCCGGTCTTCTGCTCCAGATCTCTCTGAACAACTCCCTTCTTGCTCCTTCAATCATCGGCATCAATTCCGGGGCCGGGACCTGTGTCCTGATCTCTGCACTTCTGTTCCCGGGAATGACTCTGGCGCGAAGTGTATTAAGCTTCACAGGCGCATTTGCGGCGGCTATGATCGTCTGCTTCATAGCATCAAGGGCGGGGATATCAAAGACGACTCTGATCCTTGCCGGTGTCGCAGTGTCCTATCTGTTCACAGCTGTAACCGACATGATCATCACATGGCATCCGGATTCCGTGACAGACAAGGCAGGATTCTCGTTGGGAGGATTTTCCTCCCTGTCATCGACCTCTCTGATCTTCTCGCTCCCGCTGTTTGCGGCAGGGCTGATCCTGGTTCTGATCCTTGGCCCGGGGATCGACCTGTTCCTTCTGGGAGATGAGACGGCACAGGGACTTGGGCTTCCCGTTGCCAGGTGGCGTTTCCTGTGCATTCTTTCTGCAGCCCTGCTGTCAGGGGCATCGGTATCACTGTGCGGACTTCTTGGATTTGTAGGACTGATCATACCGAATCTGGTGCGAATGGTTTCCGGGAGCAGATTCAGGGTCAATGCGATCCTGTGCTTCATCTACGGACCGGCCTTCCTGCTTCTGTGCGATCTTGCAGCAAGACAGATGTTCTACCCTTACGAACTTCCTGCGGGTCTGATCCTGTCCGTCATAGGAGTTCCGTTTTTTATCGGAGTGCTGCTGAAAAGAAAGAAGAGACTGGCGCTGTGACAGTGCAGGAAGGTTCATAGGGAGGCGGTAACGATGCTGGTCCTGGAGCAGGTGAAAGCCGGATACGGAGGCAGGCAGGTCCTGCAGATCGATGAACTCCGCTTTCCGGAAAACCGGATATCCATCCTGATCGGGAGAAACGGAAGCGGAAAATCGACTCTTCTGAAGGCAATGGCAGGGATCCTGCCTTATAAGGGAGAGATCCTGATCGGGGAAGAGAATAAGAGGTTTCTCTCTGTCAGTGAGATGTCTCATAAGAAACGTGCAAGGAAGATCGGCCTTCTGCCGCAGACGCAGCATCCGGTCGATATGGATGTGGAGACACTGATCATGCATGGCCGTTTTTCAAGGCTGTCCTGGCCTGGAAGACCTGGGAAGAAGGATATGGAAGCAGTGGATAAGGCATGCAGGACCTGCGGGATCGGAGAACTTTCAGGCCGCATTGTTTCTGGTCTGTCCGGGGGTGAGAGGCAGCTTTGCTATCTGGCCATGGTGATCGCCCAGGACCCGGAGATCTTTCTGCTTGACGAACCGATGTCTGCCATGGACATCGGCCACCAGATCCGCATCATGGAGATCATGAGGACGCTGAAGAAAGAGGGAAAGACGATCATTCTTACTTCCCATGACCTGCCCCAGAGCTTTACGCTTGCGGACAGAATCGCCCTTCTTTCGGAAGGAAGGCTTCTGTGCGAGGGGACGCCGGAAGAGCTCTCGGAGAGGCCGGGCCTTGTGAAGAAGGCGATGGGAGCCGCCGTCAGAAGGAAAGAAGGGGAAGGGCTGCTCTATCCGTATGTTCTGACCGAAAGCTGAAGAAAGCAGAGGAGAGCTGATCCTCCGGACATCCCTTTTCGAGCGCTTCCCGGCAGGCATCCTAGAAGGAACAGATCCTGCCGGATTCTGCCTCGTCATAGATGCAGGTGACATGGAGCTTGCCGTCATTTTTTTCATAAGTACACACCCATCCCAATCCTCAAGCTGGTTATTGCTACAATTGAAATATTCTGGGAAAATTTATTCAGGCGCGGAGGTCTTTTCTTTTTCTGTCTACGATAACTTTACAATTTTCTGATTACAGATTTGATATTCAGCTTTTAGTATTATCATACTGAGTGAGAGTTGCTGATCAGGATAGTCCGCGGTATCGGATACAGACTCGCGGCAGTATAATTATGGTACATGTCCCTGCTTTGTTCTGCTACAATAAAAGCATATTGCAACAAAGGGGATATGTCTTGTGAGAACCAGAGCGATAAGATTCCGGCACAGTCTTGCGGGGAGGATCATCCGCATCCTGATGCCTTTTGTGTGTGCGATTCTTGTGGCGGTCATGCTTCTGATCAGCCATCTCTATCTGAAGCGCTGTGTTGAGATCCTTCAGCAGCAGAGCACCTATTTCGTCCGTACCTACAGCGTGATGCTGAATCGGAGCATCGAAGAGGCCAAGGATCTGGCGAATACCCTCTCGCTCGACAGCGGGGTAAGGGAGCTGACTTCCGGTGATCGGACCGATCCGGATTACGCCCGGGAGCTCAGTGAGACAAGGGCGTTCAGCGATAAGGTATCGGCGTTCTATGCACAGGCGGAGTTCATCCCCAACATCTACGTGGCAGGAAAGAACGGTTATCACTATGACTTTGCTCATATGGCCAGAAGATCGGTCATGGAGGAGGGCTGGTTTCAGGATAGGGTGGACCCTGACCTGGAAGGGTTTCAGTATATCCTTCCTTTTACGACCGAGAAGCCTGGACATGCAAAAAGCGCGACGGAACAGGCGGCTGCGGTGGTCCTTCCGATCCGCAATAAGAGGGAGATCAGCGGGTATGTGGTCTGCCTGATCTCCATGAAGGAGCTGGGCCAGCTGCCTTCCACTTATCTTGACGAGGAGAGCCAGCAGGTCTATCTGGTAAGGGATGATCTCAGCGAATACTATGATTTTTCAGAAGGAGAAGTGATTGGGGATTTCCCGGACTTTCTGAAAGATATGGAAATTTCAGAAGAAGGAAGCTTCCGGGAGGGAAATCTGCTGACCGTGTATCACAGGATCGATCAGACCGACTGGATGGTCGCAGAAACATGCGACTACCGGGAACTGAGGAATTCTGTCCTGGACGTCTTTCACTGGAGCATCGTCCTGATCCTGATCGGGATGATCGTGATGCTTCTTGTTTCTCTTTATGCTTCTGTCATCATCCGGAAACCTATCGATGATGTTGTGGACAGGATCCGCGAGATCGCGGCAGACGAAAAGTTCGGGATGAGACCGATTATCCATCCGGAGAAGATCCCGGATGAGGTCCTTCTGATCAGGCAGTCGCTGGAGAAGATGAGCGGTCAGATCCATGAGCTCCTGGACAAGGTCTATCTGAGTCAGATCTATGAGCGGAACATGGAATACGAATCCCTCGTAAATCAGATCAATCCACATTTTCTCTTTAATACCCTTCAGATGATACAGGCAAGAGCAGTAGAGGAAGACTGCTTTGAGGTAAGCGACATGATCGTCGCTCTCAGCCGCATGATCCGCTATAACATTGCGGGACATGAACGCTTCGTGACTGTGAGTGAGGAATGTTCCTACACTGAATCCTATCTGGAACTGATGCATATGCGCTTTCCGGAAAAGTTCGAGTTTGAGATCGATCATGATCCTGACCTTGGGGAGGCCAGGATCATGAAATTCTCCCTGCAGCCTCTCGTTGAGAACAGCATCAGGCATGGTCTGAAAGCCGTGAAGACAGGAGGAAGGGTCCGGATCTCTCTGAAGAAGGAGAAAGAAGAAAGTTCGGGAGAATCGTACATCCTTGTGCAGATCCGTGACAACGGAGCCGGGATGCCGGCAGACCGTCTGGCGGAGGTCAGGGCAAAGATGTATGAGGAAAGCGACAGCGGAAAAAAGTCGGTTGGCCTTCACAATACCTGCATGCGTCTTTCGTATGCTTACGGAAAGAAAGCGCAGATGACGATCGACAGCAGGGAAGGGGAAGGAACATCCATCACCATGAGAATGCCGGTCAGACTCAGAAATGAAGAAATATCAGACACGGAGACTTCGCCGTCGGGCGCAGGTATCCATGATGGAGAGCAGCTTTCGGAGGCAGCAGATCATGTATAAGGTAATGTTTGTCGACGACGAAGAGAATACGCTCAGCCTGATGGAGAAGATCATCGACTGGGAAGCATACGGGTTCCGCGTCTGCGCGGTCGCCTTGGATGGGACCGAGGGCTTGGCTTCCTATAAGGAAGCCAGGCCTGATGTGATTTTTGTGGATATCCGCATGCAGGAGATGGACGGACTCACATTTATCAGCAGGATCAAGGAAGAAGGGGAGGATCCTGTCTGCGTGGTCCTCACGGCCTTCAGCGAATTCGAGTATGCGAAGAGGGCAGTCCAGCTCGGCTGCAGGGACTTTCTGCTGAAGCCCGTAGACAGGAAAGAGCTGGCTGCTCTGGCAGATAAGATCCGAAAGGAGCTTGACCTTCGCAAGGAAGAGGAAGAGACTGCCCGGATGGCGAAAAAAGCGTATGACAGGACGAAGCTCATGAGGAGGATGGAGCAGCTGGAAGGGGCCTTTCTTCAGGGAACACAGCCTGAGAGCAGGCCGGATGTGGCTTATCCGGAGGGCAGCAGCGTGCTTGCTGATCTTTATAGTCCGAATGCTCCGCTGGATGCTCTGGAGAAGCTGGCCGGCCGGCTTTCCGAAGGACGCTATCTGAGAAGGACCGATGGATTTGTCTTCGTGGCTGATGATCCGGACCATCTTTCCAGAATATATGAGGAGGCAGCAGGGGATTATTTCCGATGGAGGATCTACCTCGACAGGGAAGGCGGGATCTGCGGCTGGGAAGAGTTCGATGACGCTGTGCGCCGCCTCTTTGAGAGAAGACGGGACCACTTTTATCCGGACCAGGCGGCAGGTGCTGGCGGAGGGAAAGCTACCGACCCTGCCGGGCTTTCGACTGCGGTCACGAAATTTATCTCTGGCGAGCGGGATGAACTGCTTGCTTCTATCCACGGAATATTTCTGGAGGCAGCGGGCGCAAAGACGGATCCGGCGGAACTTGCCATGAGGATGGCGGATTTGCTCATGAGGATCAAGACTGGACTAACGGATACCTATCATGAACGCTCCTTCATGGTCCTGAGGCATTATTCTCAGTGGGATTTTCAGCGCATCCACACTGCGTCCCGTCTGGAATTGTTCATCACGGATATCCTCGGCAAGGCGGCGGACCAGATCACGGAGATCCGGATGCCGGATGCGTCTTCCAGGATGATAGCGGAGGCGGAGCAATACATCCGGGAGCGCTGCAGCGACCCGGGATTCCTCGCGAGCGATGTATCCGATCATCTCAATCTGAGTCGCAATTACTTTCTGAAGCTGTTCAAAGACGAGAAGCATGTCTCATTTTCAAACTATGTGACGAACCTCAGGATCGAGAAAGCAAAGAGTCTGCTGAAGGATACCAGGATGACTGTATACACTGTCAGCCGGGAGGTCGGCTATGAGAGCCAGTACCACTTCAGCAGAAAGTTCAAGAAGGTGACGGGCATGACTCCGGTAGAGTTCCGGAACGCATAACAGCTTGATTTTGGGCAAGCAATCGTTACTTCCGACATTTTGGTAAAAAACCTGCAAATCTATAATAAGGTCAGCATCAGGGAAGAGTTCCTGAAAGACAGGTAAAGACAAAGAAAACGGAGGTAACGAGCATGATGAAAGCAAAGATGGCAAAGACCCTGGCAGCGGCGATGGCATTCACGACGATCGCCGGAGCGGGAAGCGTAAGCGCATTCGCGAAAGACAAGTCGGTTGTGACCCTTCTCTCCTGGTACACGGAAGACCAGATGAAGCCGCTGGCGGAAGGATTCGAGGCAGCAAACCCGGACTATGAGCTGGAAGTCCAGTACGTTCCGCCGACAGACCAGTACATCGAGAAGCTGACCCTTCTTATGAACGGCAATGAGCCTACCGATCTTTTCTTCATGTGCCCGGAAGTTCGCGAGGATGTTGTTGCTACCGACTTTGCGGTCGATCTCTCCGATCTGCCGATCATGGACAGACTGAGCGAGGGTGCCAAGAGCTGTCTCGGCGTAGGGGATGCGGTCTACGGCGTATCACTTGATTCCTGGATCGCATTCATGTTCTACAACAAGGATATCTTCGAGGAAGCTGGCATCAAGGAGACTCCTAAGACCTGGGATGAGCTGGTCGAGGATATGGGCAAGATCCAGGATGCAGGATATTCTCCGTACGCGATTGACATGGATAATGTCGGAAGACTTGCGTTCGGCCTCTTCTCTGCTGACGAAGTTTCCAAGGATATGCATGTGGAAGATGCAATCTCCGACGGAAGCAAGAAATTCTCTGAGCTTTACAAGGATACCATGAACAGATGGGCTGACGATGTGGTTGCTCCGGGCTATCTCGGACAGGAGTCCCTCAGTCTTACTTCCAATCAGGTGAATGAGATGTTCGCTACCGGCCAGATTGGAATGATGATCGGCGGGACCTGGACCATCCCGTCCATCAACGAGATCAATCCGGACCTGAACTGGGGCGGATTCGCATTCCCGGGAACCGATGGCGGACAGATGCTGCAGGGTGCTGCCAATGTCGGTATCGGAATCGCCAGGAAGGCTGATAATATGGAAGGCGCCAAGGCATTCATGGACTACCTTACCTCCGACGATGGCATCCAGGCATGGTCCGGCGCATTCGGAAACTTCATGAACCCATCCGGCGTCGATTATGAAGTCGATTCCCATCTGGAAGAATTCAAGCAGTATGTCGCGGACGGAAAGCTCTACTGGCAGACCGTTGAGTGGCCGAACTCCAACATCATGAATACCGTATATGTTCCTTACTGCCAGAACATCCTCGCAGGCGTCAACACTGTCGATGAGATGCTTCAGGCTATGGATGACAAGTTTGCAGAGTACGCAGGCAAGTAAGATTACCGGTACTGAAAAAACGGTCCCTCCGCAGTGCGGTGGGACATTTCCATAAGAGGGACGATATGAAGAAAAAGAATGCATTCAGGAAGGAGCTGCCCTACATCGCTTTTCTGATCCCGGCGCTCATCGTATATACGGTCATGATGTTCTGGCCTATGGTCCAGGCCATCTTCCTTTCCTTCACCGACTGGAACGGTCTTTCCTTCGAGGGACTCCACTTCATCGGTTTTGAAAACTATGCCAAGGTTCTTCACGACAAACAGATCATGACATCGATGACGAATACTTTTATCTTCGCGATCTTTGTTCCGATCTTCGTTACGATCATCGCGATTCCGCTCTCGGTAGCCCTGAACTCGAAGATGAAGACCCGCAATTTCCAGAGAGCGGCATTCTTCTTCCCGTCTGTACCGAGTGCTCTGGTCCTCGGATACCTCTGGTCCTACATCATGTCCCCTATGGACTACGGCCTTCTCAATAAGTTCGTGACATCCCTCGGCTTCAGGAAAGTCCTCTGGCTCTCCAAGCCGAATCTGGCCATGTTCTCCGTCATCTTCGTCTGCGTCTGGTCTCAGATCGGCTGGCATGCATGCATCTATCTGGCACAGCTGCAGAGCATCCCGGGGGAGCTCTATGAGTCCGCAAGAATCGACGGCGCAAATGGCTGGCAGATCTTCACCCGCATCACGATACCGCTGCTGAAGCCTGCAATCGGAACAAGTGTCATGCTGCTTCTCATCTCTTCACTGAAAGTCTTCGACCTGCCGTTCGCACTTACCGGAGGCGGTCCGGGCTTCTCGACCACGATGATCTCCCAGGTCATCATCCAGAAGGGATTTTCAGACAGAATGTACGGACAGTCCATGGCGACAGCGGTCCTGTTCTTCATCATCGTAGCAGTTGTAACGATCATTCAGCAGAAGGGAGGAAAAAAGAATGGTTAACAAACGCGCCCGTAATGTCAGGAGCATCTGCGGCGAGATCATCATGCTGTTTCTCTCCATCCTGATGCTGATCCCATTTTACTATCTGGTCGTAAACACCTTCAAGAGCAGACAGGAATCCGCAGCGTCCCCGCTGGCACTCCCGAAGCAGGTCGTGCTGGACAGCTATAAAAGAGCATTTGCAAGCATGAACTTCTTCCAGAGCTTCACAAACTCCGTGGTTGTCACAGCAGTCTCCGTCACGGCGATCGTTCTGCTGGCAGCTCTGGCTGCGTATCCGATCGCAAGGAGAAAGAAGAAAGGTTATAAGATCGTCCTCTTTTACTTCCTGCTCGGCTATATGCTTCCGGCGCAGACCATCATGATCCCGCTGTACAATCTTCTGCAGAATCTCCATCTGCTGAATAATATCTTCGGACTGATCATGGTCTATGCAAGCTGGTGCAACTTCGCTCTGTTCCTCTATCAGGGATTCTTCAGTACCCTTCCGGTCGACATGGAAGAAGCTGCTGCGATCGACGGATGTACTCCCTGGCAGAGCTTCTGGAAAGTCGTTTTCCCGCTGCTGAAGCCGATCACGACGACCATCGTCATCTTCGAGGTCATGTGGGTATGGAACGACTTCATGTATCCTTACGTCTTCCTGAGCTCCAACAAGTCCTTCACCCTTGTCATGCAGGTCTACAAGGGAGTTGGACAGTTCTCCAATGATTGGTCCATGATGCTTGCAACCATGGTCATCGTCCTGGTCCCGGTCGCGATCTTCTACATCTTCATGCAGAAGAATATCGTCGCAGGTATCACTGCAGGAGCGGTCAAGGGCTGAAGAGTGTATACGGAATCCTCCGGAAATCCAATAACAGCATCAAAACAGGAAGCCGGTATCGGGCATCTGCGGCGGAAACCGCGTGATATACTCATGACCGGCTTTTTTCATGAGGTAAAAAAGATGAAAACATATAAGTTCAGGGACCCGCTGTACCGCGACCCGGTATACGACGGTGCTTCCGACCCGACTGTCATCCGGAATAAGGAAGATGGTCTGTGGTATATGTTCTACACTCAGAGGCGGATCGCATCTCCTGAGGTCGGATACTCTCAGGTCCACGGGTCAAAGATCGGAATCGCGGTCTCGGAAGATCTTCAGAGGTGGCTTTACAGGGGTACGGCAGAGATCGAGCCGGTCGAACCAGGACACAATACATACTGGGCGCCGGAGGTGTTCCGTACAGACGGGATCTGGCATATGTTCGTATCCTATGTCACAGGGATCCCGACCGACTGGGAATGGCCGAGAAGGATCCTCCACTATACGTCCGGGAATCTCTGGAACTGGAAATATGAGGAGACCTGTGACCTTGGATCCGACCGGGTGATCGACGCCTGTGTTCTGCAGATGGATCCAGAGACTTCCGAAGAGGGAACAGATCCGGGAAGAAAAGCCCGCTTCCGCATGTGGTACAAGGATGAGAGGCACGGCAGCCACATCTTTGCGGCAGATTCGATGGATCTTCATACGTGGCGCAAGGTTGGGGAAGCTCTTGGAGAAGCCCAGGAAGGACCTTACGTATTCCGCTTCCGGGGAAAGACATATATGATCACGGACGGATGGGAAGGATTGTCCGTCTATCAGAGCGATGATCTTCTCCACTGGAGCAGGCAGAAGCATAAACTGATCGGAGGACAGGGATATCTGACATACGGACACCACGCTTCCATCTGCATGTTGAAAGAAACCGGCGAAGATGGACCGGGGAGAAATGTGCCTGTCCTGTTCTTTTTCACAGGGCTCCGCAGGGAAGAGCAGGGGGACGGACTCTGCAGAACGCCGACGGCAGTCCAGGCGGCAGAGCTGGAAGTGAGAGATGGACAGCTGACAGAAGCATAGAAAAGAGACAGGCGGCAGGAACTTTGTACTGATTTCAGTACAAGGTTTCTGCCGCTTATTCAAACTGTTCAGTATGGATGTACATATGATTAAGGGGTAAAATTATGTTAAGCTGGTCCGGGCGGTCGATGCTGTCCGGATGCAGAACGATGCGGCGACGGACAGGATCGGGGCAGTGGCAGAAGAAGCTGCCGGGATCATCGGTTACGGCGTGCAGGAACAGGAAAGAGAGGCGATCTCATGATCAGTCAGGGGCCTCCGGAGATCGGAGATTCGACGGAAGAAGAGCGGAGAAGATATATCGAAGAGCACTTTAAGTGCATAAGCGACTGTGACATGTGCGGGATCTGTGCGGTCTACCACAATCAGGAGCCGGTCATGGTCTACAAAGACTATATAGAAGGAAAGCGTACGTTCGGGGAGATCTCGGCGGAATACAGGTGACCGGTCATGAAGGAGATACATGTTGCTGCAGCTGTTATCGTGAAAGGCGGCAGGATCTTTGCGACTCAGAGAGGCTACGGTGAGTTCAAAGATGGCTGGGAATTCCCTGGCGGGAAAGTGGAGTCGGGGGAGACGCCGGAGCAGGCACTTGTCCGTGAGATCCGTGAGGAACTGAATACAGAGATCGCTGTTGATGAATATCTTGATACGGTGGAGACGGACTATCCGAAATTCCATCTGTCTATGAGATGTTATCTCTGTCATGTGAAGGAAGGGCATCTGGAGCTGCTCGAGCATGAAGCTGCAAGATGGCTTGATGCCGGACATCTGGAGGATGTGGACTGGCTTCCGGCAGACCGGACAATCATCGGAAAGATCAAAGAAAAGATAATGCAGGTGTGAAGAGACGAAATCAGGGGCTGGCACCAGAGAGTTGAGTTCAAGTTCCGTCTCAAGGATGAGTCTGGCATGTATGAAAGATATCTGTAAGATACGTCGGATCAGCTTTCATACTTTGTTTTCATTGAAGCTGCCTTAGCTGAAGGCTATAATGGGAATGGTACTGCAGATATTGAGGTATTTGGATCCTGACAGATCGGAGGGAAAGTATGAATAGGAGAAACAGGCTGTCACTGTTGCTTCCGCTGGTTCTTTTTCTTACACTGGCTATGACGCTGTGTTCTTTCGCAGCTTCGAAGCCTGCGCCACCAAAGCTTGCAGCCCCGGATAAACATCTGAAGGTGGAACGGAATGCAGTCTATATGCTTTATGACAGGCATGTTCTCTACAGTTACTTGTCAGATGATACTATGGCGGTCACCGGAACTTCCGGAAAGGTGAAGCTTGTCTCCAGCAGGGACCCGAAAGGCTATTTCAGGCTGACTGGCTTCTATTCAAAGAAAAAGAGAAGATTTTATGTCACGGCAGAGGTAGATTATGCGGGGCTGCTCGAAAAGGATATCGATATTGGCAGCAGCAAATTCGAGATCCCGGCTGGTGTCTATCCGGTCAGTTTTATTCTGAGTGACAAGGGAAATAAATACAGGCTTACGGTCAAGGTGGAAGTCAAACCGTATATTGATCCTTCTGTTTCTTTTCTGAAAGTGGCAGGAAAGGTCTACAGGACTCCGTTCAGCAGGCGGAACAGCGGGCTGCTTTATCTGACCCTGCCGAAGAACAAGAGGATCAAGATAGGATACGGAGTTGTAAAGGGTGTGATAAAGTGCGGGATCAGGGTCGAAAGAGCATCGGGAAACTCGATAAAGACGATCCGCCCGAATCGCTATGGCTATCTGACACTTAAGAAGGGTGATCTTATCCTTCTTACTTATAGGAGACGTGGCAGGACGGAAAAGGATGCATTCCAGATCGTAGTAAAGTAAGACGGACCCGCATCAACAGTTGGGGTCAAAAGGTACTTTTGCCCCCAACATCATGATATAGTATGGTGATATGTATGGGCGGAAGTTTTTTCCGCCCATATTTCACGTCATGCTGCGCGGAAGCGGATCGCTTGACGAGGGATGACGGCAAGTGGAGAGAATCCTGTCAGTGACCGGAGTTTTCTGGGGGAACCTGGTCTCTGGGTTCCTTATCGTCCGGAGACTTCCTGCTTTTCGGTCTGCATATCACATCAGACAGAAGCTGGTTTTCGACCCCGTTTCTGGACAGAAAATATTCCAAAGCGAACAGGATCGCTATACTGATGACTGAGATAAGGTTTTCAAGCGGTGTGGCTTCGGCAAGGATCACATGACGGGCGATCAGGAAGACAAGCACCTCGGTTACATTGGAGAAGGTAGGCTTGATGAGCATCTTGATGAACTCTGTTCCTACGACGATGCCGAGAACGGAGCTGAGCAGTTTTGAGAATTCTTCGGAATCCCCCCTGACTTCCCAGAAGGCTCCGATCCTGGGAAGAAGCCCGATGATGTCCATGACCAGGAGAACGGCTACGCCGACAGCCAGGATTACTTCTACCAGTTCTGAGAAATCTACGAGCATCTTGCGGATCTTTTCCATAGAAGTACCTCATTATCGTCAGAATATATCATAGCGTGTGACAAAAGGTACTTTTGGCACACGCCTTATAATATACAGTAAGTTTACCATGGATGAGAGAGGCCTGACAGTGCTTTACTTCCATCCCCTGATCGTTGCGTTCTTCTTGTTCCAGAGGCGGTCGTACGGGAGTCCGGTGACTTTCTCGCAGATCCTCTTTTCTTCTTCTGTGGTCACGCTCTTGTCTTCGCCTTTTCTGCGGGCGATCTCTCTCATGACGACATCGAACTCTTTCTTCTTCATCGGGAACATCCAGCCGAAGATCAGGAGCAGAGTGCAGAGGATGATCGGAGCGAAGATGAAGATCATCTTGATACCTTCGATGGCGCCGGCTGACTGTTCTGCCAGCTTACCCTGATAGCCGACCAGGCTGAGGAGCAGGCCGATCGTTCCTGCGGAGACACCGGAGGAGATCTTTCTTGCGAAGGTCGCCATGCCGCCGACGGTTCCCGGACGGCTCACGCCCGTGATCAGCTCATCGACATCGGACATGTCGGCAAGGATCGCAAAGATCGAGGTAAGGGTAGCCGCATTGCCTATCCCGATGCCCATAGCCAGTGCCAGGACCGGGATGATGCTGACGCCCTTGTGTGAGACGGCAAGCAGAGCAAGCGTGGAGATGATACGGATCGGAGCACCGATCAGGATGGTCGTACGCTTGGAAGTCTTTGCCATGACCGGACCCCAGATGAGCATTCCGGCAAGCTGGGAGATGATCAGCGCCGCCATGAGCAGTGTCAGGTAGTGGTTCTCGCTGTTTCCACCAAGAATGTTGTTAACGTAGTAGACCGCCATGCCGGAGACAAAGTCCATGCCGCACTGGCCGGTCAGATAGATGCCGACAAAGATGCGGAAAGCGCGGCTGTGATAGACAGATACGGCAGCCGTGAAGCTGTCCTTCATGTTACTTCTGACCGGTTCCTTCTGTTTCTCCCAGGTTCCTGCGAATGTGACAAGCGATGTGATCAGGAACAGCACTCCGAATACGATCGCGCAGGTCAGGTACTGGCCCGGTTTTGAGGTGTCCTTGATCATCAGGGAGGGGACGACGCCGCAGACCATGGATCCAAGCGTAGACCAGATCATGCGGACGTTGGAGAACTTCGAACGGACCGAATAGTCATCGACCATGTCGGGCAGAAGTCCGTTGTAAGGCACCATCAGGATAGTGAAGCCTGTCGAGAACAGGCAGTACATCATCAGATAGAAGAGATACATCGCGATGTAGGACTTCGAGTATACCGGTACCCACAGCATTGCAAATGTGATCGCGGACGCGAATGCTCCGATCAGGATATAGAAGCGCTTGGGACCCAGCTTCGAACGGGTCCGGTCGGTGATATTGCCCATGATCGGGTCAGTGATAGCATCCCAGATACCGCCCACCAGGTGAACAGAACCAGCCAATGCTGCCGGGATGCCCATAGCATCGGTCATGAAGACCGTGAAAAAGGTGTTGATGATGACGAATGCCCCGCCGTTGAAGAATTCGCCCATACCGTACATTATCTGAGAAAGAAGTCCCAGAGAACGGTTTTTCCTTCCTGCATATTGCTCTGACATACTTGTGATCTCCCTCATGCTGCTGTCTGCCGCCGGATGCAGCTCTCATGCTGCATCCCAGCCGCTCCCATGCTGCATCATGTCCGGTCAAGGACAGGCTGGCGGAGCATGCGGACAGGTCATCTGCAGCCGGCGGCCTACATGAGGTCAGGACTATTCATATCCTGGCCTTTTGTTTTACAGTTCGTACAGCTTTGTGTACTTCTCTTCCAGGTAGTCCAGAAAGTCGTCCGGTGTGAAGTCTCTTCCGGTGATATCACGGATCCAGTCCTTCGGAGCCAGGCGGTTTCCCTTCGCGAAGACGTGATCCTTCATCCAGCCGTTCAGCACGTCGAAGCAGCCTTCGGAGATAATCCTGTCGATGTCGAGATCCTGCTTCATGCGGTTATAGTACATGGCGTTGTACATGTTGCCGAGCGCGTAGGTCGGGAAGTAGCCGAAGCCGGATGCCCAGTGGACATCCTGAAGGATACCCTCGCGGTCATTAGCCGGACGGACTCCGAGATACTTTTCGTACATGTCATTCCAGAGCCCAGGAAGCCTGTCATCGACCGCAAGTCCGCCGTTCACGATCTGTTTCTCGAGCTCGTAGCGGATGATGATATGGAATGTGTAGGTGAACTCATCTGCCTCCGTACGGATAAGAGAAGGCTCCGCCACATTTACTGCCTCGTAGAACTCTTTTTCGCTGACGCCCTCAAAGACCTGCGGGAAGATCTCACAGCACTTCGGGTAGATCTGGTGGATGAATGCTTCCGATCTGCCTATCCTGTTCTCATAGAATCTGGAGACCGACTCATGCTGACCCATGGTCTGCATGTTGTCGATGAAGTGATCGTAGTCCGCTTCCGGCTGCAGCTGCATGAAGAGGGCATGGCCGCCCTCGTGGATGATCGAGAACATGCTGGAGAGGAATGCCTTCGGATAATAGTGGGTCGTGACACGGGCGTCATTCCGGCCGATATTGTCGGTGAAAGGATGCTCGGTCGTCGTGAAGGCGCCGCGCTCCTTGTCAAATCCGATGAGATCGAGCAGATAGTCGGCCATCTTCTTCTGCTGCTCATCCGTGACTTCTATAGAAAGGAAGTCGGTGCGGATCTTCTTGCCGCGGGTCCTTATCTCCTTCAGAAGGGGAGTCATGCGCTCAAGATAAGCGCCGAAAGCCGCATCCAGATCCTTTTCCGTCACTCCGAACTCATAGTCGGAGAGAAGGGCGTCGTAGGCGGTCGACGGCTTCGGACCGGTCCCCTCGTCGTACTCCCGAAGGGAGACGTCCTCGAGATTCACCTCGCGGACCTTGGAAAGGGAATCGCGGAAGATGGAGAAATCAGCCTTTTTCTTGGCATTCAGCCAGTCTACAAAAGACTGGTTCATGATCCTGGAAAACTCCAGATTCCTGTCCGCGGAGATGTTCTTCGTCTTCATATAAGAACGATGCAGGTTCACGGCCAGAATCTTGTCCAGAGGGTCCAGTTCGTCTCTGTGGGCGTAGAGATCCTCCGCAGCTGCGACAAACTTCTCATCCTTTGTCAGACGGAAGGCCTGGTTTGCCAGGTAAGCCTGAACTTCGCCCTGTTCTTCCATCCCCTTCGGCGGGCAGATGGTCTCCTGGTCGTAGTTGATGATAGAGGCCGCGTGCTCATAGATCCTGGCAGTCTTCAGAGTATCCACGACGGTCCCGTGGGATGTCTCAAGTGTATCTGTTAAAGCCATGGTGATAAAAAATCCCCCTTTTTACGATCTTGTTTCAATAAGTACATTTTCTTGCGGAAAAGGAGATATGTCAAATCATATAACAGAAATTTTGCATGATCCCGCCAGCAGTGCAATCTGCAGGACCAGGATACGGGGACCTGTACGAAGATCCGGGCAGCTGCCTTGCATATGGATACTTTCCTGTCCTACAATAATAGAAAAACCATGACTATGGTCCACTGGCTTTCGCCTGAGATCTCCTTAGGAGAAGGAATCGCTGAACCGGGGGTATTTATCATGCTAACTTCTCTGATCATACTTCTTGTCGTTTTTGCCATCAGTCTTTTCAACATCCGGCTGATCCGCAGCAGATTCAGAAAAAAAGGAAAGATGCAGAACATGGGAGGGGATGTCCGTTTCACGGAAGGAGCTCCGCTCACTGGGTCGTCTTTTTCTCGATCTTCATCCGGCAGCCAGGAAGCCCCTGACCCGTCGACTTTCGGGGACACCTCTCTTGACAGTATGTGGGGGACCGGAAGCTCCGCCCTCAGAAGCGGAAGGACTGCGAGAAAGAGCAGGGCGAAGAGAACGTCTGCAGGAAGCGCCCCCAAGGCTTCCCGCAAGGTACGGATCGTCCGGATGATCATCATCCTGATCATCGTGCTGGTACTGGTCCTGATCGCGACGGCTGTGATCATGGTCCATGTCGAGGAAAGGAAGACCCGGAACGGGGAAGTCCTGAATGTCTATTCCTATGATGCCTATCAGAGGACGGACTACAACGTTGAGGGAGATCCCGTGATCATGGACCAGGCCGGCATCAGACTTTCTGTCGAAGGCATCTATGCCGAGCCGGACGATTTCTTTATAGAGGAAGACGGCAAAGACGATATCAACAAGCCTCTGAAGCAGGAGACTCAGGATCCGACAGAGACTACCCGTTTCATGAAGGTCGGCCTGCAGGTGAATAATGATTCAGACCGGGAAGTCAGGATCCAATTTGATGTGATCTCCGCCAACGGAATTGCGATCAACTATTCTGTCTTTGTCGGGGATACATTCAAACCGCACGAAACATCCATCGTCTACGAGGAAGTCTATGGGATACGCAGCGGCGTCATCAAGGATATGATCCTCGGCAATTTCGATGTGATGGATAAGGATTATCATTCCATCTATACCGGGGACAGTCTGGCTGATCAGATAAAGGTCACGACGGACCTTGACGTCTCGTTTGATACACCTGAGACGCCGGACGGCGCAAAGCTGCTCTTTGAAAAGGATGGCATCCGCATCTACTCCGCCCGCTTCAGAGCCAGGTATGATGACGAGCGGTATGAGCGCAGGATCTGGATCTGCAACGATACGGATATCAGCTACGCCATAACCTGCGACAGACCGACCCAGGCAGGGGACAGGCTGGATGATTTCTATTCTTATCTCAGGGAAGGTGATTCTATTCCGGCCCGCACGGTGCTGGTCACCGAAGATATCTATCCTTATGTGAAACCAGAAGAAGCCGCAAAATATGATGACAGAAAGATAGAGACTGCTTTCCACTTCAAGTCGGAGGAAGATCCGTCGAAGGATTTTGACACGGATCCTCTGTGGATCAATGACTATGGTCCTGCCCCGGAGAAAAGCTCCGGGACAGAAGCAATGACGGAGTGGGAGAGACACTCCGGGACAGAAGCGATAACGGAGTCGGAGAAGCTCCACGTCATCGAATGATCACTCTTCCGATTGTTTTATGATGCTTCCTTCCTTGCCGCGCTCTACGATGATCTGGTCGCCGATCTGGTCCTTCAGCTCTTCACAGTGGCTGATGATCCCGACCATCTTGCTGTGGTTTGCCTGGCCGGTCAGCATGCTGATGGCGTCCGGAAGCGACTGTCGGGTATCCAGCGATCCGAATCCTTCGTCGATGAAGAGGGAGTCGATCGTGATGCCGCCCGCCCTTGAGGTGATGCTGTCGGACAGGCCGAGTGCCAGCGACAGGGATGCCTTGAAGCTCTCGCCGCCGGACAGAGTGCTGACCGGGCGCTTCTTTCCGGTGTAGGCGTCGAGGATATCGAGGGCAAGCGCTTCCTTGGACTGTCTTCCCGTCTCGTCTTCCGACCTTCGGTAGAAGGAGTAGCGGCCGGCGCTGATTACTTTAAGGCGGTTGTTGGCGGTATGGAGGATGCTGTCAAAGCCTTCTTTCTGCATGTACTGTTCAAATGTGATCTTCGCGCTGCTTGTGACTCTTCCGGATATGAGGTCGGCAAGACTGCTCAGCGTGGCATGCTGAGACGCCAGCTTCTCCAGCTTTCCGAACTCACCCTCTACATCTGCCCGGATGCTCTTATTGCTGCGGATCCGTGCGGTCGTGGCAGAACCTTTCTCACGTGTCTCCTTCAGCTTCTCACTCAGTGCAGTCTGCTGTGCCTTAAGCTGCGCTTCATCGACATATGTGATCCCTGCGGCATTCTTTTCCGCCGCTTCCAGCTGGCCGGATATGGCGGCTGCCCGCTTCTCAAAAGCGCTGATCGCCTGCCCGGCAGCCTTGAGTTCTTCTTCGCTCTTCAGCTGCTGCAGATATGCATCTTCATCTGGAAAGCCTGCCCCGGAGAGGGCTGCCTGCAGTTCAGTGAATGCTTTCTTTGCAGCTTCGGTGTTTTTCTGAAGAAGTGCCCTGGCAGAGACAAGAGCGGCCCGGGCGCTTGCAAGGGCGCTGGCGCTGTCCTCCATCTCCTTCCTGGAATCCTCGATCTGCCTGGCTATCTTCCTGCAGGCGAGATCTTCCGCCGCCTCAGCATCCTCTGCCTCTTTCAGGGTAGGATAGGCGAGCGGAGGAAGTGTCTTCAGCGCCGTCTCTGCCTGCGTCAGCGCAACCTGTGTCTCGGAGAGAGAAGACTGAAGACGCTGTTTCATCTCCTCAAGATGGGTCTTGTCTGCTTCCGCCTTCTGCAGGCTGAGAGCTTTCGCTTCGGCCTCCTCAATCTGTCTATCAAGGCCGAGAGCGACAGCGTTCTGTCTCTCAAGGAGAAGATTCAGGTCCTGTGAGAGGAGTGTGATCGACTCCTGCAGCCGGGAAAGGCTCAGGGTATTTCGGATCTCCTCTTCGGTGAGGGCAGCAGAAGAGATGGATGGCCAGTTTTCGTAGATCCCCGGGAGCAGCTTCAGAAGGGTTTGCCGGATCCCTTCCTCTGCTTCTTTGGCGGAAGCAGCAGCAGACGAGGCCCTCGACAGCGAAGCGTTCTTCTTCTGCTCCAGGGCATCTGCATCTTTGCGAAGCTTCTTCACAGCCTGGTCGGAGACTTCCTCGGTTCCGAGCTTCGCCGGATGAGGATGTTCCCTGGAACCGCAGACGGGGCATGGCTCGCCCTCGACCAGGGTTTTCGCAAGGATCCCTGCGCGGTTCAGCTCCAGTGCACGTTCGGCATCCCGGAAAGCATGGTCGGCCTCATCGTAGGATAAACGGTCGGAGGCATAGGTTTTCTGCGCAGCTTTCATGACAAGCACTTTCTGCTGTGCATCCTTTATGCGGGAGAAAGCCTGGGCGAGGGAAGAGAGCTGGTCCGACAGCCTGGACGCAAGCGTCTCAGCCTCCTTCTTCCGGACCGGGAGGTCTTTCGCGGCATCCACGGCTTGTTTCAGAGACTGGATCTTAGCTTCGTTCTGCTTCAGGGAATCGGTATTGTCCCCGGCTTCCGAGGTCAGCTTCCGGATCTGTTTTTCGGCTTCTGCAAGCTGTCTCTGCAGTTCTTCCCGGCGGGCATACTGGGGCTTCTGGTCCTTCAGCTGCTGCAGCTTCAGTCTGCGGCTTTCCAGTTCCGGCTGCCGCCTGACGGCTTCCGCCTCCGCGGCCTCCGCTCTGCGGCGGCGCTCCTCTGCGGACGCAGCAGCCTTCTCTTTCCGGGATACGTCCTGTTCGGTTTCTTTTTGTCTCTGCTCTGCATCGGCATGGGTCCGGTAGACCGGAAGGACCGTATATCTTGCCTTCTTCTGAAGCTCAAGCAGTCTTCCGGCATCTTCCATCTTAGGAGCTTCGGCATCGATCTTAGACTTCTCCTGCTTCAGGCGGGCGTATTCCGCCAGCTTCTGGTTGTTCTCGTGGGCAAGTGCGATCTTTCTCGTAAACTCCGTGTTTTCGGAATCTTCCCGGCGGACCTCCTTCGCGAGAGCCGTCTCGACTTCCTTGTCCAGGGCGATCATCCGGTCGAGCTCCTGAAGGATCTCCGGACGATTGACAAGAAGGACACCTGCAGCATTCCTCTGATGGTTCTCAGGGAGGAGCGCGTGAAGGGCAGAGAGGTCACCGCCATCACACGGGACGGCTGTCAGAAGACGGTCCTCGATCCGGCCGGCGCTCCGCTCCTTCTCGTCAGCGGCTGTCTTCGCTTTGTCCCGCAGGATCTCCCCCATCTTCTGGTAAGGCGCGGTCATGAAGACCTTCTGCAGGATCTTCGTGCGCTCGTCTGTGGAGGCGTTCAGGACTTCGCGGAACTTGCCCTGGGCGATCATAGCAATCTGGCAGAACTGGCCGTGGTCCAGGTGCAGGATCTCGTTCTGGATCTTCGGGTTGACGACCCTTGCCTTCTCGACCGGCGGCCGGTCGCCCTTCCAGCTGTCTTCCTCGCCCGGCGCCGGCGGCGTGCTGCCTGCCCACAGGGTCACTTTCTCCGGGACCGGAGTCTGCCTGCCGGACTTGCGGTAGGAGAGCTTCCGCTCCACTTTGTAGAAGGTCCCTCTGTGGGCAAATGTGAACCGGATCACTGGCTGTGCATCCGCGGGAGAAAAGTCGCTCTTCATGGAATCGACAGGGCGATCTTCGCTGCTTCCGGTACCGTAGAGGGCGCAGGAGATTGCGTCGAAGATCGTCGTCTTGCCGGCTCCGGTGTCGCCAGTGATCAGGAAGAGACCGCTGCCTTCGTATTTCGTGAAGTCGATCTTCTGTGTATCTTTGTAAGGCCCGAAGGCTGTCATCTCGAGATAGAGTGGTTTCATAAGCCGGTCACCCCCGCTTCCTCTGCGACTTCCCTGAGGATCTGAAGCTCTTCATCGGTCAGGCCGATGCCGCGGACCGTCCTCGAGAAGTCATCTGCACGCTCATCGAAGCTCTTGTTTTCGACGGGCTCCCCGTCTCCTTCTTCCCTGTTTTCTTCTTCCGGCGTCTCGTACCGGAGTCCCATGGCATTCGGGTAGTGCTCCCGCACGATCGAAAATGCATCCGGGACAGGTGTCCGGTCTGTAAGGGTCACGAAGATGTAGTCGTCAGGATAGAGGATGTTCTCAGGCTTCATCAGCTCCATGAACGGGCCCTTCAGTCGTCTCATCTCATGGGGAAGCTTCACCGGGACCAGCCGGATCTCTGGATCAGCGCCTTTTTCCTTCAGATCGATGATCGTGAAGCTTTTGATCTGGTCGGCCTCGCTGAGCGAATACTTCAGGGGGGAGCCGGCATAGCGGACGGTCGGTCTTCCGATCTCCTGAGGGCGGTGAATGTGGCCGAGCGCCACATAGTCAAATCCCACGTAGACATCGCTACTGATACGGTCGACTGTACCGACATTAAGAGCCTTCACTTCGGAACCGGAGAGGAGCGGGTCGAAGGCAGAAGCAGCCCCTGCGCCGCCAGCCGGAACAGTATCAGGTCTCCCGGTTACAAACTGATGCGACAGAATCACATTCCTCTTTGAAAAGTCGATATCCGCATGACGGATCGCAGCGCGGACAGCATCTTCGTAGCTGCTGATCGGATCATCCGGATAGAAGTAGCGGACCTGGCTGCTCTGCACATAAGGAAGAAGCCAGCAATGTACTTCGCCGTATTCATCGTTCAGCGTCACTTCGCGGAGCCTGCCCTGATATCTGCCCGCTACGTAGATGCCGGTCTTCTCAAAGAGACGGCTGCCGAAGTCAAGACGCTCGTCCGAGTCATGGTTGCCGCTGATAGCAAGGACCGGAATCTTCATTCCGGATAACAGAGACAGGAAATCGTCGAGAAGTGTGACGGCGTCCTCAGGCGGGATGGAGCGATCGTAGACGTCCCCTGCGATGAGAACGGCATCGATCTTTTCCCTATCTATAAGCTCCGGGATCTGCGTAAGCAGGATCGCCTTCTGGTCAGGGATCATGCTGATCTCATTCACCGATTTGCCAAGATGAAGATCAGCCAGATGCAGCAGTTTCATGAAATATCCCTCCAATTCGATTAAGGTAAGGCCCGGGATCGGGAGAAAGAAACGTTCTCTCAGAAAAAATGGAACAGAGATCAGGAAACAGATATGTCTGTGTTTTGACAGGAACAGTATAGGTGGTCAACCAACTCGGCATCACA
>DLFD01000058.1 GCA_002482005.1 Lachnospiraceae bacterium UBA7729 | reverse complement strand
GCACTATCTGCCGCCAGCGAAGGGTCCGGCATGATATCCGCCATCACCTCAGTGTGATACAGGGTTATGCTCAGAGAAACAACGATACGGATGTAGAGGAGTATTTTGAGGAACTTCTGAAGACCTCCAGGCTGAACACACCGCTCACCGGCTGCGACAATGTTGCGGCGAACTCGATTCTTCAGCTCTTTTCCTTGCAGGCACCGGTTCAGGACGAAAAAGGCCGCTACCGCTCCCACAATCACAGAGGAAACGGCATCGGCCTGGCATCGGTCAGTGCAATTGTCCGAAAATACATCGGAGCCATGAAGATCAGCAGGGAAGACGGAACGTTCACAGTCTCCATCCTTCTTTACCGCCCATAGATCGACGGCAGACCCAACCGTGAAGTGCGGACAGAGCTTCCTGTTTTTTCACGCGGGGAGTCTGTCCCTGGCTTACAGGATCTGGGTAGGTGTATAGATCCTGTCCGGCTGCAGGTCGTGTACTTCCGCAGGCACCTTATCAAAGATCTGGAAATCGAATGCGACTGCCGCTGTCGGGTGCCCCGGATGTGCCTCAAGGTAGCGGTCATAGAAGCCGCCCCCGTAGCCGACCCGGTGGCGCCCAGGATCGAAGGCAACACCCGGCATGATGATGAGGGCGTCTCCATCGCCATCTGCGCAGGGGCAGGTCACGGGTTCCAGGATCCCCATGACTCCCGGCCGGACCTGCTCAAAGTTTTCTATGTAACAGAAGCGGATCTGATGAGAGGAGAGGTCCGTCTTCGGGACGGCGACTTTCTTTCCGTCTGCCCAGGCCTGTTCGATGAATTCCCTGGTCTGCACTTCCCCGGCCATGCTCATATAGACGAAGACGGTCCCTGCAGCCTTGTATTCCTGCGATGCCCGGACTTTGCCGAAGATCCTTCTGCTTTCCGAAAGGAGCGCTTCCTCCGGAAGCTGCTTTCTCATCTCCCTGACCCTTGCGCGGGTCTCTTTCTTGGTCAGTATCTGCTCACTCATATCAGCGAATTTCCTTTTTCGGTCCCGGCTTCCCGGATTCCCGGCCATAGGTCCCGGTTTCCCAGGCCTCCGCAGAGAAGCTTCCAATGCGCCGCGTCCCAGAGGGGGAATCCGTCCTCACTCGCAGAATGTCTTCCGGATCCTCTCCAGCGCCTCGGTCAGCGTCGATCTCTGGCACGCGACATTGATCCTCTGAAAGCCTCTTCCCACGCTGCCGAAGACTTTGCCGGAGTCAAGCCAGAGCTTTGCCTCGTTGACGATCTTGCTGTCGATCTCGCTGGAGGACAGCCCGGTCCCCCGGAAGTCCAGCCACATGAGGTAGGTTCCCTCGAGGCGGGTCACATTGATGATCCGCTGGTGTTCCTTATTATAAAAATGTTCTTCCGCGTACTCATACACGTAGTCGATATTGCTCTTCACATACTTCATCATCGCTGCGTACCATTCGTCGCCCTTCTCATAGGCGGTCTGGCAGGCGACCTGCCCGAAGGATGAGATCTGGCTGATGCCGGCTGCGTCGACCTGCTTTTTGAACTTTTTCCGCAGCTGCTCATCCGGAATGAAGATGTTGGACTGAAGCAGACTTGCCAGGTTGAAGGTCTTGCTTGGAGCGGTGCAGGTCACTGAGATATGCTCAAATTCCGGACTCAGCGCCGCGAAGACGTGATGCTCCCCTTCGAAGACAAAATCGCTGTGGATCTCATCGCTGACGACGACCACATCATGTCTTGCGCAGATCTCCCCGATCTTCATGAGCTCCTGCTCGGTCCAGACACGACCGACCGGATTGTGCGGACTGCACATCAGGAACAGATGGATGTCGTTCTCCTCGATCTTATGCTCGAAATCCTCAAAATCGATGTGGTAGCGGTTATCCTCCCCGAGATAGAGATCCGAGCTGACCACATTTCTTTCATTGTCCCGGATGACCTCCGTGAAGGGATAGTAGACCGGCTGCTGCAGGAGAACGCTGTCTCCCGGCCTGCTGTAAGCCTTGACCGCCATGGCCAGGGCAAACACGACGCCCGGCGTTTTGATCATCCACTCCTCTCTCACATCCCAGTCGTGATGACGCTTCATCCAGCCTGCCACCGCGTTAAAATATGCTTCGCGATGGTCCGTGTATCCGAAGACGCCCTGCCTTGCCCGCTCCGCCAGAGCATCCTCCACATAGGATGACGTCTTAAAGTCCATGTCCGCGACCCAGAGCGGCAGCACGTCCGCCGGGAGGCCTCTCCTTTCCGCAAAGTCATACTTCAGGCAGTCCGTACCCCTTCTCTCAACATGTGTATCAAAATCCAGATTTCTCTCCGGCATATGTCTTCTCCTTCCAAATACGTCAGGATCCACGCACATTCCGTGCACGCACCCTGTCAGCTCATATTACCCTGCCAGCTCATATTACTCTGCCAGCTCATATTATCCTGCCAGCTCATATTATCCTGCCAGCTGGGACAGGCTTTCTCAGGATCCATATTTCCCAGCAAACAGATTATATCGTTTTGTATAGTTCGAATCCATTCCCTTTTGCTAATCGAGTAAAGTCGGCTTCGCCGCCGTATAATAATAGCCCGGCGATGTCCCGGCCGATTACCATTACCAGGTAAGAGGCGGGGACATCGCCGGGCGGTGTTTTTTATTACATGTGGATGACTCCGAACGCGTTCAGCACGGAGCTGATCAGAATGATGATGGTGAAAAACGGAGCCAGGTACTTCAGCACGAACCTGAAGACCGGCTTCCTTTTGAACTTCGAGGAGGACTCTACTTCTGCGCAGAATCTGTCGATTCCGATGACCCTGAAGACCAGTACACAGTTGCAGAAGGCTGCTACCGGCATCATGACCGAGTTGGTCAGAAAGTCAAAGAAGTCAAGGATCTGCATGCGAAGAACGGTGAAGGAGCTCCATGCGCTGTAGCCCAGAACGGACAGAGTTCCGAGTCCGATCATGATGGCTCCGCAGATGATGGTTCCCTTCTTTCTGCTCCATCCCAGCTCATCCTCGAATGTAGATACGGCGCTCTCCATCAGAGCGATGGAGGAGGTCAGCGCCGCCAGGGCGACAAGAAGGAAGAATGCGACCCCGACAACCTTGCCAAGTCCCATGCTTGCGAAGACCTGGGGCAGGGAGATGAACATCAGGGACGGGCCTGCCTTCAGCTTCTCCGGATCACCGCCGTTAAAGGCGAAGACGGCCGGAATGATCATCAGGCCGGCAAGGACTGCGATGACGGTGTCAAAGATCTCGACCTGCTCGGTCGTCTTTTCAATATCCAGGTCCTTCTTCATGTAGGACCCGAAGGTGACCAGGATCCCCATGGCAATCGACAGGGAGTAGAACATCTGTCCCATGGCAGATACGACGGTCATCCAGGAGAAATCCTTGAAGTTCGGGATCAGGAAATACTTCACGCCCGCAAGAGCTCCAGGTCTTGTGACGGAATAGATGGCGACAACGACTGCCAGGACGACCAGGACCGGCATCATTGCCTTGGAGACACGCTCGACTCCGTTCTGGACCCCCATGTAGATGACGACGGCTGTGATCAGGGTGAATACCAGGAACCAGAATTCGGTAACCGGTCCGTTGGTCATGAAGCTTCCGAAATATCCATCTGCCGCGATGGCTTTCGGATCGCTGCGGAAGTACTCAAAGAGATACTTGAGGACCCAGCCGCCGATGACGCTGTAATATGGAACAATCAGGATCGGGATGATGGCGTTGATCCAGCCGCCGAACTTCAGAAAGCCGGTCTTTCCGAAGTGCTGATAGGCTCCGACCGGGCTCTTCAGGGTCATGCGTCCCAGCGCCGACTCGAGAACGATCATCGTATAGCCGAATGTGGCAACCAGGATCAGGTAGATCAGGAGGAAGATTCCCCCGCCGTACTTTGCCGCAAGGTAAGGAAAGCGCCAGATATTGCCCAGTCCGACAGCGGATCCCGCTGCCGACAGGACGAATCCCATCTTTCCGGAGAATGTATTTCTTTGTTTCTGCTCCATGCCTCTAAAAACTCCCTCGATATGCAAATATATTTTGTTCCAGTGCCATTTATGCAAAAACATTTGGCAGGAACACCCGACAATGATATTTCATATTCCTATAGATTGTCCAGCCTGTTTGCACGTATTTCAAAACATTCCAAACATTTTTTGTTATTATTTCCTTTTTCGAATTATTTTTGATGTTTACTCTCTTTCTTTGCTTTTGCCGAATTTTTTCCTGCGTGCCTGTGTTCTGCTGCAGAAGTCTTTGGAAAAAGGCTCCTCTTTCTGTTCCATCTGTCCGGATTCTGTGAAGGATAGGTTACATGTGTACTCGCAACACGTGTATAATTGCATCGAATACTGTCTGAAACGAGTTTCAAATCGGAAAGGAGGAGTTTTCTTGATCAGAACTCTGTCAAAAAGTATCCGCGAATTCTGGCGGCAGTCGATCCTCTCCCCTCTTCTGGTCTCAGGCGAAGTCATCATGGAGGTCATCATCCCGCTTCTGATGGCGAAACTGATCGACCACATGGGAGACGGGTCCATGCAGCCGATTCTCAAATACGGGATCATCCTGCTGATTATGTCATTTATCTCCCTCTTCTTCGGGGCATCTGCCGCCTGGGAGTCGTCCATCGCCTCCTGCGGCTTCGCCATGAACCTGAGGCAGGACATGTTCGACCGGATCCAGAAGTTTTCCTTCCGGGACATCGATAAGTTCTCGGAGGCTTCCCTGGTCACCCGTATGACGACCGATGTCTCCAACATACAGAACGCATTCGCCATGCTGGTGCGCGGAGGCTTCCGCTCGCCTCTGATGCTGATCTTCTGCGTCATCATGGCCTTCTCCGTCAACAGGCGGATGTCCCTGATCTTCCTTGGCATGATCCCGGTCCTTGCCGCCATCGTCTTCGGCATCGCCATCAAGGTCCACCCGATCTTTGTCCGGATCTTCAGGAAGTACGATGCCATGAACAACGGCGTCCAGGAGAACATCCAGGGAATGCGGGTCGTCAAGTCCTTTGTCCGTGAGGACTACGAGAAGGACAGATTCCGCAGGGAATCCGAAGGTGTCCGGAAGGATTTCACTCATGTCGAGAAGATCCTTGCCTTCAACACCCCGTCCATGCAGGCCTGTGTCTTCGTCTCCATCACCCTGATCTCCTACTTCGGAGCCAGGATGATCATCTCGACGAAAGGTTCTTCCCTCACAACCGGAGAACTTTCCTCCCTGATCAGCTACGGCGTTCAGATCCTCATCTCTATCATGATGCTGTCGATGATCTTCGTCATGTGCATAGTCGCTCAGGAGTCCGCTGCCCGTATCGCGGAAGTGCTCTCCTACGACCCGACCCTGACCTCGCCGGAGGATGGACTCACCGAAGTGAAGGACGGGAGCGTGGACTTTGACCACGTATCCTTCAAGTATTCCGAGCGCGGGAAAAAATACGCTCTCTCAGATGTATCGCTGCACATCCCGTCCGGGTCGACGCTTGGTATCATCGGCGGCACCGGATCGTCAAAATCGACCCTCGTGCAGTTTATCTCCAGACTGTATGACGTATCGGACGGCTCCATCAAAGTCGGCGGCGTCGACGTCCGGAAGTATGATCTGAAAGTTCTCCGCGACCAGGTCGCCATGGTTCTTCAGAAAAATGTTCTTTTCAAGGGCACCATCGCCGACAATCTTCGCTGGGGCGACCCGGATGCCACCGATGAGGAGATCCGGCATGCCTGTCAGCTTGCCCAGGCGGACGACTTTGTCCAGGAGTTCCCGGACAAGTACCAGACCATGATCTCCCAGGGCGGAACCAATGTCTCCGGCGGACAGAAGCAGCGTCTGTGCATCGCCAGAGCGCTCCTCAAGAAACCGAAGATCCTGATCCTCGACGACTCCACTTCCGCCGTTGATACCAGGACTGATGCAAAGATCCGCAAAGCCTTCCGCGATGAGATCCCGGATACCACAAAGATCATCATCGCCCAGAGAGTTTCCTCGGTCCAGGACGCCGACAGGATCATCGTCCTGGACGGCGGCCGCATCGTGGAGGAGGGGACCCACGAAGAACTGCTGAAGAAGGGCGGGATCTACAGAGAAGTGTACGATTCGCAGACAAAGAATTCAGAGGAAGACGAGTCGCGCGCGCACCGCGATCGCAGACTCCCGCGCACCGCGCACGAGATGGAGGGATAAGCGATGGCAAGAATGAATGTGCAGCGTGGTCCCGTCAAAAAGGGTACCTTCGGCCGTCTCATAAAGTATCTTTTCAAATATTATAAGTGGCGTCTGATCGTCGTTCTGATCTGCATCGCGATCTCCGGCCTGTCCGGTGTCATCGCCTCTGTCTTCCTGCAGAGTCTGATCGATAACGCGATCATCCCGGGCCTTACCAGCGGACTTGACGCTGTCTTGGGTGAGCTGCTCAGGATCATCGGCACCATGATCGTCGTCTATGCCGCCGGCGTTCTTTCTTCCCTGATCTACACTCAGATCATGGCTACTGTCACCCAGGGAACCTTGAAGCATCTTCGCGACGATATGTTCAACAATATGGAGACGCTTCCGGTCAGCTTCTTTGACCGCAACGCAGCAGGCGATATCATGTCGACCTACACGAACGATACGGATGCGATCCGGCAGATGATCGGGCAGTCGATTCCGTCCGTGTACCAGACATTCCTCTCGATCGCGGCGATTGCGGTCTCCATGCTGCGCTTCTCTGTCTGGATGACCCTTGGAGTCGCCCTCTTCATCTTTATCATGAGCAGGGTCACCAGGACCTTCGGCGGCCGCTCTGCGAAGGGCATGGTCGACCAGCAGAAGTCGCTGGCAGACGAGGAGGGCTTTGTCCAGGAGATCATGAACGGCCAGAAGGTCGTCCAGGTCTTTAATCATGAGGACCTCGCCAGAGAAGACTTCCGGAAGCTGAACCGGAAGCTCTACGAAGACGGCAACCGGGCTAACCGGGCAGGCTCCATGCTGATGCCGATCCTAGCCAATATCGGCAACATCATGTACATCTCCCTCGCGATCTTCGGCGGCGTTCTGGTCGCCGCTCATGCGCCGAACGTATACCTCTTCGGAGTAGACACCGTCACAGTAGGTGTGATCGTCTCATTTCTGACCATGACCAGACAGCTGTCGCAGTCCGTCGGGCAGGCTTCCATGCAGGTCTCGATGATCGCGCTCGGGCTGGCAGGCGTCGGCCGTGTCTTCGACCTGATCGACCAGAAGCCTGAAGCCGATGAAGGCTATGTCGAACTGGTGAATGCGGAATATGTCGATAAGGACGGAAAGCCGCTCACGGATGAAGAGATTGAAAAGATTCTGGCTGAAGAAGACAAGAATAATGCGGCAGAGAAGGCTGCTGCAGAAGAGGAAGATCCGGTCGCGGCTGCCGGCGTCGTCACTGAAAACCGTGTTCTTCCGGATGGAATCAGGATCCGCGAGACCGGCAGAAAGACCGACCGCTGGGCATGGAAACATCCTCATCAGGACGGCAGCCTGACCTACACTCCTCTTCGCGGAGATGTAAGGCTCTTCCACGTAGACTTCGGCTATGTTCCTGAGAAGCTTGTACTTCATGATATCAGCCTCTACGCGAAGCCAGGCCAGAAGATTGCCTTTGTCGGGGCTACCGGCGCCGGCAAGACGACCATCACCAACCTGATCAACCGCTTCTACGATATCTCGGACGGGAAGATCCGCTACGACGGCATCAACATCGGCAAGATCAGAAAGCCGGACCTGCGCCGCTCGCTCGGCGTCGTCCTTCAGGATGTCAACCTCTTCACAGGGACCGTCATGGACAACATCCGCTACGGACGTCTGGACGCTACCGATGAGGAGTGCATCGAGGCGGCAAAACTTGCCAACGCTGATGACTTCATTACAAGACTTCCGGACGGCTACGACACTTATCTGACAGGCAACGGAGCACAGCTCTCGCAAGGTCAGAGGCAGCTGATCTCGATCGCCCGTGCTGCCGTCGCAGACCCGCCGGTCATGATCCTCGATGAGGCAACCTCCTCGATCGATACCCGTACCGAAGCACTGGTCCAGAGGGGCATGGACAACCTGATGAAAGGCCGTACGGTCTTCGTCATCGCCCACAGGCTCTCTACTGTCCGCAACTCGGATGCCATCATGGTCCTCGACCATGGCAGGATCATCGAGCGCGGCTCGCATGACGAGCTGATCGCCCAGAAGGGGACCTACTACCAGCTGTACACAGGGGCATTTGAGCTCGAGTAAGATTCTCAAAAACCGGCTGCCGGGACTTCCGGCAGCCGGTTTTGACCTGGATCCAGGATGGATACAAGTGACTGATAATAAAGTTTATTCTTCTGTATGTACGTGCAGCAGCTCGTGTGCCTTGTCTTTCAGCATTCCCTTGTACAGGTTCTGCACCAGCGGGTTCTCGTCACACTTGCGGACGGTCTCGTTGTTGTCGATGCGGTAGAGGCCTGCCGTACGGGCTTCTCTCGGCGTCCTGCCAAGGATGACCGGCTGGCCGCCGCCCATAACGCAGCCGCCTCTGCAGGCCATGACCTCGATGAGGTCGTAGTGGACCTCGCCTGCCTTCAGCTTATCGAGGACGGTCCTTGCATTGGCAAGACCGGATACAACGCAGATATTAAGCCTGCGGTCCTTGTAGTCGATGGAGAACTCACGGATCCACTTCTTCTCGCGGACGCCGCAGTCTGCGATGTTGTCCATCAGCTGCTTAGAGTGGTTCGGGGCCAGACGACGGAGGACTGCCTCCGTGACGCCGCCGGATGCTCCGAAGATGACTCCTCCGCCGGATCCAAGACCGAACGGCATATCGCAGGCTTCCGGGTCCAGCATCTGCAGGTCCAGGCCGAAATCACGGATCATGTTGACCAGTTCGGTCGACGTGATGGAGATATCCGTGTCCTTCTGGCCTTTCGTGTAATTTCTCTTCCAGCGGATCTCCATCTTCTTTGCCGTGCAAGGCATGACGGAGACGACTACCGTCTTCTTGCCGCCGGCATTCTCCGGGTCTCTGTAATACTCCTTCAGGACCGCGCTCATCATGCCCTGCGGACTGCGGCAGGTCGATACATTCCTGTCAAATTCCGGATACTGGTCGTGGCAGAACTTGACCCAGGCCGGACAGCAGGAGGTCATCAGAGGCAGATCCTCCCCCTTTGAAAGACGCTCCAGAAATTCATTTGCCTCCTCCATGATGGTCAGGTCGGCCGAAAGAGTCGTATCGTAGACTTCATCGAAGCCCATGCGATGCATGGCATTGACGATCATGCCCATGACGCCTGTTCCGTCCTTCATGCCGAATGCATCACCGACCGCAACTCTCACCGCAGGCGCTACCTGGGCGACCACCCGGATGTTCGGATCGCCGATGGCGTCCCAGACGTCATCCACATTCGAATGGATCGTGATGGCTCCGGTCGGACAGTAGACTCTGCACTGTCCGCAGCCTACGCACGCTGTCTCCGCGATAGGGCGGTCGAATGCGGTCGACACGAGAGCATCCGCTCCTCTTCTGGTGAACTCCAGAACGCCCAGCCCCTGCAGCTCACTGCAGGCTCTGACGCAGTCTCCGCAGAGGATGCACTTGTTCATGTTGCGGACGATGGATGGCGAGCTCACATCGATCTCGCGCCTCTCCCTGGTATCCTGATAAGGGACATCGGTGATGTTCATCTTGCGGGCAAGGTCCTGCAGACGGCAGTCCCCGCTCTGCGCACAGGTTGTACAGTCACGGTCGTGAGACCCGAGCAGCAGCTGGATGATCATCTTCCTGTACTTCTGAAGTCTCTTGGTATTGGTAAAGATCGTCATCCCGTCCTTCGGGACCTCCGAACAGGATGCGAACATCTTTCCGCGTTCATTCTCGACCATGCAGAGCCTGCAGGCTCCGAAGGTCGACATCTCCGACAGGTAGCACAAAGTCGGGATGCTGATGCCCGCCTTGCGGATGACGGACAGGACATTTTTCTCATCTGTGAAGGTTACGCGCCTTCCGTTGATCGTCATGACTCCCATCATTCACCCCTCCTCAGTACTCGATATAGATCGCGTCAAATGCGCAGTTCTCCTGGCAGGTACCGCAGCGGATGCACTGGTCCGTGATGATCTTATGCGGCATCTTCCTCGCACCGATGATCGCCCCGGCCGGGCAGTTTCTTGCGCACTTTCCGCAGCCGACGCACTTGTCTTCATCGATGATGAAACGGCGCAGCTTTCCGCAGACGTGGGCACGGCAGCGCTTGTCGACGATATGCTCCTCGTACTCATCGCGGAACTTGTGCAGGGTAGATATGACAGGCAGCGGCGCGCTCTTTCCGAGTCCGCAGAGGGACATAGAGCGTACCATCTGGGCAAGGTTCTCAAGGTCATCGAGATCGCTGAGCTCACCCTTGCCGTCGACGATCTTCTGCAGGATCTCCAGCATCCGCTTGGTACCCTCGCGGCACGGCGTACACTTTCCGCAGGACTCACGCTGCGTGAATCCCATGAAGAATCTCGCAACCTCGACCATGCAGCTTCCCTGGTCCATGACGACCATGCCGCCTGATCCGATGATGGCATCATATTTCTTGACTGACTCGAAGTCCAGCCCGACATCCAGTTCTTTCTCCGTCAGACATCCGCCGGACGGACCGCCGATCTGTACTGCCTTGAAGGTTCCTCCGCTCTTGATGCCGCCGCCGATATCGTAGATGATCTGCCTCAGGGTCGTTCCCATCGGCACCTCGATCAGGCCGGTATTCTGAATAGCGCCGGTCAGTGAGAAGGTCTTGGTCCCCGGGCTCCCTTCCGATCCTATTGAGCGGAACCACTGCGCGCCTTCCATGATGATACGGGGAACATTGGCATATGTCTCGACATTGTTCAGAACGGTAGGCTTTGACCACAGGCCATGCTCGACCGTACGCGGAGGCTTTACTCTCGGCATTCCCCGCTTGCCCTCGATGGAGGCGGTCAGCGCACTGCCTTCGCCGCAGACGAATGCGCCGGCGCCGCGGTTGATATGCATATGGAAGGTAAATGAGCTTCCGAGGATATTGTTCCCGAGAAGTCCGGCTTCCTCCAGATTGCGGATCGCTTCGCGCAGCCTCTTTACAGACAGCGGATACTCTGCGCGGACATAGATATATCCGTTCTGGGCTCCGACTGCGTAAGCCGCGATCATCATGCCTTCGATCATCTTGTAAGGATCGCCTTCCATCACGGAGCCGTCCATGAAAGCGCCCGGATCTCCCTCATCGCCGTTGCAGACAACGTAGTGGACCGGGTCCGGCTGATGCGCGACGGACGACCACTTGCGTCCGGTCGGGAATCCCGCGCCTCCGCGGCCTCTCAGTCCGGAGTCGGAGACTTCCTGGATGACCTGCTCCGGCGTCATCTCAAACAAAGCTTTCTCGAGAGCCCTGAAGCCGCCCGAATAGATATATTCGGAAAGAGAATCCGGCTCGTACTTTCCGCAGTTGGAAAGAACGATCCTGGTCTGCTTCGCGATAAACGGGATATCGGACGGACTTACATACTGGGCCTGCCCATGATAAAGGAGATGCTCGATGACCTCACCGTGCAGGATGGTTCTCTGGATGATCGCAGATACATCTGTCGGCTGTACTTTCACGTACTGGACCACCTTGTCGCCAAGCCTGATGCGGACCAGCGGTCCGATCTCGCAGATACCCTGGCATCCGGTATGGCGGACGCCCACGATCTTCGTTCCGTCATGAGGCGCAAAATCCAGAGAGATTCCCTCTCTTCCTTCCAGCTGGTTGCGGAACTCCTCATAGACAGCTTCGGAACCAGAGGCGACACAGCCTGTTCCTGCACATACAAGTACACGGATATCCTGTTTCTCCATCTTTGCGGCAGCTTCGAGGCGCGCATTTTTCAGATCTTCTCTTGCAGCGATCTTCATGTGTTATCACCTCTCAGTTCTCTTACCAGCGCGACTGCGGTATCCGGAGTCATGCGTGGATGGACCTTGCCGTTGACCATCATAGTCGGTGCAAGGCCGCAGGCGCCGAGGCAGGAAACCGTCTCAAGCGTGAACTGCATATCGTCGGTCGTATGCTTATCCTTGCTGAGGCCAAGCTCTTTCTGAAGCGCTTCGATGACGGCGATGCCTTTCTTCACATGACATGCCGTTCCATCACAGCACTTGATCTCGTACTTGCCCTTCGGCTCAAAGGAAAAGTTCTCATAGAATGTGGCAACGCCGTAAGCGTCTGCCTCGGTCACTCCGATCTGCTTCGCCACATAGGACAGAAGCTCGCCCGGCAGGTACCTCAGCTCATCCTGGATATCCTCCATCACAGGAATCAGGGAAGCAGGTTTCTTCCCATGTTTCTCTATGCACCTGTCGGCCAGGTCATAGCAGGATCTTTCCAGCATAACTCCTCTCTCCTTTCTGTGTTTCATTCTCCGTTTTCCCGGCACCGCCCCGGTTTTGTGCAGCAGTGAGATTGCACAGGCACTGATGCCAGATATTGATACAAGTATATCATTATTTACGTGATTTTATCAATAAATCCGCCATATTATGTGAATTAATACTATATTTCTTTCAATCCGAGCAACTTGTCTTTGATCATACGCTCGAATGTCAGACACATATATGAGGGGTGGCAACATTGGCTGAAAAAGTTTATGATAGGTACATACAGCCTTACGATAATTCTGGAAAGGGAAAGCATTATGGAAAACAGGATCTCTCAGACAACAAGACTGGATATGATCTTTGACGATCTGAAGGCGGAATCCTTCCTTTCAAGGGAGGACCTGGACAGGCAGCTGCGGGCCGTGAAGGATGCTGCAGGCATGTCCAATGAGCCTGAAGAGCTGGAAAAACTGTATATGCTTCTTGATTCCGCCAGGATCCCCTATGAAAGAGGCCTCAGTGTCCGGAGATACGAGGATCTTGTCAATGCGGCAGGTCTTCCCGACAGAGATCAGCTGGAAGAAAAGATCATCCGCCTCCTGTTTGAGAAGTTCGAAGGATACGTCTCTCCTTCCGAGTATATGAAGAAGATCGTGGACCGCTGCGCGAATCCGGAAGATCACTGGGAAAAAGATCCCCTGCGTCTGAGGATTCTGAAACAGTTCGTGAAATACGGAGGATGCCTTGCATACAAGACATCGGAGGGCTGCGCCAGCGGCAAGACGAAGAAGGTCGTCATGTACGGGGGCGACAGTGCCATCCGCCGGTATCTCTCCGGGAAGAGCAAGGCAGAGGGGATCCGCTTCCGCTCTTTTACCGATCAGGCTGACCTTCTGGAAGACGATATCTTTGATCTGCTGAACGTGGATGACATCCGCAGCATGGTGAAAAGCGGTGTGATCAGCACTGCAAAGGGCAAAGATCAGATCAAGGACCGCAGGAAGAAATATGGTCTTCTGAAGCTGGCGGACGATCTGGCGGGCGGACATTTCCGGACCCAGGGGGCTACCAAAAAAGGGCTCTATCTCTTTGCCCTGGTCTATAACATGACCTATGTCTATCCGGACGGACTCGGGACCATAGTCGATCCGGACACCGATATCGAGATCAACCTCTTTGAGAAATATTACGGCAACAACCTGATGAGATTCCTGAACGAGTCCGGCGACGATTCTTCACAGAACGGGGAATTTGATCTGAACCCGACGGGACAGGGGATCAACTACAAGAACTTTGCGGAGATGATCTATCTCTATTACATCTCCAAAGGCCGCATGGAAGACGACGATTATACTCCTGAGAAGATCCAGGATAAGATCCGCCGTTCGGACGAGATGATCACCCGGATCCGGAACCGCCAGGCAGGCAAACCGGTTCCGGAGGACCGGGACCGGGATATGGCATCGAGCGTCACTGTATACTTCCGGAACCTGGCGCAGCCTGATACAGGCCGGACCGGCAGTATCTTTCAGAGATCCGAGAAAGAATTCGAGGAATTCCTGATCCGCCATTACGACTGCAATGTACTGGTATCCGCAGGACCGGTGCCGGTCTTCAGGAGTCCCCTCCTGGCAGATACGGATCAGACAGCAGCCAAGCGGGAGTACGATGCCCTGATCGAGGACCTGCTCTTTGAGCTGAGATCAGCGGCTGCAGAAGAAAAGGATGACGACGGCTATGGGTATGCTGACGCCTGTGCCGGATATGAAAAGTCTTGCTTCACGGCGGAAGGTGAAGAGAGGAACCTCTCAGAGAACGATCAGCAGCTCCTGAGGTCCTGTTCTTACGGCCTTTACTTCGAAGATCCTGTCGCCTTCAGTGAAGACAGACTCCGCAGAGTCTGCGCGGGAGAAAAAAGCTATAGTGACCGGAAATTCAGGAATTTCTGCAATCTGCTGAAAGCGGCCAATCGCTATATGGTTCCTCAGGGACACTGGGGCGGCAAGGTCAGCGCTCTCTTTGTTCAGGATGCGGAGTACCTCACCCGGACCGACATGCTGGTCGCATTCTACTACTACTTCAATGCCAGCTATGGGGAAGACAGCCTCTGGACCTGGACCAGCTATGCAGACTTTCTCCGGGACTTCCGGGATCTGATCGACCCAAAGCTTGAGGCTGCCCATTACCAGCCCCTGAACGGCCGTAACATCTTTGACATGCTGGTGGCCTTTTCTTCCTATATGCACCTGACCATGATCGGGTGAATATCCTCTCGGGATCCTTCTTACTTTCCTCTTCTCTTCGGCCTTGCTCCTTCGATCGTGCGGCTTATCTTCACATTGACGATGATGATGCCCGCAGAGATGAGGATGAGCGCCCAGAGGGTTGCCGGGCTGAATGCCTCTCGTCTCTCGCCCAAAAAGAGCGCCGACAGAAGGACTGCCAGGACCGGGTTCATGAAACCCAGGATACTGATGACGCTGACCGGATTGTATTTGAGCAGGATCCCCCACAGGGAATAAGCGCCGGCGGAGATGAAACCCATGTAGATGATCAGCGGATAGCACCAGGGCGACGTCACCGTCAGCTTTCCTCCGGAAACAGCACCGGCAAGGATCATGAACAGTCCTCCGAAGAAGAACTGCCAGCCGCTGAGCATGACCGGATCGGCATGCCTGGAGAACAGTTTGAGCAGGCATCCGGCCGTCGCAGAAGCGAGCGCTGCCGCGATCATGGCGCCTTCCCCCCGAAGAGAGACTCTGCCCGCCAGTCCCTGCAGACTGCCTCCCGTGACCATCAGGACGACTCCGGCAAAACCCAGCACGGAGCCGATCACCTTCCTCGGATTCAGTTTCTCAAACCGGAAGATGAAGACCGCAAGGAAGATGCTGAAGAAGGTTCCCGCGGCATTGATGACAGAGCCCCTGACCCCGGTCGTATGGGCCAGGCTCATGTAGTAAAAGATGTACTGCAGGATCGTCTGGGTGGCCGCCAGCGCCGCCACATATTTCAGGGAAGAAAGTGTGGGATGCACGAACTTCCTTTCCCTTGCCGATGTGAATGTGATGACCATAAGCCCTGCCAGTGTGAAACGGATGCCCGCAAAGAGGATTCTGGACGGTGTGTCCCCTGCCGGGACCCGGAACAGTCCGTAGCCGATCTTGATCGAAGGTGCTGCGCTTCCCCAGAGAAAACAGCAGATGAATGCTGCCAGAAACACGACCGGGAACTTCGTCCACACATTTTTTCCATTGTCTGAATTCGTCTGATAATTTGTCACAATATAACCCTCCGGAGGAAGATTATACAGCGATTAGCGGAAACGGTCGAGCAGATACACAAAAAGGCTGCCGCTGGAAGCCGTTTTGCATACTGATACAAAAAGCCTGCCACTGGCAGCCTTCTTGCATACTTTGGTATAAAAAGAGGCCGGAAGACCACTTTCGGTCTTCCGGCCTCTCATATCTACAGGTCAGATGATATCTGTTTTCCTCCTGCGATCGTTATGCTGCATCGTCCGCCGGCTCAGCTGCCGGATCTGCTTCCCCTTCTTCTGAAGCTGCGTCATCCAGAAGCTCCTGCGGAACGCCCGCATCCTGAAGCGCCTGTAGCAGCTGACTCGGATCCGCATCAGACAGGAATGCCTCAAGGTCTTCCTCGCTTCTGATCGGCGCTGCAGAGGCCTTGTCGATCGGCTGTACCTCAGACGGATCTGCCTCTCTCTCCTGGGCGGTTACAGTGAAGAGCGCCTGCTCATTGACCAGGAAGGACATAGACTGTGCATCCGGCGCCGCGCTCTCGAATGCCAGGCGGACATCCGTTCCATCGATACTTGCAGCGATATTGCCGTCAAGACTTCCCTGACTGAACTTTTCGACGTCCCAGTCTGCGAGCTGCACTGCAAAGACCGCCTGATCGTTGTAGCGGATGGTGACTGTCTCGTTGAGTTTTCCGCCGGAAACAGAGCCTTCCGCAAGAAGTCCGGTCTTTCCGGCCACCGCCGGCTGAGACTGTCCATCAGAGCTGTCGGAGGAAGAACTCAGTGCCTGCACGATCATCTGTCCGAGATCGAACTCGAAGGCATTCTGTGTACCGTCGTTGATCGCGCTGCAGGAGAAGATCTCGAACTCTGCTCCCGAGAACAGAAGCTTGAGCTCGACGTATGTGAGGCTTCCGTTCGGACCGGTTCCGTAAGTAAGGGAGAATCCCGGCATTCCGGCCACCTTGTCCTTGTTCTCCTCAAGGAACTGCTGGTATGCCGCGACAAGATCCGCACCTGTAACCGGATTGCCTGCTGATCCGCTATTGGTTGTGCTGCTTCCGAGCAGATTGACAAGGTCAGCCGCAAAGTCGCTCCCGACGATCTTCACGATCAGCTCATCATCGTGAAGGGTCGTCATGCTGGTCTGAAGGATCTGGTCCATGGCTTCCGGCTGGACGGAGACGGTCGTGAGCGCCGCATCCGTGCTCATGCTGCCTGCCGTTACCGGCGCAGTGCCCGCGTCTTCAACGGTGACGCCGGAAGAGATCGTGTCTGCATAGCGTCCGATGAACCCGGATACTTCATCGGATGTGATGGACCCGAAGAGCTCCGTCGCCTCTGACTGGAGACGCTGAACGTCTTCCGGGCTGAGGTTCAGCTGACCCATGGCTTCTTCCATGCCCTGCTCTACGCTTCCCTGCCCCTGCTCCGTCATCTGTCTGAACAGATCGTTCAGATTCATGGAGAAGGGCTGGTCCTTGATCTGAGGAAACTGAAAGTAGATGGTCGAATCCGCAGCATCATAAGCGAACAGACCGTCAAGCACCGGAGTATCGTTCAGCGAATATCTTACATTCGCGTCCATGGAACCGTCTTCGCCGGTCGTAGCCACGACGTCCGCTGTGACGGAACCAAGCCAGCTCATATCCTGTCCGTCCGCCGACTGGGAGAGCAGCTGCTGCATCGCCTCGCTGAACTCGATCTTTGCAGTAACCCCTTCCGTACCAGCCTCTGCCTGTCCGAGAGCCTGCTCAAGCTCTCCTGCTCCTTCCGCAAGATTCCCTGGAAGCTCTATACTTCCGGCAGCATCTGCCGGAGCCTCAGATTCCGCGGCGAAACCCGGTACTGCTGCCGTAAAGGTCAGGCTTGCACTGAGCGCCGCTGCCATCAGTACTCTTATCTTTCCCTTCATACTATCATCCTTTCTAAGTGAATCGTATGTTATCAAAGCTACCTGAGTTTATTATAACCGAAATATATGGATACAGACCAGCATTCCATCTTCCGATTGTGAAAATCCTGTAAAGATTCCGACAAGTTTTCTTCATCCCCTGGGAGCCGGGCAGGTCCTGACTGTGCGAGCCGGGCAGGACCTGGTTGTGTGAGCCGGGCAGGACCTGACCGCAGCCAGACGGCAGAACTCTCACTGCAGGTCCAGCTTATGCCTGAGGACCCAGACCGCAGCTATGGTAAACAGGACGATATAGGCAAGATTCTGCCCGACGCTGATCATCATCTGCCTCGCCGAGAACAGAGCTGACGGTCCTTCTCCGCTGCCGAAGATAAACCGGACGCCTCCTCCCAGCACCGAATAACCGAGAGATGCATCCGGGGTCAGATGGGTGAGCCCGTTGCCGATCAGATTCTGTATCACAGTAATGACGACGAATGCCAGAATGGCACCGATGCTTCTGTGGCCTCTCCAGAGGCTGCCCAGGCTCAGCGATGCATAGATCTTTGTGACGTCCTGGACCGCCCAGACCAGAAGAAGGACTACGATCTGGAGGATCACAAGCGCCGGGGATATCCTGTCGCCGAAGGCATCCCGGAACGCTTCCCCAAGCTCCGCCCAGTCTCTCCTTCTGAGACAGACCAGAAGAAACAGAAGCCCCGAGATTCCGCTCGCAGCCCCTCCGAAGAGGACGAAAAGCGCCCCGTTAAGCACTTTGCTCAGGACCTGTTCCGCTGTCGTCACAGGCAGGGTATTCATCAGATATCCACGGCTTCCAAGCAGGTTGTCCCTGAAATTTCTCAGGATCATGATCAGCGTCACGGCCACCGTGGCAAGCCCCATGATACCGAAGACAAGAAACAGGATGATCGTGACCACTCCAGGTACGGTCGAAGCAAGGATCTCGCCTGCCCCGCGCATGATGGAATAGCGCATCGCGAGGCCTGCTGTCGTCCCGAGGACCAGAAGAGCCGCGTACATCGGCAGCATGACCATACCGACTTCCTTCAGATTGTATTTCATCAGTTTCCCGAACATAGAGATCCTCCCGGATGCTGAAACGTACCGGAAAAACATTTCCGGATGTGATTGGCTGGCCTAGCTCAGTAAGTGAACGCTTCGCGGAAGATATGGTCGATATCCTTTCCGCTCTCCCTGACCAGGAGATCTGTCGGCTTGTGCAGGATGACATGCCCTTTCCTGAGGAAGACCACCTCATCCAGGACCGTCTCGATATCCGCGATCAGGTGGGTCGAGATGACGACCAGGGCATCTTCCGCATAGTTTCCGATGATCGTCCGGATGATGAAGTCTCTTGCGGCGGGGTCCACGCCGGCGATCGGCTCATCCAGGAAGTAGACCTTCGCCTTCCTCGACATGGTCAGGATGAGCTGGATCTTCTCCCTGGTGCCTTTCGACATGGCTTTCAGCCTCTGCTTCGGCTCAAAGCCCAGGTTTTCCAGCATGCCCTCCGCCCGCTCGCGGTCGAAGTCCCGGAAGAAGTCCCCGTAGAATCTGACAAGCTGCTGTACGTTCATGTATGGCGGCAGGTAATCCCGGTCCGGCAGGTATGCCGTGATCGCCTTCGTCCCCGGACCTGGCTTCATCCCGCCGATCAGGATCTCGCCGGAAGCCGGCTGCAGGAGTCCCTGTGCCAGCTTGATCATGGTCGTCTTGCCGGATCCGTTCGGACCCAGAAGGCCGACAATCCTGCCCGGCATCAGGGTCAGGTCCACATGGTCCAGCGCCGTCTTCTTCCCGTAGTTCATCGTAAGATCCCTGCACTCGAATGCAGGCTTTCTTTCGTTCTCCATATGCTCCTCCTGATACTGTGCAGTGAAGATGAATGCAGTATATCAGAATATCGTGCACGTTTTGTGAAAAGTCCACACTTTCCTGTTTATAACATGCTACTATAGGTTCAGAACTCACGGACACCTGGCAGGCGCGGCCGGCTGCCGCTGCAGAAGAGAGGGGGGATCCTGTTTCCGGTCTGCCTGCCGGGCTCACGGATATAGCAACCTGCAAGCTTTCAGGAGGTAGAAGTTTGAAACAAAAGTGTAG
>DLFD01000065.1 GCA_002482005.1 Lachnospiraceae bacterium UBA7729 | reverse complement strand
ACACCAAAAATGATTGACCCATTATTATTACGGCCATACAAAATCCATGGAATTCACCCCGGGATCCGGAGAGCAGGTGCAGAACGCTTTATTGATTGACAGGAATGTTTAAACGTGATTAAATAGTACCTGATTTTATGTATGCACATATCAAAGAAGGAGGATTGTCTGTATGAAGAGAACATCTCGAAAGTCTGTGCTGCTGCTTGTCCTGCTGTTAACCATGTCATTTGTGATGCAGGGGATCTGTGTGTCTGCGGCTGCTGCGCAGAAGCCGGATTTTAATGTATCCAAAGACGGTAAGAAGTTTAAGGTTACAAAGGGTAAGAAATCTTATTCCTTCCGGTATGACTGGAATTCGGAAAAACAGAAGTATACCGGTTACGACCAGTTAAAAATTAATAAAGTGGTTCCCTTCGGCCCGATGAAAGGTATTCACCTGGCATTGGGACGCGACGGCCAGGAGGACAATAAGAATGATTCGATTGCCGTCCTGAAAGGCGTTACGCTGAACAAAAAGATTTATTATGGCATGACCCTTACGGCATTTCATAAGAATATCAAAAAGGCCTGGGGAAAGGGCTATTATGCATATTACAACACCAAGAAGAAAAGACCGGTCAAGGTTGGGAGTAAGAAACCCACGAACAGCTATGTGAAGAAACGTATGAAGGATACCGGGTTGTACTGGGCAGGCGACAGAGGCCGGCTCAGAATCAATTGTTCGATTACCTGGAACGCGAAGAAGAAACGCGCAGAAGTCGGGTGGATTGAAATGTGGGTCAAATAGCGTAACTGCAGGCGGCGCAGCCATTTGAGGCTGCGCCTTTTCTGTGCGATCAGGGATGTGCGCATCGTGCAGGGAAGAACAGGATAAAAGCGTCGCTTCGCCGGATGGGAAAACCCCCGCCTTTTCAGGCGGGGGTTCAGGATACTCTGTTTCAGAGGACTGTCCGGGTCTTCAATCGATATCCAGATCGATGTTCTTTCCCTTCAGTCCGACGCGGGCGCCGCCCTGTGCTTCGGAGGATTCCTCATGCGCAAGGAGCCACTTGTTCGCAGCGGTCAGATAGGTGAGTTCATCACAGCCGCTCTCTGTTTCCGGTCTCTCGGTATTGGTTCCTTTTGAAAGGACGACAAGCACCTGGAAGCCCTTCGCAGCATCCACATGGCAGGTTTTTTCCGGTCATCATTCGGATCTGCTACGCCTGGCAAATAGTATGATCCAAAGAGCAGAATATCTCCAATCTGGATCCTTACCAGCTCATTGTAAATTGCCTTATCATTTCCTCTTCCGATACGGTTTCTGGTTGTCATGTCAAACACGTTCATAGCTGATCTCCTTCCATATTTGTTAATGTATCGCTGTCTGTATAGCAAAGTCTAAAAACAGGCATAGAAAAAGAGCCCCGGAACTCTCCCGGAACTCTCTTCATGCCTGTTTTCAATTATAGTATGCATCCATGATCGACTTGATACAATCATTATATGATGTCATATCGTGTCTACTCATGTCAGTTTCCTTTATCTTTATCGAAATCAGAAAGGGAAGCAGATGCCATCACGTACAGTCCCATATGGACAACAATACCGATCACACCCTGCCGTATTTCTTAAAAGAACAAACTGTCGAGCTATGGGTCCTCCAACCAACAAGATAGGCAAGCTCAAAGCCCCAGGATTCTAAATACATAAATGCTTATCTATCACTTTGGACCGTCTCAACTGCTTTTGCCCAACCTTTAAGCTTTTGTTCTCTTACTTCAGCATCCATCTTTGGCTCATAGCTCACTCTGTTGAGCACGGAGAATACGCTTTCATCGAAGATTCCCTGCGCAAGTCCCGCCGCATACGCAGCGCCGATACCGGACAGCTCTTCCGAATCAGGGATCCTGACCGGAATCGCAGTCAGATCGCTCTGCAGCTGCATCAGGTAATCGTTGCGGGTCGGGCCTCCGTCCACTCTCAGCTCACCGATCGGTGTACCGCAGGCTTCTTCCATCAGGCGGACCGCATCCGCGATCTGATAAGCAATGGAATCCACCGCCGCCCTGACCACTTCATTTTTACCCGTAACTCGGGTCATTCCACTGATGGATGCCTTAGCCTCACTGTCCCAGTAGGGTGCTCCGAGCCCTGAGAAGGCCGGGACAAAATAAGTCGTGTCAGAGGGATTCGCAGCTTTCGCAAGCTCTCCCGTCTCTGCCGGTGAAGTGATCAGCTTCAGATCATCCTTGAGCCATGTGATCACAGCTCCCGTGTAATTGATGTTATTTTCAAGGACATAATTGACCTTCCCGCCCATGGACCAGGCAAGGCTTGTCACAATACCTGCATCCGAGAACACAGGAGTCTCCCCGATGTTCATCATGATCGAAGAGCCGGTTCCGTAGGTTGCTTTGATCATGCCTTTTTCCAGGCACCCCTGTCCGAACAGCGCCCCATGGGAATCTCCCATCACAGAGCGGATCGGGATCGGCGCATCCAGCCAGCCGCCGAAATCAGTCGTACCGTAGTCTCCGTCCGAATCTGTAACCTGAGCCATGCAGCTGCGCGGGATGCCGAAGATCTTCAGCAGCTCATCATCCCACTCAAGCGTATTGATGTTGAACAGCTCCGTGCGGGATGCGTTGGAGTAGTCCGTCCTGAATTCCTTCCCGCCGGTCAGGTTCCATACCAGCCAGCTGTCGATGGTTCCGACCGCAAGCCTGCCGTCTTCTGCCTTCTCCCTCACATGAGGAACGTTCTCGAACATCCAGGCCCACTTGGATGCAGGAAAATACGGACTCAGGTTGATCCCGCTCCTGCTCTTTACCGTTTCCGCATATGGCAGGAATCTCTCTTCGCACAGATCCTTCGCCCTGGAGCACTGCCAGACGATCGCGTCGCAGACCGGTTTGCCGGTATCCTTATCCCAGGCGACAGACGTCTCTCTCTGATTGCTGATGCCAAGCACACGAAGCTCATTTTTATCTATGCCGGCTTTCGCCGCCAGATCCTTCACGACCTGGATCGTATTGTTCATGATCTCTTCCGGATCATGCGAGACCCATCCCTGATCATTGATGATCTGCCTGTGCGGAAGGTCGCTCCTGCAGATCAGCTTTCCTCCGGCATCAAACAGAAGTGCTTTTGTTCCCTGTGTGCTCTGGTCTACACTCATCACATAATCGGCCATAGCATTCTCTCCTGTATCTCTTCCATATCGAGCCTGCCGGAGCAATGGCTCCGGCAGACAGAATTCTCTTACAGATTCTCTTCAACGGTCTTCACGATACCTTCGCAGTCAAGTCCGTAATACTTAAACACCTCCTGGCTGGTTCCGGTAATAACCGGAGCATCCGGGAGCGCCTTCTCGATGACCCTGACCGGGCACTTCGCGCTTACCACCTGCGCCACCATGGATCCCAGTCCGCCGAACGGGCTGTGCTCTTCCACTGTGACAACAAGCTTTGCGCGCGATGCATATTTCACGATCGCATCCGCATCGAGGGGCTTGATGCAGTACATATCCAGAACCGTCGCGCCGATTCCTTTCTCCTTCAGCGCGTCAGCTGCCCGGACTGCCGGATATACCATCTCTCCGGCCGCGACGATCAGCACTTCGCTTCCTTCGCGGGCAACCGTAGCCTTATTCATCTCAAACGGGCAGTCTTCTTCGGAGTAGATATCCTCAACCGGATTTCTTCCGGTGCGGATGTAAGCACATTTCTCATCTTCCAGAAGCGATTCAAACAGTTTTCTCGTCTGATGCCTGTCGCTGGGAAGATATACCCGCATATTCGGGATCGCGCTCATGGATGCAATGTCCTGCGCACTGTGATGGCTCATGCCAAGCGCACCGTAGGAAACTCCGCCGGAGATGCCGATCAGCTTCACATTGGTATCCGAGTACGCACAGTCGACCTTGCACTGCTCATAGCTTCTTGTAGAGATGAAGGATGCCGGAGAAAACGCATACGCTTTCTTTCCGCACTTTGCAAGTCCTGCAGCCATACCGACCAGATCCTGTTCGGCGATACCCGCTTCCACACTCTGATCCGGAAACTGATCAAAGAATGGGGTCATGGACGCGGATCCCCTGGAATCGGAGCAGAGTGCAACGATATCACGGTCTCCTGCTGCAGCCTTTTCGATCAATACATCACAGATGACTTTTCTGTTCGCAATCTTATTCATGGCTCTGCCTCCTTACCTTTTCTTCGCTTCTTCGATATGCGCGTCGAGATCCTTCATGATCTGCTGATACTCCTCTTCATTCGGCACATGATGATGCCAGGGGGCCTTATCCTCCATGACAGGAGAGCCATAGCCCTTGATCGTGTTTGCGATCACGACAGTGGGCCGGCCCTTGACGCTCTGCGCAGTCCTGAACGCAGCGGTCAGCGCATCGATGTCATTGCCGTCCACATCGATCACATTCCATCCGAATGCGGCGAATCTCTCCTCCAGCGGATTCTGATGCATGACATATTCCGTGGTTCCGGAGATCTGCAGGCGGTTTCTGTCGACGACTGCGCACAGGTTGTCCAGATGATACTGAGAAGCGCTCATGGCGCCTTCCCAGACAGATCCCTCAGCCAGTTCGCCGTCGCCCATCACGACATAGACTCTTCTCCCGGACTGATCCATCTTTCCTGCCAGTGCCATTCCGACTGCCACCGGAAGGCCATGTCCAAGAGATCCGGAATTCATCTCGATGCCGGGAAGCTCATTGTTCGGATGTCCGATAAACTCAGATCCGAACTGGGAGAATTCTCTGATCACCTGATCAATGGGAAAATACCCCTTGTCCGCCAGCACTGCATACAGTGCCTCGACGGAATGTCCTTTGCTCATGATGAACATGTCGCGGTCCGGATCATCCTGCAGATCAGGTCCCACGTTCATGATGTTGTAGTACAGAGCGATCAGGGTGTCGATCACCGACATATCTCCGCCGATATGGCCGCCCTTGCCGGCAACGATCATATCGACTACGTTCTTTCTCAACTCAAAGGATTTGATCGTTAAATCAAGCATTTGTATTCTCCTTTAGACAATATGTAATAGTGGGAGATCGTCTAACCATGTAAACGACCTCCCTGTGATGATCAGATTCTCTACATTCTTACAATATACATTCTAATACCTGTCCCACAACCGTTTTGCATTAGTATGTCAATGATGTTCTAAATACTATTTCATATTCTTTCAACACTATTAACTGTTCAACTACCTTTCTTTCCTCTATTTAGTGTAAGCTGAACGAGATTG
>DLFD01000074.1 GCA_002482005.1 Lachnospiraceae bacterium UBA7729 | reverse complement strand
ATCCCCGCTTTGTAATCCTGAAAATAGCCTGAAAACACCTTAACGTAATCGTTGTTCACGACCTCATCCAGCAGAAACAGTACCCGATAGCCTTTTTTCTGAAGCCGCCCGAGAAGTTCATACATCATCGCGTTCACTTCAGGATCCGGTGCAGTATTTCCGGCAGATATGGAAAGCGGCGGCACAGACATCGAGACTTTTCCCCAGGGCGAAAGCCGCCTGAGTGGGGCTGACCTTTTAAGGATCGCCGCAGCGTCGGCCATCATATCCACATCCGGAGACAGGTTGACAACGATCCAGTTCTTCCTGCCGCTGAAATAATGCGAGAGCTCCGAGAGCATGACCGTCTTTCCTGCCCCCCTGACTCCGGCGATCATATAGATCGAGGTGGAAGGATCCTGGCTTTCAAATGTGCTGATCACCTCCTGAGACTGCTCCACTCTGGAGATATACTGCCGGGGCACCCGTCCGAAGGTATCATTATATGGATTGCTCTCTCTCACTGCGGCATTATTCTCATCCATACTGCAGTCCTCCTCTCACATCATGAATGCAGTATGGCATATTTAAATGTATTTATGCCCATTCTGATTTATTTATCTGTATTTATCCGTATTTATCCGTATTTATCCGTATTTATCCGTATTTATCTGTATTTATTTGTATTTAAGTTACCAGGTTCTTATTTAATTGTATATAAGTTTCTGATCGTAACCCTGCTCCGCAGCAGCGATAAGTTTCTGTACCTAATATGCTCCGCAGCAGCGAAAAAAGTTTCCGGGAGGCAGGAGGGTGAATTGTGTTATAGTCTTTACCATACACACATTATGGAGGCAAACATGCACAATTCCTATCTCGCGCCAAAGCGCCTCACTCTCTACACACTCGGCCTCATCATCTCCATGGTCCTGACCGGGAGAGTCATAGCGCTGATCACACCGATGAATGAGAAGCTGTACCAGTGGAGCATCTCAGCCTGCAATGAGGCTGACTGAGAGCATACTGCGTTGATCCGCCAAAGAATACGTTATGAACTACACTTATATGCTTCGCTGCCGGGATGGTTCCCTGTACACCGGCTGGACGAATAATCTTGAAAAAAGGCTGCGGGCCCACAACTTTGGGAAAGGCGCACATTACACGAAGGCCCGCCGGCCATGCCGGCTGGTCTATTTCGAGCGCTCGGATACGAAAGAAGAAGCGATGAGAAGGGAGTACCGGATCAAGCAGATGACCCGGATAGAGAAAGAAAAACTGATCGCAGGCCTCCCGGAAGAAGACCTGCGATCGATAGAAGAGATCAACTCACACTGCTGCCTGTGACTTCCCGGAAGATCGTCTCCAGCCTGTCTGCACCGGGTATCTCCTTCTTCGATCTTCTGGCCGCAGAACGGGCATACGCCATCATTCTGCTTCGGCGCAAACGCATAGTTTTTAACATTTATCATCCTGAACTTCGGAGCCGTCTGTCCTCACAGTTTCTTTTCGATCGATACCAGCCTGCTTGTCCCGAGCCTGGAAGCGCCAAGCTCAAGATACTTCTCCCCTTCTTCGAACGAATGGATGCCGCCGGCTGCCTTGACCCTGACATCCGGTCCGACATTCTCAGCCATCAGCTTCACGTCGTCATATGCTGCTCCGCCGGTCGAGAAGCCGGTGGAAGTCTTGATGAAGTCCGCGCCAGCTTCGGTGACGATATGGCACATGCGGATCTTCTCGTCCTCCGTCAGCAGGCAGCACTCGATGATGACCTTCAGGACCTTCCCTTCCGATGCTTTTCTCAGCGCTCTGATCTCGTCCAGAACATACTGATCGTTGCCGGCCTTCAGCTGACCGACATTGATGACCATATCGACCTCGGATGCACCGCTTTCGATCGCTTCTTTCGTCTCGAACACTTTGCAGGCGGTCGTGGTATTGCCGTTCGGGAAGCCGATGACCGTGCATACCGGGACTTTTCCTGCAAGATAGTCTGCCGCCTGCTTTACGTAGCATGGCGGGATGCAGACGGATGCCGTGCGGTACTTCACCGCATCATCGCAGATCTCCCGGATCTGGTCCCATGTCGCCGTCTGCTTCAGCAGCGTATGGTCTACATGTGTCAGGATCTCTTCGTGTGTCATCTTTTTACCCTCTTTTTCTTTATGAATACAGGTCTGCAGCTCATCTGCCAGTTATCATGTTTTTCTTAAGTTCTATGATCCTGCTCACCGATTCATCGATCCGTTCTTCGGTGATCCTTCCGCTCTTCACGGCAGTAAGGACCCCGTCATAGGCAGCCTGCATGTCCGCCGGCATGAGGATCAGGTCCGCTCCTGCCTCCACTGCCATGACCGCGGCATCGGCGCTCCCGTAGGAATCCACAATTGCTCCCATGGCCAGAGAATCCGTGACCACAAGGCCCCGGAAGCCCATTTCCTCCCTGAGGACGTCCGTCAGAAATGTCTTTGACAGCGATGCCGGAAGGTCGTCTTCCGTGACGTTCGGATAGGATATATGTCCCGCCATCACAAACCGGACGCCAGCGTCGATCCCTGCCTGGAATGGGACGAGGTCCTCTTTCCTCAGCTCATCGAGTGTCTTGTCCGAGCTTACAAAACCGGCATGGGTATCGCCGTCCGCCGCTCCGTGTCCAGGAAAATGTTTCAGGGTCGCACTTACTTTCCGGCTCTGGATCCCCTTCACGACAGCTTCGACCATATCCGCATCTGTCTGCGGGTCCGGTCCGAAAGAACGGGTCCCGATCGCGGAAGCAGACGGATCCGGAACAACATCTGCATCCGGAGCAAAGTCGACATTGAAGCCGAGCCTTTCCAGATAGGTACCGATCGAGGTCCCCAGCTCCTCTGCCCCTTCTGCATCCCCGTTCTGTCCCACAGACCACATATCCGGGATATCAGGGATCCAGGCTTCCGCGATCCTTCCCGAGATACGCCTCACGGTCCCGCCTTCCTCATCCACACAGAGAAAAGGAGGGAGGCCTGTTCTTTCCATACTATACTGTGAAACCTGAGACAGCATCGACGTAATCTGGTCCACGGACTGAAGGTTCGGCTCCATATAGATGAGACCGCCGACCGGACAGCGGTCAAACGCTTCCTTCGTCGCAGGACCGGCCATTGTCACGCTGGACACACCTGTCAGAGCTTCGGGAGAGACGATAAACATCTGCCAGATCTTCTCCTCAAGAGACAGGTCCCGGATGGTGACAGACCCTGCGTCCGGCTCCGTGCCAGGCTCGATGCCAGGCCTTGTGTCCGGTTCCGTGCCAGGCTCGGTGCCAGGCTTCGTGTCAGGCCCGGCAAGGATCCCATCCTGCAGACCGGAACCCTCATTCTTCCCGAGGGCCGCATCCTGGGAATCTTGAAATAGCTCCGGATCGAATCCTGCGATCGTCTCTGCATGGACGGCGAATGCAGGTAATGCAGTGGCGCATACCATCGTCAGCATAATCCCCGACAATGCAGAGCCACAATGAACTATTAGTTTTCTGATATTCATGTTCTTCAATGTTACTCCTCTTGGGCTAACTCTGATGTCCGCATTGATCATCCCGACCATTCACCAGATTCCGGCCATTCGGATACCCTGTCTTCTATTATGATAACAAGTTTTCTCCGGATTTTGACCGGAATAAAGTGGAAAACATCACAAAAAAAGATCCTCGGAAACACTCCGAAGATCGTCATAGTAAATTAGATCTATGATAAACCGTACCCTGAAAACCGCACACAAAATCTTCAATCCAACATCTCTCTTCTATCCGTTCCATACTCAC
>DLFD01000016.1 GCA_002482005.1 Lachnospiraceae bacterium UBA7729 | reverse complement strand
AGGATTGCGGGAGTTGCGAAGCAACGAAGCAATCCGTGCGTCAAAGCGTGTGACAAAAGGGACTTTTGGCACACGCATCATGAAGATACCTTTTTTTCAAAATCTGTGTAACGTGAGGTAGCCTTATGCTTTCCCTAGTTCTTTTCAAACAGCTCCTGCAGCTTTTCATCATCATGGTCATGGGCATCCTGCTGGTAAGGACCCACATCCTGAAATCCTCCGACAGCCGCATCCTGTCGCTGGTCACCATCTATCTGATAACCCCGTGCATGATCCTGTCTTCCTTCCAGATCGAATACACGCCCGAGATCCGGAACGGATTCTTTCTTGCCGTGTTTGCAGCTGTGATCGTCCACATCATCTTTATCATCATCACTGCCATCCTCGGAAAGTTCTTTCCTCTCACGAAAGTGGAACGGGCGTCCATCATCTACTCGAACTGCGGAAACCTGATTATCCCGCTTGTCACCGCACTGCTCGGAAAAGAGTGGATCATCTACTGCAGCGCCTATATGATCGTTCAGACGATCCTGGTCTGGACGCACGGAGTCTCCGTGATCAGCGGCGAGAAGAAACTCGAATGGAAGAAGATCGCGAGCAACATCAACCTGATCGTGATCGTGATCAGCCTGATCCTCTTTCTGGGTCAGATCCGCCTGCCTTCGATCGCCCTCGGCGTCGTTGACTCGGTCGGTTCCACGATCGGACCTTTCAGTATGATCATGATGGGGATCCTTCTCGGAGATTCTGACTGGAAGAAGATCTTCACTGACCGAAGGGTATACGGGATCACAACACTCAGACTGATCGCCATACCGGCAGCCACGATCCTGATCATCAAGTACTGCGGTCTGGCCTCCCTCGTTCCGAACGGCCGGAAGATCCTGATGCTTACATCTCTGGCAGCCTCCGCCCCGGCGGCCGCAACCGTGACCCAGCTCTCCCAGCTCTATCGTGTGGAGGAAAAGCACTGCGGCGTCATCAACGTCATGACGACAACCCTGTGCGTCGTGACCATGCCGGTCATGATCGCACTTTATCAGATGTAACAGGCGGAGCCTTTCGGGCTTATAATAAGTGCAGAGATTATGAAAAGAAAAAGGAGATTGAGGAGAATGAAACTGTTTCTGCTGTCACTGATCATCGCCCTGATCGTCAGCTCGATCGGGTTTAAGAAGTATGTCTGGTTCATCTCACTGGGCTACGGCTTTTCCATCGCTGCCATCGGCCTGGTCCTTCTGATCATGAAAGGCGGCTCCGTTCCCGGAGTCACGATCCTCTATTTCATCCTGTTTCTGATCTACGGCATGCGTCTGGGCGGTTATCTTGCCATCCGCGAGATCAGAAGCAAGTCCTATAATTCCGTGATGAAGAAAGAGATCAAGAGCGGCAAGGGAATGCCCTTAGCCGCCAAGTGCGGCATCTGGATCTCCGCTGCCCTGCTCTATGCGTGCGAAGTTTCCCCGGTCCTCTTCCGCACCGACAACAGAAAAGCGGTCGATGGCTTCCTGATCGCAGGCCTGATCATCAGCGCATGCGGCCTGGTCCTGGAGTCCGTCGCCGACTTCCAGAAGAATGCAGCCAAGAAAAAGAACCCTCACCGCTTCGTGGACACCGGCCTCTTCCGTATCGTCCGCTGCCCCAACTACTTCGGTGAGATGACCTTCTGGACCGGTGTCTTCGTATCCGGTCTCAGCTGCTGCCGCGGCTTCTGGCAGTGGTTCGCAGTCCTCTGCGGCTACATCGGGATCATCTACGTCATGTTCGGAGGCGCGCGTCGTCTGGAGATGCGCCAGAACCGCAACTACGGCAAAGATCCGGAGTATCGGCGCTATGTGAAGAAGACTCCGATCATGGTCCCGCTCATCCCGCTCTACAGCGTGGAGAAGTATAAGTGGCTGGTGGCGTAAGCAGTCTCCGGGGACGGCCTGTTTGTCAGCCAACTCGGCATCACAGATACCGAGGATCCCCGCTTTGTATTCCATGTTCGCTGTCGCCACATAAGAGCCTTCCCATGCAAGCATGGGCGGCGCTTCGTGACTCGTAGCCTATACAGAAAAGGATGCCTGAATCATCAGGCGTCCTTTTTCTGTCCTGCTGGTTATACCGCCTCCCTTTGGTGCATTTCCTTCCAAGGTACGCCACTGTTCCGGGGCTATATACAATTTTTGCAGTACATGCTATATAGTTAAGGAAAGATCCTTGCGGCAGGTCATGTTCTGCCCGGCCGCACTCCCGGTCCCTGACACGCTCTTTCTGTATCGGAGGTGCTCATGTCTTATATAGAATTCCGCAATGTCACAAAATATTACGGCAGCGGCGAGGCGCAGATCCGTGCGCTTGACGGGGTGTCTTTCAAGGTGGAGAAGGGAGAATTCTGCGTCCTTCTCGGCTCATCCGGTGCCGGCAAGACCACGCTCCTGAACCTGCTCGGAGGCATGGACAGCGAGACGGACGGCGAGATCTGGTTTGACGGAAGAGAGATCTCCGCCCTCCGCGGCAGAAAGCTTGTCGAGTACCGCCGCCATGACGTCGGCTTTGTGTTCCAGTTCTACAACCTGATCCCGAACCTTACCGCCCTCGAAAATGTTGAGATCGCGGCCCAGCTCTGCCGGGACCCGGTCCCTGCCGACACTGCTCTGGAGATGGTCGGGCTGAGAGAGCGGGCGGACCACTTTCCTGCCCAGCTTTCCGGAGGCGAACAGCAGAGGGTCGCGATTGCGAGAGCCCTCGCGAAGAACCCCGCCCTTCTGCTCTGCGACGAGCCGACCGGAGCTCTCGACTATGTTACCGGAAAAAGCATCCTGAAGCTGCTCTACGACCTGAGCCGGAAGCGTCATACGACGGTGATGGTCATCACCCATAACCAGGCGATCGCACCTATGGCAGACCGCATCATCAGGATCCGTTCCGGAAAGATCCTGTCCGACCAGCTCAATCCGGACATCCTTCCGGTAGACGAGATCGAATGGTGAGAGATTGAGCCGCAGGATCATATCTGAATGCATTTGCAATGCGATTCCATTCGGTGAGAGATTGACCCGCAGGAGATTGAATGGCTATAGATCGCACAGGGATCCGGGCCGGCTGCCGGCCTACGGATGAGACTGGGGTGGTGAGACACATGAGAACAGCTCGAGAGATCCTGAAACTGACCCGAAGGAGCATCCGCTCCTTCTTTGGACGTTATATCGCCCTTCTTCTGATCGTCCTTCTGAGCGTCGGCTTCTTTGCCGGCCTGAAGGTGACGAAGCCGGCCATGTATGCGGTCTGTGACGATTATCTGAAGTCGCAGAAGCTTTACGACTTCCGCCTGCTCTCCCGCACCGGCTTTCTCAGCATGGATATTACAGCGCTTTCGAAGCTTGACGGCATCAGAACCGCGGAAGGCGCGCTCAGCACGGATGCCATGGTAACCTCAGCAGATACGTCCGGACCAGGTCCTGCTTCGAATGACGCGGCCGGTGCTGACCAGGCAGCGGCTGATCAGCGCAGCAGCACTGCGGATCAGATCTCTCCTTCCTATGCCCTTCAGATCCGTTCCCTGCAGGAAGAAACCAACCTTCCATGCCTTACCGCCGGCCGCATGCCGGAGGCTCCTTACGAATGTCTCGCAGACCGCCGGCTCTTCGGAGAAGACATGCTCGGAAAGAAGCTGAAAGTTGATACCGGCGCTGCAGACAGCTCCTCCAGCCTTCTTCAGAAAACAGAATTTCGGATCGTCGGGCTCTGCGACTCCCCCATGTTCCTCAGCACGGAGCGCGGGACGACCACGATCGGAAGCGGCCAGCTCGACGGTTTTCTCCTGGTTCCGGAAGATGCATTTATCGATGCCATATTCACGGAAGTCGATCTGACTTTGGAAGAGGACAAGCCCATCTACAGTGATGAATATGACCAGCTTGTCAGCACAGTGAAGAAGGAGATCAAGGGTCTTCTGAAGGACCGCGCCATGTCCGCTTACGTTCTCACGCGTGATGAGAATCCGGGCTATCTCAGTTATCAGAACGATACTGCGATCGTCAGCGGCATCGCCGATATCTTCCCGCTCTTCTTTGTGATGATCGGTATGCTGGTCTGCATCACGACCATGGCCAGGATGGTCGAGGAGGAGCGGACGCAGATCGGCACTCTGAAGGCGCTTGGTTTCTCCTCCGCCTCCATCAGTGCGAGATACCTGCTCTACGCGGGAAGCGCCGCTTTTCTCGGCTGGGCGCTGGGCTTTCTTCTCGGAACGTACTTCCTTCCGCAGATCTTCTGGATCGCTTTCTCATCCATCTACGGATTCGCGCCGCTCCCCTACCTGCTCAGCCCATCCCTTGCCCTGATCACTCTTGTCTTCGCGATGGCGGGGATCCTGATAAGCACCTATGCTGCCACAAAGAGCATGCTTTCCGGCGTGCCAGCGCAGCTGATCCGCCCGGGTGTCGGCAAAGCGGGCAGGCGGATCCTGCTCGAGAGGATCCGTCCGTTCTGGAGAAGCCTTAGCTTTCTCCGGAAGATCACCCTGCGGAATATGTTCCGGTATAAGCAGAGACTCTTCATGATGCTCATCGAGATCGGCTGCTGCGCAGGCCTTGTCCTGACCGGATTCGGAGTCCGGGATTCCCTGACGGACGTCACCGATCTGCAGTACGACGAGATCCAGGTCTATCAGATGGAGGCTTCCGTGGAAAACCGTAAGCTGGAGAAAGCGGAAGCCCAAGTATCATCCCTGCTGCAGAAGGCAGAGTCCGGCGGATCCGGAAAACGCCTGTCTGACACAGGAAACAGCTCTGCCGCTTCTGCGGCTACGCTTCCCTGCTCGCTCTCCCGTGTAACACTAAGGTCCGGCAAGGGATCGATGGATCTGGTCAGGCTGTATTCTTTTGGAGACGGAGCGGATCTCTCAGGTTTCTGGAATCTGAGATCGAGAGAAGATTCCCCCCTGAAGAGAAATGAGACAAAGCGGATAGCATCACCGGGCGAGGGGGAAGCAGTCATCTGCACGAAGATCGCCCAGAAGCTGTCCCTCTCCGTCGGGGACGAGTTTACAGTCCTGAATGCATCACTCGATAAAATTCATGTGAAAGTAAGCGGGATCTTTGAGAATTATATCGACAATGTCCTGATCATCGGCGCTTCGACCTATGAAAAAGGCTTCGGGACCTGGAAGCCCGATACCCTCCTGATCAGGGCAACCGGAGAAAATGATGCGGAAGGCGGCCATGAGGATGCAGATGTCTCCGAGGAATCCCTTGCGGAAAGCATCGGAAAGATCGACGGGGTCATTACTGTCGCACTGCTGTCGGCTTCCCGCCGGACTGCCGACCATGCCCTCTCCTGCGTCCACTACATCATCCTCATGCTGGTGCTGTTCTCGGGAGCCCTCGAGTTCATCGTCATCTACAATCTGACCTCGATCAACCTCGCGGAGCGGAGCCGTGAGATTGCCACGGTCGAGGTGCTCGGCTTCTATCCGCGCGAGACCGACAGCTATGTTCTCCGCGAGAACCTGGTCCTGTCGGTCATCGCGAGCCTGCTCGGCATCCCGCTCGGGTATCTGTTCCATCAGGCGGTGATGAGTCGCATCGTCGTCAGCAGCATGGTCTATGATATCCACATCGAGCCGCTCAGCTATGTCACTGCGGTGGCCGTCACCATCTTCTTCGCATTCATCGTGAACCTGATCATGCGGAGGTCCATCCGGAAGATCCCGATGGCGGAATCCTTGAAAGCAGTAGAATAAACACGGCAGAAGCGTTAAGGCTTCTGCCAGCGTCTGTCCGGACATCTTCCATGTTTCTGCGCCGCCCGGATTCTCACAAAGCAGCCGCAGGAGAGACAGGTGCCCGAGTCATTTCTCGGGCAGGTCCCGCAGGTCTTTAGCCTTTTTTCGTACTCTTCTTCCGGCGTCCGGTCCTCAGGTCTGATCGCTGCGATGTAGCGGTCCAGGTCCCGGACCGCCTCGATCGTCTGCTTTTCTGCTTCGCAGACCGGGCACCTGACCCGGCCTGCAGCTGATTCCTGCGCATCCATATCCCCGCTCACTCCGCTGTGATGTGGATGACCGAGACTGCCGGCATGACGAGGTGCAGTCCTCTCTCCGTCTTAAAGACGCCTGCAAACGCTTTCTTTGTCACGCGCTCCGGGTCGTCAAATGTGTTTTTCTCATGCATCTCTCCGGTCACGATCTCTGCATCCACCTTCGATGTCGCATGGTCCAGGATCCGGATATCGACCGGGATATCATGATCAGGATCAAGGTTGGTCAGCGTGATCTGCAGCCTGCCCTGATTGTCGATAGTTACGGACTCCGACAGGTCCGGAACCAGGTTCTCTCCGGTGCCGACAGTGTGAGTCGTCAGTGAACTCTCGACCAGCGTTGCGTCCTGATGGTCCTTGTAGAGATCAAAGACGTGATAGGTCGGAGTCTTGATCATCTGATCCCCCTCGGTGAGAAGGACGGACTGAAGCACATTGATCATCTGAGCGATCGCTGCCATCTTCACGCGATCGGAATGTTTGTTGAAGATGTTCAGGGTGATGCCTGCGACCAGCGCATCCCTCATGGTGTTCTGCTGATAGAGGAATCCAGGATTGGTGCCCGGCTCGACATCGTACCAGCCGCCCCATTCATCCACGACCAGTCCGACTTCCTTATCTGGGTCGTAACGGTCCATGATGGCGCCGTGACGGCGGATCAGCTCATCCATGTACCAGGTCTTCTTCATGGTCTGATACCAGGTGTTCTCATCAAAGTCCGTCGCCGAGCCCTTGTTCTCCCACCCGCCCGGGTGCACATAGTAGTGAAGCGACAGGCCATCCATGAAGCCATGCTGGCCGGCCGGGCAGCGGCTGAAGCAGGTCTTCATGACTGTATCGGTCCAGTCATAGTCATCGACGTTCGGACCTCCGCAGATCTTCCTGACCGGATGGTCCGGATCATACTGGCGGACATAAGTCTGGTACCTGCGGTAGAGGTTCGCGTAGTACTCCGGCGTCATGTTTCCGCCGCAGCCCCAGTTCTCGTTGCCGACGCCGAGAAAGTTAAGAGTCCAGGCTTCCTCATGCCCGTTCTGCCTCCTCAGGTCTGCCATAGGGGAGACGCCATTCATCGTGATGTACTCGACCCATTCCGACATCTCGCGGATACTGCCGCTGCCGACATTTCCATTCACATAAGACTCACAGCCCAGCTGGCGGACCAGCTCGTAGTACTCGTGTGTTCCGAAGCTGTTGTCCTCGGTCACGCCGCCCCAGTGGGTGTTGACGATCTTCTTCCTCTTCTCCTTCGGACCGATGCCGTCCATCCAGTGGTACTCGTCCGCGAAGCAGCCGCCCGGCCAGCGCAGGACCGGGACCCTGATTGCTTTCAGGGCCTGGACGACATCCTTCCGCATACCGTTCTCATTCGGAATATCCGAATTCTCCCCGACATAGATGCCGCCGTAGATTCCTCTGCCCAGATGCTCCGAAAACTGCCCCTGGATTTCCTTATTGACCTTGCTGAGCCTGTGCCCCGCATTGATAAACAATTCGGCCATAGCAATAATCTCCTTTCCGCGTCCGTGATATTACCTATCCTGTTTATACCACATCCTGCCTTCTTTTTGCAGGACTTGTCAGTCAGCTTCCGGCTGAATAGTCGCCGGGGCTGTATTCTTATGCTATGATGAATCAGGCGTATTTCCTGTCTCAGGCCAGCCTGATCTGGCCGGAAAGGACACTTGTCTGATGAATTGTCTGATGAAAAAAGCCTGTATCTTCGATCTCTACGAGACCCTGATCGATATCCGGACCGATGAGGCCTCGCCCCTGTTCTGGAAGGGTATGGCCCAGCTCTACTCGCGCTGCGGAGCATCCTGGCAGCCGAAACAGCTTCAGGAGTCCTACCTTCGGCTGGTCGCTGAAGAACAGGACAGGCTGAAAAAACAAACCGGGCTTGCCTATCCCGAGATCGACCTGACAAAAATCTTCCGGCGTCTGCTGCTCGACGCCAGACCGACAGGCGGCCCCGTCCCATCCAGAGACCTGCGCCTTCGCTTTGTCTCCGACCCGCAGTGGACCTTCCTGATCGCCAACACGTTCCGCTCTATGTCCATGAGGCGCTTTGGTCTCTATCCCGGCACCCTGAAGACCCTCCGGAAGCTGAAGGACTCCGGGTGCAGAATCCTCCTGCTCTCCAATGCCCAGGCCATCTTCACCAGGCCTGAGCTTGACATGACCAGACTGACAGAGATGCTTGACGCGATATACATTTCCTCGGAGAAGGGGATGAAGAAGCCTCAGCCTGAGTTCATGCAGCTCCTGCTGTCCGAGCAGCATCTTGACCCGGAAGACTGCATCATGGTCGGCAACGACCCGGAAAGCGACGTTCGGGTCGCCCTTGCCGCAGGCGTGACCGGATGCCTGCTCAACACCTGGCATCTGAGCGATGAAGAGATTGCCAGACAGCTCGGCGGTCTGAAGAAGGAATTTCCGGAAGGACGCATCGAAGTGATAAAATCAGGGAAGATCGCGGAACTTCCGGGACTCGTGATCTGATGCGGGCTCTGCAGTCCGGCACACAGATCATACGAACTGTCACCAGTGAAACATACACTGCTGCAATAGAAAAAGGAGAATATCATGCCAGCATGGCTGAAAGACACAGTTTTTTATGAGATCTACCCGCAGTCCTTCTGTGACTCGAACGGGGACGGGATCGGCGATATCCCCGGAATCATCTCAAAGCTTGACTACATCTGCTCCCTCGGGGCGAATGCACTCTGGATCAACCCCTGCTTCGACTCGCCCTTCAAGGACGCAGGCTATGACGTGCGCGACTATAAGAAGGTTGCACCGCGCTACGGCACGAATGACGACCTGATCCGTCTCTTTGGTGAGGCGCATAAGCGCGGGATCCGCGTCCTCCTTGACCTGGTCCCCGGCCACACCTCCGAAAAGCACGAGTGGTTCCGTCAGAGCGGGAAGGCTCAGAAAAATGAATATTCCGGCCGCTATATCTGGACGGATCACTGGATCCGCGGGATCAAAGGTCATCCCTATATCGGAGGCGAGTGCGAGAGAAACGGCGTCTATATGCTCAACTTCTTCAAGTGTCAGCCGGCTTTGAACTATGGTTTCCGGCATCCTGAGGAAAGCTGGCAGATGCCGGCAGACGCCCCGGATGCGATTGCGACCAGGGACGCAATGGTCGATGTCTGCACCTTCTGGCTCTCAAAGGGTGCCGACGGCTTCCGCGTGGACATGGCGGATTCCCTCGTCAAGGACGACGACGAAAGCAAGTCCGGGACATGCGAAGTGTGGCGCTATATCCTTGAGAAAGTAAGGAAAGAATACCCGGAAAGCGCATTTGTATCCGAGTGGAACAACCCGCAGCAGTCCCTGCTCGGCGCCGGGTTTGACATGGACTTCTATCTCGACTGGATGGGCAACGGCTATAACTCCCTTGTCCGTGACGATGAGACAGAAGGCCCCGACCGCAGCTACTTCCTGAGCGCGTCGCACGAGGCTGCGCGGAAGTCCGGCTGCGATGCAAGGATGGCCGAGGGATCCGGTCAGGAGTCAGACGCCGGCGCAAAGATGGCCGAGGGATCCGGTCAGGACGCCGGCAATGATGTCAAGGCAGCTGCCGGGGCGGCTGACATCCGGCGCTTCCTTGACGAATATCTTCCCCGCTATCAGGCGACCAGAGGTCATGGGTACATCAGTATGCTGACCTGCAACCACGATACTCCGCGCCTGGGCGGCCGGCTGTCCTTCCGTGAGATGGCGCTCTTTGACACCTTCCTGCTGACAATGCCGGGAGTCCCGTTCCTCTACTACGGAGACGAGATCGGCATGCGGTACATGAGGGACCTGCCGACCAAAGAAGGCGGCTACACCAGGACCGGCACCCGCACGCCCATGCAGTGGAACCGCGGAAAAAATCTTGGCTTCTCCGATGCAGAGGCAGAGAAGCTGTATCTCCCGGTCGACCCTGCGCCGGACGCCCCGACCGTGGAAAGCCAGGAGAACGACCCGGATTCTCTCCTCAGTACCGTCCGCAGCCTGATCGCCCTTCGCCGCAGCGAAAAGGAGCTTCAGGCAGACGGCAGTTTCGAAGTCCTCTGCGATGAGAAAGACAGACCGTTCGTCTACAAAAGAGGCAGCCTGACGGTGGCACTCAACGTGAGCGGGGAAGAAAAGACATGGGACTGCACCGGCAGTCTGCAAGGCAAGGCAGCGGACTACGCCGCCTATGGAACAGGCAAGGCAGCGGACTGCGCCGCCTATGGAAAAGATAAGGCTTCGGAACGCTCAGGCAAGGCAGCTTCCGAAGCCAGATCCCAGGATAGCCCTGCGAAGATTCTTTATAAGATCGGTGACGCTGCCGTAAGCGGCGGCAGCCTGAAGATGGGTCCGCAGTCATGTGCGGTCATCAGAAGGTTATTGTAAATTCAGCGGCTGCCCAGGCTTCCTGTGCCATAAGCCTGGGCGGCAGGAATCCTATGGAGAGATCGACATGGCGAATCGCATCAGCAAAAATACTGTTCCGGATGACTTCACGCTTCCGCTGGTCTTCACGGACCTTCTTCCGGTCATCTTCTTCGGGCTTGCCAGTCTCCTGCTCGGCAGCCGCATCCACAGCCCGCTCTTCACAGCCGGCGCATCCGTCTGCCTGGCCACCGGAACGGCTAAGATCCTCTGGAAACTGATCGTTGTGGTCAAAAGGGTGAATATCTGGCCTCTCTTTCTTCAGATGCGCATCTTCATGCCGCTGGGCTTTCTGATCATGGTGATCTCCTTGGTTCTTCACAGAGATGTCCTCACTCCAGCTGTGATCGGTCATGCGATCTTCCAGCTTCCCGCCGGGATCTTCTTTGTCGGCGGACTTGCCGGGATCATCCTGATGATCATCTTCTCCGTCCGTCTGGACAGCTCCGATCTGCGCTCCAACTGGATCGAGCAGCTGACCAACGGAGCAGCACAGTGCGCATTCTTTATCGGACTGCTGCTGATACGTTAGTAATGGTACATACAAAAAGCCTGCCACTGGCAGCCTTTTTGCATCCTATGGGATACAAAAAGCCCGCCGCCGGCGGCCCTTTTTATTCCTTACTGCTTCTGCGTCAGCACCGCGACCCCGCATGCAGGGATGGTGAGGGTATCGCCATCGAGAGAGGATGTCAGCACCAGCTCTTCTGTATTCTGGCTGTCCGAACGGTCCTCACCATCCGAACCGTCCTCACCATCCGAACCGTCCTGACTATCCGGAGTATCTGCACTGCCTCTGCTGCTCCCGCTTCCCGAATCTTCCTGGCCGCTTCTGTTCCTGCTTCCGCGTCTTCCTGTCCTCCCTCCGGATCTCCCTCCAGAATTTCCTTCCTTTGCTGCCTTCGCACTCTCTTCGCTCTGCGCATCAAGGCTTGCCGCCAGGATGCGGTATCCGTCCGCTTCCTCTGATGCCGAAATGTCGACCCGGGCCGCCTTGCCCCCGACATTGACAACGATCAGGACCGGATTGGAAAGATCGCCTTCCTCAGGACTTCTGATAAAGGCGCAGACCTGATCGCCGCTAAGCTCCCCAAGAACCTTGGTATCGCCAGCCGCAATGACCGGATATGTACTCCTGAGATGGATCGCTTTCCGGAAGTAGGAAAGGATGGAGTCCGGATCGTCTTCCTGGTCTGCGACCGTCCCATACTTCAGGTCGACCGGATCCATGCCGGGCGGACCGGCGGTCACAGACGAAGAAGCGAACATGTTCTCATCAGCAGGTTCCGTTTCCGATAAAACGGTTTCGCCAGAAGCTGTCTGCTCAGTGGTTTCGCCGGAAGCTGTCTGCTCAGCGGCCCATGGCATCGGCGCCCGCTTGTTCTCATCCTTGCCGGAACCCTTAAGCCCGACTTCCTCGCCGTAGTACACGAAAGCATTGCCCTTCATCAGAAGATTCAGTCCTCCTGCCAGCTTCGCCTTCGTGCCGTCGTCATAGGAATAATAGCCGGCGCTCCTGGCCATGTCGTGGTTCGTGTAGAAAGGTGCATCGATGTAATGAGCGTCCGCCGCCAAGTAAACTTTCTCCGCTTCCTCCAGGGCATCAGAAAAATGGGCGGCGCCTGAGCCATTTCTGACCGTGGAAGCGATCAGGCCATCCTGTCCTGCGAACGGGAAGTCGAACAGGGAATCGATCCCGCTTTTTGCAAAGTCCGCGATCGTCGCCTGGTCCGCCCAGCATTCGCCGACCACATAGGCATCCGCTTTCTGGGTCTTGATTGTATCTGTCAGCCAGGAGAGGAATTCAATACTCTTGTTCTTATCTTCGGTAAAGTAAGATGTGACGGCGTCGAGGCGGAAGCCATCAACTCCCCGGTCAAGCCAGAACCGGGTGATCCTGGCTATCTCTCCCTTCACCTCCTCAGAATCCAGGTTCAGGTCCGGCATGCCCGACCAGAAACGGGACTCATAGAAGCAGCCCGTTCCCTCCAGCGGAGAATAGCCTTCCCTTGCCTCTGCGGCGAAGTTGTAATAGTCAAGATAGGGGCAGGCGGAAAGAGCCGCCGACGTGAATTTCAGATTGCCGGTATCCGGATCGACCGTAGCAGTATTCCCCGCATGTGTCTTCAGGTATTCCGCAGCCTGCTGAAACCAGGGATGCTCCGTAGACGTGTGGTTGAACGCAAGGTCCAGGTACAGCCTGATCCCTCTCTCGCGGCAGGCAGCCAGCAGAGCATCGAAGTCATCCAGGGTTCCGAAGTCCGGGTCGATATCCATGTAGTCCTTCGCGTCATATTTGTGATAAGTCGGCGAAGGAAAGATGGGAGTGAGCCATATGCCATCGCATCCCAGATCTTCCTCCGTCTCCGGATCGCCGTCATTGATATAGTCCAGATGCTCCCTGATCCCGTTCAGATCTCCGGTCCCGTCGCCATCGCTGTCGGCAAAAGAGCCAGGGAAGATCTCATAGGTCGTGAGAGACGACAGAACTCCTTCCGGATCCGTGTTTTCTGTACTTTCTGTACTTTCTGTACTTTCATTCCTTCCCGCATCCTGCCCGAAGACAGCGGTACCGAAGGAAAGGGCTCCCAGCAGCACAGAGACTGCCAGAAGTCCCTGCAGGATCCTTCTTTTTTCCTCTTCCGCTTTCCTCATATTCATCCGCGCTTTCTCCATAGCCGGCGGCCTTTTGCATACTTTGTTATTGAAAAAGCCCCGGGTGCGGGGCAGTACCCCACACCCGGGACAATTTGCCATAGATGTGTAAGCCAGGCAGGCAATATAGCCGCACAAAGGATATTCGCATGCTGTCCGGCCAGGCTCGTCATCAGCCCTTGACTGCGCCGCCGGTGACACCTTCGACATAGTACTTCTGCAGGAACATGAACAGCAGCGTGACCGGGATCGCGACCAGGACGCCGCCTGCGCAGAACCTTGTGAAGTAGCCCTGATAGTCTGCATTGACCAGCCATCTCTGCAGCCCGACTGCTACGTTGTAGGACTTGTCATGGCCGAACGCGACGTAGGAAGCGAATACGTAGTCGCACCATGGAGCCATGAATGCGACCAGCGCCGTATAGATGATGATCGGCTTCGACATCGGGATCGTCATAGTGAAGAAGATCCTTGCACGGGAAGCCCCGTCGATCATCATAGCTTCGTCCAGCGCCTTCGGGATGGTGTCAAAGTAGCCCTTGCAGACGTAATAGCCCATACCGGAGGAAGCGATCGATACCAGGATCAGGCCAGGTACCGCTCCTGCCTGCGTCAGTCCGAACTGCTTCAGCAGGAAGTACAGGCAGATCATGGTGAGGAAGCCCGGGAACATTCCAAGGATCAGCCAGAATCTCATCAGAAGAGTCCTGCCCTTGAAGCGCATCTTGGACAGCGCATAGGAAACTCCCAGGATGTTCAGGGTCTGTCCGATCGATACAAAGATCGCGATGATAACGGTGTTCAGATACCATCTCGGGAAGTTGGTCTGGTCCGAAAGGATGAACTTGTAGTTGTCAAACGAAAAAGTCTTCGGTACGATGTAGCTTACCATACCGCCGTTCTGTCCCGGCTCAACCGCAGGATCAAAGGAACGGAAGCTCTGAAGGATCAGTCCGATAAATGGGAGCAACCAGATGATACTGATCAGGACCAGTACGATATAGGTTACCGTGAGACTTGCCCTTCTCTTCCCCTTCATGGAAGCGTACTTTTTTTCTGTATTCTGTGCCATTACTGGAAGGCCTCCTCATCCTTGACTGACGGAAGCATGTTGTAGACGACCAGAGAGATCACTGCCGTCACGATGAATACCATGATTCCGATGACTGCCGCCATACGGTAGTTCGTGTCATTGACTGTCATCTTGTAGAGCCAGGTGATCAGCAGGTCCGTATAACCCGCGTTGCCCTTCAGCTTTGTGGAAAGCGGTCCGCCCTGGGTCAGCAGGAAGATGACGTTGAAGTTGTTCAGGTTTCCGGTAAACTGGGTCAGCAGGAACGGTCCTGTGACGAACATGATGTAAGGAAGCGTGATGTAGCGGAACATCTGCCTGTGGTTAGCGCCGTCAAGCGATGCGGACTCATAAAGATCAGGCGGAATGTTCATCAGAAGTCCGGTTGCGATCAGCATCATATAAGGGATGCCGACCCAGATGTTGATGAGGATGATCATGACCTTTGCGAGGACCGGATCCGTCCAGAACGAAATCGCCTTGGAGATCCATCCCCACTTGAGCAGCGTCTGGTTGATGATGCCGTCGCTCGCAAACAGCTTCGAGATGTAAAGCAGGGAGACGATCTGAGGGACCGCGATGGTAATGACCAGGATGGTCCTCCAGAGTTTCTTGAACCTGACGCCCTTCTTGTTGATCAGCATGGCAACACCAAGTCCGAGGAAGTAATCGATGAAAGTCGCAGCCAGCGCCCAGAGGATGGTCCAGAAAAGGACAGTCCCGAAGGTGGAGCCAAGTCCGCTTCCTCCGGTCGCGAACAGTTCCCTGAAGTTATCAAATCCAACCCAGGTAAAGAGGTGAGTCGGCGACTGATGCGTCTTGTCGTAGTTGGTGAAAGCGATGCAGACCATGAAGATGATCGGAAGGACCGTGAACAGGAAGATCCCGATCATGGGGAGGGTCAGCAGGGTCTTGTCGAAGTTGCCGTCAAGCAGGGAAGCCAGGACCTTCTTGTTGGAAGGAAGCTGTTTGCCCGACTTCAGGATCAGCTCTTCTTTCAGGTTCTCACGGACGTTAAGCCTCCAGAGGAAGATGAAAAAGACGATGATGCAGATCGTCAGCAGCGAGTACAGCAGGATCAGGAAGCTGTTGTCTCCATAGACGGTCTTACGGTGTACTTTCGTGGTCTCTACGGTTCCCAGAGTGGAAAACTTGGCAAGATAGCGGTTTCCCACCTGGAGCATGTACCAGATAAACAATACTTCAGTTGCGAGATATGCGATTCCCTTCGCGATCTGACCGCGGAGAAGCTGGCCGAATCCCAGAATGATGTAGGACAGTCTGGTCCTCCAGTCACCATGGGCAAAGGTGGTCCCGATCTCGGCAATATCCTTTCCCACAGCCCTGAAGAATCCCGGATTCTTCTTTTTTGCTGCAGCGCTCATACCTACTTTCCTTCCCTTAAACTTTCCTCTTCTCCGGACTCCGGGCTTACCCCGGGAAGTTCCTGAGTTAAGCCTGAAGCCCGGAAGAGGCAGGTGGCATCTGCCGCCTGCCTCATTTCCATCTGATACTATATCAGTTTTCCACCGGCCTCTTCCGGACCGGCTGATAAGTCGGTTGCTTTACCCGGATCACTCAGCCTCGGTCTCAGCTACGCCTGCCGCATATCCCTGGCAGGTGGTCTGGAAGTCGGTCAGAGCAGCCATCAGATCGTCATCGCTTGCGCTGTCATAGTCGCCGCCGATGATGGAATCGCCAAGGCCGGTAGCCAGAGTCCAGTAGTCGCCCGGATACTGTCCCTGCGGGATATCGAATGCCATCTGCTCGTTCAGAGCTGCAAGAGCCACGTTGGACTTGACTGCGTCGTCAGCCTGTGCGTTCTTGTTGGACGGTCCCCACTGAACTGCATTGTAGCGTGCCAGCTGTACCGGCTCAGAGGTCAGGTAGTTGATCAGAAGGTCGCATGCTGCAAGCTTCGCGTCATCTTCCTGCGGCTTCTCGCCCATCAGCTTATAGCCTGAGAATCCGCCAAGCTGAACTGCCTTGCCGTCATCTGTGGTGAAGGTCGGGAGCTTAGCGCATGCATAGTTGTCGCCGAATGCTTCCTGAACGGTAGCTGCATCCCAGGTACCGTCAACGATCGCTGCATAGTTGGTAGCGTCAGAAGCGGAAGATCCGTTCTGGAAAGCCTTGGACTGATGAAGCTTAATCAGAGCCTTCATAGCTGCAAGACCGTTCTCATTCGCGTAATCAGCGGTGCAGGTGGTGAAGTTTCCGTCGGTGTCGGTATCATACTTCAGGGTGCATCCTGCGCCGAAGAAGAATGCCGGCTGATACCATCCGGAGTTGATCTCCATGTAGAAGCTCTTTCCTGCAGCCTCGCAGTCCTCAAGAATCTTGTCGAGGCTGGTCGGATCGGTGACAACGCTCTTATCATAGTAAAGGAAGTATCCGTTATCGGATGTCTCCGGATAAGCATAGAGGGTATCGCCTACGGTAGCTGCCGCAACAGAGCCCTCATCGTTCGCTGCCTTGATCGCATCAACGTTCTCCGGAGCAACCTCCTCAAGCGCGCCTGCTGCGACAAGTCTTGCCAGCTGGTCCTGAGCGAATCCGTAGATATCAGCGCCTGCCTCGACGTCGGTGATCATGTTGGTAGCTGCATCACCCTCGCCGACCGGCTCAACCGTTACGGTGTATCCGGACAGTGCGCTGTGGCTTGCGATGTACTCTTCCGCAACCTGCTTTGTAAAGTCGACAACGTTCTCAGCGACCCAGATCTTGATCTCGCCTGAACCATAGTCAAAGCTCTCATCATAGCCATCCTCGAAATCTGCGGAAGATGGGATTGCAAAAGATTCAGCAGCTTCGGTGGAAGCTTCGGTCTCGCCTGCAAATGCGGCTGTGGTGCAGCCTGCCATCATGGCAGCTGTGAGTAACACGGAAACAACTTTCTTCTTCATGGTTATCCTCCCGATATGTTGTCGAACAATTATTCGTGAAGTTTCGTTCGATGGCTACAGATTATTCTCTTTTTTCGAAAATGTCAATGTGGTTTTCCGTATTTCCTCTTGTTTCGGCACTTTGCACCACTCAGAGTCCTCTTTTTGTGCACTATTCACGAATGTTTTCGAAACCGTTCGATAGACTTGTTTTCGAAACTTCATTCGTCTATACTGTTTCTGTATAAAAGTCAGGCCGATATTCAAACACATCATTATGACATATATGCACTGATGACATATATGCACTTGTCCAGCCACTATATGCCATGTTATATGCTGCATCTTGATCTGATTGTGCTTAAGGTGTCGGAATACGAAAACAGCAGCATGAATCTATCAGAAAAGAGGACACCGTTATCCATGGTTACCATAAAAGATATAGCCAGTGAGCTGGGCGTTGCAGCCAGTACGGTTTCAAAAGGGCTGAACGGAGGAAGTGATATCTCTGAGCAGCTGAGGACCGCGATCCTGGAAAAAGCCGTCGAGATGGGTTACGAATCAAAGCGCTCAAAGAAGACCGAAACCCGAACTCTTGCGGTCTTCATCGAGAATATGGAATATGAGAAACCGGACCAGTTTGGCTACAATATCGTGCTCGGCTTCCGCCAGGCGGCCTTCAAGGGTTCCTGGGATATCGACCTTGTCCCTATCACTCCTGAATTCCAGAAAGACCATCCCCTTCCGTTATATATGGTAGAAAAGCATTATTCTGCCGCATGCATGCTCGGAATGGCTCTTGAGGATCCCTGGATGGGCCAGATGGATACGGTCCAGTATCCGACCGTCCTTCTCGACAACTTCATCCCGGTGAATCCCATGGTAGGTTCCGTCGGGACGGATTCCTCGGAAGCTATGGAGATGGCGGTCTCCCACCTGATAGAGCTCGGTCATGAAAAGATCGCGTTCCTTGACGGTTCTGCGCATTCCTATATCTCCGACCAGCGTATGAAAGGCTATCTCGCTTCTATGAAGAAGCACCATCTCCCGATCGATCCGAACCTTGCGATCTATGCCTATTTCGTGGAAGATGCGGCGCATCACCATGTTCCGGGCATGCTGGACCTCGGAGCGACCGCGATCATCTGCGGCAATGACCTGCTCGCCATCGGAGCGGCAAAGTGCTGCAGAAGCCTCGGATTCCGGGTGCCGGAAGACGTCAGCATCATCGGTTATGATGACATCCCGCTCGCAGCAAAGTTCGACCCTCCGCTCACAACGATCCATCAGGACCTGATTGGTCTCGGGAGAGCCTGTTTTTATACGCTTCATGCGATGCTGGATGATGTGAACCTCAACCGCAGCATGCTTCGTCCGAAGCTGGTCGTCCGCAGATCCACCGCTCCGGCCGTCCCCCGTCTTGTGACGAAGAGAGTCGAGAGCCATGACAGTGTCCTCTATGTCAATCCCGCCCTTTATACACAAGTGGCGGACTGATGCGCATCTCAGAAAGCCGCGTTTTTCCCTTTTCCGGAAAACCGCGGCTTTTTGTATCCCATAGGATGCAAAAAGGCTGCCAGTGGCAGGCTTTTTGTATAAAACAGCTGCGCCCCTGCTTCGCGCTTCAGGATGCGGAAGCCATCAGCTTCGAGAGGACCGGCAATGCATTGTAAAGATAGCGGTCGGTCCCATGGCTTCCGTGATGCCGTTCTCCGTCCCCGATCAGAAAGACCGTGTTGACAGAACCTTCCCTGTCTGCGCTGGCCTCTCTGTCTGCACTGTCTGCACTGTCTGCACTGTTTTCTCTGTCTGCGCTGGCCGCACTGTTTTCTCTGTCTGCGCCGTCTGCGCCGTCTGCACTGTTTTCTCTGTCTGCGCCGTCCTCTTTTTCTGTCTCATCCTCTGACGGCTCTGCTCCCTGGACTTCTGTCTCTTCAGGAGACTTCTCTCCGTTCCAGTCTTCTTCCGCGATCCGGAAGAATTCCGGATGTTTCCTCTCGTCTTTTATCTGCGCCTCCACCACATCCAGCGCAAAGTCCTCCGATCCTACGCAGGAATACAGAAAGAAATCGTCTGCCGTATATCCCTGCTCTTTCACCGCATCCATGATATATCTGGCGCCGAAGTCCGACATGACGCCCGCCCCGGCTGCATCCGGTCCCCAGTAAAGGGACCCGCTCATTGCCAGAAAGTTATGAAAGTAATCCAGGCTGTCGCACAGACGGTAATAGGTCGTCACGCTTCCCATCGAGAATCCGGCAAATGTCCGGTGCCATCTGGACTTTTTCAGCCCTGCTTCATCCGCGGACTCTGCATATGTGCTGTAGCGGGATTCCACCTGGGGAAGGACATCATGGACCAGTTCCTTTCCATATTGTTTCGTGTACTCCGCGTCCCAGTCCTTCTCCCGCTTCGTCCCCGGCTTCGGGTAATAGGTCAGCCCCACAAAGATGGTCGGCCGGATCTCTCCGAGCGAGGTCAGGTTGTCGACGATGTAGCGGAATCTCAGGGGATGGAAAGGGGATCCCAGAAAGCGTTCCGCAGATCCTCCTGCCCCATGCATCAGATAGACGATGTCATATCTCTTTGACTTGTCATACCCGTAAGGCAGATAAACCTCCGCATACTTCCGGATCTTTTTCTCTTCCCTGCCGTAAAGTCCGTAAGTACTGGTCATATAGCCGAAGCGCTCGACCCTTCCATGATGAAAAGGCTCGCAGCCATAATCTTCCGGCACCTGGTCCATGGTCAGGTCAAGACTCTGAATGCTTCCATCTGCCAACTGTACCGGGATCGTCTGAAGGACTTTCCTTTGCGCCGGTTCTTCCGGAGCCTTTGCGTGCATCCGTATCCGGCATCCGGCAAGATACAGAAAGAAAATACCCGAGACAAGGATGACGCTCCAGAGCAGGACCCGGAGGATCCTCCGAAGCTTCCCTCTCCTGTCCCGGCAGACCATATTCCCTGTTTTTTTTAAGCTTCCCATCCCTGTCATCCTTCCCGCTGAGGCTTTCTGCTATCCATGCCCGGTCTTACCGCACACGCCTTCTGCTTTGCATTGTACCAGAGAATCCCTCCCGGGCGTATCCCCGTCTTCCGCCTTCCAGACAGGCAGGCAAGACAGAGAAGGGCCCGCTGCATTCCGCATTCTCCTGCGGTAAAGCAGAAAAAAGACGCTTTCCCGGGGAGGATAGCGCCTTTTTCTGTACCAAAATATAACGCTGCCAGCGACAGAAAACAGGGAGGATGGTCCTGCACGAAACAGGAAAGGCCAGTACGGCTTCAGCGACCGGACCTTCGGGGAGACCCCCGGCATGTTCAAACCCCTTGTCTTGTCCCGTCTCAAAGACTGAGCCCCAGTCCTCTTGCGATGTTGACGATAAAGTCCTGGACGTTCGTGACGATTCCATGCGCCGCAAGGCTTCCGCGATCAGCCAGCTTGTTGACGGTGAACTCCGCGATATCCACGCAGTAGAAGTAAACCTGTCTCACGGTCCCGTCCGGAAGGACCCGGTAGGACGGAGTCATGTTTCCGGTAGCGATCGTATGAAGCATGGTCGCCATGCAGATCACGGTCGTCGCCTTCCTTACATGGCTGCGCATCGCATCCTGGGCATCGTAGACATTGCCGATGACCGGCGGGAGCGGCCCGTCGTCCCGGATCGATCCTGCCAGGACATATGGGACATGATATTTCTCGCAGCTGTAGATGATGCCATTGTCGATATGTTCCTGCTCGATGAAGGCCGGGATCGAGCCGTAGTAGCGGACACGGTTGATCGTATCAAGGTGATTGTAATGGCCGTTCGGAACATTTTCCTGTGTGTAGATATTCTGGCCGAGCGCGGTATGAAGGTAAGCCCCCTCCAGATCGTGCGTCGCAAGCGCATTGCCTGCGAGGACCGCGTCCACGTAGCCTCCTTTGATCAGGGCTGAAAATGCTTTCCGCGAATCGCTGTCGAATGCGAAAGCCGGACCCATGACCCACACAACATAACCATGGTCCTTCTCGTACCGGAGGAGATCATAGATCTCATCATAATCCTTGGAGAATGCAGTCTCTCTGCTGCGCCCCTGGCGGAAAAGGAACCGGTCCTTCTCTCCTTCTTGCTCCCGGAAGCCATCCGGATAGACATAGATGCCTTCCCTGCAGTCTTCCGTCCTGCCGCAGACCACAAGATCCCCCTTCTTCAGCCGTCTGGGTTCCACGATCAGGATCCTGCCGTCCGAAAAGACCGGAACGCAGTCCATACGGCTCTCTTCTGCCAGAAGCCACTCCCCATTGACCTTGAAATATTCCGGGAAGATGCTCATGGAATGGTAGCCTTCCGGAGCTACCCCATCCTTCTGCACTGCTCTCAAGGCAGCATCCGGAGCATTCTGGAAAATATCACCGGAAAAGTCAGGGGGATAATACTTCCTAAGATGAAACGCCATGCCAAAGCCTCCTCTTTAGTTGTTGATGATCTTGCTCAGGAAATCCTGTGCCCTGGGATTCTGAGGATCATCAAAGAATGCATCCGGAGTGTTTTCCTCAAGGATCCGCCCGTCATCGACGAAAAGGATCCTGTTGGCAACATGTCTCGCAAAACCCATCTCATGAGTGACGACCGCCATCGTCATGCCCTTGTCCGCAAGTACTTCCATGACGCGGAGGACCTCGCCGACCATCTCAGGGTCCAGAGCGGAAGTCGGTTCATCGAAGAGCATCATCTTCGGGTCCATAGCCAGAGCCCGGACGATAGCGACTCTCTGCTGCTGTCCTCCGGAGAGCTGTTTCGGATATGCAGAAGCTTTCTCTTCCAGTCCGACCAGCTTCAGCAGACTGTGTGCCCGCTCCACCGCATCCGATTTCTTCTGCTTTTTGATCATGACCGGGGCCATGGTGATATTTTCCTCAACCGTCATATGCGGAAACAGATTGAACTGCTGAAAGACCATTCCCATCTGAGCGCGGATGCCGTCGATATTCACTTTCGAAGCCCCGGGCCCGCTGATCACCTGCCCGTCAAACTCGATTGTCCCGGAAGTAGGCTCCTCAAGCAGGTTCAGGCATCTCAGGAATGTGCTTTTGCCGGATCCTGACGGCCCGATGATGACCACCTTCTCGCCGTCGGCGATCTCCGCATCGATCCCCTTCAGCACCTCGACATCGCCTTTTGCATTATGAAAAGTCTTGTGCAGCCCTTTAACGGAGATCACTTTCAGCCATCCTCCTTTCGATCACTGCGAGGATCCGGGTCAGTCCGATCACGATGACCAGATAGATCAGCGCCACTAAAAGCAGCGGCGGCATCGCATCATAGGTAAGCGAACGGATGATATCGCCTGCCTTCGTCAGTTCCTGGATCCCGACATATCCGGAGACGGAAGTCTCCTTCAGAAGCGTGATGAATTCGTTGAAGATCGCAGGTGCGACATTCTTGAACGCCTGAGGAAGGATGATCTTCCTCATCGTCTGCCAGAAATTCAGTCCCAGGGACCTTCCGGCCTCCGTCTGTCCCCTGTCAACCGACTGAATGCCGGACCGCATGACTTCTGCCAGATAAGCTCCGGAGTTGATCCCGAATGCCGCGATTGCAACTTCGAGCGACGTTCCGGATTTCCAGATCACGAAGTACATGATCATCAGCTGGACGACCGTCGGAGTTCCCCGGATCACGGTCAGATAGATGCCCACGATAAAGTTAAGCACGGAAAGCAGCAGGTTCTTCTTTGTATTCTTATAGGCTACCTTGATGATCGCTGCAACAGAACCCAGGATCAGGCCGATGACAAGAGCGCCAAGTGTAATGACGATCGTCATCCCCAGTCCGTCGGTGATGTAATGCCACCTGTCCTTATAGATCAGCGCATCATACAGCCGCGATGATAATGATCCCATCCCATAACCTTTCTGCATGATAAGGCCGGCAATGCCGGGACAAGGTCAGACATCCTGCTGCCCGACTCTGCCCCGGCCGTTTCCTGAGTCAGTTTATGATCGTATTACTTGATCGTATTACTCTGCTTCCGTCTCTGCTTCTGTCTCTCCTCCGGTCGTACCGTCGCCGAGATACTTGCTCTCGATCTCATCAAGTTTCCCGCTCTCTGTAAGCTCCGCAAGGATATCATTGAACTTTGCGGTAAGCTCGGAACCCTTCGGAAGCGCCATAGCATATTCTTCTTCCGTGAGAGCTTCATCCAGTTTCACAACCTTGTCCGGATTCTTCTCTGCCAGCTTCCCGGCAACGAAATTATCGATGATGACGGCATCGATCCTTCCCGCGATCAGGTCAGAGACCGCATCCATACCTTTCTCGTATCTCTTTACTTCACCCACCTTGACATCGGACGTTCCGTCCTCATCCGTGCAGTAGGAATCGCCTGTGGTACCGGTCTGTACACCGACCGTCTTTCCATTCAGGCCGTCTCTCCCGGTGATATCGGAATCCTTTGCGACCAGGATCGCCTGGGAAGCGTTAAAGTAAGGATCCGTGAAATCGACATTCTTCTTCCTGTCTTCCGTGACAGACATGCCTGCCGCGATGAAATCAGCCTTGCCGGCCTGAAGCGCCGGGATCGTAGACTCGAACGCGATATCGCTGATCTCAAGGTCCACTCCGAGCTCATCCGCGATCGCCGTCGCGATATCCACATCGATCCCGACGATCTTGTCATCATCCTTATACTCGAAAGGTTCAAATTCCGCATTGGTTGCCATGACGATCTTTCCGTCCTTCTGGATCTCATCCAGAGTTCTTCCCGACCCTGCATAAGCCGTCATGGAAAATGCTGCAGCTGCTGCCATCACAAGTACCAGTAATCTTTTCTTCATAATAAAAGCCTCCTCTTTCCGGATGGGGCGGCCGGGATATGATCTTTCCGCCGCCTGCTGTGTGGACAGAAAAGGGATCCGCAGATTCTCTCTCTGCAGACCCCCCTTTGGTCCCTTCCTCATCTGGTTTGACAATAGGATTACCACATTCTTTTGATATTGTCAATATATATCCGAATATATTTTTATATATATGTGTTATCACAAATATATTTACGAGTCATTCGGGCTTCGCATGCTTTCGTTCCAGGTCAGGCTCCTCCGCAGGGATATATGAAATTGCACATAAGATATGACAAAAGGACAATGAAAAAAGGATATTCTTGTGATATTGTTTAATGTAGTGAATTATCAGATGAAGCTGATCGTATATTTGCACAAGAGTTCCTTCTGCCGTCAGCTGCCGGCAGAGCAGCCATCTCAGGAAAGGGGAAAGGCCTATGGCGATCACATATAACTCACAGTCGCGTATCTTCAAACTTGACACGGACCACACGACCTATCTGATGGGGCTTACCAGCGAAGGTTATCTCGGACATATCTATTATGGTCCCCGCATGGAGCATGAAGCGGGCACGGCGCCGTTCCGTCTTCCGGAATTTCCGTCTCCGTCGATGCTTCGCCGGGAAAAGATTGCCTTTCTCGCAGGCTTCCCCTTTGAATATCCGACCGCCGGTGTCGGCGACTACCGGGAAAGCTGCCTTGACGTCGTCGGAAAAGACGGTGCCCCGGGCGTTGAACTGTTCTTTGACTCCTGCAGCATCGAAGACGGCAAACCGGCCCTCGAGGGTCTTCCGGCCTCCTTTGCCGGAGACGAAACAGCGGTAAAGACGCTGAAGATCGTTCTGAAAGATCCGGTGCTCGGACTTCGGGTCACCCTTCTCTACTCCGTATTCCCGGCGGAAGATGTGATCACAAGAAGCGTCCTTCTGGAGAACGAGAGCCCGGATGCCCTTCATGTCCGCAGGGTCCTCAGTATGGGAATGGATATGGATAACCGCGATTTCGAGATGATGGGGCTGTTCGGATGCTGGGCAAGGGAACGTCATCCGGAACGCATCTCCCTCCATCACGGGAAGCAGGTCCTCTCCTCACAGAGAGGTGTTTCCAGTCCTCAGGAAAGTCCTTTCATGGCGATTCTGACCCCGGAAGCAACGCAGACCCAGGGCGAAGTATACGGGATGAGCCTTGTATATTCCGGCAACTTCGAGGCATGCGCGGATGTCTCCATGTATGATTCCGTCCGTCTTGTGATGGGGATCAATCCTGAAAACTTTGACTGGCTTCTGACTCCCGGCAGCACCTTTACAGCCCCGGAAGTCGTCATGACCTATTCCGGAAGCGGTCTCGACCGCATGACCCTCAGTTTCCACCACTTCTTCCGCGATCATCTGATCCGGAATCCGTACCGCGGGAAGCTGAGACCGGTGCTCATCAACAACTGGGAAGGAACAACCTTCCACTTTGATGAGGAGAAGCTGTATCAGATCGCCAAAGACGCACATGGCTTCGGAATGGACATGTTCGTCATGGATGACGGCTGGTTCGGTCTCCGCAATGACGACGATCACGGTCTCGGAGACTGGGAAGTCAACGAGAACAAGCTTCATGGCGGACTGGATGCCCTTGTCAGGAGAGTCAAGGCTCTTGGAATGAAGTTCGGTATCTGGATCGAACCGGAGATGGTGAATGAGGACTCCGACCTCTACCGTGCACATCCGGACTGGGCGATCAGGCTGAACGGAAGAGATCCGTCCAGGGGACGCAACCAGCTGGTGCTTGACGTCTCCAGAAAGGAAGTCCGCGACCACATTATGGACCAGATCCTGAAGGTCTTCCACGGAACTTCCATCGATTATGTAAAGTGGGACATGAACCGCTACCTCAGCGACCTTGAAAGCTCCTCCCTTCCTGCTGACCGTCAGGGTGAGCTCAGTCACAGATTCGTTCTTGGCGTCTATGCGATGCAGCAGCGTCTGCTCGATGAGATGCCCGGACTTCTCTTTGAGAACTGCTCCAGCGGCGGGGCCCGCTTCGACGCCGGCATGCTTTTCTACAGCCCGCAGATCTGGACTTCCGATGATACCGACGCGATCGAACGCCTGAAGATCCAGGAAGGGACTGCTATGGTATTCCCGATCACGACCATGGGAGCACACGTATCCCTCTGCCCGAATGACCAGGTCGGAAGAACGACACCTTTCGAGACAAGAGCTAATGTTGCGCTGGCCGGAACCTTCGGCTACGAACTCGTCCTCTCCGATCTTCCGGATGATGAGCGCGCACTGATCCGGAAACAGATTGAGCATTACCACCAGTTCCATATGCTGAACGAAGAAGGCGATTACTATCGTCTGAATTCCTGGTCAGGCGACAGACTCTATGACTGCTGGATGGTCGCCTCCCCGGATAAGAAGGAAGCGCTGGTGACCTACGTCCAGGTACTCGGAAGGCCGAACTGGAGAAGCACCGCCATCCGCCTGAAGGGACTGGACCCTGACCAGCTCTACACGATCAGGCTGGTCTCCGGCTCCGTAAAGAAAGGCCCGCAGCACAGCAGCGCAGATCAGGATATGGACAAGCTCTTCCAGACAGAATGCAGAGGCGACGAACTGATGAATATCGGTCTTTACATCCCTGCTCTGAAGGACTTTGAGAGCCTTCTGATCCACGTGTACGCCTGAGCCTGGCTGGTTCACAAAAAAAGGAAACTGGATCTGACCAGCCGGCAGAATACCGGACCAGCAGAGACGATCAGGTCTCCGGAAAGCGAAAACTTTCCGGAGACCTTTTTCTGTTCCCTGCTCCTGTTACAGAAGGAACATCATAACAAAGTGGCAGAAGCTTCCCGCCATTACAAAGAGATGGAAGATCTCATGATTTCCGAAATTCGGATGTCTGCGGTTGAAGTTCTCCATCTTCAGGGCATAGATCACTCCCCCGATGGTATAGACAATGCCTCCGGCTACCAGCCAGAAGACTGCCGCTGCCGACATACAGCGGAGCAGCTGCGGAAAAGAGAATGCCGCCATCCATCCCATCGCGATGTAGATGACCGCGGAGACCCACTTCGGAAAATGTTTCACAAAGGCGGTAAGCAGGATCCCGGTAAGTCCGATGGTCCATACAGCCGCAAGCAGCCGATAGCCATACGGCTTTGGAAGGGAGATCACGCAGATCGGGGTGTAGCTGCCTGCGATCAGCAGATAGATGCTGGCGTGATCAAAGCGCTGAAGATGCAGGGATGACCTCGGGCTGGCGCAGATGGCATGAAACAGGGTGCTTGCTAGATACAGCGTCGCCATACTCCAGACGAATATGATCAGCGCTGCCTTCCGGTCCGGACTCAGTCCCCTTGCGATCAGCAGCGGTCCTGCGGCCATGACCGTAAGGATCAGTGCGATCAGGTGAGTCAGTGCGCTTGCCGGGTCCTTCCAGTACTGGATTCTCATAGATGCCATCCTCCTCTCGCATACAGCCGGAAACGAGTCCCCTCTTTCTTACGGAAATCTCTCTTCCCGTCCCCGAAGCTTTACAGGTTTCATCAGTGAATCGAGTACGAGGCGACTTCGTCTCCCCTACTCGATCCGGCTACGCCGCTTCCATCTCACATGCTCAGCATGTTCGATGTTCGCTGTCGCCGCATTGGGGCTTTCCCATGCAGGCATGGTCGCCCCATGCGGCTCGTAGCCTTTCCATCATGATAAGGTCTCGAAACCGCTTTGTCAAGTTTTTTAATAACCGTTATGGAGTTATTAATACCTTTGTTTTAAAATATCTGGATTCCTGTATCAGGTTTCGTCAGATTGTGTTATCATGAGATAAGAAGGGAAGACAGCAGATGAAATACCGCCTGAAGCAGAAAGGAAAACTTATGTTTGAGCTTCCGGAATATCATGAGATCCCGAACGTAGGACTCTATCTCGAACAGACACTGAAATATATCAACGAAACCTTTTCAGCCTTCCGGAGTGTGGAGCTGACAAAATCCATGATCAGCAATTATGTGAAGCTGGGATATATCAGAAGACCGGTGAAGAAACAGTATGACCGTGAACAGATCGCCTCTCTTCTCTTCATCGCCGTCAGCAAGCAGGTGCTGAGTATGGAGAATATCGGAAAGTTCTTCCGGATGCAGGAGAAGGTCCTTACGGCGGAGCAGGCTTACACCGCATTCAGAGGAGATTTCGACTATCTGCTGGATATCGTCTGGAACCAGAAGATGATGGGGGAGGAAGAGGTTGCCCTGCTGACACAGCCGGCAAGTCCTGACGGAAGTGAAAGAATAGAGGATGACGCTGCCGGCGATCCGGCGCTCACGCTCCCGAAAGCATACGCCCTGCTCTGGCAGGTCGCCTCTGCGGATGCCTACAGCATCTTCCTGAATGAGCTTTTTGAACACACGGAAGAAGCGGAAAAAGATACCGGATCCAGATAATACAGAGGATACAGCAAAAGCCGGCAGTATTACTTCAGGAATGCGTCAACCAACTCGGCATCACAG
>DLFD01000080.1:5557-9657 GCA_002482005.1 Lachnospiraceae bacterium UBA7729 | reverse complement strand
TCTACACTTTTGTTTCAAACTTCCTCCTCCTGATCAGTCCCTGGTCATATTCCGCAGCCTTCCGGCCGCATAGGATAATGATATTACGTCCACCTGTTCACCGATGCTCTGACGCTGTCCAGTGCCGTGATGACCTCCTGCATGCCCTCTTCCGTCTCCTCGTAGCCGACTTCAAAAAGAGCCCATGCGAAGAAACCGTCGATCTCATCCGTGCGTCCGTCTTTCATAACAATGCCCGCAAGTCCCGCCAGCTCTTTCAGAAGATCTTCCTTTTTCCGGACAAGGCCGGCAGGCTCCGTGAGGCGCGCATCTCTGATATCATACTCCTCCGTACGCCCGCAGGGATTGGCGCAGGAAGAGCACTTCGGCACAAGCCGGTGTCGTTCCTCACGCGCCTTAAGGGTCCAGACTCTGAGGACATTCTCCTCACTGGTCCCTGCATCCCGAAGAGATACGGCATCGTCCTTATCCCCACAGGCTCCTGCAGCTGCAAGACCCCCGAGCAGTATCTCATATGTCCCGTCATTCACCAGGGGATTGCTCTCGGAAGCTCTGGCGACCCCGATCAGAGCGCCGCAGAGCTCATCCTGAAGCGTTCCGATATCCTTTCCATTCCTGCCTGTCCTGCCTGGGAAGATCCTCCCCGCCAGGCCGCCCTGGCTTTCAGTCATCGATGATCTCTCCTTCGCAGCTGATCGTCACGACTCTCCACGGGAGGAACTTACCGCTCGCCCTGAGGGCATTCTCGGCAGCGCGCTGCAGGCCTCCGCAGCATGGTACTTCCATTCGGACGATGGTGACAGACTTTACATCGTTGTTTGTTATGATCTCCGTGAGTTTTTCCGTATAGTCGACCGGGTCCAGCTTCGGGCATCCGACCAGAGTCACATGTCCCTTTATGAAGTCCTCGTGCATGTTTGCATATGCATAAGCTGTGCAGTCAGCTGCAATGAGAAGCTTGGCTCCGTTATAGAAAGGGGCCTCGGCCGGGAGCAGACGGATCTGGACCGGCCACTGCTGAAGCTGCGACCTTTGCCTTTCATAATATGCCGGAGCATCTGGTGCAGCATTCCGGGCTTCGCTGACAGCGGTTTTATTCGGATTCGGACGATGGAAATGTCTCCTCTGGTCCGTATCCGGTCCCGGAGCCTGAGCATGCGCGGACGGACGCATGAAACTCCTCATGCGGGAACCCGGGCAGCCGGAAAAAGGCTCATCAGAGGCGGAATGGTCAGGACGGATCTGGCCGCCGGATCTCCGGTTTCCAGCCTCCGCTTTCTTCGCCTCTGCAACCGCTGCCGCATCATACTCCGGAGCCTCGCGCTCCTCGAATGTGATCGCCCCCATCGGACAGTTAGGCAGGCAGTCGCCGAAGCCATCACAGAAATTCTCCCGTGTCAGCTTCGCCTTTCCGTCCACGATGTCGATCGCCCCTTCGTGGCACGCCCTCGCGCAGAGGCCGCAGCCGTTGCATCTTTCTTCATCGATATGGATAATCTTGCGGATCATTATAATCTCCTCTCTTAAGCCTGAAAAGGCACACACTCTGCTTTCACCGATCATTCCATACTTTATCAGACCGGCCGGAAAAGAAATGTGGCTGAAGCAACGAAATACAGCCTTCCGTACCAGGCTTCCCGTACGCTCTGCGCGGAGCGATATCACTTCCGTTCGAATTTACTCTCGATCCATGAAAACAGCTGGGTCAGCCAACGCATGACGGTGATCTGTGCTAATGCAAATACAACGCTCAGCGCCGCAGCTCTTCCGGAGATGTCCCGCATCTCGAAGAGCCCTGACAGCCGGTCCGCGCTGATGATGAAACCGAATGCGCATATGACGATGACGGCGATGCGCCATCGGTTCCAGGGCTTCGCCGAGTTCAGCAGGATCAGGAAGCCGACGACCGCGAGCAGGTAGGTGCTGGCGACGGAGACGTCTGCCTCCGGGATATGGAACATCTGCGCGAACATGACCATGGACGCGATTGAGAAGAAGGACGTCAGCGCCGCCGGCATCGCACCGAGCAGAGTCTTCCTCAGGAAGCTGCCCTCCTGCTTCTGCTCATTCGCTTCAAGCGCAAGCAAGAACGCCGGCAGCCCGATGTTGAAGGTCGAGATCAGGGAGACCTGGCTCGGCTTCAGCGGGTAGGTGAAGGTCGCCATGATGGAGAATGCGGCAAGCAGCAGCGAGAAGATATTCTTGTAGAGGAATAATGTCGCTGACCTTGTGATATTGTTTATGTCCCTGCGGCCCTCGGCAACGATCTGGTGCATGTGCGAGAAGTCGGAATCAAGCAGCACGACCTGGGCTGCCTGTCTTGCGGCATCGCTCCCGCTGCCCATGGCGATCGAGCAGTCCGCAGCCTTCATGGCCAGAATATCGTTGACGCCGTCGCCGGTCATCGCGACCTTGAGTCCTTTTGCTTTCAGCGCATCTACCAGTGCTTTTTTCTGCTCCGGCTTCACTCGTCCGAAGACGGTATACCGGGATACAGCTTCCTTCAGCTTCTCCTCCGTATCGAGAGCAGAGGCATCGACATACCTGCCGGCGTCCGGGATCTCTGCCTTCTGGGCAACCCGGGAGACGGTCAGCGGGTTGTCGCCCGATATGACCATCACTTTCACGCCCTCCGCGGCAAAATCACGGAATGTATCCGCGGCATTCTCGCGAAGCTCATTGTCCAGCACGATGAAAAGGACCGGCTGCCATAGAAGACCGGGATCCCCCTCTCCTCCAGATACTGCCCCCTTCTTCTCTCCGGATCCGTTTCCCTCCGGCGCCCTTCGCTCGGTCAGAGCCAGCACTCTCCTGCCTTCTTCTGCCCTGGAGTTCAGGATTCCCCGGTCCTGCTCCAGCTGCTCTTTTGTCAGCAGGAATTCCGGCGCTCCGAGCCGAAAGGCCGTCCCGTCAGGCATGCAGATCTCCGAATATTTCCGCCTCGAGTCAAACGGGGTGAATCTGCTTCCCTCCAGCGTCGGCATATCCGGGACCGCATCCCGGATCGCTTTCATCGTGATGTTGCTGTCCGCAGCCGTGGAGACATAGCGGGCAAGCAGGTTCCGCGCATCCTGCTCTCTGCCGGGGTCGCAGCCGGCCGGCAGCAGCATCTCCGTGACTTTCATGTCGCTGCTGGTGATGGTCCCTGTCTTGTCGACGCAGAGGACGTCTACCCTTGCAAGCGTCTCGGTCGAGTGCATGTCGTGCAGCATGACTTTGCTGAATGCAAGCCTTGCGGCGCTCATCGCGAGGGCAACGGTCGCCAGCAGATAGAGGCCTTCCGGGATCATACCGATAACAGCGCTGACCATCGACGGGACCGCTTTTGCGAATGTCTGTCCGTTCACTTTCATTCCCTGGTACAGCAGAAGTCCGCCCACCGGGATGATCAGGATGCCCGCGATGCGGATGATCCACTCGATATCGCGGACCATCTCGGAGGGCCTGTCCCTGGATTCCTTCGCCTTCAGGGTCAGCCTGGCCGCGTAGCTGTCCGCTCCGACGTGAGTCAGCCTGGCCAGCAGCCGGCCGGACGTCAGGAAACTGCCCGACTTCAGCTCACTTCCGGAAACCTTCTGAACTTCATCGGCCTCGCCGGTGAGCAGAGATTCATTGACACCTGCGCAGCCATCGGCCACGATCGCATCCGCCGGCACCTGCTGCCCGCTCTCGAGCCTGATCAGGTCTCCGAGTACCAGCTCCGCGGACGGGACCCTGACATCCTTTCCATCGCGGACCGCCGTAAAGTCCGAGACATCCAGCAGCGCGAGCTTGTCGAGGACCTTCTTTGCATAGATCTGCTGGGCGATGCCCAGCCCCATGTTTGCAAGGACAACCGGGACAAATGTGAGGCTGCGGAATGACCCGGCCGCGATCAGCAGGCCGGCAAGGATTGCGAAGATACCGTTGAAATAGGTAAAGATGTTCGAAAGTACGATCTGACGGATGCTCCTGGAACCCCTGTCCGGCATCGCATTGCCCTTGCCCTCCTCCAGGAGGCGGGCGGCTTCGGCAGATGTGAGGCCGCGGGGAGATGCCGTTTCCTGATGAGGAGCTGCAGCCGGCGCAGATATCTCGGCCGGCGCCGCCTGCCCGGCCGC
>DLFD01000080.1:259-5501 GCA_002482005.1 Lachnospiraceae bacterium UBA7729 | reverse complement strand
CGCCTGCCCGGCCGCAGCTGATGTCCCGGCCGGTGCCTGTGTCTCCGCCGGCGCTGTATATTCTTTCTTCTTCCAGAGGGATCCCAGTTTCATGTCTTCTCCGTCTTGATATTGTTGAGATACAGGATGCCAATAAGCCACCCGGCCTTACGTGCTTGGGCGCACACGGCCGATGACTTTTGGCACTTGCGTCAATAGATTATAATAATAACGCACAGAAACACTCAGTACTTAGTTTTACAGAATTTTGTGAGAAAAGTATGATGAAGATACCTGATACCGAATATATGAAGACGATCCGTCTCTTTCAGGACATGACAGACGGTGAGATCAGAGAAGCCCTAAAGTGCCTGAACGCGCACACAAAAGCATATGACAAAAATGAGATCATTCTTCATGCAGGAAGCAATACCTACGAACTCGGTCTGCTCCTGCAGGGCAAGGCGACGGTGGAGACGAACGATATGTGGGGCAACCGCACGATCCTGACCATGGTCGAGAAGGATGAGCTCTTTGCGGAGACTTACGCGATCCGCTTCGATCAGACCATGATCGTCGATGTGAGATGCGACGAGCCCTGCACTGTCCTCTTTCTGCGGGCGGCCGACCTCATCCGCTGCTATGCAAACCGTCTCTGGGAGAACAAGATGATCCGGAACCTGCTGATGATCTCCGCAAGGAAGAACCTGCACCTGTCCGGAAGGGCATTCCAGACATCCTCGAAGTCAGCGCGCGGCCGCATCATGGCATACCTGAACGCGGTCGCGCTCCGCACAAAAGCAATGACCTTCGAGATCCCATTTGACAGGCAGCAGATGGCAGACTATCTCAACCTTGAACGGACTGCCCTCTCAAAGGAACTCGGACGTATGAAGAAGGATGGGATCATCGACTACCACAAGAACACATTCCGCCTGATGAAACCATGAACGGATCATGTCAGCAGTTTTCTGGCCTCCATGTAGTACCGTTTCTCATTCGCATGTCCCATGGAAAATGTTTTTCGCGGCAGCGCTCCGTCTTTCGCGACAGCTGGGAAGAGCTTGAACTTGTCCATGGACGGGAGAAGAAAGCCGGCGTTCTGCGGATTCTCTGCAAGCTCCTCCACGGTTGCATGCCCGTGGATGTAATCGATCCGGATGCCTTCTTTCACTAAGACATCGAGAGCATTCTGCAGAGCGCCGACCTCAAGTCCGGAGGAAGGGTCGCTGATCACGAGGGTCCAGCGGGCTTTTCCGGCAATGACCGGAATCCGGTAGACTTCCTTCTCTTCTGTATCCTTCTCTTCTGTATCCTTCTCTTCTGTATCCTTCTCTTTTGTATCCTTTTTTTCTGTCGAAACTGTTGAGCTTCTCTCGCTTTCCTCCAGCCATGCGTCCCCGTTCTGGCTTCTCTCGCTTTCCTCCAGCCATGCGTCCCCGTTCTGTTTTCTCAGGACGTCGACGGTCCTCCTTACGATCTCCTCCCCGCTTACCTTTCCGTCGCCGAACATGACCCGGTGAATGGGGGCAAAGATGATTCCATCATCGTGAACATTCTCGATCTCGCAGAGGGCGAATCTGGCCGGATGGTCCTTCTGCTCTTCCGGGGTCAGGTCCTTTTTGATTTCCTCCCAGGCAGCCTTGGCTGTCGCCAGGGAATGATTGCCATCTCCCATGGCCATCAGGAATTCTTTGCCAGCCCCGAACTTCTCTGTCGCCTTGTCAAACAAGTCTGAGAAAGCAGCCTGGACACCGGACAATTCCGAAGCTGGTACATATGCGCCTGTGATATGGCCGCCGTCCAGCATAAGGTCTGTGTCATAGACGATCCTGCTTCCGAAAGCACCGTCTTTGTCGAAAGCTTTCGCCGCCAGTGGCTCGATCACGGTCCGGTCCGGGTCATCGATCAGGATGATGATATGAGGCAGCTCGATCGGTGCCCCGCGCCGGATCTTCAGGCGAGGCGGGATCCTCTCGACGATCGTCTTCTCTGTTGCGCGGATTCTTGACACCGATCCCAGATGAAAGTCATAGGCTTCCAGGTCGACCGCGATCACAAGTCCAAGCCTTGTGCGGACATTGGAATAGCCCCTGCAGCTTCGTCTGACCACCATGCAGCCCTCCGGAAGCTGCCGGAGAGTCCCGTCCTTCATGTACCGCTGCATGCAGGCGCGGATCTCCTTTGTCTTCTGTTCCTCCTCCGGCTTACCTAGATAATATTCCGGAAGCATCAGGCGGAGGGTCGAAGGCGCATCGCCGACAAACTGCTCCGCCTTCTGCCAATAGTCTGGCTCGGAAGTATACTGGTCGCAGGCTACGACCGCCCACTTCTCCATATCCGTCCCTTCCTGCGGGAGGATGATCTTCGGGATGTGAAGTCCCATCTCACGAAAGCTATGCATAGAAATCCCCCTTCCATCCTGAATAAACTTTCATCTCCCCTAATCGGATCCGGCTGCGCCGCGCGCACTACAGATATGGCGGGCACATCTGTCGAGTGTCCGCCATGCCTGTCTTCATATAGCTTTACGCATTCTCTTTCGCGAACTTCTTCATGAAGCCGACCAGGTATTCAACCCCTTCGTACGGCATCGCATTGTAGATCGACGCCCTCATGCCGCCGACAAGGCGGTGGCCCTTCAGGTTGGTCATACCGGCTTCCATGGACTCCGCCACGAACTTCTTGTCGAGCTCGTCGTCGCCGGTGCGGAAAGTAACGTTCATCATCGAACGGCTGTCCTTCTGCGCAGACGGCTTGTAGAATGTCTGCGAATCAAGGTAATCGTAAAGAAGTGCAGCTTTTCTCTGGTTTCTCTTCTGAAGTTCAGGGGTCCCGCCGATGGACTTGATCCACTTGAGGACTTCTCCACAGATATAGATGGACCATGTCGGCGGCGTGTTCAGCATGGAATTCTTCTTGGCCTGAAGCTGGAAGTCCCATACCTTCGGGCAGATCGGCTGTGCGCCGGCCAGAAGGTCTTCTCTTACGATGACGACCGCAAAGCCAGCCGGAGCCATGTTCTTCTGAACGCCTGCATAGATGATGCCATACTTCGATACGTCTACCGGTTCGGAAAGGATGCAGGAAGACAGATCAGCGACCAGCGGAACATTGCCGGTATCCGGAAGCCTGTGCCAGGTGGTGCCGAAGATGGTGTTGTTCTGACAGATATGGACATAGTCCGCATCCGGGTTCAGGGTCAGCTCACTCTGCTCCGGGATCCTGGAGAAATTGTCATCCCTGGTCGTTCCGGCAAGGCGGACATCCTTCATGTACTTCTGTGCTTCCTGATAGGCGATATTGGAGAAGTTGCCGGTCACGATGTAGTCTGCTGCCCCGGTCCTTGAGATATTCAGCGGGATCGCCGCGAACATTCCGGTCGCGCCGCCCTGAAGGAACAGGACCTTGTAGTTATCCGGGATGTTCATGACATCCCGAAGATTTGCGATGCACTCGGTGATGATCTTGTCATAGACTTTCGAACGGTGGCTCATCTCCATGACGGACATACCGGAGCCCTCATAGTTCAGAAGGTTCTCTCTTGCGGACAGAAGCACCTCATCCGGCAGGATGGAAGGACCTGCCGAAAAGTTGTAGACACGATTCTCGATCATGATATTTCTCCCTCTCTTTCCATGATATGATGCTGGGGCAAAAAGTACCTTTTGCCCCTGGCACCATGATGTCACAGTTCTGCGAGTACTCCTGTCTCCTCGTTGAACTGTTCGATCAGCTTATCCATCTCGGCCGCCTGGGCATGAACTGCGTCCCAGGTTCCTTCCGGATCATACCAGAGGGCGTCAAGCTCTTCCTTCGTCTTGCCCTGCTGCTCGACCCAGGTATAATACTTCAGATTGTGGATCCTCTTCCTGTCCCAGTAGGAAAGCTCCAGCATATTGTCAGTCTTCTCGCCCAGCATATGGATGCTGTGGTCAAGCTTCGCCTCGAACTCGCTGTAAGGACCATACTGGACATTCAGCTCATCGATCCTGGACTGGTACATGGCAGCGGAATCGGTCAGGACCGTCCCAAGAACATCATGCTCCGTCAGCTCGTAGTACTTCGCCATCTTGATGCAGCAGAGCAGGTTCGCAATGCCGGAGATACCGAGCCAGGTCAGTCTCTCTACCATCTCATCGGAGAGTCCCAGCTCTTCCCTCAGGTACTTCTGCCCTTCTTTCGTGTTGAAGAGGCGGAGCAGCCTCTGGGAATCCTCATCATCGATGTCGATGACCATATCTGTGTTGCGGACATTGTGGATCCACGGCACATGCTTGTCCCCGATCCCTTCGATGCGATGGGCGCCGAACCCATTTTCCAGAAGAGTCGGGCACTGGAGCGCCTCGCCGACCGCCAGCTTCGACTTCGGATACAGTTCCTTCAGACGATCGCCTGCGGACAGCGTTCCTGCGGAACCAGAGGTAAATGCTGCTCCTGCAAATCTGTCACCCGGGCGTCTGATGGCCTCGAAGACATCTGCCAGGGCATTGCCGGTCACGTTATAGTGCCAGACGACGTTGCCCATCTCCTCAAACTGATTGAAGATCATGTTGTCCGGGTCCTGGGACAGCTCATGAGTCTTGTCGAAGATCTCCTTGACGTTCGACTCGGAGCCCGGCGTTGCGATGACTGTGGCCCCGATGGACTTCAGCCAGTCGAAGCGCTCCCTGGACATCTCTGCAGGAAGGATCGCGACCGCATCGCAGGCCATCAGCTTGGAGTTAAATGCGCCTCCCCTGCAGTAATTTCCGGTGGATGGCCAGACAGCATGCTGCTTCGTGGCATCAAAATGTCCGGTGACCAGCTCCGGGACGAGGCAGCCGTAGGAAGCGCCGACCTTGTGGCAGCCGGTCGGGAACCACTTGCCGACCATGGCAACGATCCTGCAGGGAACGCCCGTCAGCGCTGACGGGAACTCGATATAATTCGGGACATCCTGAAAAAGACCGCCGGATTCCCTGGCCTCATTCTTCCAGGTGATACGGAAAAGGTTCAGCGGATCAACATCCCAGAGCCCTACATTCTTCAGCTTCTCTTTGATCTTCTCCGGGACCTTGCCCGGGTCCTTCATCTGCGCATATGTCGGGAGGATAACATGGCCTCTGCGGGCCTTCTCGATATTATGCTTCAGACTTTCTTCATTGACAGAAAGATCGATCATATCGGCATACCTCCAAGTCAGAGAATTAATTTACTTGATTATAGCATGAAAGCAGGCTGACTGTGATAGACTATTTGCAGAGATTGGCAGCCCATCGCA
>DLFD01000080.1:0-123 GCA_002482005.1 Lachnospiraceae bacterium UBA7729 | reverse complement strand
CATCGCAGAGATTGGCAGCCCATGGCAGAGATCGGCAGCCCATCGCAGAGATCGGCAGCCCATCGCAGAGATCGGCAGCTCATCGCAGAGATTGGCAGCTCATCGCAGAGATCGGCAGCCCAT
>DLFD01000036.1 GCA_002482005.1 Lachnospiraceae bacterium UBA7729 | reverse complement strand
TATGATTGGCTGTGAATAGTAACTTTTTTTGAAACCTTTTTTCATTTTTTGACCCCTTGGTTACTGCCTTATTTTCCAAAGTAACTTCTACCCCATCCATGGAATTCACCTCGAGGGTACCCACCCGCGGGAATTACTTCGAGGGTTGACCCGATGCCTGCTTCTTCATATACTAAAGGAAACATTCTTATCAGCCGTTTCGGCAAATCATATGCGCTACTGTGCAAACAGAGTCCGGGGAATATCTGTTCTTCTTTTTCTTCTTTTTCATAATCAGTTTCTGTAACACTCTATTCATATCTTTTACCCTTATTATCGAGGTTTCTATGAAATCCAAAAAATATACTGTTATCTTCTTTCTTTTAAAAACTGCACTGCTGCTTGTTTCGATTTATCTTGTTTCCGCTTATGTTCTCATCCCTTTCCGCATGTCCGGAAACTATATGTCCCCGTATTTCAGAGATGGAGATCTCGGCTTCTTTTACCGCCTGAAAAAACCTTATCTGAATGAAATTGTTCTTTATGAGGACGAAAAAGGCCAGCGACGTGCCGGCCGAATAGTCGCTGCATCCGGTCAGACAATCGAATTTTCTGAGAATGGCAGTTTTCTGGTCGACGGCTGTCAGCCAGCCGAAGAGATCCCCTATCAGACATTTCTTCCAAAAGACAGCCAGGTGACTTTTCCTCTTACCGTGGGGAAGGATGAATATTTCCTGCTGAATGACTTCCGCGGTATCGACAGCGACAGTCGAAGATGGGGATGCGTAAAAGGAGAAAAAATTCTCGGGAAGATGTTGTTTCTGCTGAGGAGAAGGAACTTCTGAACACACGTTTCCGAATCATGAAGCCAGTCAGCTGCTCTTTAAATACCCGTTTGTGTCAGGGAACAAATACTTACAGCTAAAGGAGGAACATCATGTTTGAAGATGATGTGTATGACGCAATTGACAGACAGAGTTTCTGTCGCTTGAACTTTGTCTGTCAATCTGGCACTTACATGGTTCCCTGACTGTCTGGCGGCCTTCAGGCGCCAGACTGACAGCATCTGAAGACTGTGGCTCTTATTACTCTACCTGCCAGATATCTCTGTTGTACTCTCTGATGGTTCTGTCGGATGAAAAGTAGCCTGCTTTCGCGATGTTGACAAGGCACTTTCTTGCCCATGCCTTTCTGTCAGCATAGTCTCTGTAAGCCTGCTCTCTTGCCTTCGAGTATTCTTCGAAGTCCGGGAACGTCATGAACCAGTCCTTGCTTACAAGCTCGTTCTTCAGACGGTCCAGGCGCTCGGAGCATCCGCAGCCCAGCATCTCATCCGAGGTCAGGAAGTCGACTGCCTCATGAAGGACCGGATCCTGCTCGTAATAGGTGCGGGAGACATAATCGCCCTTTGCATAGTGGTCGATGACTTCCTGACTTCTCATGCCGAAGATATAGATGTTGTCATCGCCGACAAGCTGGTGGATCTCAACATTAGCACCATCCTCGGTCCCGAGGGTGACGGCACCATTCAGCATGTATTTCATGTTGCCGGTTCCGGATGCCTCCTTGGAAGCAAGGGAGATCTGCTCGGAGATATCGCATGCCGGGATCAGCTTCTCTGCAGCCGTGATATTGTAGTTGTCGACCATGACCACTCGGAAGACTTTGGAGATGACCGGATCCTGTTCGATCACATGCTGCAGGCATAGAATCGCATGGATGATATCCTGTGCGATGACATATGCCGGAGCTGCCTTTGCCGCAAACAGGACGGTTACTTTCGGCTCACCGGAGAGTGCAGAAGCAGTATCTGCCGCATTACCCGCAGCCTGAACCTTGCGGCGCAGGTCCAGATAATGGTGGATGCACCAGAGCAGATTCATCTGCTGGCGCTTGTACTCATGAAGTCTCTTCGCCTGGATATCAAAGATGGAATCCGGATCGACCGTGATCCCTTTGACGTCCAGCAGATACTTTGCCAGACGGACTTTGTTGCGGTCCTTGATCTGCATGAGGTCTTCCAGCACCTGCTCGTCATCCGCATACTTCAGAAGATCTTCCAGCTTCTCGGACTCACAGATGAAGCCGTCGCCGATCTTGCCGGCGATATACTTTCCGAGTTCCGGATCGCAGGAAAGCAGCCATCTGCGGAAGGTGATCCCGTTGGTCTTATTGTTGAACTTGTCCGGGTAGATCTGATAGAAGCTGTGAAGCTCCGTATCCTTCAGGATCTCCGTGTGAAGCTTTGCGACGCCATTGACGGACTTGCCGTAGTGGATGTCCATATGGGCCATATGAACGGTATCGTTCTTGTCGATGATGACAACGGAGGGGTCGTCGAACTTTCTTCTCACACGATCGTCCAGCATCTCGATGATCGGAACCAGCTGCGGTACGATCTCCTTCAGGTAGGAGATCGGCCACTTCTCCAGCGCTTCCGCGAGGATGGTGTGATTGGTATAAGCCGCGCACTTCGACACGATGTCGACCGCCTCGTCTTCCCCGATGCCTCTCTCTTCCAGAAGACGGATCATCTCCGGAATGATCATGGACGGATGGGTGTCGTTGATCTGGAAAACAGCATAGTCCGGAAGATCATGCAGATTGCATCCTCTCGCGACACACTCGTCAAGGATCATCTGTGCGCCGTTCGAGACCATGAAGTACTGCTGATAGATGCGGAGCTTACGCCCGTCATCATCGGAATCATCCGGATACAGGAACAGAGTCAGGTTCTTTGCAATGTCCTTCTTATCAAATGTGATTCCGTCATGTACAATGCTCTCATCTACCGTATCAAGATCAAACAGATGAAGCGGGATGGTCTCGCTCTGATAGCCGGTCACATACAGATCGCAGAGGGTGGAATGATACGTCTTTCCGCCCATGGTGACATCGTATCCCTTGCCGGTCTTCACTTCCCAGCCGGACTTGTTCAGCCACGGGTTCGGCTGAGCCTTCTGCTGCAGGCTGACAAAATCCTGACGGAAGAGTCCAAGATGATAGTTGAGACCGACGCCGCATCCGCTCAGGTTCAGTGTGGCGATGGAGTCAAGGAAGCAGGAAGCAAGACGGCCGAGGCCGCCATTGCCAAGCGAAGGTTCCTCCTCGATCTCCTCGATCTGGGTGATCTCCTTGCCATTTTTCTCGAGCAGATCCCTGACTTCATCAAACATTCCGAGGTTGATCAGGTTATTGGAAAGGAGCTTTCCAATCAAGAATTCCGCAGACAGATAGTAAACTTTCTTCTTCTTGCTTCCTTCGAAAGGGAGTTTCTTCGCCGCCTCTGTCTGGACGATATGAAGGAGGCCGCTGTAGATCTCCTCATTCGTAGCTTCTCTGACGCTCTTGCCCATCTCACTTACAAGTCTCTCTTCAAGCAGTTCCATATGGATCCCCTTTCCTGTGTCCGGCTGTGTCAAGCCAGGCAACCGATATTTCGTGTATTTTCGTTTTCCAGCCGGAAGTTGTCATCCGATTGTTTATTGTTTACATATGCAATAATATGATATGCATCCGGCATTTCTTTTTCTGTTTTCTCCCCTTGCTGATGAACCCATCATAGCGAGAATCCTGCTATGATTCCTGTTCAATTAAGCTAAAAAGTAGTACAATCCTATCATAACGAAAGTTCACGAAATATCTTTCGGAGGGGGATGCTTCATGAATATTGAGCAGTATCAGGGATTTCACGAGACAAAAAAGCACACAAGCGCGGATTTTCCTTACAATACTTTTCCATGTACGATTCCGCAGGACTTTCCCTCCGTGCCTCTGCACTGGCACGATACTGCGGAGATCATCGTTGTGAAGAAGGGATGCGGGCGTATCTACCTGGATATGACGAAGCTCAGCTGCAGGGAAGGCGATTTTGTGCTGGTCCTGCCGGGGCACCTTCACGCGATCCTTCCCGAGAAGGAAGATGGGCATCCGTCAAGAATGGAATACGAGAATATCATCTTCTCCACTTCCCTGCTGCTGGCACGTCAGCCGGAGATGACAAGTACTATGATCGACACATTTCTGAAAGGAGCTTATTCACCGGAAGCGCTTCACTTTACAAAGAAGGAGCGCTGGCATGACAATGCCCGGATGATCATCGAGGAGACGGACCTGCTCTGCAGCCAGAAGCCCCAGGGCTACCAGATCGCGGTCCGCGGGAACCTGCTCCGTCTCTTCTACCTCATCGTCTCGAGAACAGAGCGTACGCCCGGGCACTTTCGCACTGGCAGCCTGGATAAGATCAAAGTCATCGTCAAGTACGTGGAAGACCACTACTCGGAGCCGATCACGATCAAAGATGTGGCTGCCCTCGCCGGGTACAGCGAGTCGCACTTTATGAGATTCTTCAAGGAAAATATGGGAACGAGCTTCATCACATGGCTTGACAGATACCGTCTGTCCATGGCCGCCCGCATGCTGACCCTGACCGACGACAGCATCCTCGGAGTCAGCCAGAACGCCGGCTTTTCCAATCTGTCCTACTTCAACCGGTCCTTCAAGGCAAGGTACGGCATGACCCCAAGGCAGTACCGGAAAGGCGGAAGGTAACAGAGATTACGTCATGAGCTGCTGATAGACATCCCGCTTGCTGATGCCTCGGTCTCTGGCGACTGCCTTCATAGCCTCCTTGCGGTCCATGCCCTGGTCCAGATAGTTCTGGAAATGTTCCTCCACGGTCATAGTTTCCGTGATGGCTTCCTGTTTCTCTCTCTGAAGTTCTCTGCGGTCGCGGCCTGCGATCACGAGGACGTATTCTCCGCGCGGAGCTTCTGCGGAAACCTCTTCGGCCCCTTCTCCGGACACTTTTGCCTCGAATTTCCTCAGCGCCATTCCGATCGTGGTCTCCTCGATCGTCTCATGCTTCTTGGTCAGTTCCCGGCAGAGCGTGATCTCCCGGTCGCCCAGAGCAGTGTAGAGTTCACCCAAAGTCCTGATCAGCCGATGCGGCGCCTCGTACAGGACGATCGTCCTTGTCTCGGTCTTCAGCTCCTTCAGGATCTCCGCCCGCTCTTTCCTTTCCATAGGCAGAAATGCTTCAAAACAGAATCTTCTTGTCGGTTTTCCAGAGCTGACAAGCGCGTTCACAGCTGCGCATGCCCCGGGGACCGGAGACACCGTGATCCCGGCAGCAAGCGCCATCCGGACCAGGTCTTCCCCGGGATCCGAGATCCCCGGAGTGCCGGCATCGGTGATAACGGCGACATTCTCCCCCTGAAGCAGACGGTCGACCAGGACATGTGCCTTGCTCAGCTTGTTGTATTCGTGGTAGCTTGTCATCGGGGTATGGATGTCGAAGTGATTCAGCAGCCTGATACTGCCCCTCGTATCCTCGGCCGCGATCACATCCACCTCATTCAGGATGCGGACCGCCCTCGGCGTCATATCCTCAAGATTGCCGATCGGTGTCGCCACCAGATATAAAGTACCTGCCATAGTCATATATCCTCACATATAAACCGGCTGTCTTCTGCTTTGTTTCTGCAGATTCCTGTCTTACCCATACAGCTGCCGCACTTCCTCCGTGTAGACGCCTGGCTTCTCATAGATGATCAGCGGAGTTTCCACCGAAAGTCTCGGTCTTCCGCCTCTCACCGCCTCGATCAGGACCATGTTCGGCTCCTTGCCGGCCATCGGCTGGACCAGCCGCATCCGTTTCGGCTCCAGACGATGGGCGTTCAGACTCCGGAAGATATCCGCGAGTCGAAATGGTCTGTGCACCATGCACAGTCTGCCCTGGGGCATCAGTGCGTACTCGGCTGCAGCACAGACATCGTCCAGGCTGCAGAGCACTTCATGCCTCGCACAGGTCAGGGCATCATTGTCCCCTGTCAGGCCATGCCCGCCGATCATGTAGGGCGGGTTGACCGTCACAAGGCTGAACGAAGCAGCCTTCACCAGGTCCCTTATCCCGCAGAGATCTCCCTTCCGGAAATATACCCGCTCAGACTGCCCGTTACCGGCGGCGCTTCTTGCCGCCATATCGGCGCAGACCGGATTGATCTCGATACCGAGGAACTCAGGAAGTGCTGCAGAAGCTCCATGTCCGGCCGGCTGCCTTCCGCAGCCTTTAGCATCCGGTGCATCTGGTCCGGCCGGCTGCCTTCTGTCTTCTGCGCGGCCTTCCTGTTTATTCTGCTTCATCCTGTCCTGGTATCTTGCGTCCATCAGGACCGGGATGACACCGTTGCCGCTGCATAGGTCCAGAACACGGCTTCCGGGTTTCACATTTGCTTCCGCGTAAGCGGACAAAAGGACCGCATCCATCCCGAAGCAGAACAGATCCGGATTCTGGATCAGCTTCGCTCCATTCCTCTGCAGATCATCCAGCCGCTCTCCCTGATAAAGCAGAAAGCCGTCCTGCGGGCGGCTTTCCTTATCTTCATGACTTCTTTGCATAGATTGCCATCTCATTCGACTTCTGGCCGGAGAATTCGGTATTCTCCGCCCTCTGCGGTCTCACAGCCCGTTCCGGTCTTTCTCTGCGCTCCTGCTGCTCCGGCCTCTGCGGACGTTCCCCTCGTCCCGGACGGCCTGCCTGCCCGCCGCGCTCACGGCGTTCAAAGCGCTCCGGGCGTTCTCTGCGCTCTCCCCGCTTCTCGCCCTCCGCATACGGCCGGCGCCTTCCCTGTCCGGGCTGGTTTCTCCTCTCCTGGCGCTGCGAAGTCTCTTCCTGATTCCTTCTTTCGGGTCTTCCGTCCCCTCTCGGACGTCCGCCATAGTCACGGCTTCTGCCCTGACTGTTTGGCGTGCGGTCGCCCCTTGCCTGGTCCCCCCGGGTCTGGTCGGGTCTGGCCGGGTCTCCCTTCATCTGGTCCCCCCGGTTCTCCGGTCTTCTGTCACGATTGTCGCGTTCGCTTCTTTCCCCGTCAGGACGCTGCTGTCTGAACCGGTCCTGTCTGCGAGGTCTCTGTCTTCCATCCGGTCTGCCATCTGGCCTTCCATCCGGTCTGCCATCTGGCCTTTCATCTGGTCTGCCATCTGGCCTTTCATCTGGTCTGCCATTCGGTCTTCCATCCGGTCTGCCTGCCTCGCGGCGGACATTCTCACGGCGTCCGCTGCCTTCGCTGCCGGGTCCTGCTGCATTGACAGCTCTTTCGTCCGACCCTGCAGTTCCTTTCTCCTGCATTCCTTCCGCATTGGCAAAGCCCTGCCCGTCAGGACGATTTACTTTTCTTCTGCGGCGCGGACGTCTTCTCTGTCCGCCCTGGCCGTCTTCCTCCGGAAGGGAATCTTCCCTTACCGCGGCGCCGGCATCCTCGTTTTTCGAAGATCCTTCTCCGGCTGCCTCCGCAGGTACTGCCGTTCCTGCCTGAGAAGCCACATCCACACGGACCTCCCCGGTCGTTTCCGCTGCCGTCTCCGTCTTCTCTTCTGCGGCCGATATCCCGGCTGCCTGTTCCGTAACCTGCATGCAGACCTCGGAAGTCACGTTCTCCGCGGCCGTGGATGAAACCGGCTCAGGAGCCGCTCCTGCTGCAGCTGCTCCTGCCGCGGCTGCTCCTGCGGCGATCACCGCACCTTCTGCTGCTGCACTTGCTGCAGCTTTTCCTGCCGCGGCTGCTCCTGCAGCGATCACCGCACCTTCTGCTGCTGCACTCTCTGCGGCTTTTCCTTCCGCGGCTATACCTGCATCCACTGTTCCCGCACAAGGAGCAGCTGCAGGGCTGACCGGTACCGGATCGGCTGCCGGTCCCTCCGCCGACTTTGTCTGAGAAGCCTGGGCGCTTTCCGCCGGCGCAGCCTGGCCCCTGGAAGACTTTCCGCCCTGTTTCCCCTGACGGCGGTCTCCCTTCTCGTCCTTATTCTGGCGCTGGTCTCCCTGCCTGTCACCCTTGCCCTGGCGCTGCTGGTCATTCTCATCCCTGCGCTTTCTCGGGGTAAATGTGAGTTCGTCTACATCGTAAGTCTCAGCTTCCTTGCTGTCCCCTTCCTCAAAGAGAACGCGGACACGCTGACGCAGTACATTCAGCTCGATGACCCTGCCCGTGCGGCCGTCGGCAGTCGTCGCCGCCGAACCGATCTTCGGCATCTTCTGGTTCAGGAATTCGTAGGTCTCCTCCTCATTCTTCAGGCAGCACATCAGACGTCCGCAGATTCCGGAGATCTTTCCCGGGTTCAGAGACAGATTCTGCTCCTTGGCCATCTTGATAGACACCGGAGCAAAGTCATTCAGGTAAGTAGCACAGCAGAGCTCACGTCCGCAGATCCCGAGTCCGCCCAGCATCCTTGTCTCATCGCGGACACCGATCTGACGCAGCTCGATACGTGTGTGAAACACGGAAGCCAGGTCCTTGACCAGATCGCGGAAATCGATCCTGCCATCGGCCGTGAAGTAAAACAGGATCCTGTTCTCGTCAAACGCATATTCCGCATCGACCAGCTTCATCTCAAGGCTGTGCTTTTGGATCTTCTCCCTGCAGATGCGGAGGGCTTCCTTCTCCTTGACCGCCAGCTCGACTCTCTTTGCCTCATCGTCCTCCGTAGCGACGCGGATGACGGAGCGAAGCGGCTGCGCGACCATATCATCGGAGACATTCCTGGCTCTTGTAGCCACGATGCCGTACTCCGGCCCTCTCGCGGTCTCCACGACCACGTGGTCTCCGATCCGGAGCTCAAACTCCTTCACATCAAAATAGTATACTTTTCCGGCGCTTCGGAATCTCACGCCTATGATATTAACCATGTATATCCTTTCTGTACCGCAGCCTCCCTTGCGGCTGCTTCTCGCCGAGTCCTTCCCTTCCGCTCAGTTTTCCTGCATCGTCAGAAGAAGAAGCTCCATCGTAAGATCAAAATTCACGTTGGCGCGCAGACGGACCTTGGCCGTCTTCACTGCGTCCAGGATCGTCTGGATCCCGTCATAGGAACTCCGGCTGGCTGCTTCACGGATCTTCACGATCTGCTCTCTGAAGATGATCCCGTCCGGGTCCGATGTCGCCTTGAAGTACAGCACATCCCGGTACCAGATGGTGAACAGATCAAGCATGTCATTCACGGATTCCCTGGCCTTGTCCTTGTTTTTTTCCCTGTCATCATCCATGGAACGGATCATACTGATGATGTCCGATACCTTCCATGCCCTGACGTTCTCAAGGATCCGGACCGTCTCCCTGAGGCGATCATAGAAGTCTTCCGAAGTCACCAGCGCCGCCGCTTTCCCGATATTGCCCTGGGCAAATGCGGCTCCGATCTCTGCCTGATAATCCGGGACTCCGTGCTTCTCCATCAGATACTGCTTCACCATGTCCGGCTTCACCGGCCTGAGCGGAAGTACGATGCATCTGGACCGGATCGTCTCGAGCATCGCATCCTGGCTGATCGTGAGAAGGAGCAGGACCGCATATTCCGGAGGTTCCTCAAGTGTCTTCAGAAGAGCATTCTGCGCCTCTTTCGTCATCTTCTGGGTATCCGGAAGAATATAGATCTTATAACGGGAAGCATAAGGCTTTATCTGGATATCGCTTACAAGGTCCCGGACATCATCCACGGAGATCGAAGACTCCTTCTGATAGTTCCAGACGATGATATCCGGCTGGTTGCCGGTCTCCGCCTGCCTGCAGCTTCTGCATTCCCCGCAGGAATCGATCGCAGCCGGCGGGAGACTTCCCGCATCAAGCTCCTCCCGGAGAGTCTCGCACTGAAGAGCTTCGGCATATGCCTCTGCAAGAGTTCTCTTTCCCATGCCCTTATCGCCAACCAGCAGATATGCATGGCTGACATGCCCGGAAGCGATCGCAGTCTTCAGATGTCCGATCGTGCTTTCATGTCCTACAATATCGCGAAAACCCGGCATATTTCCTCCCCGTGTGATGTTCCTGCGCTGACGCATAGTATCTGATTATCCTAATTATTATATCGAAATCAGCCGAACAATACAATCACGCGAAGCTCCGGATGTATCCTTCGATCTCCGACAGACAGTCCTCCAGCTCCCCGTCGTTGCAGAAGCGCTTCCTGATCCCGGCTTCCGAAAGCTTTTCCTCCGAAAAATCCTTCTGGTCTGCAAGGAAGCGCCTGCACATCTCCTCATACCTGTGGTTTCCCGGCTTTCTCTCACGCCGTAAGGCGCGCTGCAGCCGGATGCCGTCATCGACCTCGATATAGAGCGGAATCACCCGTTCTTTCCCATAGTGGTCCCTGATCTGCCGGTAAGATTCCAGCGTCCCGATCCCGAGGATATCGCTCCCGGCCTCTTCATCCGCAAGCGTCCCGTCATCGACTGTGAAATAGGTCCATGGCCCGAAGATGGTGTCATAGGTTCTGGCTTCGATCACCTTTCCTGAGCGCTGAAGCTTCTGAAAGCCATCACGATCCGTAAAGTGATATTCATTTCCCTCCATCTCGCCCTCGCGGATCGGCCTTGTCGTATAGGGTACAAGGGAGACCAGGCCCAGACTGCTATTCTTCAGCAGCTCCTCATAGATCGTGTCTTTCCCTGATGCGCTCTTCCCGATCAGATAGAACAGATGTCTCATCTTAAGCTCCTTTCAGTCCGATACGCACCAGATACTCTTCAGCTGATGGTCTTCCGCCCCTTCCAGGGCATACCCGTCCGCCATCAGTTTCCTGACCTGACCGATCAGCCTTGCCGTGATCCGCTCTCCCGGAGTGATCAGCGGGATCCCCGGCGGATACAGATAGAGATACTCTCCCGAGACTCTGCCTGCCGACTGTTCAAACGGCAGCTTCACCTGCGATGCATCCCGTGCTTCCCCGATCGGCATGACCGCCTCCGGAAGGGGCATCCGCTGCCCGCCTGAAGGCGCAGTTTTATCAGCCCCGGTCATTGCCGCCGGCATGTCACATGGCGCACCGTCCTTCTTTCCGAAGAAGGCTTCCTGCGGATGTGCCCTTCCTTCTTCCGCTTCTGTAAGCTCCTCATCGATCTCATGGAGTGCCCGGCTGAGCCTGCGGAACCCTTCCTCGTCGTCGCCCACGGAGCTCAGCATCAGAACATAGGTCCTTGACAGCATCTCCGGCTGGAGATGGTACTTCTCCCTGAGCCGTCTGTAGAGTTCTCCCGCTGTCATGGCGGAGGGATCCGGTCTCAGCAGGATCTTTGACGGATCATCCGTCCGGATGCAGCCGATCCTCCTGAGATCCCTCAGCGATCCATAGAACCAGCCCAGATTCCGTGCAAGCTTCTCAAACAGCTCCGTTCCCTGCTCTTCCACGATCCGGATGCAGTTATCAATCGATGCCATCAGGACATAGCTCGGACTGCTGGTCTGAAAGATATCCAGCATCTCTTTCAGCCTTCTTCTGCTGACAAGGTCTCCCTGCACATGGATCAGCGCCGTCTGCGTCATGGATGGAAGCGTCTTGTGCACACTGTGGATGACCAGGTCTGCTCCAAGATGTACCGAAGAATCCGGAAAGATCTCATACATTCCGAAATGTGCCCCATGCGCTTCATCCACGATCAGCGGGACGTCGAATCTGTGGGCGATGTCCGCGATCCCGCGGACGTCAGACGTGACGCCATCGTAGGTCGGCGATGTGATATAGACTGCCTGGAAACGTGTGCCGTCTCCGGCGTGAAGAAGCTCATCTTCCACAAGAGCCTTCTCCACATCCTCCGGGCGGATCGGCCCGCCGTTCTCGCCGCCCTGCTTTCCCTCTGCCGGGACCAGATAGCTGACATGCAGGCTGTCCGCCTCCACGGCATGATAAGCCGCTTTGTGGCTGTTTCTTGCCATCAGGATACGGCCGCCCCTCTTTGCGACAGCCCCGATCGCACTCAGGATCCCGGCAGTGCTGCCATTCACCAGAAAATGTGTCTCCTCTGCACCGTAGAGCCTTGCCGCTCTTTGTTCTGCCTCAAGTATGAGGCCTTCCGCGTGGTGCAGATTGTCAAATCCGTCGATCTCTGTGATATCGAATGAGAATGGATCCTGGAAGCTCCCGAGCCTTCTCTTGTGCCCTGGCATATGAAACGGATACGCATCTGACCTGCAGTATCCGGCGAGTTCATCATAAAGATAATGTGGCATAATCTCCCCCTGTACATACGGGCAGATTATACCACACAAGATCAGGCTTCGGTCTCCGTTTCCATCCCGCTCCCAGGAAGCTCGGTCTGCATATCCGCCTGGGGCTCCTTTTCGTGCCTCATCTCTGCTTCCTCATCGGCCTGTTCGGCTTCCTCCTGGCTCAGACTGATATTCTCTGAGATCACATCCCAGATCCCGTCATCCTCAAAACCGAGTCTCCAGGCGGCGATCCCGCCCAGGCCGTACTTCGGGATCAGTCTTGCCTTGACGGCGATCGAATCTTCATCCTCGATCCAGATCCTGCAGCGGACGCCATCTTCCGTAGTCCAGTCCGCCAGATGCTGCGATGTTCCGGCGTCCCAGACCGGAGTAAGGTTCCAGCTGTCCAGCGTCTGCGCGACGCTTCCCATAGACAGCACTTCGCTGCTGGTGTTTGCTGTTCCGTCGGGATTCTCCGATGAATACCAGATCCTCGTGTAGAACGGAACGGCAGAGATCAGCTTTTCCGCCGGGACTCCCTGGCTCAGGTATTCGCTGACCGCATTCTCCTCATACGGGAGAGAAGCGACAGAACCAGCCTCCGAACCGGAATAATGCTCATCATATCCCATGTTGATCACATAGTCCGCGACGGTCCCGATCTCACAGCGGTCCATCCACTTATTGAACTCGTACGGCGGCTTCATATCCACGGACAGGACCAGCTCATTCCGCCTGCACTCGATGGACAGTTCCCGGACAAACTGTACATAAGCGGCGGCATCGGGCTCTTCCATATACTCAAAGTCGAGATTGATCCCGTCAAGTCCGAGATCCTCCGCCAGATCTGTCAGCTGTCCGATGCAGTTCCGCCTTGCGGCTGTGGAAGCCAGCACCGCAGAGGTATCCATCTCGCCCGAAAAATCAGAGACAAGCCCCCAGACCTGAAGTTTCTTCTTATGGGCACTCTTCACATACTTCTCCGAAGCGATCGAGGTGATGTTTCCCTCGTTATCCTTCAGGGAGAACCAGGTCGGGGAGATCACATTGACCCCCGTCATCCCTTCCGTGACATCCTTCAGATAATCGTTCCCGTCCTCGGCAGTCATCTGATGCCAGACAAGGTTTACCTTCCCGTCCATCCGGATCGAAGGATATTCGGGAGCCTTCAGGTCCGTGGTGATCTCTTCGGTCACCGGCTGCGCCATCCTGCGTGACTTCACGTATCCGATGTAGCCATCCTTCGTCAGGACTTTCATCCAGTGATCAAGTTCTTCCAGAACGATGACGGTATCGCCCTTCTGCAGGGTGGTCAGGACCGGGCTCTTGATCCCGCCCTGATAGCGTACCGCTGCCTCCTTGACCGACTTCGCGGTCAGGGTATCGCCCCACTGACAGCGGATCAGGACATGCCCTTCCGTATCCCCGCTTCCGTCCTTCTCCCAGGTGTACTCCGCCTGGGTATACTGCTGCAGAAAATCTACGCTGACATAGAGGCCGGTGCTGTTGCCTTCCTTCCCTTCTTCCGCAGACTCTCCCGTGATGCGGCCGTCCTCCGGCCGGTACAGGATGATCCTGTCATAGGTTCCTTCGCTCACCGGATCCGTCGTCCTCACGCCGTCGATGATGCTGTAGGACGCAGAGTTCACCGGTATCTCAAATTCCTGATATGCCGTGGTAAACAGCATCTTGCCAATATCCCCGTCCCAGTAGAAACGAGGGTTCAGTCTTTCCTTCACGATGCTGTATGGCAGATATACGGCATCGTCCTTCACGATCGCCCGCTCCGGGACCATCTCAGAATCCAGGACCAGGGCCGCCTCGTCTTCCTCCATGCTGCCGAAATAATCAGCATCGGACATCCTTCTGTTCGTCGGTGTATTCTTCACGATCAGGACAGAGGCCAGGACCAGAAGCGCCGCGCCTATAAGCACAAAAAGCGGCTTCTGCTGCCGCCAGTCCCTTCTTACAGATGATCTTCTATCCGATGGTCTTCTATCAGATGATCTTTTATCAGATGTTCTTTTATCAGATGTTCTTTTATCCGAATTGTTATCCTTACGGCTGTCTCCACTGCTTTCCCGCATAATATCCCCTTTTGTTCCCGCTTTCCGGATCTCAGATGACAGTTCCGCTCTCCGCCTTAAAAAGACGCGGGATTTGGTAGTCTGTAAGTTCAGACATAGATTCAGGACAGTTTCCTACAACCGTAAGTATAACAACCTTTACGAAGTCCGTCGACAGCAAACATTCTTAAGAAAATCAGCATTCCGGGGGAATTTTCCGTTCTCTGATCATTCATTCACGCTGCCCTGGGACCTTGTTTCAAGGCATCATCCGCACCAGCCTGCATACTTCCCGCGGGGGGTCCGATAAGGCTCTTCTGCTTCTTCCGGATCATCGTCATCAAGCCGGACAAAATCAATGTGTGCGATCCGCCTGTTATCTTCATCCGGAATAAAGTCCATCATGTAGCCCGACGGTTCCCGGAGACATGACGCAGCTGCCTGCCACGGTTCCGCCTTCCTTCCCTGAACGCTGATCTCACAGCCTGCCAGGTAATACTCGCGGAGCATGTTTCTGAGGGAACCCTCCTGATTTCCCTTTCTGTATCTGGATTTGATGTTGCCACCTTGCATAACACTTCCTCCTCCCTGCCGGCGAGGTGCTGTATAGTGTGATGTACCATTCCGCCGGCCGTGCAGCCAGTGGGAAACCTGGGATATGCCGCATCCCGGCAGGCCAGAGGCCGAGTCTTCAAGATATGCGTTGGACGTGAATTACAGATCTTAATAGATAGGATCACGGGTACGCCGAACGGCCGCCCGACATGACGGAGCTCCAATGAATCATGCCACATCCGTTAGCACGTCTCTATTATAAAATGCTTCTCCGGAGACTCAACGAAAAGCATGTAACATTTGCAGGAATCAGCAATCTTCCGGAAAGACCTTACCCAAATTGTGAAACCCGCCGAACATGGCCTGAGAGATGCGGGCAAAATGGCCAATTTTCGGCCTCTGTTACGGAAAAAGAGGGGGAGGACTCCTTCTTCGTCCTCCCCCTCAGGGTCTTTTCCGGAATGTTACACATATTTTTTAAAGGGTCCGCAGCTGCTGCACTGCCTGTCTTTCCACGATCACCTTCATATGCTCATGGAAGAACTCGCTGGTCCCCTTCACATAATCCATCGGCAGTCCGTACTCGGAAAGCACGTTGCAGATCTGATTGAAGCGCTCCGGCTCTGTGTCTTCCTTGCGGATCAGAAGGTAATACTCTCCGTCATCCGGATTGCGGAACAGAGTATTTCCCCCGACATAATCCGTTCTGATGTTCCTGGCCGCCTTGATCACGCTCTCAAGAGTATGGAACATATAGAAGCGTGTATAGCCGAACAGTTCCTCTTCCGTCATCGTGTTCAGCTCACTTCCGCGCTCTTCTCCGGTTCCCTTGCCGCCCTTCGCACGCACAAGTGCCGAGCCCTTGTGCCCGGCTTTCGGCCGGCTGCCCTTTTCTTCCTGACCGTCATCCGTACCATTGGAAGGCTGCCGCTTCAGCAGGTTCAGGATATCATCCGCCCCCGTCAGGTCCTTTGCAAGACTGGAGAAGGTATATTCGTCCCCTGACGGATCCGATGTGAAGTGTGCGAATCTGGAGTCTATCTCTTCCGGATCTTTCACTTTCGTGATGATCAGTGTCAGATTGCCTCCTGAATCAGGCACCGCTTCCACCATCAGAGGGCTGTTGTCGACAGCAAAGCCGTAATCGCGGAAGGCGTCCCGCATCATCTCCTGAAAAAGACTGCGCGCCTTCCCGCTCCCGTATGTCAGTTCTGAGATACGGATATCCCGCGACTTTAAGTCCTCCGGCGTCAGTGTGCAGCGTATCTGGTTGTCATTGATCTTTTCTATCTTCATGGATCTCCCCGAAGCTGCTCTGCGCAGAACCTGCGCCGCATCGCATACTCCCCTTCCGTTACTGATAAATCGAGCCGCTCAGCCGCTTCCATCATCTCGTGCGCGGTGCGCGAGACGCTTGCGTCCGCGGTGCGCGCGCGACTCATCTCGTGCGCGGTGCGCGAGGCACTTGTGCCCGCGGTGCGCGCGCGACTCATCTCACATGCTCCGCATGTCACGTGAGCTGTCGCCGCATTGGGGCTTTCCCATTGGGGCATGGCCGCCCCATGCGGCTCGTAGCCTTCACATACAGCATCCGCCGGCAGAAAGTCCTCCCCGCCGGCGGAAAACATACTTTTCACTCTTCGATCAGACAGGAGCCGATTCACTGCGCCTGTGCTGCCAGGTAAGCGTTCAGACGCTCAAGAAGCAGGTCCGGATCGATCCCGTGGACCATAGCTGCCTCTTCAAGAGACTCGCCCATGGATGCCGGGCATCCGATGCAGTACATTCCGCCGCCCATCAGGACTCCTGCCAGGTTGACATCGACGTTAATGATCTCTCCGATCGTCATATCCTTGGAAACCTTAAGCGGTGCCTTCTTCTCAGCAGCAGTTTCCTTATTCATCTCTTCAGCCATGTAATGACCTCCTTTTGTGTACACGGATATTACCACACATCCGATATGAAATCTATAGTTGTATTCAAGATTATAGTATGGAAATGTACATCGCACAAGATTGATTTTGTACAATTTTATATGACGATAGTGTTGTGCCAGCGGCAAGCCTCAGGCAAGTACCCTTCCGCAGCATCAGCCAATCCAGCATCTCCCAGACCAGTATCTGTCAGACCAGTATCTCCCAGACCAGCATCAATCCTCGTTCATATTCCCGGATTATGCCTACCTAAAGTTATGCTTGTCTAAACTATTTGCACTGTATTATGATACGGATACAGAAGACTTCGAAAAAGAAGCCCACACACAGGATTAATAAGGAGGATCTTTATTATGGCATACGTTATTAGTGATGATTGTGTCGCTTGCGGAACCTGCGCTAGCGAGTGTCCGGTTGGCGCTATCTCTGAGGGAGATGGCAAGTATGTGATCGACGCTGATGCTTGCGTAGAGTGCGGAACCTGCGCAGAGGTCTGCCCGGTTGGAGCACCGGCTCAGGGCTGATTGCCTTACAGGCGTAATAACAAAAGCAAGTCCGAAGGACGTCGGCTGATGCCGGCGTCCTTTTTTACGTTATTTTCCTATTACAGCTTGCTAATCTGTGTCTGGCGACGGATTCCCGGAATTTTTCGCCCTTTCCGTCGCCACCCGGCCATCCGCTTGCCTCGCGCCGGCGACGGATTCC
>DLFD01000020.1:286-9039 GCA_002482005.1 Lachnospiraceae bacterium UBA7729 | reverse complement strand
CACAAAACTATTGACACAATCATAGCAGAGAGTAGGTAGTTATTGTGGACGACAAATATTCGGTCTTAATGTCCGTTTACTACAAAGAAAAACCTGAATATTTGCAGCGGAGCATAGAGAGTATTCTCCATCAGACTGCGCCCACAGATGATTTCGTGTTGGTCTGTGACGGCCCACTCACTCCTGAACTTGATTCTGTTATTGCAAAGTATAGTTCACTTCACGTAGTTCGACTCAAAGAAAATGGAGGCCTGGGTAAGGCACTTAACGAAGGTATGAAACACTGCCAGCACGATCTTATTGCTCGTATGGACTCCGACGATATCAGCAGACCGGATCGGTGTGAGAGGGAACTAAAAGTCTTTGCAGAGCACCCGGAAGTGGACATTGTAAGTGGAACGATCGAAGAGTTCATCACATCACCTGATGAGGTGTAAGCTGTCCGTTAGAGTAAAGGGGAAGATAAAAAGGATGCTTCGAAAATAACCTCCCACCCAATTTCCCCGCTATCTTCCCCAACACGATGGTTGACACTGGGAGATGGCGAGGAGAGCACATGCAAACAGAACAAAAATTTCCAAGCTCAGGGTCGGGATTCTTGGCAAGTGTGACTTGTAATGTGTGACTAGAAAGGAATGGATATTCCCATGAAAGAAAACGACGGACGCAGGCGAGAGAAGAAGAATCTCAGTGCCAACTTTATAGAACAGATCTGCTCTCACTATAACGATATCTATGATGATCGGGAAGTGGACAGCAGCATTGGCGGGGATAATTGGGCTCCGTGAAAGACGGCGACCGAAAATCTGCACTTTTCGTGCATTTCACCAAAAGTGCGAAACATGCCATAAGAAAACGGTCCATTGCTGGACCGTTTTCAGATACCAAAGTATGCAAAAAGGCCGCCGGTGGCGGGCTTATTGTATATTGCCAACTCCATCAACGATCTGCCAGTTACATTTGATCATTGCGGATTACAGGTAATAACGATACAGGTAATTCGCTGTTATGTAGATTCCGCCTCTGATATCGATCTTTTTCGCTTTGGGGATCTTGACGGTTACAGAGCCGGATGAGTATGCATCGATGTCAACACCGATGTTCCTGAAAGCACGGTGGGCGATATCATGATCATCCATGTCGTAGACGTGGATACGCAGGCTCTGGAATTTGTAGATCTCACGCTGGCTGTAATTATAGATGCCAAGTTTCAGGTACAGGGTGCTTCCTTTGTAATATGCCTTTTTGACTACGATACCGGGCTCACCGTAAGTATAATCCTCTACATAGTAAGCTTCATGGTTCACGTAGGTATTATTCTTGACGACGACCAGGATGGAATACTTCTTATGCCTGTAAACACAGGTGATATGGGTACGGCCGGCTTTGAGAGCAGTGATCTTGTTGCCCTTGACCCGGAGGATCTTCTTGTTTGAGACCTTCCAGGCAAGTTTTGGGATCTTATAGAGACGCTTGTCTGTCGGACGGACAGCGGATGACTTCACAAGATCCTGTGTTAGTCCAGTAGCGAGTACGATCTTTCTCTTTTTGACGATAAGCTTCGGGGTACCTTTCTTCTTACTCTCTGGAAGGATCCTGGCCGGAATCTTCACGTATTTCTTATATCCACAGTTCAAGCAGGTATAAGTCTTTACGCCTGTGGAGGTATAGGTGGCAGCTTTTGTGACAACGCCGCTGTTATATGTATGTTCCGGATAGGAAGTATCATAGGAACATACGGAACACTGCGGCATACACATGTCCCAGTCACATAAACTTAGATCATAGGTGTGTACGTGCCTGCTGACCTTCAGGGTATAGACGGCGTTTCCATAATCGCTTGATGCGTTGATGTCAACCGCTATTGTTACGGTAGAGCCAGGGGTAACGTTGTATACGTAATGCTCCACTGTACTGTTGTAAGGGTGATCATCGATAGAGTAACCGCTGTCGCTGTAGATTCCATTGACTGTATAGTCCAGATCATGTTCTCCGCAAAAATAGACTTCGACTGTGGATGTCGAGCTGTCAACCTTGACCTGATAGACGTCATCAGGATAGGTTTTTTCACTGCTGAGCGGCTTATTCACAGTCACAGTCTGGCCAAGGCTGATCACAGTGTCAGCGTAGACGGCAGGCATGCCAAAGACGCCAAGCATACATAGCAGTGTAAGCAATAGCAAGTGTAGTTTTTTCATAGTTCCCTCCGCTTTGAAACATTGTGTTAACTACTTAACAATCAGTATAGCATTGCAGAAGATGCGCTTCAATACGGATGCGTTTGGCGTCATCACGATGCTGCGTGACAGTGACAGGCCAGCGGTTTTTGTTCATCGCCTAATTTCTGTCCTCTTGTTCATCCTGCTGCCTGGTGCTATAATCCTGCTGTTGCTCTGGGGATCAGGACACCGGAGCCAGCATGTAAAAGAGGAGAATTGCCATGAATTTCAGAAACTTACTGAAGAATCTTGCTGCCTGTGCAGCAGCAGCGCTTCTGTTTGCGGCGCCGGCCATGGCGGAGGATGCCGGAGACCTTCAGACGCCTGCCGAGTCGGAGACGGAATCTGAGTTCCCGACCGAGCCTGCCATCGATCCGAAGAAGCCTTTTGTCGCCTACATGAGTGGTGTGGATACGAGGGCGGACCAGCTGGAGCAGAGCAATGGCGATGTCAATGTTCTTGCAGCCATCAATCCGCAGACGCACAATATCCTTCTGCTCAATACGCCGCGCGACTACTATATCCAGAATCCTGCCGGCGGCAATGCGATGGACAAGCTGACCCACTGTGCGGCCTACGGGATCGGGAATTCAGAGAAAGCGCTCGGCCAGCTCTACGGCTGTGATGTGGATTACTACATGCAGGTCAATTTTGTCGGTTTTGAGAAGATCATCGACTCCCTGGGCGGTGTCACGGTCTATTCGGACGAAACTTTCACGACGAGCACCCAGGATGGCCAGACATTCACAGTTAACGAGGGGGAAAACTATCTGAACGGAGAGCAGGCGCTGGCATTCGCACGCGACAGAATGCATGTTGCCTACGGCGACAATGGCCGCGGCCGCGACCAGATGCGTCTGATCGAGGGTGTCATCGACGCCATCTCTAAGGACCCGTCGAAACTTGATTCGAATCTTGACGAGTTTCTTCAGGGGCTCGGGGGAACATTCGAGATGAATATCCCTGTTGTGACCGTGTTCTCGATGCTTTCTGAGCAGATGGGCGATGTGAAGCCGGAATGGAATATCCATGAGTATGCGGTGACCGGGCACAATGGTGTCGACAAGACTTACTCTATGTCCGAGCCGACCAATGTCATGTACCAGGATCCGGACCTTGTGGCGCATGCATCGGAGCTGATAGAGGATGTGCTCGAAGGTCAGGACCTCACCGATGACATGGTAGGTGAGATCGTTCAGGAATGGTGAGGTATGTAAACTGGCAGTTTAGTAAAATTTTCATAAAATATCCGCCCCCGGTGTTCACTTGGTTGTGAACTATGTTATACTTACATCAATGTAAGCAAAGTCCTATTGGGACATCTGCAGACATCACATCTACATGAAGGGGGAAAAACATGATCTTTAAAGCGACCAGACTTATTCAGCAGGCTATGGAAAAAGAGGATATGCACTCCAGGATCGAGGAAGGCGACAAGTCTTCACGTGTCCTTGCCGGATTCGGCGTCAAGAACGGACCGAACGTAAGAGTTCAGTTCATCAGCACCGATGATGACAATGATGTTGCCATCCGTCTGTTCGGCCTTGTCAGCGAAGTTGCTGATGACAAGTTTGCATCTGTTACTGCTGCATGCAATACCTGCAATAACAAGTATCGCTATGTGAAGTTCCTGATCGATGATGACCGCGACGTCAACGTTGAGTATGATCTTCCGGTCCGAACCTCCAACGATAGCGTCGGAAGAGAGGCAGTCGAGATCTTCATGAGATTCATGCAGATCGTTGACGAGTGCTATCCGGAATTCATGAAGGCACTTTGGAGCTGAGATAGAAAGTGTGGGACAGGGTGCAGCCTGTCCCCGCTCTATATAAAAAGAGGGACAGGTTTCGGCCTGTCCTTCTTTTTTTATGCCATCTCTGCTGATGTCATATCATCTCTGCTGATGTCACGCCATCTCTGCTGACGTCATGCCATCTCTGCTGATGTCACGCCATCTCTGCTGATGTATCTTTCCTGTCCATGCCGCCTTCTTCCATGCTGCGGACTGCGGCGGAGAGCATAAGCTTGATCCTGTTCAGCTGGTTGACTTCCGAAGCGCCGGGATCGTAGTCGATGGCTACGATGTTGGCGTCGGAGTGCTGTCTGCGGATCTCCTTGATGACGCCCTTGCCCATGATGTGGTTCGGAAGGCAGCCGAATGGCTGCACGCAGACGATGTTCTTTACTCCTTCTTCGATCAGCTCGAGCATCTCACCGGTCAGAAACCATCCTTCCCCGGTCTGGTTGCCGATGGAGATGACGTCTTTTGCCTTCTCTGCGAGGCTCTGGATGTGGTGCGGAGCGCGGAACCGCTTCGATGCGTCCAGCGCCTGACGTCCTGCCCTGCGGCAGTGTTCGACGAACTTGATGCCGATGTTGCAGAGGGCCGTGGTCGCCTTGCCTGCGTAATGGTTCTGATACTTGAAGTTCTCGTTGTACAGGCTGTACTGGATGAAGTCAAGAAGCTCCGGCTGTACAGCTTCCGCGCCTTCCCGCTCGAGCAGCTCGACCAGGTGGTTGTTGGCGGCGGGAGAGTACTTGACCAGGATCTCACCGACGATGCCGACGCGCGGCTTGACCATGTCTTCGTGGATCGGCAGTCTGTCAAATGATTCTACGATCTTTCTGCACATCTCGCTGTATCGCTTTGAGGACAGATGGTCGGAGCTGATCAGGTCGATGCATTCCTTCTCCAGTTCCTTATGCAGCTTGTCCGAGCTGCCTCGGACCTTCTCATAAGGACGGACGCGGTAGAGACATTTCATGAACAGGTCACCGAACTCGACGGCGAAAAGAGCCCTTTTGGCGAGCGGCAGGCTGAGCCTGAAGCCAGGGTTGCTCTCGAGTCCCTGCAGGGAAGCCGCGATGACCGGGACATAATCCATGCCGGCCTTCTTCAGCGCCCGGCGGAAGAAGCCGACGTAGTTCGATGCGCGGCAGCCGCCTCCGGTCTGCGACATGACGATCGCGCACTTGTGCGGATCGTACTTGCCGGACTCCAGCATGGACATCATCTGTCCGACGACGATCAGGGACGGGTAGCAGGCATCGTTGTTGACGTATTTCAGACCCTTGTCGACCGCATCCTTCTCCGGCGGGTTGACGACGACGGCATTGTAGCCGCTTGCATTCAGCGCCGCCTCGAGCAGTGAGAAGTGGATCGGGCTCATCTGCGGCACGAAGATAGTGTAATCTTTCTTCATTTCTTTCGTGAAGGAGACTGCTTCCTGCTTTGAAGGGCGGATCGTGCGGATCTGGTGGTTTCTCTGGCGGATCCTGATAGCCGCCATGAGAGAACGGATCCTGATCCTTGCGGCTCCGAGGTTGCTTACTTCATCGATCTTCAGGCAGGTGTAGAGCTTGTCAGAGCCCGACAGGATCTCATCCACCTGGTCTGTGGTGACAGCGTCGACTCCGCAGCCGAAGGAGTTCAGCTGGATCAGGTCCAGGTTGTCCCTCTGCTTGACGTATTCCGCGGCTCCGTAGAGTCTGGTATGGTACATCCACTGGTCCAGGACTCTCAGCGGCCGTTCGATCGGTGTCAGCCCGGAGATGGAATCTTCCGAGAGAACTGCCATGCCATAGGAGTTGATCATCTCCGGGATGCCGTGGTTGATCTCCGGGTCGATGTGGTAAGGACGCCCTGCCAGTACAATGCCGTGTCTTCCGGTTTCCTCGAGATAGTCGAGGATCCGCTGACCTTCCGCATAGACCGCGCGTCTTGTGCGGTCAAGCTCATTCCAGGCGTCCTCAGCGGCTTTGCGGACCTCAGCTTCAGGGATATCCCTGAAGACGGAGACCAGCTGGTCTGATACGGTCTTCAGGCTTGTAAATGCGACAAACGGGCAGATGAATTCGATATTCTTCGATCTGAGTGTCTCCACATTGTTTTTGATATTCATCGGGTAGGAGGTCACGATCGGGCAGTCGTAATGGTTGCCGGCTTCCTTGAACTCCTGACGCTCATACGGGACGCAGGGATAGAAGATCTTCTTTACACCCTGTGCGATGAGCCACTCGATATGGCCGTGCGTCAGCTTTGCCGGATAGCACTCGGACTCGGACGGGATGGACTCGATGCCCAGCTCGTAGATCCGGTGCGTGGAGGCCGGGGAAAGCACCACGTGGAACTTCAGTTCTGAGAAGAAGAGGTGCCAGAACGGGTAGAGCTCGTACATGTTGAGCACGCGCGGAAGCCCGATGACGCCCCTGGTCGCCTGGTCCTCCGGGATGACCTCACGGTCGAACAGGAGATGATTCTTGAAATCATACATATTCGGGAGGTTCAGAGCATTTTTCTTCTTGCCGATCCCACGCTCGCACCTGTTGCCGGAGATGAACGTCCTTCCTCCGGAGAAATGGTTGACGGTCAGTCTGCAGTGGTTGGTGCAGCCCTGGCACTTGGCGTTATGGGTCGTGTACTGAAGGCTGCGGATCTGATCGATCGAGAGCATGGTGGTCTTCAGGCCTTCCTTCTGGGCATCTTCGTAGCGCTCGCGGGCGATCAGGCCTGCGCCGAAAGCGCCCATGATGCCTGCGATGTCCGGACGGATGGCTTCGCAGTTCGCGATCTTCTCGAATGCCCTGAGGACTCCGTCGTTATAGAAGGTTCCGCCCTGGCACACAATGTGGCGGCCAAGCTCTTTGGCATCTGAAACTTTGATGACCTTGTAGAGGGCATTCTTGATGACCGAGTAAGAGAGGCCGGCGGAGATATCCTCGACGGATGCACCTTCCTTCTGGGCCTGCTTGACCTTGGAGTTCATGAATACCGTGCATCTGGTTCCGAGGTCAAACGGATGCTTTGCGAACAGGGCTGCCTTCGCGAAGTCCTGTACGGAGTAGTTCAGCGACTTTGCAAAGGTTTCGATGAACGATCCGCATCCGGAGGAGCAGGCTTCGTTCAGCTGGACGGAGTCGACCGCATGGTTTCTGATCTTGATGCACTTCATGTCCTGGCCGCCGATATCGAGGATGCAGTCGACGTCCGGATCAAAGAAGGAAGCCGCATAGTAGTGGGCGATGGTCTCGACCTCTCCTTCATCCAGCATCAGGGCAGACTTGATCAGAGCTTCCCCGTAGCCGGTGGAGCAGGAGTATACGATATGGGCATCCTCAGGAAGGTGCTCGTAGATCTCTTCGATGGCGCGGATGGAAGTCTTCAGCGGGCTTCCGTTGTTGTTGCTGTAGAACGAATAGAGCAGGGAGCCGTCCTCGGAGACAAGAGCAGCCTTTGTCGTTGTAGATCCTGCATCGATGCCGAGGAAACAGCTGCCCGAATAGGTTTCGAGATCTTCGGTCACGACATTATACTGATTCTGACGCTCGATGAAGTCGTCATATTCGTCCTGAGACTCGAAGAGAGGATCCATGCGCGGAACCTCGAAGTTTATCTGGATGCCATGCTCCAGCACGTTCTGAAGTACGGACAGGTCCATGTCGGAGTCTTCGTCATAATCCTTGTAGGACCTGCCGTCTCTCTTCTCCATGTCCGCAACGAGTTTCTCGTGCTTCGGAGAGTGGTTGACCGCCATGGCAGTGTGGGCGCTGAGGGCAGAACCGATCGCTGCGAACAGATGGGAATTCTCCGGGATGATAGCATGCTCGTCATCCAGCTTCAGGGTGCGGATGAAAGCTGCGCGGAGCTCGCTCATGAAGTGGAGCGGGCCGCCGAGGAACGCCACATGTCCTCTGATCGGTCTTCCGCAGGCAAGGCCGGAGATGGTCTGGTTCACAACCGCCTGGAAGATGGACGCGGCAAGGTCTTCCTTGGTCGCTCCGTCGTTGATCAGAGGCTGGATATCAGACTTGGCGAAGACGCCGCATCTTGCCGCGATCGTGTAGAGCGACTGATAGTGCCTGGCATATTCGTTCAGACCCGGAGCGTCCGTCTGAAGAAGGGATGCCATCTGGTCGATAAAAGACCCGGTGCCGCCGGCACAGGTCCCGTTCATACGCTGATCGATGCTGCCTCTGTCGAAATAGATGATCTTAGCATCCTCGCCGCCGAGCTCGATCGCGACATCCGTCTGAGGAGCATAGAGCTGAAGGGAATTGGAAACAGCGATGACCTCCTGGACGAATGGTACATCCATGTTATTCGCCAGAGTCAGTCCGCCGGAACCAGTGATGACCGTGGAGACCTTAAGGTCGCCAAGAGCATCTTTGGCTTCTCCTACAAGCCTGGCGAGAGTACCCTGGATATCCGCAAAATGCCTCTGATAATCCGAGAAAAGTAATCTGCTGTCCTGGTCCAGCACTGCAACCTTGACCGTGGTAGAACCAATGTCAACGCCAAGGGAGTACTTTGTTGTATGTGCCATAACTCTTCTTATCCTTACATGTTCTTATTTAATATATTAAACGCCGGTTCGTCACAATGAGGTATTATACACATTGATTGCATGCAATGAAAGAAACAAAGTCCGGGAAGTGTCGCTGATCTGTTTTCAGGCGGCAACTGGGAAGAGGATATGATAATGGCCAGTCAGATGAAAGAATAGCGCGGAAAATCTGGCGCGGAGACTGCTGCAC
>DLFD01000020.1:0-150 GCA_002482005.1 Lachnospiraceae bacterium UBA7729 | reverse complement strand
AGCAAAAGTCATGGCCGCGGAGGAGAATAGCGGGGAGAATATCTGGCACGGAGGCTGCTGCACGCTGAAAATTGCAACACAAGTCGCGGTGGAGCCTTTGTGTTAGCAAAGGTCATGGCCGCGGGGGCAGAAAAGCGGGGAGAATATCTG
>DLFD01000068.1 GCA_002482005.1 Lachnospiraceae bacterium UBA7729 | reverse complement strand
ATCCCCGCTTTGTATTCCTGAATCTCGTGCTCTTGCAGCGCTTTTGCTTGTCTTCTCTGCGCTATTCCGGAAATATCGCTATGCAGGTTTCCCTGCTGACTTCGAAAATTCACCGCCAGATGTTTTTCACATACTGCAATTCTCCATGCGGTGAAGAAAATATACCCAAAATGTTTCCAAAATTTAGTACGAAGCCACTCTGCCCTCCAGAAATGAGGAATGCGCAGCATCCCGAATGCAGGAGGTCACTGAACAGGAATAGGCCGCTGGTCATGAAACTGTGGTACCATTAAACCATCCTTACATGACTGGAGATGTGTGATGAAAAGACGATCTGATGATCCATTCGATCTTCGCTTTGGTGTGATCTGCAACCTGTACTATCGTGACATTCTAGGCGATGATTCTGTCCCGAAGCAGATCGACCTTCTGGATGAATTCTTCCCCGGGCTTGCAATCTGGGAGGTCGATTCGGACGGAACTCTTGTATCCGACAGCAGGCATCCGCTGTCTGATCTGAGTGCATACGCAGAGAGCCTTCCGCCGGAATCGATCGATAGCCCGATATCACTGGGCCATGCAGAAGTTTATAGAACGCTGAAAGCGAAGATGGAACAGAACCACGCCTGGTGGACGGCCAACACTGCAGAATACCGCAATACGGAAGACTTTTCCCGTTTCTCTGCAATCTATGATGATCAGCGCCGGGTGATCCTTGCCATGCGCAAGGAAAATGGAAAATTCCGCCAGGGCGGAGCCGACTCATCCTCAAACAGCCGGGTCACTCAGATCCTCGGGCGGCTGACCGGCACTGCTAAGGGGAATCAGGAGAAGGAGCGCTCAGCAGCTCTGGCCATGCAGAAACGTATGGCGTCAGATCTGTGCCGCAATCCTGACGTGCTTATCTTCTACCGCAATCTGAACATGCAGCGTATTGCAGAGTTTTCGGAAGAGCAGGCAACTCGCTTTGTCGACAAGATCGCCGACTATATCAATGGAGTACTTGACCGCAGATCAGCCCAGTCCTCTGCCAGTAGAGAATCCGAGCCTTTTCCGATCGACGACGAGATCTTTGATGAGATCATGAGCAATGTCGTCTACCAGTGGAACCTCGAAGGGAATGATAAGAATGATGACCCGGATGTGACTGAGACAGATGACCTGGAGACGACCGCAAACGCATTCACATGGCTTTTACTGCTGTCTCTTCTTCGCAACGAATGCAGGCGCCTGAATCAGACCTACCTCAGCACATTTCAGCCAAAGAGTGCTTATCTTCCGGTGGATCATCCGGTCGAATACACAGAAACGGATAACCCTGATCTGATTGGCAAAGAGGAGGATGTCTACACCGGAAACGACCTTGACAGACGGTTTCCCGGAATCGAATGGTACTGTGACTGCTGTCATGAATACCTCAACATCCAGAAAGGTTTTGATGATCATCTTCCGGAATGGCGCTGTCAGAAATGTGGGTATGTCAACCATCTCTCACTGGAGCGGATCTATGAATCCGATGTATCCTGGCAGAATGGAGAGAAGCCTGTTGACCGTGATGCTTTTGCGAATGCGCTGAAAATACGCAGAGAGGAGATCCGGACTGGTCTGCTATTTCGTGATGGCCAGCCGGAAGACGGTCCTGAGCTTGCCGATATAGAAGAGATCTGTTTCCCTCCCGGAGAGCAGATCAGCCGTCAGGTGATCGTTGATCGCGCCGCCCATTTCCCGGACCAGTTCCTGATAAGCTTCGATCCATCCGGGAATAAGATTGCCGGCTTTCTCGCTGGAGTTGCAACAGAAAATGATTCGTTTACGGACGATCTCTTTACCGATTCGTCCATCCATGATCCTGCCGCAAGTACAATGATGATCACCGGACTCGAGGTACGTCCGGAATACCGGCAGATGGGTCTGGCGACAGAACTGATGCAGCGCTTTATCGACCGCGAACGCAAAAGAGGCAGAAAGCGGATCGTCCTGACCTGTCTCGACAGACTTGTGCCCTTCTATGAACGAATGGGATATGGCAAGATTGGCCTGTCCCAGTCGACACTAGGCGGACAAGCCTGGTATGAGATGGATATGAAACTCTAAGATCATTTTCATAATTAACTTATTACTAATTGCTATTTGCAATCTCAGCTATAATATTCCCATTAAGAAAATGAAACAGTGGAGAAATCTATATGCCGACGTTCAATATTGACCCGCAAATCCTGACATATTACATTATCGGGATTACGGTCTTTTCATTCCTGCTTTACTCTATAAATCTGGCTCGTTCTTCAAACGACTTTTTTTCTCTCTGCGGAACTGCTTTCACTGGTTTCCCGACAGGGATCACTGCTCGTACAGTGAAGCCTTTATCCAGGTGTATGAGTTCTGCTATTTTATCTCCTGTATGGTCGAGCTTCATCTGCCCATCTACCCACACACCAGCGTATCCTTTGGCTACTATAGCCAGCATGATATTCTCAACAGATGCCGCATAGTCTTCAATCTCGAACGACAGTCCATTATTCGCTTCCCAATAAGAAGAAACCGGAATAATAATCGCGCCGGCAGTCTTCATAGCCTTTGTCGGGACAAGCTCAGCCAGTTTTGATTTCAGTTCAGTGTTTGTGACAATAATAAAAGATGTGGTCTGGTGATTATACCCGGAAGGTGCCTTAATACCTGCCTTAACGATCGCTTCCAAGTCCTCTTTGGGAATGTCCACGCCGTCGAACTCTTCACGATAACTGGCACGCTTATCAATCGCTTCAAAAAAGTCCATTACGATTCCCTCCTGTAAGTGAATATCCTTCATGATATCACGGATCTCGACTCTCGTTCCTGATATATTCACAAATCAGCCTTCGCCGTCATGACTCTCCGTATCCGTACCGCGAGCATGGTATTGCGCTTTGTCACGGTGACATGATGGACGGCATATGATAGCGCTTTTCTCGTTCCTACGATGACCAGGATCTTCTTTGCGCGGGTGATTCCGGTGTAAATGAGATTCCGCTGCAACATGACGTAATGGTTCATCAGCACCGGCATCACAACGATGGGGTACTCGGATCCCTGGGACTTGTGGATGGTCGTGGCGTAGGCCAGCACGAGCTCGTCCAGTTCTGAGATATCGTAGGAAACATTTCTGCCATCGAAGTCAACGGTAAGGGTACGGTTCTGTGTGTCTACGAAGCTGATGATCCCTATGTCGCCATTGAATACCTCTTTGTCATAGTTATTGCGGATCTGCATGACCTTGTCCCGCTGTCGGAACTGCATGCCGGCGTGACGCAGGAAGGGGACGGAATCAGAGCCGCCGTATCCATATGATCTCTGTCCTACTGATCCCCTTGATTCCTGCCCGACCTCACCACTAAGTGGGTTCAGGGCTTCCTGCAGAGCCTGGTTCAGGTTCGACGCTCCGACTACGCCGCGCTGCATCGGAGTAAGCACCTGGATTTCAGAAGGAGGCGTATGGTAATAGCGAGACAGGTTCTCCTTTACCAGCTTTGTGATCGTGGACACTGCCTTCTCCGGATCTTCCTCCTCCATGAAGAAGAAATCACTGGTCCGGCCGTTGGACAGGTCCGGCATCTGTCCTTCATTGATCCGATGCGCATTCATGATGATCCGGCTCTTCTGAGCCTGGCGGAAGATCCGCTTGAGGCGGACGACCGGAACACAGCCCGATTCAATGACATCGCGAAGAACATTTCCGGCACCGACTGACGGAAGCTGGTCGATATCCCCGACAAGGATCAGGGTCATGGAATCCGGGACTGCCTTGAGGAGATTGTACATGAGCATGATATCGATCATGGAACATTCATCCACGATCAGGACGTCTCCTTCAAGCGGCTTCTCTTCGTTCTTCTGATACCCTTCCGGAGGTTTGAATTCCAGAAGCCGGTGGATAGTCTTCGCTTCGCGGCCGGTGGCCTCCGACAGACGCTTCGCAGCCCGGCCGGTCGGAGCAGCAAGCAGGATCTTTGCTCCTGCGTCTGCAAATGCTGTTATGATGCCCAGTGTAGTCGTCGTCTTCCCGGTTCCGGGACCGCCGGTCAGGACCAATACTTTGCTGGCCGCCGCTGCCTGGATGGCCTGCATCTGGATCTCGTCATACTGCATCCCGGTCCGAAAAGTGATCCGCTGAGCCAGGTTCTGCGTATCTACGTGTACGCTCGGCTGAGCATGTAGAATCGAAGTCAGACGCTTCGCGGTACCTGTTTCGGAGAAATAAAATGGCGGCAGGTAAACTGCCTTGTACATGGGGTCAGTTGGATCAAAAGTATCAGACTTTGCACCATTTCCTGAAACGGAAGCATCTCCCGGCCAAGAAACTCTTGCGGACCCAGAAGGATTCCCAGAAAGATTTCGAGATGCATCCAGCCCGGAGAGATACTGCTCATAAAGCGAATAGTCCACCTGGTCGCTGCTCTCATCTGATCCAGAATGGTCGTTGCTCTCATCCGATCCGGAATGATCCTTCTCCTGCGCAGCCGAAAGAGTATGAACGCTGTCCTGGGGAATGTTATCCGTGATCACATCCTTCGTGCGGATCATTTCATCCAGCGTCATGGCAAGAAGGCCATCCTCTACACCAAGAAGCTCTGCTCCCTTTTCCAGAAGCATCTTCCTGGTCGCATAGCAGTGACCGTCTTCCGACAGTTTATTCAGAGTATAGAACAGTCCGCTCCGCAGGCGGGCATACTTCTCCTTCCCGAAGCCCATCTTCTCAGCGATGGTATCCGCAGTCTTGAAGCCGATTCCCCAGATATCATCCGCCAGACGATACGGATTCTCCTGCACGACCTTGATGCTGTCATTGCCGTACGTCTTGTAGATCTTCGTCGCATGACTGGTACTGACATCATGGCTCTGCAGAAAGACCATGATGTTCTTGATCTCCATTTGCTCCAGCCAGCTCCTCTTGATGCTCTCCACACGGGCTCTTCCGATGCCGGGGATCTCAAGCAGCCGGTCCGGCTGGTCCTCGATGATATTCAGGGTATCCGCTCCGAACTGGCCGACGATCTTTTTCGCATACTTGGGACCGATTCCCTTGATCAGTCCGCTGCCGAGGTACTTCTCCATGCCGTAGACCGTCGCCGGCAGCGTTTCCTCGAACGTCTCCATGGAGAACTGGCGGCCATACTTCGCGTCCACTTTCCACTGGCCGGTCAGAGACAACACCGAACCGACGTGGACATCCGGCATGGCACCGACCACAGTCACCAGATCCTGGTAGTTCTTCGCCCGGCACTTGATGACCGTATAGCCATTTGTCTCATTCTGATATGTAATTCTCTCCACGACACATCGAAGACGTTCCACTCAGGATTCTGCCTTTCCTACTAATAGCACAGCGCTGCAGACATGATTATTCTGCGTTCAGTCTTTCCACTTCCTCAAACTCGACTTTCGTCACATGACAGTAGCCATTCGGGTTCTTATCCAGATAATCCTGATGGTATTCCTCCGCTGGCCAGAAGCAGGAAATCGGAAGAAGTTCCACGCAAAATGGATCGTACTTCTTACGCTCCCTGTCAAAAAAGGCCTCGATGACCGGAAGGTCTTCTGCATTCTCATAATAAACACCTGTCTGGTACTGGGTTCCAATGTCCCCGCCCTGACGGTTCGCAATTGTTGGGTCGATCACCATGAAATAGGCCGTCAGAATTTTCTCTAATGTGATTCTCTGCGGATCATAGGTAACCTTGACTGTCTCCCGGTGACCAGTTTTGTCTGTGCACACATCCTGATAAGTGGGATTCTGTGTATGACCATTCGCATAACCAACCGTAGTATCTACAATGCCTTTCAGCAGCTTGAAGACTTTCTCAGTGCCCCAGAAGCACCCGCCTGCCAGGTAAATATTCTTTGTATCCATACAGCATCTCCAAAATTATAAAATTATCGGATCTCCCGTTGTTCGTCCAGAATCTCCGCTTCGCAGTTTTCCTCAACGAATTGCGAAATCTCATCCATCACACCGAAGGCGTCCCTTGCGGAGGCTGTCTGCCATAGCATTGTTCGGTACAATAACAGCGACACCAATAACGATAACTTGATGAATATCCTGTTCATCGATTTCTGCCGCTGATACATGGAACTTATTCTGAAGTCTGGCAACCAGACTCTTTACAATCATTCTCTTTTCTTTCACACCGAAGGCGTCCCTTGTGGAGGCTATGCACCCATGGTGCATGCAGCCGGAAGGTCATTGCCGCTATTCTCATGATTTCTTATTTTCTCGGATAAAAACGTATTCTGTTTCCGATGACCGTTCTGTAGAAAAATGGTAGTGCATCCGGTCATAAGCTTTTATTGCTTCAGTCTACTCTCATCTTCTTTGCCGGTGAGAGGATGATCCTCATGAAAGTGCTTCGAGCATCTGAGCCGGATTGTCTGCAGCTTTGACTTTACCCATTGCCTTTATGACCGTGCCTTCTTCGTCAATCAGATAGGTCGTGCGGATCGTTCCCATCGAAACCTTGCCGTAATTCTTCTTCTCGCCCCAGGCACCGTACATTTCCAGAACCTTATGTTCCGGATCGGACAGAAGCGTAAAAGGCAGGTTGTATTTTTCCTCAAAGTTCTTGTGCGACTTCACGCTGTCCTTGCTGACACCGAGCACAACCGCACCCTTTTCCTGAATCTGCGGATAGCGCTCCGCAAACCCGCATGCCTGTTTTGTGCAACCGGCGGTATTATCCTTCGGATAGAAATACAGAATCACCTTCTGCCCTCTGTAATCTTCCAGTGAATGCATATCACCATTCTGATCCGGCAATGTGAAAGTCGGCGCTTTCGTTCCAACTTCGAGCATAGATCAATCCTCCTGCAAATATTCCTTGCGAATCATTATTGTGTGCGCTTTAGCTTCTTCTCTATCTCCCTGGCTGTCTTTGCCCCGATGCCTCTGACCGGCACATACCATCTGGGATTCTCTACCGCCTTTTTAGCTTCTGCATGGCCTTGGTATGATAAGTGCTGATGGTCCCGGCAGCCCGGTTCATTGCCTGCCCGATCTCATCATTCATCCGGGTCCATACCATGCATCGTCCAACGTTCTTCTTCGTTCATGATTTCTAAGATCACTCCATCAGATCCGCTCTGACGAAATGTGTCCATGCATGCTCTTCTGTTTCCGGCATTCCGTATTTCTCCTTACCGAGTGCAATGCTCTTCATGAGGAAGGTCATATTCCGGGCAAGCACACGCATGTTGTAAAGACCTTCTGCATCTCCTGCAGCTTCGCCGGGCTTTCTTCCATGAACGCTGTTCCAGTAGTAGCTGGAGGCGACCGGCATGCCGCTGATCGTAAAGTACTTGTTCACTTCGTCAAATGTCGCTGACAGTCCGCCTCTTCTTGCGACGACCACACTGGCGCCTACCTTCATGGTCTTGTCGAAATGAGTGCTGTAGAACAGCCTGTCCAGAAAGGCGACCAGAGTCGCATTAGCGGACGCATAATAGACCGGCGTACCGACGATCAGACCATCCGCCTCCTCAAACAGTGGTGCAGCTTCATTTACCGCATCATCAAATACACACTTGCCTGTCTCTGCGCACTTCCCGCAGGCAATGCATCCTCTGATGTCCTTCATGCCGATATTCATCATCTGTACATCGACGCCGTTCCTCTTAAACTCTTCTTCTGCCTCATGCAGAGCAATGTAAGTATTGCCCTTTGCATGCGGAGATCCATTCACCATAAGTACCTTCATCACTTTTCTCCTTTCTGACCCTCTCCCCGTGCCACCACACGGCAGTGGAGGCCTGTCATTCCCGAATAATTCATCGGATAGGTGCAGGCCGTGAAATGCCTTCCATGTTCCACGACTGCCTTCAGATTGCACAGATTTTCAACGACAAAAGTCCCTCTGTCAGCACAATACTGGTCCTTAACCGTTGATTCTGCCCCGTTCGAAATCATCGCTATCCGGTTCATTTCATAAGTATATCACCATATCATTGATATTCATTCATCCTACATCCACCCGACCACTCCGGACTGTTCAAACGGTTTTTTCTATCCATCACAATGATATACTTTCTTAAGATCCAGATTTCTTCTGTAAAGTTCCTGTAACTGTTACCACTATAAAGGCATACGATCCGGGCGGTCAAGACAATGGGGAAGACAACGGGAAGACAGGTGGGGACAGTTCTCAGCAGAGCGTTCTGTAGGTAAATGCTCCTTGATGGTCCGGATCTAGTTTCAGCACCTTGTCGAAGAAGCCGTGCGCCTTGTCCGTATTGCCAAGGCCCAGATTACCGAGCGCCATCAGATAATAGCAGTGGGCTTTGTTCTTGATGTTCATATCCTCATCATAGGCAGACGGGTCCGGAAGGGACACTGCAAAGTAGTCCATCTTGAATTCGTCTCTCAGATGCTTCTCTCCGTAGTCGATGAGTTGATAGAAGCATGCGTTGGCAGCGCCTGTATTGCCAAGTTTCTCTTCCGCAAGTCCCCGGCAGAGGATCATATCTGCCGGCTGGTCGTAGTAGTACATGACTCCTGCCGGGTCCGAGGCTCCCTCCGTCGCTTTTCGGAAGGAAGTCTCTGCCTCCTTCTCCATGCCCAGTTTTTCCTCGGAAAGTCCTTTCAGGTAATACAGATTATTATCTTTTGTTCCCTCAAGTCTTCCTTCTCCAAGGTTATGCGGATAGGACAGGGCAGCTTCCAGATGCTTCAGCGCCTCCTTATAATCCTTCTTCTCAAAGTCTTCTCCGGCGAGTGCCGCCAGCGCCGTCTTGTACTGGGTCGTGATCTTGCCTTCCGCGCCTTCCCAGGTCTGGAAGTCGTGCTTCATGATGGCGTCATATGCTTTCTCATGCTCACCGCAGAGATTCAGTACCGTCACATACTGGGTATAGATATCATCTCTCGCCTCAATATGCTCCAGATGTGCCTCCAGGAATTTCCTGCGCTCCTTTGGTGAAATGTGAAGCCTTCCATGCAGCTGGTCCAGTTCCAGGAAGACCTGGGAATCAGACTCATCCAGCCTGTATGCCTTCTCCATCATCAAAAGCGCAGCATCCGGATCTTTCCGCTTATTATAATAAGCTATGGAAAGATTGCGGAAAACGGTCGGGAATGTGTCATCAAGCTTTGCGGACCTCTCCCAGAGCGAGATCGCCTCATCAAACTGTAGCCTGTCATAGAAGAGGCAGCCGAGATAGTAAGGTGCCTTTGCTCCCTCCGGATTCACATCCATCGCCGCTCTCAGGATCAGGATCTCCTCTGGTTTATTCGGAAATGTATAACAAGCAGGCAGCTCCTCCGCATGTTTCATTTCTTCCATACCCTGGGAATCCCGGCCCAGTTTCAGAAGAGCGTAGCCCTTGTAATAGTGAAGCAGCGGTTTGTCTGCTCCCCTGAAGGAATCCAGCCAGAGGCAGGCTTCCTGATAGAGTCCTGCCTCCATAAGATCCCTGGAGATCCTGAGATAGGTCTCATGGAAGCTGCGGTCGAGCATGGCCAGACGGCTCATCTCCGTGGTATTTTCTCCTTCGATCAGAGCTTTGACAAAGAGTGACTCGAAGTCGAAAGCGTCGACTCTCAGATTCTCATCCAGCCAGGATTTGGCTTCCTGGTCCCGGCCAAGCTTGTGCAGAATGATTCCCTTCAAGGCTCTTGCCTTGATATTGTGCAGGTTCTTGACCAGTGCCTTATCGATGAAGGAAAGAGCTTCCTCATATTTCTATCTCAATATAGGACCGTCCCGGATAGATCGTGAAAGTGGTGATCTCCTTCGTTCCGTGGATCTGGTCCACATCCCCGATCAGAAGGGATTTGCTGCCATCTTCATTTTCACGGATGGTGTGATCGACCGGCATGAAAGTGGTCGGACGGTGATGCTGCGGCCAGTTGAATTCGATGCCTCCGGAGATCCATGGTCCCAGAAGGCCGACCAGGGCCGGCTTGATCACATGATTATAATAGACAAAGTCATAGCCATTGGTCTTGTCGTATGCCCGCTGGATCCTTCCGCCAAGTTCCGGAAGAACCATCACCTTCAGATATTCATTTTCAAGGAAGACTGCCTGATAGGTCTTGTCCGTCTTCTGGCGGCTGATGACCTGTGTGGTCGGATAAGGGTAGATCTTTCCTGTGCTGCCCTGATAGACCCTTTTTTCCAGAAACATCGGATTCTTGTCCGGTGCCCCGGGTTCATATGTAGGAATGACCACTGCTTCTTCCCAGATTCTGGCTTCACTCATCATGTTCTCTCCCGTCTGCCCACTCACTGCATGTGTATCTGCATCTGATTATTTTTCTCAAGCTCTGTATGGCTTACCATACATAGAGATGCCTCTGTCAGTGCCCCTGTTACTTCGCTGTACTCTTCCATCTGTGCCGCCATGGAAGAATTGACATTCACCTTGGCGTCCTTTCTGAGCGGAGTGATATAGACCACAAATTGTGTTTCCTTTCCCTCCTCAAGATATGGATCAATACGGGTCTCCCAGACAGCGCCGTTTGCAAAGTCATCATTGATCATCCTTCCGTCTGCAAACAGATGTCCGACATCTCCGGAATAATGAAATCTCAGGATCGTCTGCTGACCAGGCCTTTTCGTGTCTCCCGGTATGCGAATCACATAGCGGAAAGCGCCTGCCGCCTTAAAATCCAGCTTTACTTCTGCCTCACGCTTTTCCGTATAGAAGGTATTGCCGTCAAATAGCAGCGGAGCTTTGGAATATGCCGCATATTGGACCTGGCTTACGTCGTATGCGTAAAAACAAAGGCTTTCTGCCCTTGTCATAACCTCAAAGCGGATCTGGCGGCCATCCTTCAGGACGGTCTGAAAGCTTCTGTCCGTTCCTGCCATCGACAGGATTCTGCTCCGGTCGAACTCGAAGTGAGGCTCCATTCCGTCCGGCGTCATGAAGTACCAGACCGGTCCCTCAAGTGTCTCCCGCCTGATCACCGGCTGCGCAGTTGCGTATTTCAGTAAAGCTCCGTCAAGTTCCAGATTGAAAGGCAGGATGGCGGACTCGCCGGAAGCAATGCTGAAAGGTCCGACCGTAATCGTTTCCCCCGGAAGCCTTATCGTCACCGATTCTTCCCTCCTGTCCGGAAGAGAAAAGTGGTCCTGGAAGTTATCAATGAATACAAAGCCTCTTCCATCCTTCATACGCACAGAATATCTCAGGTCTTCCGTGTCCCGCGGATCCATGTCATATGCCTGGTCCGGAACATAGGTCTCCATCTCTGCCAGACTGCTTCCGAACTGCCTGAGGAAGTAATGGAGGATCCTGAGTCTGTGCCAGCTCTCGCGAAGCTGTCCGTCCTGGCCGATCGCTGCCTGATAGTCATAATTGATCTTCGGCACTGTGTGTTCGTTCAGATAACCGGATTTTCCGACCGGGTTGGATCCGCCGCGGTACATATAGTAGCCCAGCATATTGCAGCCGCTACCCAGCTTGATATTCGCCATGGCATCGATACTCTGCATGGGGATCTGAAAGCGGTAGTGGTACATGCAGGTCATCCCGCCCATCATCTCGCAGCAGAAGTAGGGCATGCTTTCCGGCGGATACTGCGGCTCGAAGTTATAAGTCTTCCGTACCTTGTCTGTGTGCAGGTTCCGGAAGATATATTCAAAAGTCGCCGGATGTTCTCCCTCATGATTATAAAACAGCCAGGGCTGATAGGAATATCCGCCCCACACCGGAACCGCCTGATCGGTCGGCGTAGCCGCTCCGCCCCATGCTGTGCAGGTATAGAAAGGCGTCTTAAGGCCAACTTCTTCCATCAGAGAGCGGAGCGCGGTCAGATACTTTCCGCCATCACTTCCCAGCGGGACCCACTCCTCTTCCGCGCCCTGGGTAAACTCCCAGACTGCCGAAGAATGCATATATTCGTTGTCCAGCTGAAGTGCAATGACCGGTCCGTCATCTTCAAACAGAAGGCCTTCTGTCTGCTTTGCGATCTCTGAGAAGTATGACCGGACCTGGGCAAGAAAAGCCGGATCAGAACTTCTCACTTCAAACGGCTTTCCGTACAGCCAGTCCGGAATACCACCGTTTCTCATCTCGCCGTGACTGAACGGCCCGACTCTCAATATGACCATCATGTCATGTTTCCTGCAGATCATAAGGAATTTTCTCAGATCTCTTCTTCCGTCCCAGCGGAAGACTCCTTCCTCTTCTTCATGCACATTCCAGAAGACGTAGGTTGCCAGGATATTGATGCCGCCGCACTTCGCCTTGACAATGCTATCCTCCCATTCATCGACCGGAATTCTGGAAAAATGCATCTCCCCGCTGATTCCGAAGTAAGGTTTTCCATCAAGCTCCAGATAATAATCTGTCACAGTAATGGTATGTCCGGATTTCGATTTTCCTGTGAACCGGTCACCAAGGGAATGGTGTTTCCCGGGTTTTGCATTTCTCAGGTCCAGTATGTTTTTCATATATCCTCCAGTTCAGCCCCTTACGGTACGGGCGAAAGGCCTTGAAAATGGTGAAAAATTCTCTCATTTCCCGCGCATCGATTCCTGCGCTCTGATAATAAAAATATATAAGCACGCTGCTCCGGAGAGAATACATAATTTTAGTTTTTCATGGACTTTTCAGTACAGAAGTACAGTCTTGTCACAATTACACAAAATAGCCTGCGGCCTTTCATATACATTTCACAAGCCCTTAAATATCCTTGTTTTTATAGGAATTTCATGAATATAATATCTATATCTTTTGCTTTTTCTATAAACTGCTTCCGGCTTTTTGGATGGATTATTGATCATCCGGAGGTGTTTCCCGGAAGCATCCGCGCCGGGCGAAAGGACTTTGCGATGGGCCATAATGAAGAACTGCATATAGCAGATGGTTTTACCGACCAGATCATGTACAATCTTCCGCCGGAACTTGACTCCGGCTATAAGGAAGACCCGGTCGTCAGCAGGCTTTACCCCTCTGCCGTCGGATATTTCCCTGCTGCCCGGTATCATTATGTAAAGAGAGCCCTGGGAAGTAATGAAAATATCCTTCTATATGTGCTTTACGGCAGCGGGACCATCAGGCTTAAGGAAGACTCCTGTGTACTCGGCGAAAGTGATGCTTTCATTATTCCGGCCCATACTCCTCATGAATACTTTGCTGCTGCAAAGGAACCATGGACCTTGCTCTGGATGCACTTTGTGGGAACTGACTGCAGCCTGTTCCCCACAGAAGACAGACATGTTGTACACATAGAATCCTCCTATGCGAAGAACAAGATTACCTATCTCTTCAGCTCGATCTTCCGGCTCCTGAGAGAGCCTTACACCAGAGGTACTTTCCGTCAGATCTCACACAGTGCGGAAACGATTCTGTCCGAGATCTACGACCGTGAAAATGTGAACCGCATGGACGATCAGAATGTGAATATCACAAACATCATCCACTACATGCACGACCACCTCAAGGTCCCGGTGAAAATGCAGGATCTTGTAGATTATTCCGGTTTATCTGCCAGCTATATCACAAAAATCTTCCGCAGCAATACCGGGATCGCTCCTATGCAGTATTATCTGAAGCTCAAGATGAACCTTGCGTGCTTTCTTCTGGCTGAGGGCAATCACTATGTCTACGATATCGCCCATGAGATGGGCTATTCCGATCCCTATTATTTCTCCAGAATCTTTGAGAAGGTGATCGGTATCTCACCCAGTGAGTATAGGCAGAAAGGAGGAGGAAAGAAACATGAATGATTCAGTAATCGGGCCCTTTTCCATAGCCGCCCAGAACCTGCCGGTCCCCGGATGCACGATCTCCGGTCAGATTCTTCCGGGCGTACAGTGTTTCTCCCTTGCACAGGGAACGGACATCAGTGCGGAAAGCTATCCGGCCCTTGTCCTTCAATATAATCTGACTGGTCAGACACGGCTGTTTGACCCGGACAATAAGACTGAGATTGTTGCCTCGGCCGGAGATCTCGTGGTCAAGCCGGCAAACAGGAATATCGGAATCATTGCAGAAAAGGACAGTGTATATCTGGAGCTTGCTCCAGGGAAGGAGGCTTCTATGAACCAGGCAGTGAAAGCAGGAGAGATTTTTCAGCTGAAAGACCTTGTCCCATATCAGGACGGCAAGATCGTCAATATGGATATTGCTTCAAATAAAAACGCCGGTATCCCGATGGATCCTTTCTTTTTGCACCCGTCAAATACAGGATTAGTGTCCCTCAAGCGGGTAAATGCTTTCATGAAGCGGACATGTTCCCCGATATCAATGTACTGAAACTGATCTCTGTCCACCTGATTCGCTTGATCCCTGCCTGCCCTCACGGCTAAGTGGATTCAGGGCTTCCTGCAGAGCCTGGTTCAGGTTCGACGCTCCGACTACGCCGCGCTGCATCGGAGTCAGGATATGACCTTCTTCACAATCGCTTCTGCAGCTTTCAGTTCTTCTGCATTCGGCTTGTTCTTCGCATAGATAGATTCGGCAGCCACATCGATACCCTTTACCTGCAGGGCGCTTCGGATCAGATCAACTGAATGTTTAGAAATCCAGCTCGTGGAGAAGACAACAGCCTTCTTCACCTTTGTGCCATCCAGTTCGGAAAGCCAGCTTTTCAGGTGTTTGTCCAGTCCGTATGCGTACAGCGCCCCGCCAACGAATAACACGTCCACCGGTTCAGCAATGGCTGCGTTCCCGGCATCTACGGATACTGCTTCTGTCCCTGCAGCTTTGGCAATCGCTTCTGCCAGAATCTTCGTGTTGCCAGATCTGCTGTAATATCTTACTGCGTACATATCCATATCCTCCTCTACTGGTACAGTATTGCAGACATGATTATTCTTCGTTCAGTCTTTCCACTTCCTCAAACTCGACTTTCGTCACATGGCAGTAGCCATTCGGATTTTTATCCAGATAATCCTGATGATATTCTTCAGCAGGCCAGAAACAGGAAAGAGGGAGAAGTTCCACACAAAATGAATCGTACTTCTTACGCTCCCTGTCAAAGAAGGCTTCTATGACCGGAAGATCTTCCTCATTCTCATAATAAACGCCTGTCTGGTACTGGGTTCCAATGTCCCCGCCCTGACGGTTCGCAATCGTTGGGTCAATCACCATGAAATAAGCCGTCAGAATTTTCTCCAGTGTGATTCTCTGCGGATCATAAGTAACCTTGACTGTCTCCCGGTGACCGGTTTTGTCTGTACACACATCCTGATAAGTGGGATTCTGGGTATGGCCATTCGCATAACCCACTGTAGTATCTACAACGCCCTTCAGCAGCTTGAAGACTTTCTCAGTGCCCCAGAAGCACCCGCCTGCCAGATAAATATTCTTTGTATCCATACAGCATCTCCAGAATTATCAAGTCAATGCTTCCTGCAGAACCTGCTTGAAATTCTCACGAATCATCTCCATGCTCTGACCCGGTTTGCATTCGTACAGCTTCTCATCTCCGATAAACAGAGTCGGGACATAATAGTAGTCATACTGATCTGCCACATCCGGCTGTTTATCTTCGTAGATCCAATCAACCGGAATGTCTCTGTACTCCGGATGCTCTTCGCAGAGTTCCTTGTATGCGTTCAGTCCATTTCTGCAGTATGGACAGCCTGTCAATAAGAATGCAGTAATCTTCTTCACTGTGAGATCCCCCTTTCTGAGTCTTTCAACTATTGTTCTGAGAGCAGTTCATTCTTGACGAAGTACTTCGGATTTCCATCTTCGTCATAGACATCATATGTATCTGTCAGGGCAAACACTCTCTGCTTGATAAGAAGTCTCATGATCTGCTACTCCTGAGTCAAATATTGTGTTGATATGTCCACTGTGCAATTTCGGAGATCAGCCCGTATGGGACTTGATCGTCAGGCACCTTACACGAATTAATCAGACACATCTGAGTCCAGATTCACACGGATGCTGTACTGCGGGTATTTCTCCTTTGTGCGATGCAGGATTTCTTCATACTCTTTATGTCTGTCTGCATCGCTCCGCTTCCTCCCGGCTTTTTTATTTGAAAATGAGATGACTATGTCGAACCGTATGCTCTTTTTCGCTTCATCCAGATAAAAGCCATGCATCTCAGTGACATCAGGATAGCCTCGTAGCATTTCCTGAATCTCTTCCCGGATTACAGCCGCTTCATTATTCTTCGTATTATGCGAATATATGCTCACACCGGTAAGCACTATACTGTGTTTTTTATATACATCCTCCACGACCTCATGAATCAGGCAGTCGATCTGTGCCGCATTCAGATAATCCGGAACCTCGATATGAACCGATCCCTCCATACGGGAAGGGCCATACGAATGAAGGAACAGATCATATGCGCCGAGTGCTTCTTCATGTGTACAGATCGTCTGTTTTACAGCTCTGGAAAGCTCTGTGGGAATTCTGGCACCTAACAGATCATCCACAGCTTCCTTAAGCAGTTCGATGCCGCTTTTCAGAATCAGCAGTGCAATCACAACTCCGATGAAAGCCTCGACATCCAAACCTGTCAGCAGCATGAAAGCCGCTGCAATGAGGACCGATGATGAAAGGAAGATATCAAACCTGGCTTCTTCTGCAGAAGCCTTAAGTGCCTTGCTTTCGGTCTTTTTAGCGGTACCATTCACATACCGATACAGAAAAATCTTCACGGCAATGCCGACTGTCAGCACAATGAACGCGGCTACACTGTATGATGGCACTTCCGGATGCAGGATTTTCTCAATCGACTCAATCAGGGAAGTAATACCTGCATACAGCACGATTGCGGATATTACCGTAGAGCTTAGATACTCAATTCGCCCATATCCGTATGGATGCCGGTGATCTGCCGGTTTCAAGGAGAGCTTTGTGGCAACGATCGTAATAATACTGGAAAGCGAATCCGTCAGATTATTCACCGCATCGAGCGTGATTGCGATCGCACCTGAAAGCCTGCCAATCACCAGTTTAAAAGACGCCAGTATGATATTAATAACAATTCCAATCAAAGAAGCACGAATGATCTGCCTGTCCCTGGCATCCTCCAGATAATGTCCGTCCGCCATCATCGGAACGGAATTCTTCTGTCCTGAAATATCATTCATTCTGGTCACCCTCACGCCACAATCACTATCTCACCGGATCTCCCCAGATATCGCGGCGGGACCTGGTCTGCCAGCCACACTTTATCATTGCCGATGTAGAACTTGATTCCCTCCGCTGCAGCCTTTTCCGCATCAATGGTCAGAATGGCAGGCCGGTTGTCTCTTCTCCTGCCAACCTGCTCAGCGGTTTCGATGTCCGCGGACATATGGACATACTGCCGTCCCATCGGCAGAAGGCCTTTCTCCATGATTGAATCAAGAAATCTGCGTGCTGTCCCATGATAGAGAACTGCCGGCGGCATGGCTTCTTTATGATCTACCTTGATCTGGAAGGAATGTCCGTACAGAGCCCGGATTCTGCCATCTTCGATAGCAAAGCGCTGTTTCTCCGCATGAGCCATGACTTCCCGAATCATTGCTTCCGTCAGAGGCGGATCAAAATGATGCATTCCGTTCATCGCCCTGAGAAATGTCTCCATTTCCACCGATCCATCCTGTGCAAGCTCAAGTCCATACTTCTCAGGGTTGTGGCGGAGTGCATAGGACATCTTTCTGCTGATGTACACATATCTGTTATCTTCAGCCATCAGCTCTTCTCCTGTCTGCGAAATCTCTGTTGATTTCCCTGAGTTCCTTCTTGCCATCGATGTATGGCTGATACATATCGATGACTCCGGCACTGCATCCGTCGCATAGACCGCTGATGTTCCCTATCGACTCAGCGACAATCTTCTCCCGCTCTTCACGGGTCGTATCCTTGATCAGATATCCTGGCAAATGAATCACTCTCCAATTTCATCCATCTTCACTGGTCGCCCAAGTTCCAGTGACTTCTGTGCAGCCTTTGCGATGCGTACAGCCTGCAGTCCGTCGTCTCCAGAAGCATCGACAGGCTCTCCGGTCAACACCGCCCGGACAAAACGGCGCTCTTCCTCAACAAAGGCATCATTGTACCGCTCGAGGAAGAACCAGGTCGGTTCTTCCCATGAATGTTTCCTCTCTATGCTGTCATACGTTGTGTTGATACGCCCAGCGGGCAACTTCAGGAATCAGCTCATACGGTATCTCCTGGGATATCGTTTTTGCTTATCAGATGCTGATGCCGAATTCCTTCTTCAGTGCTGCATACCTTGCTGCTTCTTTCTCCTTGACCGGCTTCGACAGGTCATTGTAGATATGGTGCATGGCATCCGCATCCTTCAGGACCTCATCGGTAGGGCTATCTACGGCAGCCTTATCGTCATGATGGTATATCGCGGACTGGATCAGGCTGTTCTCATCCGGCGAAGTAATCCCCAGTTCATCCAGGATCTCTCCCGCAAGCTCAGCACCTTTATGAGCATGATCCTCGTAGCTCCCTGTCTTATAGGCGTAACAGTCATGCAGCATCCCCGCCATCTGCAGAAGTTCGATCTGGTGGGAGGACATGCCCCTTCTCTGAGCAATCAATGCTGCCGCAAATGAAACTCCGTACAGATGTGCTTCTGCTTTTGCTCTATCCGCGTCATCCTCTATCCACTTCGCCAGCTTCTTATCAATGTACTTCCTCAGTTCCTTGAGCCTGCTCATCGATACTTTCCTCCTCACTGACATGTCAGATGCCACATTTTTTTCAGAAGAGCATGCTGATCAGCGCAAGGATTGCAAGCCCTCCCTGCTTCAGAAGAATCGATCTGCTGACTGTCAGGCTTCCATATGCGGCAACAAATACGATGTATCCCATAAGGCACGCCATCATCAGCTTTCCGGGAGCAAATAGCAGGGCAATAAGAATCAATATTGCAATGCCAAGGTTATAAACTCCCTGATTCTTCATGGAAACATTCATGTTCGGATTCTTCAGAACTGAAGCCTCCATACCAAATGTCTTCGCCGTCTTCTCTGAATCTGTCTTTATCGTCTCCAGATAAAAGATGTAGACGAACTCCAGGGCTGTCAGTACAGCCAGTATCTTTGTTACGATGTTCATGTTTCTTGTCCTTTCATATTAGATTTAGATGAATATTGAATTGAACGATTAATCCACCAAACAAAATAAAGGAGAACATGCCATATGATGACGATCCAATCTGTAACTGCGTCCATATCTGCAACCATCAAGGCTGAAGGAAACATGCTCCACTATTCTGTGTGCCTATGCCGAATACGCCCGACGGCATCGTCCCTGTAACCCATACCATAAAAATACAGTGGCATACACCGGATGATGTCATCGAAATGCACGCCATGGGCAACATGCCCAGACTAGCCTCCAGCTGTAATAGGCAGAACGTCTGTCTGATGCTGTATACATCATCAAAGATGATAAACTCGTAGATGTCAGCCTTGAGTATCAGGACCTTCCATTTGACTGACGGGGAATAATGTTCCCATTTCTTTCCCATATTATGGGACATGCCAATTCGATGGACATGCCCATAAAACTCCCCATCAAAATCAACGATCTGCTATGCTTGCTTATCACCAGCACGAATTCATGTGAAAAGCACCTGGTCATGATACATCGCACCCGGCATAGCCGCCCGATTACATTCCGCAACACATTGGGCAAATGTTAGGCACGTTTTCTGTACTCTTCCTGCAGGTCTTCTGCGAGATATTCATCACTCATACAGTGAAGATCAGAAAAACCTTGGCTGATCAGCTGGTATTCCTGCGAGTGATAGAAAAAGTCCAGTGCTTCGCCAAGACTGAGATGACAGATCTCAGCAAATCTCTCCACCACTCTCGCATATTTCATCTGAAGAAGAATCGGATTCGCACTCATAATCTTTCACTTCCTGTAAAATGTAATGCCTGACGAATAACTTCCTGTGTACGAAGCGCAACCTGATAATTCGGCTTCTCATATCTCAGCCTGCCTATCGCTTCAGCCTTATTGATCAGCCCAGTAAAGTAAAGTTCAACGGTATCAAAGACCTTGTCGTTGGCAACACCGCCCATTACGATATCGTAATCGGAAACATCTCTGCGGCGTCTGCAGTTCATGATGAAATCAAGCCATTCCTCAGAATAGGATTCGAAGCGAAGCGTTTTGAATTTTTCGAATGCACCCCTTTCTTCTCCATCAAATCAATAATATCATCTACAATGTAATCTTTTCCCTGTGTATGAAGTGCCTCATAGTTGGGGACGATATAGGACTGAAGAATATCCATCTCTCTGCTGTTCTGGATGTAATCTTTATTCTTGACTGAAATCATAACAAGCCTCCGACCCTCTGGGCATACATTAACACTCACCGCTTGCGCTAACCAGCACTATCTTCTGACAGCATTGTACCATCCAGGATGCTTATTTGCCTCTGAAATCTGGAGCTGACGGCTGGCAATCTCAATTAGCTCTTCCTTGCTCTCCCGGCATCCGTTGTCAACCCAGGTCATAAAGATGTTGAGCAGGGTGGACGCGATGAAATTGATCCGATAGCTGTTCATCCTATTCATCTGGTCCGTCATCTCTTCGATTGCATATTCCTGGAAGAAATGTCCGATGACACTCTGAAAAAGAAATCGTACTGAAATATCCAATCACTGTTTCCAACGAAAGCAGTTTCTTGTTATTCAGCTCCTCCTGCTTCTTGAGCTGCAACAGATTCTCCTCTGCCATTTTCCTGTAATCGTCCATATCCAATCGCTCCCGACTCAGGAGTTCATTTACCGAAATTCCCAGCTGCTTACAAAGATTCAGCATGATGGAGGCATCCGGCATGCTTTTCCCGTTTTCCCACTTAGAGACAGCGCAGTCTGTTATCCCAAGCTTTTCCGCCAGCGCCGCCTGTGTCAGGCCTGCCTCTTCCATGAAGTGAAAGACTGTCTCTTCTTTCTCATAGCACAGGATATGCTGCGGCACCTCAGCCAGGATGCTTCGCAGCTGGTCCAGCGGAACTCCCTTAAATAGAGAGCAACTCTTCAGAAATGATTCATCCATGTCTTCCCCTCTCTTTCACAATGATGCGTCATATGATGCAATCGTATCATCGGTTTACCTGAAAGGAAAGTTTATATCTGTATCTGTAGATACAGATAATTCAAAGAGTCTTTGCTATACTCATTTCATAGACAGGAAGGAGGTACGGTCATGAAATATGTTGTAAATGAAAACTGCCCTGCATCGGCAATCGAAGAAGCATAACATTTGGAATCTTTATTTCAGCTTAAACATATTTTTGAAGATGCTTTTGATCCGGAAGAAGCGCAGGCAATCATGTGTACAGTTATTCTACTTTATCGATTGTTATCATCCCCGTCAACGATTCCATTTCAGAAGCATCATTTTCGCACACACCGATCAGGTACTGTCCGGGATACGCAGGCGGAATCGATAAGAAAACAGTACTCCTGAAACTGGAAGGAGCGTTCCAGGACGGGTTCTTCGTCCCAAAGCACAGCAAGGCACCGTAAATATGATGATCCAAGGGAGTGGAATTCCGTATATAACCGTACTTTTTTGATAATAAATTAAACAAGTACGGTTATGACGGCAAATTCAGAAATGTATCTCTCTTTGGAGCATCTGAACCAGATTGAGATGCTTCACACCGCTCCGTTTCTGGAGCAGTTTGTCCATGGTAAGAAGGTAACGGGGGTATCCGTCCGGAATGCTCTCAAGAGGCCGATATTCTCTTTCCTCTGTGATATTTTTCCCATTTGCATCGTAGTTATCATTGTCGATTGTCCGGGCTACCTGAATATAGCTGTAGTTTGATTCAGCATCCCTCAGAATGAAATCGACTTCCAGCTTGCCGATCCTTCCGACGCTGACAGAGTACCCACTGCTCCGGGCATAGTTGTATACGATATTTTCGAGGACCGGACCATAATTAATCCGGTTATCTGTATTTCTGGCGAAATAAAAACTCAGATCAGAAAGATAATACTTTTCTTCTCCGTTCAGCGACCGGCGGCTTCTCATGTCAAAACGGCTGCATTTGCTGATGATCTTCGCATTTTCCAAAATGGAAAGATAATTGTATATGGTTTCCTTGCGCACAGGTTTTGACTTATCGTCTGAGAGTGCTTTACAGAGCGAACTAACGGAGGTCGTTGCGCCGAAATTGTTGATGACGTATCCCATCAGTTTGCCAAAAAGCTGTTTTTTTCGTATCTTTTTGTTCTTGCGGATATCTTTTTCATAAATATTACCCAATCTT
>DLFD01000076.1:1278-5008 GCA_002482005.1 Lachnospiraceae bacterium UBA7729 | reverse complement strand
GGCCCGACATGGAGATTAATATGTTCACTCATGTAGAATTAAAATACAGGCGCAGGAATGTGCCTGGGACCGCAGATCCTTACCTCTCTCTCATGACCAAGGCTGAGGTTACGAAGGCCCGGGATTTTCACAGGAGCTTCCCCATGTACCAGGAGACTCCTCTGGCCGATCTGAAGCAGATGGCCTCTTTTCTGGGTCTCGGCCGGGTCTGCATCAAGGATGAGTCCTGGCGCTACGGCCTGAATTCCTTCAAAGCCCTCGGAGGTGCCTACGCTATGGGCCGCTACATCGCCGGCGAGCTCGGAAAGGACATCTCAGAACTGCCATACAGTGTCTTGACCGATGAGGAATTCCTGAAAAGTCTTCCGAAAGTCACATTTTTCTCTGCTACAGACGGCAACCACGGACGCGCGGTCGCCTGGACCGCAAAGATGCTCCATCAGCGCTGCGTCATCCTGATGCCGAAGGGGACTTCCAGGTCCAGGTTCGACAACATCCGAAAGCTCGGCGCCGAGGTCACGATCGAGGACCTGAACTACGACGAATGCGTCCGCAAGGCGGCAAGGCTGGCTGAGGAGATGCCTCACAGTGTGATCGTCCAGGACACATCCTGGCCGGGTTACTTTGACATCCCGTCCTGGATCATGCAGGGATACGGTGTCACTTCCGATGAGGCTGCCGAGCAGTTCGGCGAGCGTCCGACCCACGTCTTCGCCCAGGCAGGCGTCGGCTGTTTTGCGGGCTCCGTGACCGGCTACTTCTCTGCGCTCTATCCGGACAACCCTCCGAAGATCATCATCGTCGAGCCGGACAAGGCGGACTGCATGTTCCGCAGCAATGCAAAGGGCGACGGAAGCCGTGTCATCGTCGACGGCGACATGGACTCCTGCATGGCAGGTCTTGCCTGCGGCGAGCCGTGCGAGATTGGCTGGGACCTCTTCCGCAACCATGCCACTGGTTTCATCTCCGGCGAGGACCGGATGACCCTCCGCGGGATGCGCATGCTCGCCGGAAGCTTCAGGGAAGACCCGCATGTCATGTCCGGCGAGTCCGGCGCCGCGACCTTCGGAGCCCTCGTGACCATCATGATGGAAGACTGCTACAAGGACATCCGCGGGCAGCTTGGGCTCGGACCAGACTCCAAAGTCCTCCTCTTCTCAACTGAGGGCGATACCGATCCCGTACACTATAAAAAAGTCGTCTGGGACGGTCTCGACTGAATCTGGAACAAAAAAAGGCGCCGGGGACGACCTCGACTGAATCCGAAACCGAAAAAAGGCGCCGGATCATCTCCGACGCCTCTCCATACAAAAGTACGCAAAAAGGCCGCCACTGGCGGCCTCGACTGAATCCGGAACAGAAAAAGGCGCCGGATCTTCTCCGACGCCTCTCCATACAAAAGTACGCAAAAAGGCCGCCAGCGGCGGCCTTTTTGTATGATCTGAAATACTCAGTCCTTTTTCTCAGCTTCCTGAGCTTCTCTCGCTGCCTTGTTCTCCTCTACGGCCTTTTCCTTTGCAGCTCTCTGAGCTGCCTTCTGAGCCTCGCGCGCCTCGCGTGCGGCTGCCCTCGGCCCCTTGACGGTCGCTTTCTTCTGTCCGGAAGTCTTCTCGTCAGCGTTGCTCTGCTCGGCAGGCTGTGCCGGCGCCGGAGCGGACTCGGAAGCCTTCTCGATCTCGGCGATCGCGGACTTTCTCATCGGGATGCGGCAGTTCTTGTTATTGCCGAACTCAACGATGCAGTCTTCCTCAGACACGGAAATCACGATTCCGTAGAAACCGGAAGTTGTGACAACGACATCACCGACTTCCATCTGGGAAAGCATAGTCTGCAGTCTCTTCTGCTCCTTTTTCTGCGGACGGATCGCGAAGAAATACATCGCGCCGAAGATGATGACAAGATAGACGACCATCATAAGGATCCCGCCACCGCCGCCTGCTGCATCCGCAGAAAGAACAGAAGTCGTTAAAAGAGCTGAATTCATATTCATATCCTCCTAATTGATCTCGGAATATACAACTTTTTCTATTTTACACAAGAACACATTCCGTAGCAAGCCTTTTCTGCCCCTCAGGCGCCATGCCCCGGTGGGCTCTCCGCTGCTCCTCAGGCAGCATGCCCCGGTGGGCTCTCCGCTGTCCCTCAGGCGGCATGCCCCGGTGGGCTTTCCGCTGTCCCTCAGGCGCCATGCCCCGGTGGGCTCTCCGCTATCCCGCGTGTCTCATTTCCCTCTGCCTCAGTAGTCCGGAGTATTCCACATGCCGATGTACGTCCTTACAGGACCATGGTCCTCTGCCTCAGCAGTCCGGAGCATTGTAGGCTTCTGTAAAGTCCGCGCGGAACTTCTCGTACCTGTGTCCGTCGATCGCATCCCTGATCTCTTCCATCAGGTGGTTGTAGAAGTACAGATTGTGCAGGACCAGAAGTCTCATGCCGAGCATCTCCTTGGCCTTGAACAGGTGATGGATGTAGGCTCTGGAGTAGCTTCTGCATGCCGGGCACTGGCATCCTTCCTCGATCGGACGTTCATCGAACATGAACCTGGAGTTGAGCAGGTTGATCTTCCCGTGATGCGTGTAGGCATGGCCGTGGCGTCCATTTCTGGACGGATACACGCAATCAAAGAAATCGACTCCGCGGTAGACTCCTTCGACGATGTTAAGCGGCGTCCCTACCCCCATCAGGTAAACAGGCTTGTCCTGAGGCAGGTACGGCACCGTGTGGTCCAGAATGCGGTACATCTCCTCATGGGTCTCTCCGACCGCAAGTCCACCGACCGCATATCCGTCCAGGTCGAGCTCCGCAATCTTTTTCGCGTTCTCGATACGGATGTCATCGTAGACGGCTCCCTGGTTGATCCCGAAGAGCATCTGATCTTTATTGATGGTATCTTCCTGCTGGTTGAGACGAGCCATTTCTGCCTTGCAGCGGAGCAGCCAGCGCTCTGTTCTGGCAACCGAATTCTCAACATAGTCGCGCTCAGCAAGAGCAGGCGGGCACTCATCGAACGCCATGGCGATGGTAGATGCCAAATTCGACTGGATCTGCATGCTCTGCTCCGGTCCCATGAAGATTCTGTGACCGTCAATATGCGAATGGAAGGTAACTCCTTCTTCTTTGATCCTGCGCAGCCCAGCCAGAGAGAAGACCTGGAATCCGCCCGAATCGGTCAGGATCGGTCTGTCCCAGTTCATAAACCTGTGAAGGCCGCCCAGCTTCCTGATCGCCTCATCTCCGGTCCTGACATGAAGATGGTATGTGTTGCTCAGCTCAACCTGGGTCCCTATGGACCTCAGATCATCGGTCGATACAGCACCCTTGATCGCGCCGACCGTTCCGACATTCATGAAGACAGGAGTATGGATCGTGCCGTGGACCGTCCTGAATTCACCGCGCTTTGCTCTCCCATCAACTGTGATCAGTTTGTAGTTCTTACTCATCTTCTTCTGCTCTTTTCCTGTTGATTCATCTTCACATTCCAAATACAATAAGCTAAGTCATTGTATCAGTTTAGGGCTGCGTTTGCAAAACGATCCTGTAGATTCCTTTTATTTTTCATCATATCTGCCTTGAAATTATGCAAAAATACCGCTAATATTCTTTTATCACATATCATCTCAGACATCTCTATTTATCATATTGCATTCTTATTCTTCTTTTTATTCTTCTTGTCATTCTTCTACTTATCATTCCTGCTGTCATACCTGTCCCAGGGCATCTACTTATCATT
>DLFD01000076.1:224-1217 GCA_002482005.1 Lachnospiraceae bacterium UBA7729 | reverse complement strand
TATCATTCCTGCTTTCATACCGACCCCAGGGCATCCATTTTTCCAGGCACATTTTCTTTTTTCGACTTGACACATTGATCTGATATTCAGGGAGATGATCCTATGTCCACACTTCTGGAAGCAGAGCTTAGCAAAAGAATTACTTTTCTCCGTACTCTGGTCTCATCACGAAAAAGATCTGTAACGATGTCCCCGGAAGGCAGTATCCGCGGGACTCAGAAAGGGAACAGTTTCCAGTACTTCCTAAGGCTTGATGGAGACCGTTCCAACGGTATCTATCTGCCGAAAAGCAGAATAGAGCTCATACGCGGGCTTGGCCAGAAATCATATGACAAGAAAGTTATCCGGTCCGCCGAAACTGAGCTTTCTCTTCTCGAATCTCTATATGATCTTCATCAATCAGATACAAATCCTCCTGTGGAACAGATATTCGAAAAGCTGCCTCCCTGGCACCAGGCTATCGTCACACACCGTGCCGCTTCCCCCGATGTGAAATTTATCAGAAGCTGGAAGAACAAGAAATATAATTCTCTGTCCAATTATAAAAAAGATGAAAATCTACTTACAAAGCAGGGCGAATACGTACGCTCAAAGTCTGAGCTCTACATCGCCAACGCGCTGTACGATCAGGGTATCCCATATCATTACGAGATGCCTCTTCTCCTCGACCCGAATACTCTCGTATATCCTGACTTTACAATTCTTGATATCCGGACACTTATTGAGATCTACTGGGAACATCTGGGCATGCTGGATGATCCGGAATACTTCAGGAAGAATTATTTTAAGATCAAACATTACGAGCAGCATGGGATATTTCTGGGAAGCCGCCTGATCATCTCCTACGAGCTCAAAGACGACGTGATGAATACACGCCTGATAGACGAGAAGATCAGACATTATTTTCTGTGCGGATGAAATCAAGACCTCGCTTTTCTCCCTCGCTCTTCTCCCCCGCGGCCATATTCTCCCTGCTTTTCTGCCCCCGCGGCC
>DLFD01000076.1:0-186 GCA_002482005.1 Lachnospiraceae bacterium UBA7729 | reverse complement strand
TTAGCAATTTTCAGGAGCAGCAGTCTCCGCGCCAGATATTCTCCCCGCTTTTCTGACCCGCGGCCATGACTTTTTCTAACACAAAGGCTCCACCGCGACTTGTGTTAGCAATTTTCAGCGTGCAGCAGTCTTCGCGCCAGATATTCTCCCTGCTCTTCTGCCTCCGCGGCCATGACTTTTGCTAAC
>DLFD01000011.1 GCA_002482005.1 Lachnospiraceae bacterium UBA7729 | reverse complement strand
GACCTTTTGACCCTTGCATCATATGATGCGAGAGCGGAACTTTCTTCCGGGCTTCTGCATCATCTATCGTGAAATTACAGGCTTAAGGGGGCAGTCTGCCCCCTTTCCATATATCCGGGTATTCATATCTATGTACTTAAAGTCACTGGAAATTCAGGGATTCAAATCCTTTGCAAACAGAATCCACTTTCAGTTCCATAACGGGATCACTGCGGTCGTAGGGCCGAACGGGTCCGGCAAGAGCAATGTCTCCGATGCGATCCGCTGGGTCCTGGGCGAACAGAGCGCAAAGTCGCTGAGAGGCGGCTCCATGCAGGATGTCATCTTTGCCGGGACTCAGACCAGAAAGCCCATGAGCTTTGCGTATGTTGCTATCACGTTCGACAACGCCGATCATCTTCTTCCGGTCGAATACGATGAGGTGACGGTAGCGAGAAGGCTTTACCGTTCGGGCGAGAGCGAGTATCTGATCAATGGGACCGAAGTCCGCATGAGGGATGTTCAGGAGCTCTTCTTTGATACCGGTATCGGCAAAGAGGGATATTCCCTGATCGGACAGGGTCAGGTCGAGAAGATCCTGAACGGCAAGCCGGACGAGCGCCGTGAGCTGTTCGATGAGGCTGCCGGGATCGTGAAATACAAGCACCGTAAGGCGGCGACACTGAAGAAGCTGCAGGATGAGGAAGCCAATCTGGTCCGCGTGAACGATATCCTCTCTGAGCTGGAGCATCAGGTCGGGCCTCTGAAGAAGCAGTCTGAGACGGCTAAGATCTACCTTGGGAAAAGGGATGAACTGAAGACTTACGATGTCAACGTATTTCTGATCAACAGTGAACGTTCGGAAGGCCAGCTCAGCGAGAGTACCGCAAAACTGGAGGGAGCAAAGGCGGAGCTTCAGGAGACCGGACAGAAGCTGGAGGAGGCAAAAGTCCGCTATGAGCAGCTGGACCAGGAACTTGAGGAGGAGAATGCATCCATTACTTCGCTCAGCGACCAGATGACTTCGGAGAGGCTTTCCGGCCAGCAGCTTGAGGGACAGATCGACCTTCTGTCGGAGCAGATCCGTGCCCTTGAGGAAAGCGATGCGGAAGCAAAGGAACGGAAAGAGAGGCTGCAGCAGGAGATCCGGGAGCGGAAAGCGAAACATTCGGAATCCGTCAGCCGCCTGACTGCCCTTCAGGACGAGACGAAGAAGCTCGAAGCACAGAAGCAGACTGAGGAGGAAAGCCGCGGAAAACTGGACGGGCAGATCGGACAGATCTCCGCCCGGATCGAGCAGGAGAAGTCTGAGATCATCCGGCTGCTTGGCGAGAGAACCGATATCCAGACCGGACGCCAGAGGGCGGAGACCATGATGGAGCAGCTGTCCCTCAGGGAGGCGCAGCTGAACTCCAGGGAGCTTACGCTGAGGAGTGACCGGAAAGAAGAAGATTCTTCCAGACAGGAACTTGAGGAGCAGAGAAAAGGCGCCGAGCAGCAGGCTGGCGATCTAAGGCTGCAGTCCCAGAAGCTGAACCTGGACCTTCGTGAGGCACAGGAAGCTTTTCTGAAAGGGACCGATCAGCTGACAGCCGCAAGGGAAGAGTACCAGAGACAGTCGGCGCGTTTCGAGACTCTGCGGAACATGACGGAGCGATATGAAGGCTACGGAGGCTCCATCCGAAGGGTCATGGAACAGAAAGAACGTTTTCCGGGAATTCTCGGAGTCGTTGCGGACCTGATCCAGACCTCCAGAAAATACGAGCTCGCGGTGGAGACTGCTCTTGGCGGTTCGATCCAGAACATCGTCACGGATGACGAGTCCACTGCGAAGAGCATGATCGCGTTCCTGAAAGAGAACAAGTTCGGAAGAGCAACATTTCTCCCGCTGACTGCCATGCGGGTCCCTGACTTCAATCAGAAGGGAGCTCTGAGGGAACCGGGGGTCGTGGGACTTGCTTCGGAACTGGTTACTTATAAGGAAGAATACCGGGCGCTGGCAGGACACCTGCTGGGAAGGACGGTCGTTGTCGACCAGATCGACCATGCGATCGCCATCGCCAGGAAGTATCATTATTCCCTGCGTCTGGTCACGCTGGACGGTGAACTTCTGAGTCCCGGCGGTTCCATGACCGGCGGCGCTTTCCGGTCCAATAGCAACCTGCTCGGAAGAAGGCGTGAGATCGATGATCTGTCAAAGAGTCTGGCGAAGAGGAAGACTGCTCTCGATCAGCTGGAGCGGGATGTGGAAACTGCGCATGACCGCCGCAATCGTCTGAGAGACCAGATCACAGCCATCACGGGGCAGATCCAGCAGAGCACCTATGATATCGGGACCCTGAAGCTGAAGATGCAGGATGTTGACCAGAGGATCCGGAAGACGGATGACGCGTTCGGAGAGATCAGGGCGGAGAGGGAAGAGATCGCCCGCCAGAGAGAAAGCCTGAAAGCCCAGCACGAGGAGAGCCAGGGAAGTCTGCAGCAGTCCGAGAGATCGCAGAAGGAAGCAGATGCAAGGATCGCCGTCCTCACAAAGCAGCTGGAAGAACTGAGAAAACAGGAAGCCGACGGCGATGAGAAGCTGTCGAAGCTGCGGGTCACTCTTGCAGGGAGCTCTCAGGAGCAGGCGTTCATCACCCAGAACCAGGAGCGCCTGAAAGAGGAGATCCGTGCCAGGGAAGAAGAGAGCAGGGCGATCCAGTCAAACCTTCTGAAAAGCGGCGGATCGAAAGCACAGAAGACTGCCCGGATCGAGAACCTGAAGGCCCGGATCGAGGAAGGCAGAAAGAAGGAAGAAGAGCTGACCGGCCAGCTTGAGAGGCTGAGAACTTCGAAAGCAGAGAAGGAGACGAAGCAAAAGTCATTTTTCTCGGAACGGGAGAATCTGTCCGAGAGCCAGAGCCTTCTGGACCGCGAAGTCTATCGGCTGGAGCAGCAGATCGAGAAGATGAAAGCTGACCGGGAGAAGGATATCGCCTATCTCTGGGAAGAATACGAACTGACGCCGGTCGCCTGCAGGGAACTTCGGAGAGATGACCTTGGTTCTCTGGCTGCGATGAAGAAGCGGATCGGAGAGCTGCGCCACGACATCAAACAGCTTGGCAATGTCAATGTCGGCGCTATCGACCAGTACCGGGAACTTTCCGAGCGGTACGAATTCCTGTCCGGGCAGCATGAGGATCTTGTAAAGTCGGCTTCCGATCTTCAGAAGATCATCCAGGACCTGGACGAAGGGATGAGGACCAGGTTCAAAGAGCAGTTTTCTCTGATCCAGACTGAGTTCGACCGGACTTTCCGCGATCTGTTCGGGGGAGGAAGAGGTACCCTGGAGCTGGAGGAAGGAGTGGATATCCTGGACGCAGGCATCAAGGTAATCGCCCAGCCGCCGGGAAAGAAACTTCAGAATATGATGCAGCTTTCCGGAGGCGAGAAGTCTCTGGCGGCGATCGCTCTCCTGTTCGCGATCCAGAATCTGAAGCCTTCTCCGTTCTGCCTGCTCGATGAGATCGAGTCGGCGCTGGACGAGAACAATGTGGAACGTTACGCGCAGTATCTGCGCAAGTTGACAAAGCATACCCAGTTCATTATCATAACTCACAGACGTGGGTCCATGACCGCGGCAGACCGCCTGTACGGTATTACCATGCAGGAGAAGGGTGTGTCTGCACTGGTCTCCGTGGACCTGGTTGCGGACAAGCTGGACGCCTGAAGTGCGTATCGGGTCCGGGAACTTGCCTTCAGTCCGGATGCAGGGTACTTCCATAAGGTCAGGCATCCGGCAGGAAGATCAGAAAAAGCAGCAGGAAAGCTAGGAGGCAGTATGGCTGAGAAAAAGGGCGGATTCTGGAGCAGACTGGTCCACGGACTGTCAAAGTCCCGTGATACCATGGGAACCAGTGTAGATGATGCACTGTCCGAATTCACATCGATCGATGACGACTTCTACGATGAGATCGAGGAGATCCTCGTCATGGGCGATGTGGGGATCGGGGCAACGACTGCCATCCTGAACAACCTGAAGCAGAAGGTGAAGGAACAGCATGTCCGGAAGCCTGCTCAGTGCAAGGAACTGCTTCTGCAGAGCATCAAGGATGAGATGAACGTCGGAGCGACTGATTACCGATTTGAACACGAGAAGAGTGTCATCCTTGTCGTAGGAGTCAATGGTGTCGGAAAAACGACATCCATCGGAAAACTTGCCGGCATCCTGAAGAATGAGGGACGGAAAGTGGTTCTGGCTGCGGCGGATACCTTCCGCGCGGCAGCAGGAGAACAGCTCGATATCTGGGCAAAGAAAGCCGATGTTCCGATGATCAGCGGTCAGGAAGGCTCGGATCCGGGTTCGGTCGTCTATGATGCGATCGCGGCAGCCAAGGCGAGGGGCGCCGATGTGCTTCTTATCGATACGGCCGGCCGTCTTCATAATAAGAAGAATCTGATGGCAGAGCTTGGGAAGATCAACCGTATCATCGACCGCGAATATCCGGAAGCCTACCGTGAGACGCTGGTCGTCCTTGACGGAACGACCGGCCAGAATGCCCTTGCCCAGGCGAAGGAATTCAAGGAAGTCACGAATGTCACGGGCATCATCCTGACGAAGCTGGATGGGACTGCCAAGGGAGGTATCGCGATCGCGATCCATTCCCAGCTGGGGATCCCGGTCAAGTATATCGGCGTCGGCGAGCGGATCGATGATCTGCAGAAGTTCGATGCGGATCAGTTCGTGAACGCGCTGTTCGACGTGAAGGCGTCGGACCTGCAGTGAACGGAAAACAGGATCGGTGGTATATTCGGAGAGATACTCTGAATCGGCAGCGCCGGATCATGAAAGCGGGTGTTCCTGCGAAGGCAGCAGGACCACACCGGACTTACAGGGAGGATTCCGCTTTGAAGAAGATGCTTACCAGGGAAGCTTTTGAGGAAGCTTCGGAGATCGTAAGACAGGTAACCGCAGACACCAGACTGGTCTACAGCGATTATTTCAGCAGCCAGTGCGGCAACAAGGTCTGGCTGAAGCCCGAGAATATGCAGGTGACCGGAGCATACAAGATCCGAGGAGCTTACTATAAGGTTTCGACCATGAGCGAGGAGGAAAGAAAGAAGGGACTGATCACGGCTTCCGCCGGAAACCATGCCCAGGGCGTTGCTTATGCTGCGAAGAAATACGGCTGTCATGCAACGATCGTCATGCCGACGACGACTCCTCTGATCAAGGTCAACAGGACCAGGTCCTACGGCGCCGAGGTAGTCCTTCAAGGAGATGTCTATGATGAAGCCTGTGAATACGCGCTGAAGCTGGCATCAGAAAAAGGCTTCACGTTCGTCCATCCTTTCGATGACCCGACGGTCGCTACCGGGCAGGGCACGATCATGATGGAGATCTTCAAGGACCTTCCTCTTGTCGAGTATGTTCTGGTACCGGTCGGGGGAGGCGGACTTGCGACAGGTGTATCCACACTGGCAAAACTTCTGAACCCGAATATCAAGGTCATCGGTGTCGAGCCTTCCGGGGCAGCCTGCCTGACCGCGTCTCTGAAGGCAGGGCATGTGGTAACTCTGCCCTCCGTCAGCACGATCGCGGACGGTACTGCCGTCAAGACTCCGGGCGAGCATGTCTTCCCATACCTGCAGAAGAATATCGATGAAGTCATCACCGTCGATGACGATGAACTGATCGTAGCATTTCTGGACATGGTCGAGAACCATAAGATGATCGTCGAGAACTCCGGGCTGCTGACGGTAGCGGCACTGAAGCACCTGAAGGTAAAGGGCAAGAGGATCGTGTCCGTTCTTTCCGGCGGCAACATGGATGTCATCACGATGTCTTCTGTCGTTCAGAGAGGATTGATCCAGAGAGACAGGATCTTCACCTTCTCCGTCATGCTTCCGGACAAGCCGGGAAGCCTGGTCAAGATCGCAACGGCGATCGCCCGGACCCAGGGCAATGTCATCAGGCTGTCCCACAACCAGTTCGTGACGACCAACAGAAGCGCTGCCGTGAAGCTGACCATCACGCTGGAGGCATTCGGGACCGAGCACAAGGAACAGATCCTGAAGGCGGTCAGGGAGGCCGGGTTTTTGCCGCAGCTGGAAGATGCAGTGCTGTAAGGAAAGCGGAGGGGTGTCAAGAAAAAATACTTGACACCCCTCTTTTTTTCCTGTATTCTAACGCAGGTGATATGAGATGGAAAAGATTGTCGAGCAGACGATGCTTTTTGACTTCTACGGCGAGCTTCTGACGGAGCATCAGAGGCAGGTATTCGGGGATGTGATCCTCGGGGACCTGTCGCTCAGCGAGGCGGCTGCCCAGTACGGCGTGAGCCGGCAGGGGATCCATGATCTTGTAAGGAGGGTGGACGGCCAGCTGAGAGGCTACGAATCCAAGCTTCACCTTGTGGAACGTTTTCTGAAGATCCGCGGGGAAGTGATGGAGATCCGGAAGCTGTGTGATGAAAGCAGCGGGAAGGCGCTGGCGGAAGAGACCGGGAAGATCAGAGAAAGCTGCGACCGTATTCTGAATGATCTGTAAAGGAGGAGATGGATGGCGTTCGAGAGTTTGTCCGATAAACTGCAGAATATCTTCAAGAACCTCCGGAAGAAGGGGAAGCTGACCGAGGCGGACGTCAAGGCTGCCATGAAGGAAGTAAAACTTGCGCTTCTGGAAGCGGATGTCTCCTTCAAGGTTGTCAGGAACTTCATGAAGAGCGTTCAGGAGAAGGCGATCGGATCTGATGTCATGAACGGACTGAATCCGGGGCAGATGGTCATCAAGATTGTCAGTGACGAGCTGACGACACTGATGGGCTCCGAGATGGTGGACCTGAAGCTGAATCCTCAGACTTCCATGACGGTCATCATGATGATGGGACTGAACGGTGCCGGTAAGACGACCACTTCCGCAAAGCTCGCATCCAAGCTGAAGAGCAGAGGATACAATCCGCTCCTGGCGGGCCTTGATATCTACCGTCCTGCAGCCGTCAGGCAGCTGCAGGTCAACGCTGAGAAGATCGGGGTTCCGGTCTACTGGGACGATAAGCATGAGTTCCTGCCGCCGGATATCGCGAAGAATGCGGTTCAGTACGCGAAGGAGAATGGCTTCAACCTGGTGATCCTTGATACCGCCGGACGTCTTCAGATCGATAAGGATATGATGGACGAGCTGCATGAGATCAAGGAAAAGATCACGGTCGATGATTCTATCCTTGTCGTCGATGCCATGACCGGACAGGATGCCGTGAACGTTGCTTCTTCCTTCGAGGAGAAGGTCGGGATCGACGGCGTCATCCTCACAAAGCTTGACGGCGATACGAGAGGCGGTGCGGCGCTTTCCATCCGTGCCACGGTCGGCAAGCCGATCCTGTATGTAGGCATGGGAGAGAAGCTGGACGATCTTCAGCAGTTCTATCCGGATCGTATGGCTTCCAGGATCCTCGGCATGGGCGATGTGATGACCCTGATCGAGAGGGCTCAGCAGAATGTCGACGAGCAGCAGGCGAAGGAGATGGAGCAGAAGCTCCGCAAGGCTTCGTTCGGCTTCGACGATTACCTGGCTTCGATGGACCAGATGAAGAAGATGGGCGGCATGAAGTCGGTGCTTTCCATGATGCCCGGGATCAATCCTTCCCAGATGTCTCAGTTTGAGGATGCCATCGATGAGAAGGCTATGGCCCGTACGGAAGCGATCATCTATTCGATGACGCCGAAGGAAAGGGCGAATCCTGAGATCCTGAATCCGTCCAGAAGAGCGAGGGTCGCGAAAGGAGCAGGAGTCTCCCTGGATGAGGTGAACAGGCTCTGCAAGCAGTTTGAACAGTCCAGAAAGCTGATGAAGCAGTACAGCGGAATGCTCAAGGGCAGGAAGAGGAGAGGCTTCGGAGGTTTCGGAGGACTGGGCGGCTTCAAGCTTCCCTTCTGACAGGGAAGATCGCGCAGTCAGGCCGGTGTCCGCCGGCAGGACGATATCATTGCATGAATATGTGCGGAAGCGCATTTTCAGATAGATAAAAACTAAATCAATATTCACTTTGGAGGAAAGAAACATGTCAGTCAAGATCAGACTCAGAAGAACCGGAAAACTTAAGACCCCGCACTACAGGATCGTCGTTGCAGATTCCAGATCTCCGCGTGACGGCAAGAACATCGCTGAGATCGGAACTTATGATCCGAACACCGATCCGTCTACCTTCAAGATCGACGAGGAAGCTGCAAAGCAGTGGCTCGCTAACGGCGCTCAGCCGACCGCAGTTGTCGCAAAGCTTCTCAAGATCGCCGGCATCGTAAAATAAAACAAAGGGGACACCGATGAAAGAGTTAGTAGAAACAATTGCAAAAGCTCTTGTCGAACACCCTGATGAAGTTGAGGTTACGGAGAAGGAAAGCGGGAGATCGATCCTGGTTGAGCTTAAAGTTGCCCCGTCTGATATGGGCAAGGTTATCGGTAAACAGGGCAGAATTGCGAAAGCCATCCGCTCCGTGGTGAAAGCCGCTGCTTCCAGAGACGACAAGAAAGTGATCGTTGATATCCTTCAATGACCTGAATGAATCCCGCTCTTCGGCAGTCTGCCGGAGGGCGGGATGTTTTTTTGAGGAGAAGATTATGCTTCAGCAGTATCTGCAGGTCGGAATCATCATATCCACCCATGCCCTGAAGGGTGAGGTGAAGGTGTTTCCGACTACGGACAATGTGAAAAGATTTGATGACCTGAAGAAGGTCTATGCGGCGGATGATCCGGATGCGGGCGGCGTGACGCTTGAGGTGGCATCCGTTCGATACTTCAAGAATCTTGTCATACTGAAGTTCCGGGGAATCGACCGGATCGAGGATGTGCAGAAGTATCTGAAGAAGAATCTGTATGTTTCAAGGGAGGATGCAGTCCCGCTTGGGAAAGATGAATATTACGTCGGGGACCTGATCGGGATGAAGGTCGTCCGGCTGGAAGACAGAGAAGAGCTTGGAACGATCAGCGACGTTCTTGCCACCGGCGCCAACGATGTCTATATCGTCCGCCGGGAGGGCAGAAAAGAGATCCTGGTCCCGGCCATCAGAGAATGTATCCGGAAGGTGGATGTGGAACACGGTGTCATGACGGTCCACCTGCTTCCGGGCCTTGTGCAGTGAGATGTTTTCCGGGAGGTTATGATTTGAACTTTCATGTACTGACACTGTTTCCGGAGATGGTGGATGCAGCATTTCACTGCAGCATCACAGGAAGGGCTGCCGACAGGGGAATCCTGAAACTCGATGCAGTGAACATCCGGGACTATGCGGAGGAAAAGCGCAGGGGCAGGGTCGATGATTACTCCTATGGCGGCGGAGCCGGGATGATCATGCAGGCGGAGCCGGTCTACAGAGCGGCGCAGGCGGTCCTGAAGGAGATCGCAGAGAAGGCGGATGACGGAGCCGCGACGAATGGGGATGCCGATGGAGACCTTTCCGGGAAAAGGGTCCGGGTGCTGTATATGTCGCCCATGGGCAGGACATTCGACCAGAAGATGGCGGAGGAGCTGTCAAAGGAGGAAGACCTGGTCTTTCTCTGCGGCCACTATGAAGGGATCGACCAGAGAGTGATCGATGAGATCGTGACGGATGAGGTCTCCATCGGGGATTTTGTTATGACCGGAGGCGAACTTCCTGCGCTGGTCATGATGGATGCCATCTCCAGGATGGTCCCGGGAGTCCTCAGCAACGACGAATCCGCGGTCACGGAGAGTTTCATGGGGGACGGGCTTCTGGAATATCCCCAGTACTCGAGACCGGAGGTCTGGCATGACAGGAAGGTCCCGGACATCCTTCTTTCCGGCAATCATGCAGCGGTCGACCGGTACCGGCGCGAACAGTCTCTGAGACTTACGGCTGAGAGGAGGCCGGACCTCTGCAGGGGAGCCGTTCTTGATAAAAAGGACCGGAAGTTCCTGCGGGAAGCCGGTCTTGAAGATGTCTACCGGGAAGCTTCCAGGATCTGAGGAGGATGGAGATGATTCGCAATATCGTGTACGATGTAGGCTATGTACTGGTCAGCTATACCTGGAGGCAGGACTTCAAGGTCTTCGGGTACGATGACGCAGGAGTCAGGAGGCTCTCGGACCTGCTGTTCGGCAGCAGGGACCCGGAGAGCATCCGCAGCTACTGGGAGATGTATGACCGAAACGAGGTCACGGACAGGCAGATCGAAGAATACTGCTATGAACATTTTCCGGAAGACAGGCAGGCGCTCGAATGGTTCTTCCGGGATCCTTCCGTCTGGTGTGTCTATCTGCATGACCTGGCAGACACCATCATCCGCATGAAGAAGAAGGGTTACCGGACCTACCTGCTCTCGAATTATCCGGAGAGGCTCTGGAAACTTCACATAGGCGGCGCACCTTTCCGGGACCTTTTGGACGGCATGGTCGTGTCCTGGGAGGAAAGGACCGGCAAGCCGGATGAGAAGTTCTACAGGACCCTGCTTAAGCGCTACAGTCTGAAGCCGGAGGAATGTCTGTTCCTGGACGACAGGAAGGACAATACCCAGGCGGCGGAAAGACTTGGGTTTCATACCATAACGGTCGATACACCAGAAGAGAGGCAGAAGGCAGTGGCTTATCTGGATAACCTTCCGCCGATCGGCTGAAAGCAAAGAGGAGGACAGAACAATGCTGAAACAGATATCAATCTATGCAGAGAACAAGAAGGGAGCGCTGGAGCATATCACGGCGATCCTCCTGAAGGAGGGGATCAACATCCTGGGCTCCATGACGGAGGACGGAGCGGATTTCGGCGTGAACCGCATGGTCGTGTCAGAACCTGACAAGGCTAAGACTGCGCTGGAGGCGGAGGGCTACCTTGTGAGTGTCAAGGATGTCATCGGAGTCGAGGTCGAGGATAAGGTCGGGAATCTGAACTCCCTTCTGAAAAACCTTCTTGAGATGAACATTAATGTCAATTACCTGTATCTTTCCTTCAACCGTCAGAGCGGACTTCCGATCATGGTCTTCTGCACCGATGATGTCTGGGAAGTAGAGAATGCGGTAAAGGAGAGAGGGTTCCGGACCCTGTAAGCCATGGACGAAAAAGAAAAGACAAATCATGCGGGAGATCCGGACGGCGCAGCCGCCCCTTCTGCCGGGAAACATGAAAGAAACTACGGGATCGATCTTCTCAGGATCGTCTGCATGTACCTGATCTGCATCCTTCACATATGCGGCCAGGGAGGCGCCATGACCCATATACTGGGGAAGGAAGCCTCGTGGATGACAGTATATCTGCTGGAGGCAGCAGGCTACTGTGCGGTCAATACCTACGGGATGATCTCCGGCTATGTCGGAGTCTCCTCCAGACACAGACCTTCCAGGATCGTGGAACTCTGGCTGAGGGTATTCTGGTACTCATCGCTTGGCACTCTGATCGGAGTGTTCGTGTATCATCTTCCGGTGGAGAGCGGTACTCTGTGGAAGGCGATCTTCCCGACCATGTGGAAGACCTACTGGTATTTCTCCAGCTACATCGGGGTCTTCTTTATCGCGCCTTATCTGAATAAGATGATCCTTGCGCTTGGAAAGGATGCCAGGAAGAAGCTTCTCATCACACTCTTTCTGGTGTTCTCTGTCTTCACAATGGTCCCGAGAGTTTCCTTGACAGGAAGTGACTTCCTTGGGATCGGATCCGGCTACAGTTTTGTATGGCTGGCAGTCATGTATGTGATGGGCGGATGCATCAGAATGCTGGAAGATTGCAGGGAAGAGGGAGCAGAGCCGGCGGAAGGAAAGTCTGCCGGAAGGAAAGATTTTCTTCACAAAAGTACGTCATTTTATGTCATACTGTATCTGATATGTGTTCTGATCACCTGGGCATCCAAGTTCGTGATCGGATACATCACAGTGTCGGCATTCGGCGAGCAGAGGTACTACAGACTCCTGTTTTCCTATGCGGGGCCGACGGTGGTGCTTTCTGCGTATGCCCTGCTGATGATCTTCAGCCGCCTGAAGATCGGGAAAAAACCGGGCAGAGAGATGATCAGACTCCTTTCGCCCATGGCCTTCTCCGTCTATCTGGTGCAGGTCCAGCCGTATTTCTGGGACTATGCCCTGAAAGGTTCCTGTACGTTCATAGCCGGGAAGACTCCGGCTGCCGCATTGCTGCTCGTCCTTGGCTGTGCGGCGCTGCTCTATCTGCTCTGCACGGCGATCGACATCATCAGAGCGCTGGTCTTCAAAGCCCTGAATATCCGGAAATGTGCGGAAGCCTTCACAGACTTTGTTCTGAAACCTTTCCGCTGCAACACGTCAGCATAATGGAGGTGCTCTATGGAAAAGAAAGTAGTTGTGGCTCTCGGACATCATGCGGTCGGGACGGATTTCCCCGGGCAGTATAAGGCAGTGCAGGCTTCTGTGAAGATCCTTGCCGATCTGATCGAGGATGGCTGCCAGCTGATCATCACCCACAGCAATGCTCCTCAGGTAGGCATGATCCATACCGCCCTGAACGAGTATGCGAAGAACCATGAGACATACAATGCTCCGATGTCCCTCTGCTCGTCCATGAGCCAGGGACTGGTAGGATACGATATCCAGAATATGCTCCACAGCGAGCTGATCGACCGCGGGATCTACCGGACCGTCTCGACGATCATCACCCAGGTAGTCGTGGATCCGTATGACGAGGCATTCTATCACCCGGTCAAGGTGATCGGCCGCATCCTCACGAAGGAAGAGGCGGAAGAGGAGGAGAACAAGGGCAACTATGTTGTCGAAGCCGAGGGCGGATACCGCAGGATCGTTGCGGCACCGAAGCCGGTCGACATCGTCGAGATCGAAGCAATCAATGCTCTTGTGAACGCCGGACAGATCGTCATCGCCGGAGGCGGAGGAGGGATCCCGGTCCTCAAACAGCCTCACCGCCTGAAGAGTGCAAGTGCGATCGTTGAGAAGGACCTGACGGCCGGAAAGCTGGCAGATCTGACCGATGCTGATATGCTCCTGTTTTTGACCAGTGTGGACCAGGCTGCGATCCACTACGGGACGGACCATCCGCAGTATCTTGGACATATGACCCCGTCCCAGGCGAGAGAGTACATCGCCGACGGTGAGTTCGGGGAGAACGGGATGCTGCCCAAGGTTGAGGCAGGTGTGAACTTTGTATCCCAGAAGGCCGGCAGAAAGGCGATCATCACTTCTGCGGAGCATGCGCTGGAGGCGGTGCGCGGCCAGGCAGGAACATCAATATTCTGATAAATTCAGAATATTGTATACGATTTTAGAAAGTAAAAATAATTATAAAAAATATGGGTCAATCATTTTTGGTGT
>DLFD01000082.1:12857-14518 GCA_002482005.1 Lachnospiraceae bacterium UBA7729 | reverse complement strand
CCATAGGAAAAGTGATTGAGGCAGAAAAATCCTTATTATTGTAACGATTCCCGGACAGAATGAAAAGTGCCGGGAAGGAAATATCCTGTCCCGGCACTTTTCCTGCCTTCTGCATGGCCTGCCTTACGGTCTATTGTCTTACCTGCCGTCCGGCCCTTCACCTGCAGCGCATATGTCATGTGGTTATTTTCCGGCGCTGATGTGCTCTTAAAGCTTAAGTGCCCCCCTGCTCTCAGGCAGCTGTCAGGTAGCGCTTGAGAAATCCTCCCAGCTTTCACCGCTGGAAGCTCCGCTCATGTCCGCACTGTCTGAGTAGCTGTCCACCGTGATGGTGTAGGATGAATCTCCCTCTGCATAGGTCGCGCCATCCGAGCCGACGATGGTGACCGTGTTGCCGTCTTCATCAACGATACTGCCCTCGCTGCAGAGCGAACTCAGTACGGAATCTCCGGTCACGATCCAGGTGGAGTCCTTGTCGATGTAGAGGTTGCAGCAGCCATCCCCGGATCCGCCGGAATAGGTGTCATCTCTGGTGACTGCTCCAGTCAGGGTGCTTCCTTCTGTTATATAGAAATCGAGCTGGGAGATCTGGTCCCATATGACATCGCCTGTCATCTCCTGACTGATTCCCGTGAAGGTGCAGTCCGCCCCATTTGCCCCGGAGGTCCCCCAGCCGCGGCCGTTGGAATTGCCTGTGCAGCGAAGGAAGAAGTCATTGGTCTCCGACGGCGTGATATCGACATTATTCAATACGAAGGTAGATTCCGTATTGGTCGTGTAGAACATGCCTCCGCTCTTTGCCGTCAGGGTCCCGCCGGACATCTCGAAGGTGCCATTGCCTTCCTGGGAGTCGCCTGACATGGACTGGTAGACGATGACATTCCAGGTGACCTCGTTCTGCTCGTTGTCAGCCGGCATGTTGCCGGTCAGATTGCAGTCGAACAGGCGGATGGTATTGAGACCTTCAATACAGGTCGCCTCGGAATTGTTTGCGGTAAGGTCTGCGTCATGGACCGTGATATCGGCTGTCGAATAGATGGCAGGCGAACCGGTCCCGTTTGTCGTGTAGCTTCCGCCGTCAACTACCATGGTCCCGCCGCCCCGGTCTGAACGGATGGCTGCGGAGGATTCTCCGTTTGTTGTGACATCCAGGTTTTTCGCATTCAGGGTGCCGCCCCCTGCGACATGGATGCCGCCGGAAGTACCCTGTTTCGTGGTGATCGTGGAGTCTTCGATATTGACGGTCCCGTCCCCGTAGGCAAATGCTCCTGCGCCGCCTTGTGCATCTGTGTCGATGGTTGTTCCCTTCACGTTCAGAACCCCGGCGGTCGCCAGGAGAGCTGCGGAATTCCCATAAAAGCTGGAAGTATTTCCCTGATCGGAGTCGTCCGACTTTCTGGAAACCTTACCGTCCTCCAGGGTCACTTTGGCATCCTCACCATCTACCAGGACCGCGTTCTCATCGGTACCTGTCGATTCGATCGTCTGATCCGTCAGAGTCGTGGAATCGTCAGAATCACTGTATTCATTCACAGCAGAGTAAGTAACCGATTCCTGACCCCCCGGAGCCTGTCCTGGCATCTGACCGTCTTCCGGCATCTCCGGCGGCGTCTGTCCATCCGGCGCCTCTCCGTCCGGCATCTCCGGCGGCGTCTGTCCAT
>DLFD01000082.1:0-12810 GCA_002482005.1 Lachnospiraceae bacterium UBA7729 | reverse complement strand
TCCATCCGGCGCCTCCCCTTCCGGCTTCGCCGGAGGTGTATTCTGTGAAGCTTCGCTCGTCTCTTCCGAAGTCTGCTTTGGGACTTCTTCCGCCATGGCTGATGACATAGCCCCCGACGAAACTGTCATGGAAACTGCAAGAAGGACACTAAGGGCAAGATTTCTTTTCTTCATAAACACTTCCTCCTTTTCGGATGAATGACTTTTCGGGTGAATGACTTCTCGGGTGAATGACTTCTCGGGTGAATGACTTCCCTTGCTGATGTTCTTAAACATAGTCCCGGAATATGAACGCTCTGTGTCCCTCAGGTGAAGGCTTTGTGACAATACAAAAAGCCGCCACCGGCGGCCTTTTTGCATCCTATGGGATAAAAAACCGTTACAGGCGGCCTTTCTGCATCCTATGGGATACAAAAAGCCGTTACCGGCGGCCTTTCTGCATCCTATGGGATAGAAAAGGCAGCGGGGCAAAGCCCGCTGCCTCTGTCATTCCTCAGCCTGAATATCCGGTACCCGCGAGGATCGGCTTCATGCCGTACCTGTAGCTGGCCGGATTCTGGAACCAGCCTCCCTTTCCGGAGACCGGCTTCAGGTAGAACCGTGTCACTTTTTTTCCGACATAGACTTTGGTCACCCTGACCTTCGTCCCCTTCGCAATCCTGATGGAACTCTTACTTGCGCCTGCTGTCCGGTAAAGCTTTACGGTCCTTCTCAGTGCCTTCGCGTTTCTCGGACTGGATCCGCAGATCGATACGATACTTCCCTTCCTCGATGAGAGTCTGAGGTTCCCAAGGAAATATTTCATCCTGAAATCCATCTCGGTATAGCCAAGAGCCATGTTCATGGCTGCTAACCTGAAGGTAAGGCTGCTGCCGGATACCCGGATGATCCTGGTGTTCGTATGAGTATAGCCGCCTTTGAAATATGTGTTGAAGTCGATCACCTTCTGCAGGCGGCCTTTTTTCATGCGGTACAGGGCGCTGATCGGTCCGTCTTCATTATCCAACTGCGGATTTATGAACAGGAATGGCTTTCCGTTCGAAAGTGTGCAGATCTTCGCAAACAGGTCAAAATAATCCACATTGTATCTTCCGCCGGATGCCTTCAGCAGCGTGTACTTTTTGCCATTGACCCATAGAGCAAGTCCGACGTAGCCGCCGCTCTTGGCCCTGCCGGAAAAACGGACCCTGTCTGCTCTTCCGTCGCCTGTGACATCATAAGCCGTATAAGTGCGGTTCAGCTTCAGGCTGACCATCCGCGGATTGGAAACTTTTCTTCCGGCTGCATATGCTTTCGCCTGAAACAGTCCTGAGGAGAGCAGGACCATCACAGCCGCGGCAATAAGCGCAAGCCTCATCTTCATGCTTTCCGATACTTTTTTCATCTCATCCACCCCTTTCTGACCCATATAGCTGATATGTTCCATCCTGCATCCTGGAGAAAGCCTGCCAGCTTACTTTTTTTCTGCGTATGCTTCCACGATCTTCGTGAGGATCTTCACCTCATCGTCCATGTCTTCCGCAGTGATATGCTCGTACGGGCCATGGAATCCGTATCCGCCGGTCCCGAGGTTCGGGCACGGCAGTCCTCGGAAGGAGAGCTCCGCTCCGTCGGTACCTCCCCTGACCGGAGCGGTGTCCGGCGTGATGCCGAGACTTGAGATCGCCTTCTTTGCGATCTCCACCAGGTCCATGTGCGGGCGGATCTTCTCTTCCATGTTATTGTACTGATGCTTCACGGTCAGCTTCACGGTCCCTTCGCCGTACTTCCCGTTCAGGACTTTCGCGATATGCTCAATGAGGTCAAGTCTTGCCTGGAAGTTTGCCGCCCTGTGATCTCTCACAATATAGGAGATGGAAGCCTTCTCGACGTCTCCCTCCATCCCGGTCAGGTGGAAGAAACCCTCATAGCCTTCCGTGAGCCTCGGGATGTCTCCCGCAGGAAGCATGGAATTGATCTCGCACGCCACCAGAGCCGCATTGACCATCAGGTCCCTGGCGCTTCCCGGATGGACCGAGACGCCTGTGATCTCAAACTTTGCCGAAGCTGCGTTGAAGGTCTCATAGGTGATCTCGGAAGTCGGACCGCCATCGACCGTGTAGGCAAGCTCCGCGCCGAACCTGTCAAGATCCAGCAGATGAGCGCCGGACCCGATCTCCTCATCCGGAGTGAATGCAACCGAGATCGGCCCGTGCGGGATCTTCTTCTCTTTCAGTTCGCAGACCATCGTCAGGATCTCGGAGATGCCGGCCTTGTCATCCGCTCCGAGAAGCGTTCTTCCATCGGTCGTGATCAGGGTCTTTCCCTTCATCCCCTTAAGCTCCGGGAACTGAGCCGGGTCCAGCACCTTCCCGTCGCCAAGCTTTACAGCCTGTCCGTCATAGTTTTCATGAAGCTGCGGGTCCACATCCTCACCAGATGCATCCGGAGCGGTGTCCATGTGAGCGATAAAGCCAAGCTTTGTCTTTCCCTCATAGCCTTCCGTCGCCTGAACGTGGCCGATGACGTAGCAGTTCTCATCGACTGAGGCATCCTCGATCCCCAGCTCCTTCATATCCCGAACAAGCATCCTTGCCAGGTCCCACTGACGTTCCGTGCTCGGTGAAACCGCCTCATTTGCTTCATCCGAAGTCGTCCAGACTCTGGCATATCTGATCAGCCTTTCGTACGCTCTCATATCTGCACCCTCTTTTCTTTTGTCAGGATCCGCAGGGGACAGGCATCTTCACCGGAAAGATACCTGTCCCCTGTATGTTATCTATGTGGCCTCATGCCTTCAGGAAGACAGCATATGCGTTTCTTGCCTCGAAGATGTCAGACTTGGAGGTTACTTCCATCGGCGCATGCATGTTCAGGACTGCAACCCCTGCATCCACGACGTTCATGGCGTATGCGGCGGAGATGTAAGCGATGGTCCCGCCCCCGCCGACATCGACCTTGCCGAGTTCAGCGGTCTGGAAAGCGACATCTGCATCATCCATGATCCTGCGGACCCAGCTGAAGTACTCTGCATTGGCGTCGTTGGATCCGGACTTCCCGCGTGCTCCGGTGTACTTGTTGTAGACGATTCCCTTGCCGAAGTAAGCAGAATTCTTCTTCTCGTAAGCAGAACCGTAAAGCGGGTCGTAAGCCGCGGAGACATCGGAGGAAAGCATTCTGCAGGAAGACAGGCATCTTCTCAGAGCCAGTTCGCTGTACTGACCGCAGCGGTCCATGAGCTCGGCAGTCGCATTCTCAAAGAAATGGGAATGAGCGCCGGTTGCTCCCACGGAGCCGATCTCTTCCTTGTCTGTAAGCAGACAGCAGGAAGTGTACTCCGGATCTTCCGATCTGAGGATCGCATCGAGCGAAGTGAATGCGCAGACTTTGTCATCCTGTCCGTAAGCTGCGACCATGCTGCGGTCAAATCCGAGATCTCTTGCCGGCCCTGCCGGAACGACCTCCAGCTCTGCAGACAGGAAATCTTCCTCTTCCACGTCATACTTATTCTTCAGGATCTGCAGGATCTGCTTCCTGACAAGGTCCTTGCCGTCATCCTTGCAGCAGTCTGCATCTCTGCCGTCTTCTCTGCAGCAGTCAGTATCCTCCTTGCCGATGACCAGCGGTCTGGAGCCGACCAGGACATCCAGATTCTCTCCTGTGATGGCTTCCCCGAGAGACTTTCCCATCTGATCTTTGGAGAGATGGATCAGAAGATCGCTGACACAGAAGACCGGATCAGACGGATCCTCACCGACATTGACCTTCACGACGGTACCGTCTTCCTTCGCGATGACGCCGTGGATCGCCAGCGGAATGGTGGTCCACTGATACTTCTTGATACCGCCGTAGTAGTGGGTATCAAGATATGCAAACTCGGTATCTTCGTAGAGCGGGTGCTGCTTGAGATCCAGCCTCGGGGAATCGATATGGGCCCCGAGGATCCTCATCCCTTCCTGAAGCGGCTTCCTTCCTATAACATAGAGGACGACAGTCTTCTTCATCCAGACCGCATAGACCTTGTCTCCTGCTCCCAGAGTACCGCCGCTTTCAACGATCTTTCTGAGGTCCCGGAATCCCGCCTTCTCCGCCCGCTCCACGGCTTCTGCCGCGAACTCACGCTCGGTCTTGCAGCGGGTCATCGTGTCCTTGTAGTCCTCACAGAGAGCATTCAGATCTTTCAGCTGTGCCTCTGTATAGGTCTTCCACCTGTTCTCTCTTGTCATATGATTCACTCAGCCTTTCTGTAAGATATATAGATTCCTGTGTCTCCTCAGTCCTGCGGCTTCTGCTGCTTGTAATCTGTCACGATCTCCGTGACCTCGTCCACGTAAGGCCAGATACTCTCCAGCTTTGTCTGTCCGGTCAGATAGATCTCCATATCATCCTGGGCAGCCTCCAGAAGGGAAAGGATGTCTTCTTCCCTGATGACTCCTGTCCTCGGAAGTCCGAGGATCTCATCCAGGATCAGCACATCGCACTCCCCTGTGGAGATGACCTTCCTTGCAAAGCTGAACCCTGTCCGGTAATGGACCAGTTCTTCCGCCTTCTCATCTTCATCAAGCTCGCTGAACGGCTTCTGAAACTTATCGAATGAAAACAGCTTGATCTCAGGCTCCAGTTTCTTGAGGAAACCGAGTTCCACCGCTTCCTTTCCCTTCATGAACTGGATCATGAAGACTCTCTTGCCGGAGCATGCGGCCTTTACCGCCTGTCCGATCGCAGCGGAAGACTTCCCGCTTCCTTTCCCACAGTAGATATGGACGTAACCTTTTCCCATGATCTCAGCCTTCCTGCAGATTCACGCATGACCGCCGTCCTGCTCCGGCTTTAACCAGGGCAGACAGTGGGAAATACCACTATTTTCCGGCAGCAGACAAAGTGCCAGTATGCTTATATATACACTAGAAAGCCTTCAATTGCAAGGCAAGGGTACTGACAGGCCATTCTCCCCTTGCAATAGGAAAGTTTTATGATAAAATGTTAACGGTTTTTTCGTGAAAAAGATTGGATCTACGCGGTTTTGAAAGTGCCGCGGCAAGGAAGGAAGCTTTATGGTAAGAGAAGATGTGAGAAATGTTGCCATTATCGCCCATGTCGACCACGGCAAGACTACGCTGGTCGACTGTCTGCTCAGGCAGAGCGGTGTATTCCGCGCCAACCAGGAAGTGGTCGACCGTGTCATGGACTCCAACGCGATCGAGCGAGAGCGCGGTATCACGATCCTGTCCAAGAATACGGCTGTCACCTACAAGGGAACCAGGATCAACATCGTTGATACCCCAGGTCATGCGGATTTCGGCGGCGAGGTAGAGCGTGTCCTCAAGATGGTCGACGGCGTTATCCTTCTGGTTGATGCATTTGAGGGACCGATGCCGCAGACACGTTTCGTCACCGAGAAGGCTCTGGCACTCGATCTTCCTTTTGTCATCTGCGTCAACAAGATCGACCGCCCGGGCGCCCGTCCAGAGGAAGTTGTCGATGAGACCCTTGAGCTTCTTATGGACCTGAATGCATCCGACAAGCAGCTGGATTCCCCGTTCGTCTTTGCTTCCGCAAGGGAAGGGTTCGCAGTCAAGGATCTGGCAGACCTCGATGGCCTTCCTCAGGAGAAGCGGAACATGGCTCCTCTCTTTGACACTATCCTGGAGCATATCCCGGCGCCGGATGGCGATCCGGAAGGGCCGCTTCAGATGCTCATCTCAACCATCGACTACAACGAGTACGTCGGAAGGATCGGGATCGGAAAGATTACCAGAGGGACCATCCATGTCAATCAGGATGCCCTTCTGGTCAACCATCACGATCCGGATAAGCACGAGAAGGTCCGTATCACCAAGCTTTATGAGTTCGACGGTCTGAAGAAGGTCGACGTTCAGGAAGCTTCCATGGGTGCCATCGTTGCTCTGTCCGGAATCGAGAACCTGCATATCGGAGATACGGTCTGCGCGCTCGACACCCCGGATGCGATCCCGTTCCAGAAGATCGAGGATCCGACGATCTCCATGAATTTCTGTGTAAACGACAGCCCATTTGCAGGCCAGGAAGGCAAGTACGTCACTTCCCGTCATATCAAGGACCGCCTGATGCGTGAGCTCAACACCGACGTCTCCCTGAGAGTCGAGGAGACCGGCTCGACCGATACCTTCAAAGTTTCCGGACGCGGAGAGCTTCATCTGTCCGTCCTGATCGAGACCATGAGACGTGAGGGATACGAGTTTGCCGTCTCCAAGGCAGAGGTCATCTACAAGACGGATGAGCGCGGGAGAAAGCTCGAGCCGATGGAGATTGCTTACGTTGATGTCCCGGATGAGTTCTCCGGAACGGTCATCCAGAAGCTGTCTCTCAGAAAGGGCGAACTTCAGGGCATGGGCAAGACATCCGACGGGCGCACCAGGCTGGAATTCTCCATTCCGTCCCGCGGACTGATCGGTTTCCGTAATGACTTCATGACCGATACCAAGGGTACCGGTATCATCAATACCATCTTTGATGGATATGCTCCGTTCAAGGGCGAGCTGACCTACCGTCCGCAGGGCTCCCTGATCTCCTTCGAGACCGGTGTCGCAGTTGCTTACGGACTGTTCAACGCGCAGGACCGCGGGATCCTCTTCGTGAAGCCAGGCGACAAGGTCTATTCCGGAATGGTCATCGGCGAATCCAGCAAACCGGAAGATGTTGAGCTGAACGTCTGCAAGACCAAGCATCTGACCAATACCCGTTCCTCAGGCGCAGACGAAGCTCTCAAGCTTGTCCCGATCAAGGAACTGTCTCTGGAGCAGGCGATCGAGTACATCGACACGGATGAACTTCTGGAAGTTACTCCGCAGTCGATCAGGATCCGCAAGAAGATCCTTGACCCGCTTATGAGAAAGAGAGCGAACATCGCCCGCCAGCAGAAAGCACAGGCAGGAAAGCAATAAGAAGACTGGCTTTAGGCCAGCCGTTACAGGATCAAGTCATAAGAAGCCAAACTGACGCTTCGGTATCTTCCCGGAAGATATCGGAGATGCAGTCTGGCTTCTTTGGATTGAGCAGGTACCTGTTCCCTTGTTCCGTCGAATACAAAAAGCCTGCCACTGGCAGCCTTTTTGTATACTTTGGTATACAAAGGGGCCTCGCTTTCGCGAAGCCCCTGCTCTTTCATATCTTATCTCTATTCTCTATGCTGCAATCCCGCTCAAGGTTACTGAGCGTCACTGCCGTAGATATGCTCTACCATCTGATGCATGACTGCTCCGGATGCTCTCAGCTTTCCAAGCTCCTCATCGCTCAGCGGGAGGACGATCTTCTTCTCGACGCCGTTCGGGCCTACCAGGCAGGAAATCGATACGCATACATCCCTCAGGCCATACTCACCATGCATCATGGTAGAGATCGTCGTGACGGAGTTCTCGGAGGAAAGGATCATTCTGCAGATCTTCACTACAGAGACAGCGATCGCATAGAAGGTAGCGCCCTTGTCTGCGATGATGACGCCGCCGGACTTGCGGACAGTCTCGATGATACGGTCCGGTTCGAACTTGTTCTCCTTGTTCTTGCTGTACTTCTCATAGTACTCATCGACCGGGACGCCCGCTACATGAGCAACCGACCACGGAACGAAGGAAGAATCACCGTGTTCGCCGAATACATATGCATGAACGTTCTTGGAGGAGACGCCGCACTCATCAGCGATCAGGTGTCTCAGTCTCGCGGAATCAAGCTGTGTGCCGGATCCGATGATCTGACTCTCCGGGATCCCGGATTCCTTCATGAAGACATAAGTCAGGATGTCGACCGGATTGGATACGATGATGTACTTTGCATACGGACATACCGGAGCGATCTTTCCGGCGATATCACGCATGATTCCGACATTCGTCTTAGCCAGGTCAAGTCTGGTCATTCCCGGCTTTCTTGCCACGCCGGAAGTGATGATGACGATATTGGATCCCTTTGCTTCCTCATAGTCGCCTGCAACGATCTTGATCGGATCACGGAAAGCGGTGGACTGCACGATATCCAGTGCCTCGCCGTTCGCCTTCTTGGTGTTGATATCGATCAGAAGGATCTCAGTTGCCAGTGTCTGAAGCGAAAGCGTGTATGCAATCGTAGCTCCTACAGAGCCTGCTCCAATAATAGTAATTTTCGTAGCCATATTGTTCCCTTCCTGAATTGTCTCAAAGATTGTCCAACTCTAACAGAGAAATGTTGCTGTCCTGCGTATCAGACGCATAATACCATGATGTGAAAATATTGTCAATCTTTCAGACGTGCGAGAAGGTCCTTTGTCGTACTCTGCAGATGAGTCCGGATCGCTGTCACGGCAGCCTCCTCATCCTTACGCCGGAAAGCCTCCAGAAGAGCCCTGTGCTCCGTCCTCACCCTCGGAAGGGTATCCGCTTCCTTCAGGTCTTCCAGCTGGTAGCGGAAGATCTCCTCATGAAGCCGTGTCAGTGCCTGAAACAGCCTTCGGTTATAGGCAGCCTCAACGATGAGCTTGTGGAAAAGCGAATCCTTTTCCGCTGCCCCCCGGACGTCGCCGCTGGTCCTCAGCCGCTCAAAATCCTCTTCTGTCTTCTCCAGCTGCTTCAGCATCTGGCTGTCCATATTCCTGCATGCCTTCTTCACTGCCAGTGTTTCCAGTGCCTCGCGGACCTCCAGGGCATCTTTCAGGTCAGCCTCCTGGATCGGAGCCACGATCGTTCCTCTCCGGACGCTCGTGTGCACCAGTCCCTCCTCGCCCAGAAGTCTCATGGCTTCCCTGACGGGTGTCCGGCTTACGCCAAGCTGTGAGCTCAGCTGCAGCTCCATAAGCCTGGTCCCCGGCGTCAGAGTCCCGTCCAGGATCGCATCCCTGAGCGTATGGAACACTACATCCCGAAGCGGCAGAGTGTCATCTGTCTCCAGTTTCAGTTTAGAGAGTACCTCTTCCGTCATGTCTGATCATTCCCCCGTCTGTAATCCTCTTTCATCGTCCTTATCCTGCCGTACCTGAATGGCTGCTGCGGCTGTGATATGGCCTGGTAACACAGACATATGAGGCATCGCTGCCTTTCCTGAGTGCGTCTGCCGCCTCCTCTGCCCTGCTTTTCTCTTCAAAGATGCCGAACACGGTCGGGCCGCTCCCGCTCATCATCGCTGCAAGCGCACCTCTGGCTTTCATTGTCTGCTTGATCGCGCCGATGACCGGATACCTGACCTCAGTGACCGACTCCAGCACATTGCCGCATAGACGTGCAGTGCCTGCAAGATCACCCTCTCTTACGGCTTCCACCTGACCGTCCGTATCCGGATGCACAGTCTTTTCCGACAGCTTAAGAGCTCCGAACACATCCTTCGTCGAGACATGGATATCCGGCTTTGCGAGAAGGATGCTGCAGTCCGGGAGCGCCGGCAGCGGTGTCAGGATCTCGCCGATCCCTTCCGCAAGGGCTGTTCCCCTCATGATGCAGAAAGGAACATCCGCCCCGAGCCTTACTCCAAGCTCCCTCAGCTTCTCCTCCGAAAGTCCGAGTTCAAACAGAAGGTTCATCGCGACCAGCACCGCCGCCGCATCCGAACTTCCACCTGCAAGGCCTGCCGCCACAGGGATGTTCTTCTCAAGATCGATGAAGACCCCGGAGCGGATCCCGCATTCTTCCATGATCAGTTCGGCCGCCTTCACGGCCAGGTTGCTCCCGCCTAACGGCAGGCAATGCAGATTGCTCTTCATCCTGACTCCGGGGGCTCTGGTGGGGCTTACGGAGATCTGATCACAGAGTCTGACCGACTGCATGACCATCCTCAGATCATGGTAGCCGTCAGGTCTTTCCCCCACCACGTCCAGACTCAGATTGATCTTCGCCATGGCCCTGAGTTTGATACTTTTCATACTTCCTCCGTCCTGCTTCAGAATTCCCTGATGGTATCTCCCGATTCATCACTCGTCTTGTCGATCTTCCGGATCTCCACCTCGTAAGAATATCCGTCATTGCCCTTCACGGTCACAACATCTCCGACCTTATGCCTCAGAAGCGCCTTGCCAAGCGGGGACTCGATGGTGATCTGGTTCTCGAGGAGATTGCCTCTCATGGAAGTCACGATCCGGTAGGTCTCCTCCTCCTCAAGGTCCCTGTCATAGACCACAACCGTATTGTTCAGCCCGACTTCATCGGCAGCTGACTCGTCCGAGATGATGATCGCCGTCTTCAGGACATTCTCCAGATAGCGGATCCGGCTTTCATTCTCGCCTCTTGCCTTCTTCGCGGCATGGTATTCAAAATTCTCGCTTCGGTCGCCCTGTGCCGCCGCTTCCGCGATCTCCTTCGCTATCTGGTGACGTGTGACAACCTTTCGCTGTTCAAGCTCCGCCTGGATCTTCTCGACGTCGCCTTTGGTCAGTTTCTCCCTTCTCATATCTGTCAGTTCCTCTGTCTCTTTCTATGATTTCTGCCTATTTTTCTCTTCGCCTGACAAAAGAGCGCAATTCTGTGAGCTTTTGTTTTTTTTTGCATACATAGGCTGCAGACGTATTTTACACCATACCCCCTTATTGATAAAGAGGTCCCGGCGAAAAACGTTTTCCCAGTTACAGAAGCGTATCGAGCGGCAATTCTCTCAGACGTACCTCTCCGTCTCTGCCATGCTCCAGGATTCCGGTATGGGTGAACCCGCAGGCGATCGCCGCTGTTACCGCCTGTCCGAATGCCCCGTCCAGCAGCTCCTTTCTGTGAGCATCCGAGTTGATCAGGATCCTCCCGCCCATCTCCCCGAGATGCCTCAGAAGCTCGTTATTCGGATAAAATTCCTTCCTGCGTCCGCGGTTCACAGCCCCGCAGTTGATCTCAAAAGGAACTCCTTCCCCGACGAGATACTCCATCGCCTCCAGCGCCGGTCCCGTATACCTCGGGTCGGACTCATCCAGAAAGTGCATCTGATCGTTGAATCTCACAATCAGATCGAAGTGGCCGATGAAAGTACAGTGAAGCCGGTCATACACCTGTGCTTCCGTTTCATAGTAGCTTTTCGCCAGGCGATAGAAATCGCCGCCGAAATAGGTGTCCGCCAGAAGCTGCATATCCTCCGGAGACGCATCGACCGAAAGGGGACGGTCCGTCCTCTTCTTCTCCCCGGCATGGTCAAACCCCCGGTTGCACTCCACATCCGGAAAATGCGTCGATCCGATCACGTACTCCGCTCTTTCTGCATATTCCGGATCGTACATCGTGTCAAGCTCGATCCCCATGAGGATGTCCATCTTTCCCTGATACTGCTTCTGCAGGGCCGAGATCCTTCTTGTGTACTCATCCATATCCATATGGATGTCCGGGTCCATATGTCCGGAAAAGCCAAGGTGGGTGAACCCCTTCCGCATAGCCTCCCCGGCCACCGCCTCCGGTGTGTCCTCTCCGTCGCACAGCGTCGTATGAGTGTGAAAGTTTGCTCTGAGCATAGATTTCCGAAGCCTCCTGAAGAATCATTGGATGATCGTCAGGCCTGCCGCCCGAGGGTCTGCTTCCGGCATGCCTGCATTCTTGTTATTATTACCATAACCGGGCATACTTTGCACGCGCAAAGTACACAGGTCCCACATGGCATCCGCTTTTGTTAAGTACTTATCAAAGTACACAGCATCCGGCTCATGTGTTATGATACCGAACGGACCATGACATCATTCCGGCGAAAAGGCAGCCGGATCCGTTATCATCCCGGCGCTGACGCCGCCGGATCCCCCCTATGGAGATATCAATATGAGACTCAGAAATATACCCGGCGCACGGGAAGAGCTGATGAGAGACCGTTTTGTGGTGCCGGAAGACATCCAGCCTGCAATGAAAGGCCACTGGGCAGATGCATATGCGGAAGCAGACGAAGGGAGAGTCTTCGCGCCGGTCCCCGCAGCAGAGCCGGATACCGGCTCCGCTCCTGACCTTTCCGGAAAACATCCGTCCCGTCCTCTTCACATCGAGATCGGGATGGGCAAAGGAAAGTTCCTGACCGCGCTCGCAGCAAGGGAGAAGGACATCAATTATCTCGGGATCGAGAAGTACTCCTCTGTCCTCGTGAGAGCCGTCAGGAAGCGTGAGACGCTCGAGGAGGCAGGAGAGCACATGGACAACCTCCTCTATCTCAGGATGGATGCAGAGAGGCTCACAGACATCTTTGCGCCCGGCGAAGTCGACAGGATCTACCTGAACTTCTCCGACCCGTGGCCGAAGGACCGCCACGCACACAGAAGACTGCCCGGAAGAACATTTCTTGCAAGATACCAGAAGATCCTCTCGGAAGGAGGGCGGGTCGAATTCAAGACCGATAACAGGCAGCTGTTCGACTTTGCCGTACAGGAAGCGAAGGCTGCCGGATGGACCATCGATGCCTGCACCTGCGACCTGCATGCCGACCCGGTCCTGAGCGAAGGCAACATCATGACGGAATACGAGGAGCGCTTCTCCGCCCTCGGGAATCCGATCTGCAAACTGATCAGCAGACCGCCGAGACAGCAGGTATAGTTGTCAGACATATTGCATGAATTGTGTGAGAAGGGTATCCTGTTGTTTCCCGAACGGGTGGTCGTGCTTTACGAAACTGCACAAAAATGTTCTTTCGGAGCTTATTCCGCTTTGGAAGCCCTCCTTTTGTCCACAAAGGTTATCCACACAGAAGAAATCCCCTGAAGGCAGGAAAACTCGAGTTATACACGAACTTATCCACATTATCCACATGCTTTCCGGAAAATCCGGTGGATTTTCCCGGATAAGGGAGACGAACAGCTGTTTTGTTCAATTTGATAAATCGTAACTTCCGGGAAGAATTTTCCGGTAAATCATTGACATCCGAAGATTGGATGATTGTGTCAATAGTTTTGTG
>DLFD01000083.1 GCA_002482005.1 Lachnospiraceae bacterium UBA7729 | reverse complement strand
TTTTTTGATATTCAGTCTACAAAAACAAAACAATTCGGCTTCTGCATGGAACTGGATGGTGGTGAAAAACTGACTTGCTGCGGGGACGAGCCTTATAATCCTTGCGAAGAAAACTATGCCCAAAATAGTAAATGGCTTTTACATGAGGCATTTTGCCTTGACGCTCAGTCTAATATTTTCGATCCATATGAAAAGCATCATTCGACCGTGAAAGATGCCTGCGAAGCAGCGGAGAAATTGAAAGTGCAGAATTTACTTCTTTATCACACGGAGGATAAAAATCTTGAAAAAAGAAAAGAACTGTACTCAGCAGAGGGAAGGTTATACTTTTCCGGTGAGCTGTGGATACCGAATGACTTGGAAACAGTAAGTATTTAACGAACAAATCCCTGAGGATTCCCTGAAAATGCTGTAAAGGCTATTTTGTGCAATATGTTGAAATGTTAATGTTACAAATATCTCATTGAAGATGTCAATGTAACCTTTGAGAACTAATTTGAGAACTCCATCTTCTCTCATCCATTCGATTGGACAAAAGGAAAGTGCCGGAAAGCCTTTATTTACAAGCTTTCCGGCACTTCTTCCGAATTCTCTGAAAGCAGGGGATGAGAGAATCGAACTCCCGCCAAAGGTTTTGGAGACCCCTATCATACCATTTGACCAATCCCCTATATCGCTTCTGTCTCAAAACGACTTATCCTTTATATCACGATATTGCTGTTCCTGTCAAGTGGTCATCACATATTTCCGTGAGACCTGCCCTTCTGTTTTCATATCTGTTATTCAAAAAGACTCATCTTGTGTTATCCTTATTCAGTCGAGACGTATAATTATGCCCCTTTTCCGGGACTGTGAATCGTAACGACTTTACACATGGACATAATTTGTTCACAATTACACCATGAACTGGACACAAACTTTTCCTATAGTGTAGCCATCAGATGAAGCAAAACACCTGATAAAAACTTTTCATACTCAGCCGGGCGGAATTGAAGAGTGATGCGTATCGCACACGCGATCAATTCTGACCGGCACTCCCTCCAAAAACTCAGCGTCGTCCGGAAACTTGGGACGGCGCCTTTTTTCATCCCATGGGATGCCATTGAGGCCGCCGATGGCGGGCTTTTTGTATACCAAGGTATGCAAAAAGGCTGCCAGTGGCAGGCTTTTTGTATGCTTTTGGCCCGGGACATTCATCTACAAGCGGATGTCAAAGGGGTTTACAAGTTCTATGGTTTCAAGCAGGTTCAGGTGATCTTCTTCCACGATCTTCATCGCTTCCTTCAGGGCGGAAGGATTCCAGACTTTGTCTTTTCTGTGGGCATCCGCACCGATCACGACTTTGCAGCCTTCCTGAGCGGCGATCGGCCAGAAGGCGGGATTCGGATACTTCCGGTGGTCCCAGATTCCGAGAAGATTGATCTCAAGCGGGATATCCAGCTTTTTTGCGGTTCTGCAGAGTTTCCTCATCCAGTGGTCGTAGACGGCAGGGTCCCCGGTGAAGTTGATCAGGTCCGGATGGGCCAGATAAGTGAAACGGCGGGTCTTCAGCCCTTCGATGACCTGCTCGGTATAGGCCTGAATGCGCTTTTCGTCCTTCGTTTCCTCGTAAGGACTGTGCTCCCCGATCCGGTTTCCGAGCCAGTGCTGGCCCAGGATGAAGTACTCGATCGGGTAATCGGACACGAACCGGACCAGTTCGTCAAAGTAAGCCGGATAGTATTCGACTTCCAGACCGACATGAAGCTCGATATCATCCTTGTATTCTTCCTTCAGGCGGAGAATGGTGTCCACATAATCCTCCAGCTGGTCCATCCTCATCTTGTCCTTGTCATAGAATCCGTCCGGAAATGGATACGGCGTGTGATCTGAGAATCCGAGGATCCTGTAGTGCCCTATGGCTTCTTCAATATATTCGCGTTCGGTACCGGTCGCATGGTTGCAGCGGAATGTGTGCGTATGGTAGTTGGCGAGCATCTTAGTCCTCCTTCTGTAATACCCCGCAGATTGTACGCCAAAGACAGATTTTTTCTATCAACCGGAGGTTGAAGACAAAGGAAAGTGTTCAGGCTTCTTCTCCGGAGAAGAAACTGATGACGGTGTGGATGGCGGCGTCCATCAGCTTCGGATTGCGGAAGGGGTGGTCAGCACCTTCCACAGGGACGAATTCGATGACGTTGTTTTCGCAGAATTCTTCGGAATCTCTGATCGGGACCATCTCGTCCCCGGTTCCGTGGATGATGATCATGCTGTCCGCATAGTCAAAGTACTCGTACTTTCGGACGTCGCTCTTTTCAAGCTGATCGAACAGTTTCCGGTCGACCTTCATCTTGCGGTCATAGCCGATCAGGACTTCCTTGCCCTTCTCAAGCTTGTCAAGGTCGGTATCTTTGACGTTCTTCAGCATCAGGTCATGCATACGGAGTCCTGGGGCACGGAGGGCGATCTTCGTGAAGGGGTTGCTGATCTCGGCGATGTACTTCAGAGTCAGGTAGCCGCCGAAGCTGACGGAATAGTTGCAGATCTCTTTTGCCTGAAGCATCTCCCTGGCGTACTTCACGACAAGGGTCAGGTACTGCATGCAGTCGTCAAGGTCCAGCTTCTTTTTCGCGTCCTGTCCATGGCAGGGCCAGTCAAATGCGATGACGGCGTCATCTTTATGCTTTGCCAGATACTTTTCCGCAAAGCGGGTAATGTTGGCAACATCCTTATTGCTCCCGTAGCCGTGGGTGCAGATGACGACATGGTCGTGGGTGCGGCTGTCCTTTTCTGTCAGGATGCGGCAGCGGACGGAGACGCCTTCTTCGTTGATGTCGAATTTCTTTTCCTTCATAATATGTATACGCTTTCGGTCCATGCTGTTTATAATCGATGTCCTCTATCATAGCACAATGTGCCGGTCGATTCTGTTCTTGAAATTATACGCAGGTTGTTATATGATGACTGCGAGTTCGGCAGAGAGGCCGCGAAGATACGAAAAGTTCTCTTCGCGGCCTTTTCTTATCTAATAAATAAAAAGGTTTCGGAATTGCAGATGCAATCTGTGTTATGATTCTTGTAATGAGAATTGCAGAAAGGTGGTGCATGCCATGACTGTTGAGAGAGCGCCTGCGGGCGGCGAAATTCTCCGCATGGAACATATCACGAAGAGGTTCGGCGCCGTGTACGCGAACAAGGATGTCAACCTGGATGTCCGTGCCGGCGAAGTGCATACGCTGCTTGGTGAGAACGGAGCCGGAAAGAGTACGCTGATGAACGTGCTCTTCGGTCTGTATCAGCCGACCTCGGGAGATATCTATGTCCATGGGAAGAAGGTAAAGATCGAGTCCCCTGCCCAGGCGGTGAAGCTGGGGATCGGGATGGTCCATCAGCATTTCATGCTGGTCGAGGCTATGACGGTTTTTGAGAACATCATTCTCGGCGACGAACATTCCAGAGGTATCTTCATCGACCGGAATGCCAGAAGGAAGGAGATCCAGGAGCTTTCCGAAAAATACGGGCTGGAAGCGGACCTGGATATGCCGATCACGGAACTTTCGGTCGGCGCTCAGCAGAGGGTTGAGATCCTGAAGGCTCTCTACCATGGCTGCGAGATCCTGGTCCTGGACGAGCCGACAGCCGCCCTGACGGATACGGAGGCGGAGGGCCTCTTCGAGGTCATGGACAAGCTGAAATCCGAAGGCAAGAGCATCATCTTCATCAGCCATAAGATGCGTGAGGTCCTGAAGGTATCGGACCGCGTGACGATCCTCAGGGCAGGGCAGAGCGTCGAGACCGACAGCATCGGGGACGTAAGCGGTGAGGTCCTGGCCAATCGCATGATCGGAAGAGAGCTGAAGCCTTCCCACTACGAGAAGGTGCAGTCTGAGAAGGAGAATGTGGCGATCCTGACGGGTGTCAGCTACCACAGAAGCTCCAAGCATAACGGATTGAATGACGTCAGCCTGAGAGTCCGGAGAGGAGAGATCGTCGGGATCGCAGGCGTCGACGGCAACGGCCAAAGCCAGCTTGCGGAAGTCCTTACGGGCAACATCAGTCCGGAGGAGGGCAGCGTGGACCTGATGGGTTCCAAGGTCGTGACGTACGATCCGAACGGGTTCATTCTGAAGAATGTTGCCCATATCCCGGAGGACCGCAACAAGGCGGGCCTGATCGGCAACATGTCGGTGGAGGACAATCTGGTCCTGAAACTGACGAAGGACAGCCGTTTCTCTGACGGGAAGGGATTCCGCCTGAAGTGGAAGGCGGTCCATGACTATGCCCTGGCGCTTCAGAAAAAATACGATATCCGCTGTTCGTCCGTGAAGGAGGAGGCGAGAAACCTCTCCGGCGGCAACCAGCAGAAAGTCATCCTTGCAAGGGAACTGGAGGCAAGTCCGGACCTGATGGTAGCGGTCCATCCGACAAGAGGACTGGACATCGGCGCCGCAAGGTTCATCCATGATTCCATCATCGCGGAGCGCGACCGTGGATGCGGAGTGCTTCTGATCTCGGCCGACTTCGATGAGATCCTTGAGATCTCCGACCGGATCCTGGTCATGTTCGAGGGACAGATCATGGGAGAATTCTCCGGACTTCATCCGGATATCCAGGCGATATCCGTGGCAATGGCAGGAAAGTGAGGGATGGCTGTATGAAAAAAGGGAAAGGTATACAGGTCCTCGTGCCTGTGATCTCGATCGCGGCATCTTTCCTGATCGGGTGCATCATAATAGCTGCTCTTGGGGCGAATCCCCTGACCGCGCTTCAGTATCTGTACAAAGGTGCGTTCGGAAATGTCCGTAACCTCGGTACTACGTTCTCGAGGGCGACTCCGCTGATCTTCACAACGCTGTGCGCCTGCTTTGCTTACCGCTGCGGAGTATTCAACCTCGGCGGCGAAGGTCAGTTCATCATGGGCGCTGTTGCTGCATGCTTCGTGGCAGTGGCGACCGGGATCAAAGGGCCGGCGGCCATGGTCCTTGCATCCCTTGCGGGAGCTCTCGCAGGAGGCATCTGGGCCGGGATCGCTGGTCTGCTCAAGGTCTATCGTGCGCAGAATGAGATGATCATCACCATCATGCTCAACTATGTGGCAACGCTCTTTATGGGCATCGTCTATACCAACTGGCTGAGAGACGGAAGCGTTCCGCAGACGGTCGCGGTGCCGGAAGAGACGATGCTCCCATCCTTCTTCGGAATGAGGGCGACGATCGCATTCCCGATCGCAGTGATCTGTGGGATAGGCATATTCTATTACCTGTTCTACACTTCCTCGGGATTCCAGCTGAGGGCGGTCGGACTGAACAGCGTGGCCTCCCGGGTCAATGGCTTCAATGTAAACAAATACATGCTGATGAGCTTTCTGGTATCAGGCGCCATCGCAGGACTCGGCGGCGCGCTTGAGCTTCTCGGGACCCAGCTTCGCCTGATCAATGGTTTTGCGGTAGGATACGGATTCGACGGTGTCGCCATGGCGCTGATCGCAAACCTGCATCCGATCGCAGGAGTAGTGGTTGCGCTCTTCTTTGCAGCGCTGCGTGTCGGATCCACGACCATGCAGACGGCTACCGGAGTCCCGACCAGTGTATCCGATATCATCCAGGCTCTTGTCATCGTCTTCACGGTCGCCGGTATGGCTATGGTGAAGCTTCCGGGCTTCCAGAACCGCCTGATCGCGAGAGCACAGAGGAAGGGGGCGAAAGCATGAGTTCCTTTATTGCGAATCTGATCCTTGCCACCGTCCGAATGGCTTCCCCGCTGATCTTCCTGGCGCTGGCGGAGCTCTATGAAGAGCGGGCAGGACTTGTCAACATCGGTATCGAGGGAATTGCCGCGATCGGCTCTCTGGTCGGATTCATGATCAGCCTGATCTCAGGGAGGCCGGGGCTCGGCGTCCTTGCCGGGGCAGGAGTCGGCATCCTGGTCAACATGATCTATGCCTATGCGACGATCAGCCTCTGTGCCGAGCAGATCGTCTACGGCATGGCGATCAACATCTTTGCCCCGGCTCTGGCGGCATTTATCTACAGAGTGTATTTCGGTTCCGGAAGTGAGCTGGTGCAGGCGAACCTGATGATCACCCTCAAGCAGGCACTTGGGATCCAGAGCGATAACTTCTTCGTGAACCTGTTCCTGGACCAGACCCCGATGGTCTACATCGCTTTCCTTCTGGTCATCTTTACGGGGATCTTTTTCACGAAGACGAGAGCCGGCCTCAACTACAAGGCGGTCGGCGAGTACCCGAAGGCGGCTGCCACGCTTGGCATCAATGTCATCGGGACCAAGTATCTTGCCTGTGTCATCTGCGGAGCCCTTGCGGGCATGGGCGGCGCTTACCTTACCACCTGCTATTCCCGCACCTATGTCGACGGCAATATCGCCGGAAGAGGATTCATCGCCCTGGCGGCGGTCATCTTCGGCAGATGGAGCGCTCCAGGCGTTCTGATCGCCTGCCTCTTCTTCGGCTTCTGCGATGCGCTGCAGATCAGGCTTCAGCTGGTGAACTCCTCGCTGCCGTACCAGTTCTTCCAGATGATTCCGTATCTTGCGACGATCATCGTTCTGGCGGCCATGGGGATCCGCAAGGCCGGACCGAAGAGCGCAGGACAGCCTTACCGGAAAGAAGAGAGGTAAAGGAAGCACATTTTTGCTTTTTCAAAGAAGAGAGGTAAGGGAAGCACATTTTTGCTTTTTCAAAGAAGAGAGGTAAGGGAGACGCATTTTGTTTTTTCAAGGAAAGTCCTGCCGGTGCTGCCAGTGAGGCACCGGCTTGACCCATACAGAATTCAGGACTCACCCACAAAAGGAGGGACTCATCTATGAGAAGAAAGAGTGTTGTTGCTTATGCGCTCTGCGGAGCGATGGTCATGTCTATGGTACCGGCATTCTCAGCCGCTGCGGCGGACACGAAGAAGGTTGCCATGATCAGTGATACCAGTATCTCTGACGGAGGCTGGGGCATGGCTACTTACAACGCGATGGTCGATGCAGCCAAGGAGTGCGGCTGGGATACCATGTATTCCGACAGCATCGCGCAGTCTGCTTACTATGACACGATCGTTTCCTACTGTGATCTGGGCGTCGATATGATCTACGCACCGGGCAACCAGTATTCGGATGCAGTCCTTCAGGCAGCAGATGAATACCCGGATATCGCATTTGCTCTGCTGAACGGCGCTGAAGATACTCCGGCAAAGGCTAAAAACGGCAACGTTTCTTCCCTGCTTCCGGATGCTACCGAGATCGGCTACATCGCAGGTGCCCTTGCAGGTCTGATGAGCAACTCCGGAAAGATCGCCTTCATCGGCGGCATGGAGCTTGACACCACCCTGAAGAAATATAACGGCTACAAAGATGCTGCTGCTTACGTCGCAGAGCAGGAAGGCAAGACGGTCGAGACTCTTGATCCGGTCTATTCCGGCGACTTCTCCGCATCCGATAAGGGCATTGAGTTTGCAAAGGCTATGATGGACCAGGGCGCTGACGTCTTCTTCGGAGACGCATCCGCAGTCGATTCCGGCGCACGTCAGGCGATCGATGACGCCAACAAGGCAGCAGGAGCCATCAATGTATTTGATATCGCACAGCCGTCCGACCTTCTTGGCCAGAACGAGTGCATCATCGGCAGCCAGGTCACCGATAACGCAGGACTTCTGAAGCTCAGCATGCAGGCAGTCGAGGATGGAAGCTTCGGCGGCGAGACCCTGTACGGAACCCTTGAGAACGGCGTTCTGTCCGCAGGCAAGCTGAACACCGATGTCGTACCGGAAGATGTCCAGAAGAAGTACGAGGATTACATCGCACAGATCAAGGACGGCACCTTCATGGGCGGCGAGGCTTCCACGGAAGCTGCAACCGAGGCAGAGTAAGCAGGTCTGAAGAGCCTGGCCCAGGGAATTCCCTGGATTTCTGGAAAAATACGCTTGACAGAAACCTATTCCCTCCCTAAAATAAGGTCCATCAGACAAGGGCGTCCCGGAATGATCCGGGGCGCCGTTTTTCTTATCAGCAAAGGCGCTGCCTTCCGGCCATATGACCGGCGGCAGCGCCTTTTCGCATCTGCAGCGGATGCTTCCGGCAGGCTGTTATGCGGCAGGCTGTTATACGGCAGGCTGTTATGCGGCAGGCCGTTATGCGGCAGGCCGTTATCCGGCAGGCTAATATCCGGAAGATCAGCAGAGAAGATTCAGAAACAGCATGGGATCTTCACGTTCCGGGACCTGCAGATGCGCTGAGAAGATGACAAAGAGGAGGGAATGTGTATGAGCTTTAGTATGACTACCGTAATCTGGGTGCTTCTCGGAGCTGCTCTGGTCTATTTCATGCAGGCAGGTTTTGCTCTCTGCGAAGCGGGGCTGACAAGGGCGAAGAATACCGGAAACATCCTCATGAAGAACATGATGGACTTCTGCATTGGTACTCCATGTTTCTGGCTGGTCGGCTTCGGCCTGATGTTCGGAGGGACAGGCGCCATCATCGGACGCTTTGATCCGATGATCCTCGGCAGCTACACTGCAGAGAACAGCGTGGTCCCGCAGACGATGCCGCTCTGGGCTTACGTGATCTTCCAGACTGTCTTCTGTGCGACGGCTGCGACGATCGTATCCGGATCCATGGCGGAGCGTACCAATTTCAAGGCATACTGTGTATACTCAGCGGTCATATCGCTGGTCGTCTATCCGATCAGCGGACACTGGATCTGGGGAGGCGGCTGGCTCTATCAGCTGGGCTTCCATGATTTTGCAGGATCTGCATGTGTCCACATGGTCGGCGGCCTGATCGCCTGCCTTGGCGCATGGATGCTCGGGCCGCGTATCGGCAAGTACGGCAAGGACGGAAAGGCAAGGGCGATCCCCGGACACAACATGACGGCAGCAGCGCTCGGAGTCTTTGTCCTCTGGTTCTGCTGGTTCGGATTCAACGGCGCTTCCACGGTTGCAATGGACTCAGATGCCGCAGCAACCACAGCATCTCTCGTATTCGTCAACACCAACCTGGCAGCGGCGGTCGCGACGGTCGTCGCCATGATCTTCACCTGGATCCGCTATGGAAAACCGGATGTATCGATGACCTTCAATGCATCCCTTGCAGGGTTGGTAGCCATCACGGCGCCATGCGACTGCGTATCCCCGCTTGGAGCATTTGTCATCGGATGCGTATCCGGCATCATCATTGTACTGAGCGTGGAATTCTTCGATAACGTGGCGAAGATTGACGATCCGGTCGGAGCAGTCTCTGTCCACATGGTGAACGGGATCTGGGGTACGGTCGCAGTCGGACTGTTCTCCACCGGAGCGGATGGCGTCGGAAAAGGGCTTTTCTATGGCGGCGGTTTCCGCCAGCTTGGCATTCAGCTTCTCGGGTTCCTCGTTGTTGCGGTATATGTTCTGGCCGTGATGTTTATCGCATTCAAGATCATCGATAAGACCATCGGTCTGCGTGTTCCGGCCCAGGTCGAGATCGACGGTCTGGACATTCACGAGCACGGCCTGACTTCTGCATATTCCGGATTCGCGATCACGGATGTCACGGATATGGATGTGAGCGCGAATGATAATACGGAACTTGGGGAAGATGATTACGAGAAGGCGAGCGACGCCCAGAAGAATGCAGCGGTGAAGGTCGTCCGTGAACCCGCTCTGGAGCCGTCCCTGGATACCGGAATTCATAAGGTTACCATCATCTGCAGGCTTTCCAAGTTCGATGCCCTGAAGAAATCTCTGAATATCCTCGGAGTCACAGGCATGACCATGTATCAGGTGATGGGCAGCGGCATCCAGCGTGGTTCGACCGAGCGCTACAGAGGCGCGATCGTCGATTCGACCCTGATCCCGAAAGTCAAGGTCGAGGTCATCGTTGCGACAATCCCGGTCGAAAAGGTAATCGAGACCGCAAAGAAAGCCCTTTATACCGGACGCATCGGTGACGGCAAGATCTTCGTCTACAACGTGGCAAAGGTCGTGAAGGTCAGGACCGGCGAGGAAGACTTCGCGGCACTGAAAGATGTTGAGTGACTGAGATCACTGAAGAACTTCCTATAATAGAAATAGCCTCCCATAACAGAAATGCGGCAGCGCTGCAGACGGCATATGTTCTGCAGCGCTGCCGCATTTTTAGAAGAATGACAGCTGTTCGTACTCCTGGGACCGCTTTAGCATGGGAGATCCCTGTGCGAGAAACTTTTCCGTTTCTTCCGGCCGGAGGATCCAGTCGGCCGCCTGCTCCTTCGAAAAGATCAGCGGCATCCGGTCGTGGACCGGCCTCATGGAGGCGTTGGCCTCTGTCGTGATGACAACGAAGCGGGCTCCATCCGGACCGGGGGCATAGATGCCTGCCATGCAGAGAAGTGAATTGTCCCTGTTGGCAAAACGGATCTTTTCTTTCTTCGGATTCCATTCATAAAACAGGGAAGCAGGGACGATGCAGCGAAAGTTTTGTGCCAGAGGGGCAAATGTTCTTCGCTCTGTCAATGTCTCAGCTCTTGCGTTGATCAGCAGCTTCCCTCTGGCCTCCCCCTGGCCTGGGAGACCCCACCGCATGCCGGCAAGAACCAGACGTCCATCTTCTCCTAAGAGGATCGGGGCAGTGTCGGAGGGATGGATGTCGCGGGGGCGGAAGGGATCTGCGCCGGACTGCAGCGGCTTCTGTCCTGGAGCAGCAGCGTCAGGCCGAGACGGCTTCTGTCCTGGAGCAGCAATGTCAGGCCGAAGCGGGCTTTGGACGAAACAGCCAGGCAGTGAAGATTCACGGTCAGCGTATGTTTCGGCACCGGAGGCAGGGCCGGACCCGAGGACTGCTTTCGCAGCGGTTCCTGTATCGAGCAGCTCCCCGACTTCCGTGTAAGTTCCTGCATTCACATAATATCTGCAGCACATCTCTTTATCCTTCCTTTACGGACTTTGCAAATTCCGACTCTTCATCGTATCATGTCCAGGGAGCCGGTGCGCATTCAGGCATTCAGGGGTGAAGTCTGCATTCCATGATCGTTACGGCGCCCGGACCATATTCACTGAAAGAAGGATAACTCATATGACATCAGATGAAAAGATAACCAGGGAACTTCTCGAATTCATCCGGAAGAGCCCGACCGCATTTCACACGATCGCAAACATACGCGGGACTCTTGAAGACGCCGGATACACGGAGCTTTCTGAGGGGGAGAACTGGCAGCTTCAGAGGGGCGGGCGCTACTTTACTGTCCGCAATGAATCCTCAGTGATCGCTTTCCGGATCCCGGAAGGCACATTTTCGGGCTTTATGATCGCTGCATCCCACAGTGATTCGCCGGCTTTCAAGGTGAAGGCCAATCCGGAGATGAGGTCCGCCGGAGTTTACGTGAAGCTGAATGTGGAGAAGTACGGAGGGATGCTGATCTCCCCGTGGTTTGACCGGCCGCTGTCGGTTGCGGGCAGACTGATCGTGAAGGATGGAAACCTCTTCCTGACGAAGCTGGTGAACGTGGACAGGGACCTCTGCATGATCCCATCGCTGGCCATCCATATGAACAGGCAGGCCAATGACGGGACCAAATACAATGTTCAGACGGATGTGCTTCCGCTGCTTGGAGACGAGGGTTCGGAAGGCAGGTTCATGTACATCGTCGCGGATGCGGCAGGCGTGAAGAAAGAAGATATCGTCGGAGATGATCTGTTCCTTTACTCCAGATCGCAGGGAACCATCTGGGGAGCGGAGAATCAGTATGTATCGTCGGGACATCTTGACGATCTGCAGTGCACCTATGCGGATCTGTGCGGATTCGTGGAGTCAGGAGAAGAAAATACATCGATAAATAGCGATATAAATATCGCTGACGCATCGGTGAAGGCCGATGCAGAAACATCGGCTGCATGTATCCCGGTCCTTGCAGTATTTGACAACGAAGAAGTAGGAAGCGGGACGAAACAGGGCGCCGATTCCACGTTCCTGGAGGACGTACTTGTCAGGATCGGACAGAATCTCGGCCTGAGTCAGGAAGAGCTCCGCACGAAGATCGCCTCCAGCTTCATGGTCTCGGCGGACAATGCTCATGCAGTCCATCCGAATGCGGAGACGAAGGCAGACCCGGTCAATCGTCCGAAGATGAACTGCGGGATCGTCATCAAGTACAATGCCAGCCAGAAGTACACGACCGATGCTGTCTCGGCTGCCATCTTCCGCGAGATCGCAGGGAGGTCAGGAGTGCCGGTACAGGAATTCACGAACCGGTCTGACATCCCGGGTGGTTCGACGCTTGGCAATATATCGAACGCTCATATCTCGCTGAACACCGTTGACATCGGACTTCCGCAGCTGGCCATGCATTCGCCGTATGAGACAGCAGGCGTGAAAGACACTGCTATGCTGATAAAGGCGGCGAAAGCCCTTTTCAGGAGCGCTCTGAAAGACGAGGGCAGGGGGAACTACGTACTCGTGTGAGAAAGGGAATGACCTAAGGCAGCTGCCTGCGGGAGATATATGCCTTCGCGGATAATATAAGCGGGAGCTGCCTGCCGCCAGGAAAAGAGTGCCGAAAAGATGCCGGGAATCTTTGCTATTAAGTGCATTCTGCTGATTTTTCATGCCTTTCCGAAAATATGCAAAATATCTCTTCCGGGGACCCTGCAGATGTGATATATTATAGCAGTTTCTGCGTGTCAGAACACTGCCGACGCTGTTTCTTTGCGCATACGGCGGAAGATCCGCAGGGCATACAAACTGTTTCTTTGCGCATGCGGAGGAAGATCCGCAGGGCGTACAAACCATCCGCAGCAGTCCGTATTCCCGCTGGGGAAGAGCCGTCCGGGCACATTTTTCTGCAGGAAGGTCCTGGGCTGTGAGTCTATTAGAAGAGAGGTCGATATCTGCTATATGAAAAACCATGCTGGAGTAACGTTGGAACTGATCGAACTGCTGGATAGCGATGCAAGGCTGAAGGGTCTTGTCGGGAAGTCCATCAGACTGGCGGAAGAAGAGAATCCGGATCATGAGACGAATCCGGTCCGCAGCCTGGAAGAATTTTATGACTATATCGACTTTACCCTTACCGCGATGCCGTGGACTTTCCTCCCGGAGCATCGTTATCAGAGATTTGTGACGAAGGTTGACCAGAGCTGCCTGTACATCTACTATCTGCTTGACAGGCCGCTGCCGGAGCTGGAGAAGGAGCTGGAATTCCGTCCTTCCGTACAGTTCCTGGAGCCGGTCTATGTATGGCTTCGCCACTATAATAATGCCCTGAAGGAGTTCCTGGACACGAAGCAGTCCTGGAAGCCGGAGTATTATGATATGCTCTACAAGGATCCGAGCTGGCACCTTGACCAGGGCTGGTTTGAGGATGCCTCCAACTGGCATACGTTCAATGAGTTCTTCTCGAGACGTCTTAAGAATGCGGACGAGTCAAGACCGCTCGCAGCTCCGAAGGATGATTCGGTCGTTGCTTCACCCGGAGATTCCCTTCCGCAGGGAACCTGGGAGATCGATGACGAGGGACGCTTCTTCTCCCCGGATGTCACCGATGAGCATGGCGTTGTCATCAAGACATCGACATTCTATAATGTATCCACCCTTCTGGGGGACGCAGGGAAGAAGTATGCTGACAGCTTCAAGGGCGGCGTGCTGACCCACACCTTCTTTAACTTTGATGATTATCACAGATGTCACTGCCCGGTCGAAGGAACGGTTATCGATACTTATGTCGTGAAGAATCCGAATGCCGTGGGCGGCATCACCACCTGGGAGCCGGACAGACAGATGTATGTTCTGGAATCCTGCTTTGCGGGATGGCAGGCATACGAGACCAGGGGATGTGCTGTCATCGAGACCGGGAAATACGGACTCGTTGCAGTATTCATGGTAGGACAGGGTCAGGTCTCCAGTGTTCACTTTGCAGAAGGTGTGAAGCCGGGAGCAAAGGTGAAGAAGGGACAGGAGCTCGGATACTTCCTGTTCGGCGGCTCGGACTGCACCATGCTCTTCACGAAGCAGGCAGGCTTTGAGCTGACATGCCCGCCGGCGCCGAGTGATGACACTTACGCCAACGGATACGCCAAGGTGCTCTGCAGAGCACAGTACGGGGTGCTGCACGGAGAAGAGAAGTAATATAGAGTATTATTCATAAGCATTGATCAAGGATACAGGAGCGCCTGCCGGACTGACATCTCGTCAGAACTGCAGGCGCTTTTCCATACCAGAAAGTTTTCACTTCCTGGCAGCTTTCCGGTGGGGCGTCCACCGCCAGCAGAGTCACCGCAGGATTTACCGGCGTGATGTTCCTGGCGACGGAAAGATAAGAATTCTTGTGAAATCTGCCGCCACGCTCCCGGGCAGAGAGCCAGGCGTGGCGACGGAAAAGCAAAAAAAGGAAGCCAGACCGCAGACTGGCTTCCGAATCAGTTTCCTGTATGACTTCTCTTTTTACCATTCTCCTGATGCTCTGATATTGGAGTCAAACAGGCGGTTGAATCCGAGCCAGCTGCCCGGGTTCGTGGACTTCTCATCGGTCTTCATGAGTTCACGCATCGTTTCGAGGCGGGCGTCAGTGTTGTCTGCAAGGTTCAGCGCAAGAGCCTCAGGAAGGGCTGGCTTCTTCGGACTGCCGTATTCGAGTTCCCCATGATGGGCCAGGATGCAGTGCTGCAGCTCACTCTGGAGCTTGTGCGGGAAACCCTTGATCGTCCGGCATGCGTAGCCGACAAGTTCGTAGCCCATGACGATATGGCCGAGAAGCTGACCATCATCCGTGTAATCATTCTCCGGGAAGGATGAAATCTCCTTCAGCTTTCCGACGTCGTGGAATGCAGCGGCGGTGATGAGCAGGTCATGATTGAGGTAAGGGTACTGCTCACAGTAGTATTCACAGAGCTTTACAACCGAGAGAGTGTGTTCCAGAAGGCCGCCGACAAATCCGTGATGGACCGTCTTTGCCGCGGAATGCTTCATGAAGGCTGCCTTGAATTTCTCATCATCAAAGTACTTTGCGATGAGCTGCTTCAGCCAGGGGTTCTTCACGCCGCCGAGGCGCTCCATGAGCTCCTGGTACATCGTCTCGGGGTCCTTCTCGCTTACAGGAAGATAATCGGATGCTTTGTATTCTCCGGCACTGGCCTGCCTTGCCCGCTTGATGTTCAGCTGAAGGCTGTTGCTGAAGCTGGTCACCTCGCCTGTCACATAAACATAGTCAAGGGCTCCGAATTCTTCGATGCCCGAAGCGCCCGGGTCCCAGATCTTGCAGTCGATACTGCCGGTCTTATCCTGCAGAGTGACATTCTCATAGCTTTTACCGTTCCTGGAAGTAGCACTCTGTCTGTGTTTGCAGAGATATACATCGCCAATGTGGTCGCCTTCCTGAAATGTACTGATGTATTTCATGGGATAACTTCTTTCTGTATATATATCCGGACGGATCCCTGAAGGCTGCGGCTGTCCGGACCGCAGCAGGCTGAGTGTCTTCGGGCATTATACCATACCTTCGCTTCTTAAGAGAGGTTCGTTGTGATAAAATGATGCCATGGTTTATCAAACAGGTTCATTGGAGACAGGCATATGAATGAAAAAGCACTGCGGATCCTTGAGTATCCGAAGATCAGAGATATGCTCGTCAGCTGTGCGGGTTCCGTTCCGGGCAAGATGAAGTGCCAGGCGCTGATCCCGTCATCTGACATGAGCGAGGTCCTGCGCATGCAGACCGAGACCGGCGACGCGCTGAGAAGAATCTATGAGAAGGGCGGCGTCAGTTTTTCCGGTGTGAAGGACATGCGCGCCGACATCAAGCGTCTTGAGATCGGCGGAAGTCTGTCCGCTTCCGGGCTCCTCGATATCGCAAAGCTGCTGGAGACAGCGGCAAAGGTCAAGTCCTACGAGGACAAGCCGGCAGAGAAGAAACCCGCTCCGGCGGTCGTGGCCGAAGGCGGGCAGCACTGGACAAAGAACCGGATGATGGGAGGAGCGGAGGCTCCTTCCGCGGATGTCTCAGACACTGATGATGAGGAGCCGAAGGAGGACAGCCTTACATCGATGTTTGCCGATCTGGAGCCGGTCCCGTCTCTGGTAAGGGAGATCCGCCGCTGCATTCTGTCCGAGGATGAGATCGCTGACGATGCATCACAGAATCTGAGAAGGATAAGGAGGCAGATCGGGCTGTCGGAAGAGCGGATCCATTCCCAGCTCCAGCAGATGGTGAACGGCTCGGCAAGGGCATATCTTCAGGACGCGGTCATCACTCAGCGTGACGGGAGATACTGTCTTCCGGTCAAATCCGAGTACAGAAGCCAGGTTCCCGGCATGATCCATGACCAGTCGGCTTCCGGGGCCACGATCTTCGTCGAGCCCATGTCGGTCGTGAAGCTGAACAATGATATCCGTACCCTTGAGGCGGAGGAGAAGAAGGAGATCGAGAAGATCCTTCAGGAACTGTCCGGGAAGGCTGCTGCTGAAAGCGATTATCTGATCTCCGATATCTCGATCCTCTCGGAACTGGATTATATCTTTGCGAGAGCTTCCCTGGCGAAGAAGATGAATGCAACGATGCCGGAGCTGAACGAGGATGGTATCGTGGATCTGAAGAGAGCGCGCCATCCGCTGATCGAACGCAGGAAGGTCGTCCCGATCGATATCCGGATCGGGGAGCAGTTTGACCAGCTGGTCATCTCCGGACCGAATACGGGCGGCAAGACGGTCAGCCTGAAGACAATCGGCCTTCTGGAGATCATGGGCCTCTGCGGACTGCATATCCCTGCAAAAGAACATTCCCGCCTTGCGATGTTCAGCGAGATCTATGCGGACATCGGAGACGAGCAGTCCATAGAACAGTCGCTGTCCACATTTTCCAGCCATATGACCAACATCGTCTCTTTCTGGAAAGCGGCGGACGAGAAGAGCATGGTGCTCTTCGATGAGCTTGGCGCCGGAACCGATCCGGAGGAGGGCGCAGCACTGGCGATCTCGATCCTGTCCGCTCTTCACGACAGGGGGATCCGGACGATCGCGACCACCCATTACAGCGAGGTCAAGATCTATGCCCTCTCCACAAAGGGCGTTGAGAATGCCTGCTGCGAGTTCGACGTCTCCACACTCAGGCCTACATACCGCCTGCTCATCGGTGTGCCCGGCAAGAGTAATGCTTTCGCGATCTCGAAGAGGCTCGGCCTTCCGGATGAGATCATCGAGGATGCGAAGGGCAGGATCGAGAACGAGCAGGAATCGTTTGAGAATGTCATATCCGACCTGGAAGATCGACGGGTATCGATGGAAAAGGCGGAAGACGCCATGACCAGGGACCAGCAGGAGATCCGCAGGCTTCGTCAGTCCCTTCAGGACCAGGAACGCAGGATGCGTGAGTCGAAGGACAAGATCCTGGAGAAGGCAAGACAGCAGGCTGCCGATATGCTCCGCGAGACCAAGCAGTACGCGGACGAGACCATCCGGGCATTCAACAAGATGGGCGGCAATGCCATCTCTGCAAGGGAGATGGAGCGGAAGAGGACAGCCCTTCGCGGCAGGATGGATGAGCTCGAGGCTGGCAGGAAGAAGGCTGAGGAGGAGAAGCCGCATAAGAAAGTTGACGTGAAAAAGATCCAGGTCGGCGACAGCGTAAAGGTGCTGTCCCTGAACCTGAAGGGAATCGTGCGCTCGCTGCCTGACCGCTCCGGCAATCTGGATGTCCAGATGGGTATTCTGCATTCGGTCGTCAACGTCAAGGACATCGAACTCATCGACGAAGTCGCGGTCAAGGCGCCTTCCTTCGAGAGAACTTCGACCGGCGCTGTCCGTATGTCCAAGTCTGCAAATGTTTCTACCGAGATCAATCTTCTCGGCATGACGGTGGATGAGGCGACTTCCCAGCTGGACAAGTACCTGGATGATGCCGCGATCGCCCATCTCGAGGAAGTGCGCGTGGTCCACGGCAAGGGGACAGGCGCACTGAGGAAGGGTGTCCAGAATTATCTGAGAAGGAACAGGCATGTGAAATCCTTCCGGCTCGGAGAGTACGGAGAAGGGGACGCAGGCGTTACGATCGTGACATTGAAATAAGAGATCAGGGAGGTTGACATGAGCGAAGCAGGGCAGGATAAGGTACAGCAGATGATGGAGGAGGTCCATCAGGAGATCAGTCAGGGAGAGATGAAAGTTCCGGAGCGGCTTCAGAAGCAGATGGATTTCTTCCTCAGGGCGGACGGTGAGAAGCTGATCACCCGTCAGACCTACATCGGGGGAGGCAGCCGCAAGGAGACGGATGCCGAGCATGCATGGAGCCTGGCGCTTGGCGTGCTCCTGTTTTCCGAGTACGCCAATGAGAAGATCGACCAGCTGAAGACGATCAGGATGGTCCTCATTCACGACATCGTCGAGATCGAGGCCGGCGACAGCTATGCGTATGACTATGCCGCCCAGGCTACCGCCCATGAGAGAGAAGCGAAGGCAGCGGAAGATCTGTTCGGGTTGCTGCCGGCGGATCAGGGAGCTGAACTGAAAGCCCTCTGGGAAGAATTCGAGGCTTATGAGACTCCGGAGGCAAAGTTCGCCCATACGCTGGACAATTTTCAGCCGCTGCAGCTGAACGATGCAACCGGAGGGAAGAGCTGGGTCGAGCATGGAGCGAAGCTTTCGGATGTGCTCCGGAGAAACAGAAAGACCGGGGAAGGGGCTGCCGTAATCTGGGAATATGCCAGAAAACTGATCGAGAAAAATGTGAGACAGGGCAATCTTCGCGATTGCTGAAATTTGCAAATAAATCAAGTGATAATTTAGCTAATTTACTAAACAATGAGCTATTACGGTTGATAAAACGGTGCATATTGCATAATATTCCCGATATGGACATTGCAGAGAATGTGCATATCTTTGAGTGCTTTTAGTTTCCATTCCATATAGATGTCGGATAATGACAACTGCACATGCAACATCTTTATTTGCTGGCATCATAAAATTAAAAAAAGATCAAAAAAGACTTGCATTCTGCTTCTGGCTGTGGCATACTAGCAAAGTGATGGTTAGCCAAAAGGCAGCAGAACAGAATATGGAGACGTAGCTCAGCTGGGAGAGCAACTGCTTGACGTGTAGTAGGTCAGAGGTTCGAGTCCTCCCGTCTCCACTGAATGGACCGGTCGTATGACCGGTCTTTTTTGTACGGCGATGAGCCACAAAGCGCCGCCCATGCTTGCATGGGAAGGCGCTTATGTGGCGATGAGCCCTGGCTTTGTCTTTACCTGCCTGTTCCGTGAATCAGCGGAGACAGGGGCTTGTAGACGATAAAGGTTACGATGACGCTGAGGATGGCCTTCAGGAAGGTGAACGGCATGTTGAAGGTGACCAGGCACTGGAGCAGGTTACCGTCCTGAATCTTCGGATCGATCACCTGGTACATCTTGATGATGGTTTCCATGGGCATGAATGCAGTGTAGACCGGGTACACGATGAAGTAGTTGATCGGTACGCTGAGCACGGCCATGGCGACTGCGCCGGTCATGGCCCCGATGATGGCACCCTTCTTGTTCTTATGTTTCATGTAAATGAGACCCGCCGGCAGTACGAATACAGCATTGAGCAGGAAGTTGGAGAGCTCACCGACGCCGCCCGAGCTGGAGACCAGCAGATGGATGATGTTCTTGATGGCGGCGATCGCGACTCCGTAGACCGGTCCCATGGCAAATGACCCGATCAGGGCCGGAAGGTCGGACAGGTCGAGCTTGATGAAGGAGGGCATGAACGGGACCGCGATCTCGATGTACATGAGAACGGTCGCTACAGCCGACAGCATAGCCGTGACTGCCAGGTAGCGGGTGCGTCTTTGAGACTTTGACATTGTTTTTGCCACTGTTGAACCTGCAGATAAATCAGCCATAGAAAAAGCTCCTTTCAGAATGATCTGCAAGAGGTTCAGGTTTTTGCTTTGGCAGAAGGAGAAATTCGACCGGAACCGATCGGACATCTGATAAATCTTCTTCCATCCGGACTGTACCGTCGGCTCCGGAATCTCACCGGATCGGCCGCTTTCGCGGGTCGCAGGCTTTCACTGCCGGTGGGGAATCTCACCCCGCCCTGAAGATCTCTTAAACGATTTGACAAAACCAATTATAGTTCAAGGAACCTATCATGGCAAGCCCTGAAGCGATCTTTTTTTGGAAGCCCTGAAGCGATCTTTTTTTGGAAGCCCTGAAGCGATCTTTTTTGGAAGCCCTGAAGCGTTCTTTTTTTCGGAAGCCGGGATCGGTATTCTGGTGCTCTCTTCTCTTTTCATTCATTCTTTTTTGTGGGATAATCGGGAAAATCGGGAAAATCAGGCTGATGCGCCTGGGAGGAGATCATGGAAGAGATTCGTCTCACTGAATATGAGACGGAAAGGAGTGTTCATGGCTGTTGAAAAAGTGAAGGAATATTTCGGGGGGACCGGAATTGATGTGATCGAGCTGCCGGAGTCGTCCGCAACTGTGGATCTTGCAGCAGAAGCGCTGAATACGGATGCAGATCAGATCGCGAAGACCTTGTCTTTTCTTGTGGACGGAAAGCCGGTCCTGATCGTGATGGCAGGCCGAGCACGGATCGATAACCATAAATATAAGGAATACTTTCACAGGAAAGCGGTGATGATCCCGCCGGCGGAGGTGGAAGGTTATATCGGGCATGCGCCAGGAGGCGTATGCCCATTCGCGGTGAAGGAAGGCGTCACGGTCTATCTGGATGGATCCCTGAAGCGGCACGAAGTAGTGTATCCGGCTGCCGGGAGCGGGAACTCCGCGGTGAAGATGACGATCACCCAGCTGGAGCAGTATTCGGGTTATCAGAGCTGGATCGATGTGACAAAGTAATCGTGTTCTTGCTATAATGATATGGTAACACAAGTTCCAAAAGTCACCGGCCGTGTGCGCCCCAGCACGTAAGGCCGGGCGACTTATTGTCACACCCAGCACTGACCACGTAGGAATTTGCATATGCAAATTCTGAGACTGCGATGTGTTGAGGATTGCGGGAGCTGCAGATAACAGATACAGAACACATCAGATCAGCATGGGCAGCAGGGACGGTCGCCCGGGAGTATAGGGGGAAGGATCCACACTTGAAGAGAGAAGGAAAAAGATACGCGAAGGCGGCGCTTGTCCTGATGCTTGCCGCTCTGACGCTTACGGGATGTTCACCGGCTGTGTCCACAGAGAAGACGGACCGGGGGTACGATGCGGTAGAGGACGCCGATTATCAGACGGCGGAGAAGGATTTCGAGACCGCTCTGACAGAGGGAGAGAATCAGGTTGAAGCATACCGGGGGCTTGGCATAGCCCTGATGGGACAGGCAAAATATAAGGAAGCGGTCGATGCTTTCGGCTATGCTCTTGCGGCGACAGACGATAAGATGCCGGACACCGTGAAAGACCTGCTTCTCTACATGGAGTCTGCCCAGTACCGGAATGCCGATTATCAGGGGACGGTCAGGACGGCGGAAACGGCGCTGGAGATCGATGATACCCTGAAAGAGCCTTATTTCTATCGCGGGGCTGCTTATCTCTATCAGGGAGAACAGGACAAGGCCAAGACCAATTTCGATTATGTGGTCTCTCTTGACCCGAAGAACTACAGTCTATATCTGAACATCTATCAGGTCTACAGCGACTGTCATCTGTCCGGGATCGGAGATGAATATCTGCAGACGGCGCTGGGCAGTCAGCCCGAAAGCACGGAGGACTGGTACCACATTGGCCAGATCTATTTCTATCTGGAGCAGTATGACGAGGCGGCGACGGCTCTGAACAAGCCGGTCGGAGAGAACTATGTGCCGGCCTTGTCGCTGATGGGGCAGATCTACCTTGCACGGGAAGATTACGACAACGCGAAGGCAATCTACTCACAGGTCAATTCAATCGATAAGGACAGTACGGACAGTTACAACGGCCTTGCGCTCTGTGCACTTGCGCAGGATGACCCGGACGCTGCCCTTCAGTACATCACCGAGGGACTGGCACTTCCGGGCAATGAAGGAAAGCAGGATCTCTATTTCAATGAGATCGTCGCTTACGAGAAGAATCTGGATTTCCTGACGGCCAAGGACAAGTGTCAGACTTATGTACAGAATTATCCGACCGATGAAAAAGGGCAGAGGGAACTGACATTCCTGAATTCAAGAAACTGAGGAGAGAAACATTTGCAGAACCGATATACGGAACCTGGAAAGCAGATCGCCGAGCGTGTGATCCTTGTCGGCGTCGGGACTCCACGGGATGAGCTGGACGAGGAAGATTCCCTTGAGGAACTGGCATCGCTTGCGGATACTGCCGGGGCAGAGGTCGTCGGCTCCATGGTCCAGAACCTTGAGAGCCCGGAGCCGGGAACTTATATAGGAAGCGGAAAAATCGAGGAGGTCAGACGGCTTGCGGAAGAGACTGGCGCCAATGGCCTGATCGCGGATGATGAGCTTTCCCCTGCCCAGCTGAGAAACCTGAGCGATGCGCTGGACCTCAAGGTCATGGACAGGACACTTCTGATCCTTGATATCTTTGCGCAGAGGGCAACCAGCTCCGAGGGCAAGATTCAGGTCGAGCTGGCTCAGCTGAAATACCGTATGACCAGACTTGCCGGGATCGGGACCGAGCTTTCGAGGCTCGGAGGCGGTATCGGGACCAGGGGGCCGGGTGAAAAGAAGCTTGAGACGGACCGACGCCTCATCCAGAGACGGATGGCACAGCTGCGGCGGGAACTTGACGAGGTGAAGAAGCACAGACAGCTGCTGCGCACCCACAGAGGCGAGGGGGCGGCGCCGGTCGCTGCGATCGTCGGCTACACGAATGCCGGCAAGTCGACCCTGCTGAATACCCTGACGGGGGCGGGGGTCCTTGCGGAGAACAAGCTGTTCGCGACCCTGGATCCGGTCACAAGACTTCTGGAGATGGAGAGCGGTCAGAAGGTCCTTCTGACCGATACGGTCGGATTCATCCGCAAACTGCCCCACAACCTGGTGGAAGCGTTCTCTTCCACACTGGAGGAGGCAAAGTATGCGGATGTCATCATCCATGTGGTGGATGCCTCGAATCCGCAGGCGGACATGCAGATGGCTACCGTCTATGATACTCTGCAGGAGCTCGGCGCCATGGGAAAGCCTGTCATCACCCTGCTGAACAAGGCCGACTGCCTCGATGAGGGCAGCCTCGGGAACATGGTCCCGGACCGGAACGCGGATGCGGTCATCCGGACCTCTGCGAAGACAGGGGAGGGACTGGACAGGTTTCTGGATGCCCTTCAGGAGATCCTCATGAGGGACAAGATCCTGATCGAACGGACCTACAGCTATGCGGAGGGTGGAAAGGTACAGCTGATCCGCACCTACGGAACGCTGCTGGAGTCAAGGTATGAGCCTGACGGGATCTATGTGAAAGCTTATGTGCCGAAGAAAATCTACGGAAGCGTGTGACTTGTCATGCGGAGGATCGCTCCGCGGGGGTGTATGCTTATGAGAAAGAACAGAGATCTGGCGATCGCGGCTCTGGCCGTGAGCCTGATATGCGGAGCGGTGTCGTTGAGACCGGCTGCGATGGCGGATGATGCGATAGGGGATGGTCCGGGCGGCAGCTCTGATATCATCCAGGGTAGCGGGGAGACGCAGGCAGCTGATGATGGCGGCGGCCTGATCGAAGACGGCGATGCAGACATCCAGTATATCGACGGAGTTCCGATGGACCAGCTTGAGAAAGTGATGGCCAGCGGCAACAGGGAAGCTCTGCAGAGCTTTGCGGACGGTACTGCAGTGGAGAGCGAGGGCGACCTCGAACCTGAAAGCCAGAGGGAGTCCGAGTCAGAACCGGAGAGCGAACTGGTTGAGATGATCGGCGACCTTGAGGCTGCGGACCCGGACAGGATCCGGCAGTATCTTGCGGACCTTTCGGAATATGACAGCACTGCAGGCTCCGATGGAGAACTTCAGGCTGCGGACTATATCTCCGGATTCATGAAAGATCTCGGGTATCAGGTAGAGACACAGCCCTTTCATGAAGGTTTTGTGGATGAGACCGGACGGGATGAGCAGGGGATCAACATCATTGCGGAGCACCTGCCGGACTCGGAGCTGAGCCGGACGGATGATATCCTTCTGGTCGTGACACACTATGACGTGATGAGAAAGAAGGAGAGCGGAGATCCTTTTGCGGCGGACCGCAGCGGGACAGCCGCCCTGCTTGAGACTGCCAGGATCCTGTCATCCCATGTGACGGACACTGACATCTGTTTTCTGTTTCTGTCGGGAGAGGAAGACGGGCACTGCGGAGCCTCGAACTTCGTGGATTCTCTGAATGATGAGACCAGAGCGAGGATCAGGGGGGTGATTGACGTCGAGAGAGTTGGATACGCTCCTTTCAGCTTCTACCTTCTGAAGGACTTTGACGGAGAAAAGAACTCTGCAGGAGAACTTCTCCGTGAGGCAGGCCTTCGTCTCGATGCGCGGAAGGAAAAAGAGGCTTCCGAAGCCGAGGCAGAAGGAGGTCAGGAAGATGCGGATGGGGAGACAGCTCCGGAGAGGACCGTCTCCGGCGGCATCGTTCCGGACGCCATCTCGCCGATGACGGAAACAGAACCGGAATCCTTGCCTGGGGGCGGCGAGGCGGTCCCGGCAGCGTGGAGCTACGTGAAAGACAGCAGCCTCTCGCAGGCAATCTTTGGACAGGCAGGATTTGAGGCAGCGGCGCTTACCCAGTACGTTCCGGGGAAACCGGCCGGCCAGGAAAGCGGGGAAGGAGATATGACGGAGCAGTCAGAGACCAATGTTCCGAATGTACCCAGTGCGTCGGATGCTCCGGAGACAGACGGCTCTGCGGACACCGGGAAAGGCTCGGAAGACCAGACGCATTCCGGAGAGGAAGATGAAGATATGCTTCGGGCGGATCCTGCCCTGATCGCGGACGTTTCGGATATCCTTGCCGATGCCGTCTCATCCATCATGGACCCGAACAGCTGAGCAGGATCTCCGGCGGGACAAGATTTGTTATAACATGTATTCAAAAGCGTATATGATCCTTTCATGATCAGTGAAACAAGGCTGCGGCAGCAAGCCGGAAAGGCAGGTGCAGGATGAAAGAATGGACAAGGGAAGAGCGCTACAGAAGACTTAAGGATCCGCAGGAACTGTGGGCGATGCATGAGGAGATATCGAAGTCGGACTATCGCCAGGCTTTTCACATCCAGGCGATCACGGGGCTGATCAATGACCCGAATGGTTTCGTCTGGCACGACAATAAGTGGCATCTTTTCTATCAGTGGTGTCCATGGGGAGCTGTCCATGGCCTGAAATACTGGTACCATATCGTCTCGAAGGACCTGGTTACGTGGAAGAACCTCGGCGTCTGCATCATGCCTGACCGTGAATATGACAATTACGGCGCTTATTCCGGTTCAGCCATGCCGATCGGAGACTCGCTTTACCTTTACTACACAGGGAACCACAGGGATCCGGACTGGACACGCCATGCCTATACCTGCCTTGCCAAGCTCCGCGACGACGGCTGGACGGAAAAGTATCCGCTCCCTCTGTTCGGGACGAATCCGGACTATACGGAGCATCAGCGGGACCCGAAGATCGTCTATAAGAAGGAACTAGGGAGATATTTCATCGTTCTCGGCGCCCAGACGAAGGATAAGCGTGGCTGCGCCATCATCTACTCCTCGGACGACCTTCTGCACGGCTGGAATTTCGCAGGAGAGCTGAAAGTGCCCGGCTTCGAACATTTCGGAGACATGTGGGAATGTCCGTCTATCGAGCACATCGGCGGAAAGGACGTCCTGCTGTTCTGTCCGCAGCACCTGAAGATCGAGGGCAGGGGCGGTACCTTCAACCATAACGGCTACATTCTCGGGGAGATGGACTGGGCGTCGCTTACTTTCAATCCTGCGGGGAGGTTTCATATTCTCGACAGGGGCTTTGACTCCTATGCTGCAGAATGTGCCAACAATGTGCAGGATCCGGACAAGGCGGTCCTGATCGCATGGATGGGTCAGCCGGATGTCAGCTATCCGACCGATGAGGAGAACTGGTCGGGATGCCTGACGCTTCCGAGAGAACTGACGATCCGGGGGAGAAGACTGATCCAGCAGCCGCTGCCGGAACTCAAGCAGCTGCGTGATGAAGAATTCAACCTGCAGAATTATCACCCGGGCGACGTGGAAAAGCTGCCGCGCGTCTCGGAAGTCGAGCTTTACTGCAGGCCGGGCGACCTGAAGATGGATCTGTTCACGAAGGAAGACGGGACAGGAGGATTCCAGATCCATTATTCAGAGATGACCCATGATATCTGCATCGACAGAAGTCATATGACCAGAAGGATCAATCCTGAGGCAGGAGAGAGCAGGGTCAGAAACCTTCCGCAGGGACTCCAGCATCTGAGGATCTTCATCGACCGGAGCTCTGTCGAGATCTTCGTCAACGACGGAGATGTCGTCTTCACGTCGAGGGTCTTCCCTGTCACGGATGAAGCATACTTTACCATGTATGGAGATGCATTCCTCCGTATGTGGAAACTGAAGCCGGCAGTCCAGGATACCCTGGTAGTCTGACCGGTCTTCCGGATTAGATTTAGATAAGGAGAAGCCATGAAACTGATCTTCGTTGATATCGACGGCACGCTGACGCCTGCGGGGGAGAATACCCCTCCGGAGAGTGCGGTACAGGCGATCCATGATGCACAGAAAGCCGGTAATAAGGTATTCCTCTGCACCGGACGCAACTACAATATGCTCAGCCCAGTCCTGAAGTACGGATTTGACGGTATCGTCGGAAGCGCCGGGGGCTATGTCACGTATGGAGATGAGGTGCTCTTTGACTGCCCGATGACGGATGAGCAGCGGGACACTGCGCTCAGGAGCCTTCATGAAAGCGGCGTCTTCTGTACGATCGAGGCAAAGGATGGGTCCTGGGGCGATTCGGACCTGAAGGAGTTCCTGAAGGACCAGCCGAAGGGGAACAGTGAGATCGAACGCTGGCGCAAGTCGCTCTCCTCAAATCTTGGCATCAGACCGATGCAGGAATATGACGGATCCCCGGTCTATAAGGTCGTCGTCATGTGCAGGGAGATGAGCCAGCTTGATGAGGCAAGGAACCTTCTGGAGGACCAGTTTGAATTCTGCATGCAGGATGTGCCGGAGCACGGCTGCGTGAACGGGGAGCTGATCAACCGGAAGTTTGATAAAGGACAAGGCGTGCTGAAGGTCTGTGAGCGTCTCGGAGTCCCGGTATCGGATACGGTCGGCTTCGGCGACAGCATGAACGATCTCGCGATGATACGTGTTGTCGGGACTTCGGTCTGTATGGAGAACGGAGCGGAGAGTCTGAAGAAGATCTGCGACCTGGTCTGCCCGGCGGTGGAGGATGACGGTCTGGCAAAAGCTTTCGACCAGCTGCATCTGAGGTGAGCGCAGGAAGAAGCCGGTCCTTCCGCAGCGGGAATGGAGCCGGGCGATGCTTCCGGAGATGAAATCCAGACTGGCCCTTCCGCAGCGGGAATGGAGCCGGGCGATGCTGCAGCCTGGGTGCCTGGGTTCGTTATTATGCATAAGAAAGGCTGAGAATTGAGAAATCTAGTTGCACTTGTGCATGAAATTTCTTAGAATAGGCATTAATCCCGGAACATGTTTCATCATGTTTCATGGTTCCGGACACACGTGTAACCGTCACTATAGGTATTCCATAATGAGCCCTGTGAAGTATACAGGCTAAGGGAGGGAATTATGGCACTGGATTACCGCAGATGCGCCCAGGAGATCGTCGATCATATCGGCGGGCGCGATAACATTGCGCAGGCGGCACATTGCGCAACGAGGCTGCGTCTGGTCATCAAGGACAACAGCAAGGTCCAGAAGGATTACATCGAGGAAATCGATGGCGTCAAGGGTCTGTTCGAATCCAACGGGCAGCTGCAGATCATCATCGGGACCGGAACCGTCAACAAGGTTTATGACGAGTTCCTTTCCATCACCGGCATGACCGAGGCGACAAAGGACGATGTCAAGGCAGCCGCGGCAGCAAAGCAGCCGCTCTGGAAGAGGCTGCTGAAACCGATCGGAGACGTCTTTGTTCCGATCCTTCCGGCGATCGTCGCATCCGGCCTGATGATGGGTCTGGTCGAGGCACTTGGCAAGGCGATCCCGTCCTTCGCAGGATCCGACTGGTACGGATTCCTGGATATGATCTCAAACACTGCATTTGCTTTCCTGCCGGTTATCGTCGCGATCTCGGCGGCAAGAGTCTTCGGAGGAAATATCTTCCTTGGCGCGGTCATTGGCCTTGCCATGGTCCATACGAACCTGCTGAATGGCTGGAATGTAGCGAATGTTGATGCAATCAACAGTTTCTTCGGCGTCACGGACGGTGTGATACCGCAGTGGCATCTGTTCGGACCGATCCTTCCGATCCGGCTGACAGGCTATCAGGGTCACGTCATACCGGTCATCATAGCGATCTTCATCATGTGCAAGATCGAGAAGTGGCTGCATAAGCATGTACCGGAGATGCTTGACCTCTTCGTTGTCCCGCTGGTAACTGTACTTGCAACATCGCTCCTGACTTTCACCATCATCGGACCGATCTTCGCTACTATGGAGACCTGGGTCCTCAAGGGAGCCGAGATCCTTGTCGGAAATGTTTTCGGCGCAGCTCTCATGGGCGCCCTGTATCCATGGACGGTCATCATGGGTCTGCACCATATGTACAACGTCATCGAAGCAGGAATGCTTGGGTCTGTCGGACTCAACACCTGGATGCCGATCGCTTCCGCAGCAAACTTCGCACAGTTTGGAGCCTGCCTGGCAGTCGGACTCAAGGCTAAGAACCACAAGACCAAGGTTGTAGCGGTCCCGTCCTCTCTGTCGGCAGCGCTGGGAATCACCGAACCGGCTATCTTCGGTGTCAACCTTCGTTTCTTCAAGCCGTTTATCTTCGGCATGATCGGCGGTATCGTGGGCGCTTTCTACGGAGCTCTGACCAAGATCGGCGCAACTGCTTACGGCGTAACCGGTATTCCGGGCTATCTGACCATCAAGCAGCCGCTGCACTATAGCATCCTGCTTGCAATCTCCGGCGGCATCGCATTTGCCCTGACCTGGACGATGTGGAAGGAGCCGGAATCTGAAGCAAAGAAGGCAGCAGGGGATGAGAAGAGTCCTGCTTCCGGAGATGCTCCGGCACCGGAAGATACCCAGAAGAGAACTGCAGGCGAAGTAGTCAGCGAAGTTCCGCTTGGACTCAGCAATGTTGTGATCACCTCTTCCGCAGGCGACATCATGAAGCCGGTCAACGGAGAAGTAATCCCGTACACAAAGATCCCGGATGAAACATTTGCATCCGGAGCGCTCGGACAGGGCGTCGGCATCGAGCCTGCAGGCGAGATCGTCTATTCACCGGTCGACGGTGTGATCTCCTCCGTTGCAGGAACGAACCATGCAGTCGGTATCACCGGCCCGAACGAGCAGGAACTGCTGATCCACGTCGGCGTCGACACCGTCATGATGAACGGCGACGGCTTCACCACCTACGTCAAGGAAGGCGACAAGGTCAAGATCGGACAGCCGCTTCTGAAGTTTGATTCGGCAAAGATCAAGGCTGCCGGTCATCCGAACACGGTTGTTGTCCTTCTTACCAACAGCGACGACTATGAAGACGTCCGCTACGGCGAGAACCTGAAGAAGTAAGCAATACATGGCTATGCCTGAAAAGCTTTCTTCCGCATCCGGCAGACCGGGTGCGGAAGCGGGAGTTTCGGCATAGACATTATCAGTACATATTATCCACTATTGAGTCTGGCATATATATGCGAGAAGGGAGAACATCATGAAAGAATTCAAGTACACCATCACCGATCCGGTTGGAATCCACGCTCGTCCGGCAGGACTTCTTGTAAAGGAAGTCAAGAAGCATGCAAGCGCCATCAAGATCGCTAACAAGGACGGAAAGTCTGCTGACGCAAAGAAGCTTCTGGCACTCATGGGCCTCGGCATCCGCCAGGGCGATGAGATCACCGTTACCGTCGAGGGCGATGATGAGGCAGAGGCAGCAGCTGCGATCGAGGCATTCCTGAAGGCAAACCTGTGATCGGGAAAGCCGGAGCTTTGTCCTGACGATTTTTTATCTGTGACCGCATCTGCTGATCAGTCAGAAACAAGGTTTCAGGCATGCGCAAGGTTAGGAAACTCAGCTGGGCAGGCTGTCGCAGTAGTCTGTGACAGCCTGCCCTTTGCAGTATAGTAGGAGGTTCATTATGCAGGTTGCTACCGGAAGCAGCATTCTGAATGGCATCGCGATCGGAAAGATCCGTATCTACAAGGCACCGAAGTTCGAGATCAAGGAAGCACTGGTGGATGACCCGGCGCCGGAGCTGGAAAGGTTCGAGCAGGCAAGAGTAAAGGTACAGGACCAGCAGCAGGTCCTCTACGATAAGGCAGTGAAAGCGGCGGGCGAGGAGAGTGCAGCCATCTTCCAGTTCCATATGGATATGCTGGACGACGATGATCTCCTGGATGCCGTGAAGACTATCATCACAGACCAGCATCATACCGCTGAATATGCGGCTCAGCATGGATTCGAGAATACTGCCCAGATGTTCAAGGACATGGATGATCCTTACTTCCAGGCGCGCAGCGCCGACGTCCTCGATGTCGGAAACTCCGTCATCTCCGTCCTCCTCGGGCTGGATACGGATTCCCTGCAGGGCAGCGAGCCGTCTATCCTGGTGGCGGAAGACCTTGCTCCGTCCGAAACGGTCCGTCTTGACAAGTCCCTTCTTCTCGGAATGATTACGAGAGAAGGCAGCTCCACCAGCCATACCGCGATTCTGGCAAGATCCATGAATCTGCCGACGCTGATCCAGTGCAAGGATATCTCCGATGACTGGGACGGCAAGTTCGCGATCCTGGATGGCTACAACTCCTGCGTCTACATCGAGCCTACCCAGGACCTGATCGATTCTCTGACGAAGAAGAGAAATGAGGATCTGCGTCAGGAGGCTCTCCTTCAGGAGCTCAAGGGCAAGACCAACACAACGATCGACGGCAAGACCATCAAGGTATACGCCAACATCGGCGGCCCGCAGGATGTCGGAGCCGTACAGGTCAATGATGCAGAGGGCGTCGGACTGTTCCGTTCCGAATTCGTCTACCTCAACAGCACGGAGGACCCGAGCGAGGAAGTTCAGTTCCAGGCTTACAAGAGAGTACTGGAGACTCTGGCTCCGAAGCTGGTCATCATCCGTACCTGCGACATCGGCGCAGACAAGACGATCGATTACATGAATCTGGCAAAGGAAGAGAATCCGGCGCTCGGCTTCCGTGCGATCCGTATCAGCCTGAGCAGGAAGGATTTCTTCAAGCGTCAGCTGAGGGCTCTGCTTCGTGCGTCCGCATACGGCAATCTGGGCATCATGTTCCCGATGATCATCAGCCTGCGCGAAGTGCGCGAGTGCAAGGAGATCCTCGAGGAGTGCAGGAAGGAGCTTGAGGCGGAGGGCAAGAATGTGTCTGACAAGATCCAGATCGGAATCATGGTCGAGACACCGGCTGCGGCAATCTGCGCGGATGCGCTGGCAGAAGAGGTTGACTTCTTCTCGCTCGGGACCAACGATCTGACCCAGTACACGCTGGCGATCGACCGTCAGAACGCAAAACTTGAGCCGTTCTCCGACACCCATCATCCGGCGGTCCTGAAGGAGATCCAGATGACCATCGAAGCAGGGCACCGCCATGGCTGCTGGGTAGGCATCTGCGGAGAACTCGGAGCAGATACAACACTCACTGAGACATTTCTCCGCATGGGAGTCGACGAGCTGTCCGTCAATCCGAGAAGTGTCCTGCCGCTGAGAAAGGTCATCCGCAGCATCGACCTTTCCAGGAATCCGGAAGAAGGAAACGCATAACTGGTCAGACTGCCGCGGCGTCTGCGTGATGCGGAGGCAGTTCTGAGAGCCAGGTCCGAAAGAGGAAGAAGGGATCACGGTAAGGGATCTCCGGATGCATCCGACGGACCTGGCTTTCTTTTTCATACCAAAGTATACAAAAAGGCTGCCGGGGAGGGAAAATCATGCCAGTGAGTCTGATCTATCCGGAAGGATACACGAAAAGACAGGAAGCGGAAGGCGTTTTCCGCAGTACAGATTTTATCGATCCGCTTTCTATATCGTCCATGGTCACTCTGCAGAATCTCTCTTATCTTGGGATCCCGGACCTCAGGCTGGAGGATTTCTTCACCAGTGATCCTGAGGTGATCCGCTACCGGCTTGATATCGTGGAAGAACTTCTGAAGTACCCGGATCTGACTGCCGCCATGAAGGAAGCTTTGCCGAAGATCAGCTATATCTATGACATGCGCAAGGTGCTGGGAAGGGGATATTCCCTGGATACGGCACTTTCCAGCTTCAAGGTTCTTCAGGATTATATAGAAGTGACGGATCTTCTCTACGATGCCTTAGAGAAGGCGGAGCTGGAGTCAGCCGGTCTTGCGGAGCTGAAGAAGGAGATCGAAGAGAAGGCGGAGTCTCAGGAATACCGGAATCTGAAGAAAGATCTTGGGAAAGTCGCAGGGAGTTTCGGCACTTTCCGCAGCATTACGATCGGTATCAACCTGGATGAGAATATGCAGGTTGCGGAAGCCGGGATCGTATCGGTGAATGATGAGAGATTCCGTAAGGGAACGATCATGGACAGGATCATCCGGCGTGGCAAAGACGATCCGTTCCGGCTTCAGTCGACGCTTTATCCGATCTCCGGGGCGGCTGCGCTTGTGAAGGATGAGAGATTTGCTGACGGGATCCGGTACGCACTGCAGGATATCTATAAAAAGGCGCTGACCGACATGGAGCCGATCGTCGACAGCTATTTCAATATCAATACGTCCCTCTATGTGGCGCTGCTTCCGGACCTTCGCTTCCTTACCGCTGTCGTTTCCTTTATCAATGAAGTCCGCAGCAGGGGATTCTCCATGGTCAAGCCAGCCATCACCAATGAAAAGGCAGGGCGTGCGCATATCAAAGGTCTGTACAACGTGAATCTTGCGCTGAACCGGCCGGAGGACGGGATCGTCTCCAACGAGTATGTCAACGATGAGAAGGGGAGATTCTTCATCCTCACCGGACCGAACCACGGAGGCAAGTCGATCTATGCCTATTCGGTCGGCATGGCCTTCGCCCTGATGCAGCTGGGATGCTATGTACCGGCAGACGAAGCAACGATGAGCCCGGTAAGCGGGATCTACACACATTTCCCGGAGACGGACACCGGCAACTACGGACGAGGAAGGCTGGAGAAGGAGTGTGAGCGCCTTTCCCATATCCTGAAAGGGCTCAGGGAGACCGACATGCTGCTTATGGATGAATCGTTCTCCAGTACCAGCGCCATGGAAGGAGCCTTCATTGCGGAAGAAGTCCTGACAGGGATCGGTGCGATCGGAGCCTGCGGGATCTTCGTCACCCATCTGCACGAGCTGTGCGAGAAAACAGAAGAATTCAACTCTTATCCGGGAAACAAAGGCAGGATCGATAATCTCGCGGCCGTGATGCAGGACAAGGCGACGGGGAAGCGAAGCTACCGGGTCCTGAGAACCAAGCCTGACGGCCTGTCCTATGCAAGGGATATCGCGGCAAGGTGGAACCTGAACTTCACGGACAGAGGAAGCTTCTGAGGAGAGAGGAAGCTTCTGAGGAAAGGGGGCTGTGCCTCCCGGTGGAGCCGTCAAAGGCGCTGTCATGGAATGGAGATGCGGGACCGGCAGCTAAAGTGCGGGACCGGCAGCATTCTTTCTTTCCGGGCATGAAAAAAGCACCTGCAGATCCGCAAGTGCTCTCAGAAACAGGGCTACCAGGATTCGAACCTGGAAATGACGGAGTCAGAGTCCGTTGCCTTACCGTTTGGCGATAGCCCTTTATACTTTTCACCGCTGATTCCTGACTTTCAACTTGCTTTCCTCAGCGACGTTTGTTATTATAGTCACTTCTACAGGATATTGCAACCCCTAATTTCACAAAATTTTAAAAGTTTCAGATATTCTTACCGGGAAAATCAGGGGGATCTTTGCTATCATATATCTCATAATCGCAAAGGAGAACGATAAGGAGGAACAGCAAACAAGGGACAGAACGGTGAGGAACAGCAAACAAGAGACAGAACAGTGAAGGACAGCAAACAAGGGACAGAGCGGTGAAAGACAGATAAAGACAGATAGAGATAGATAGAGATAGATAGAGAACAGATAGAAGAGGAGGACCGGACCTATGGAAGATGGCAAGACCTTTGACGAGATGTATTCAGAGATCACCCCGAAGATGATCGAACTGTCCCGTATGTGCGAACGTACGGACCGCATCGATCCTGCTCTATATGAAAGGTATGATGTAAAGCCTGGACTGCGCGACCTGAACGGAAAGGGTGTGGTTGCCGGACTTACGGAGATATCAACAGTCAAGGCAAAGAAGATCGCGGACGGAAAGGAAGTTCCCTGCGAAGGGCATCTCTACTACCGCGGCAGGGATGTCAGGGAACTGGTAAAGGGATTCGCAGAAGAAGGCAGGTTCGGCTATGAGGAGATCGCTTTTCTTCTTTTGTTCGGCGACCTTCCGAATCAGAAGCAGCTGCATGACCTGAGAGAGATCCTGGCGAGAGACCAGAAGATGTTCCCTCAGAATTTCGTCCGGGAGATCATCATGACAGCGCCGTCCAATGACATGATGAATGTCCTTGCGCGGAGTGTCCTCACTCTATACTCCTACGACAGCGAGGCGGATGATATCTCCCTTCCGAATGTGCTGAGACAGTGTCTGCAGGTCATCGCCATGATGCCGATGATCGCGATCTATGGATATCAGACTTATCAGCACTACTACCGGGGCAATAGTCTGGTCATCCACCAGCCGGACCCGGAGCTGTCTTTTGCGGAGAACATCCTTCATATGCTGAGGAAGGACGGGAAGTACACAGATCTGGAAGCACGCATCCTGGATATCTGCCTGGTCCTGCACATGGAGCACGGCGGCGGAAATAACTCAACCTTCACGGACCGCGTTGTGACGTCTTCAGGGACGGATACCTATTCGGTCTTTGCTGCAGCGCTGGGCTCGCTGAAGGGGCCGCGCCATGGAGGCGCCAACATCAAGGTCCGGCAGATGATGAAGGATATAGGGTCCCATGTCATGATCTGGGAGGACCGGGAGGAGGTCGCAGCGTATCTGGAGAAGATCCTGGACAGAGAGGCCTTCGACCATTCGGGGCTGATCTATGGGATCGGCCATGCCGTCTATTCCGTATCAGATCCGCGTGCCCAGATCCTGGAGCAGTTTGCGGCAAAGCTGTCCGAGGAGAAAGGCCTGTCCCAGGAGATGGCGCTCTATCACATGGTCGAGGAACTGGCGCCGCAGATCATCGCGAAGCGGTCTCATATGTACAAGGGAGTTTCCGCCAATGTGGACTTCTTCTCGGGGTTTGTATACGAGATGCTGGGGCTTCCGACGGAACTCTACACGCCGCTCTTTGCGATTGCCCGTTCAGTCGGCTGGTCCGCTCACCGTATGGAGGAGCTGGCGAGAAGGGGAAAGATCATCCGCCCGGCATACATCGCCGTGCATGAGGGAGTACCTTACGTTCCGCTGGAAGACCGCTGATGTATTCTCTTGCTGCTGACGGGATCAGGGGGCGGAGGCGCATAAACCAGTTCCAGTCTGATATCCTGGGCGACGGTGCTTAGGCCAGGTTCGGGATGATATCCTGGGCGACGGCGCTTAGGCCAGGTTCGGGATGATATCCTGAGCGACGGCATACGCGGCAGCTCCCCGATGCTCTTCTGTTTTTTTGCAGGTGCAAGAGGAACTTGCCTGAAAATGGGAAGCCGGCAGCCTGTTTTCCCTGCTTACAAAACAGCCCGAGAATGCTATAATCAAAGCACTGTGTCAGGAACCGGAAGAGTCGCCGAAAGAGCTGACATTCCGGAGAGCCGGCTGGGAGAATCCATGCAGTACGTCAGAAGCCCGGGGGACCGGTTATACCGGATACCTGGCAAGCCAGAAACCGGTTATACCGGATACCTGGCAAGCCAGAAACCGGTTATACCGGATCCCGGAACTCTGAGACCCGTAAGGGACGAAGAAAGGCGCCTGCGTTTACCGTTCAATATACAGAAAGAGGAAAAGCAGATATGAGTACCATGAAGCTGACACTGCTCACAGACTTCTATGAGCTGACCATGATGCAGGGCTATTTCAAGTGCGGCATGCACCAGAAAGTAGTCTTTGATGCATTCTACAGAAGAAACCCGGATGACGGCGGATATGCCATCTGTGCAGGACTGGACCAGGTGATCGACTACGTAAAGCGTCTCACATTTGACAAGGACGATATCGACTACCTCAGAAGCCTTCACACCTTCGATGAAGACTTCCTTGACTACCTTGCCAATTTCCACTTCTCCGGTGATATCTATGCGATCCCGGAAGGAACGGTTATCTTCCCGAGAGAGCCGCTGGTCAAGGTCGTGGCTCCGATCATGGAAGCACAGCTTATGGAGACCGCTATCCTGAACATCGTCAACCACCAGTGCCTGATCGCGACCAAGGCTGCCCGCGTCTGCTACGCGGCAAAGGGCGACGGCATCATGGAGTTCGGCCTTCGCCGTGCCCAGGGACCTGATGCAGGAACCTACGGTGCAAGAGCCGCAGTCATCGGCGGCTGCATAGGTACTTCCAACGTCCTGACCGGACAGCTGTTTGACGTCCCGGTCCTCGGAACGCATGCCCACAGCTGGATCATGAGCTTCCCGGATGAGTACACTGCATTCCGCAAGTATGCTGAGCTTTATCCGGACAACTGCGTGCTCCTGGTTGATACCTATGATACCCTTAGATCCGGCGTGCCGGCTGCTATCCGTGTCTTCAAAGAGATGCGTGATGAAGGAAAGATGCCGGCCAAGTACGGCATCCGACTCGACTCCGGCGACCTTGCCTATATGTCCAAGAAGGCGAGAAAGATGCTGGATGATGCAGGATTCCCGGAGGCGACCATCGCAGCTTCCTCCGATCTTGATGAGTACCTGATCCAGTCGCTGAAGGCCCAGGGGGCAGCGATCACATCCTGGGGCGTCGGGACGAACCTGATCACTTCCAAGAATACTCCGGCATTCGGCGGCGTCTACAAGCTGGCTGCCATCGAGGGACCGGACGGAAAGTTCATCCCGAAGATCAAGCTCTCCGAGAACACCGATAAGATCACCAACCCGGGCGACAAGCAGGTCTACCGTATCTATGACAAGCAGTACCACAAGATCAGAGCAGACCTGATCTGCATGAACGATGAGACATTTGACCCGCAGAAGGATCTGATCATCTTCGATCCGAAGGAGACCTGGAAGAAGACCAAGATCAAGGCCGGGACCTATGATCTGAGACCGCTGCTGGTGCCGGTCTTCAGGAACGGCGAGTGCGTCTATCAGTCTCCGTCCGTCATGGAGATCCGTGATATCTGCACCAGGGAGAAGGATACCCTGTGGGATGAGACCAAGCGTTTCGTCAACCCGCACGAGATGTATGTCGACCTGTCCGATAAGCTTTACAAGATCAAGGCAGATCTTCTGGAAGAGCTTTCCATGAGAGCACTGGAGGCTGAATGATCCAGATACTTCCCGGAATCGTAAGATACAGCGAATGTGATGAGAACGGGAGACTGTCCCTCCCGTCTCTCATCAACTATTTTCAGGATGCAGCCGAATACCATGGATATAACCTTGGGATCGGCTACAGGTACCTGAGCGCCCGCCATCTGGGCTGGCTGGTCTCCGGCTGGCAGATCGTAATCGACCGGCTTCCGGAGATCGGAGAGAAGTATACCATTCAGACCTGGGGCTGGAAGTTCATCGGTATCTTCGGCATGAGAAACTGTACCCTGCTCGATGAGGCAGGCAGTACGATCGTACGTGCGAACAGTACCTGGTTCCTCTATGATCTGGAGAAGGGGCTTCCGATCCGTGTCCCTGAGGACATGATCGATAAGTACGGTGTTCACCCTCGTGCGGAGATGAAGTATGCATCCCGCAAGGTGGCGGACCCGGAAGACGGTGAGAGCTTCGAGTCCTTCACAGTCGTAAGACAGAACCTCGATACCAACCATCATGTGAATAACGCCCAGTATGTGGCGATGGCGCAGGCTGTACTGCCGGAAGGCGAACATTACCATGAACTGAGGATCGAGTACAAGAAACAGGCACGCCTGGGCGACATCATCACGCCTCTGGTGCAGAAGAGAGAAGATGGATATGGGGTATCGCTTCGTGCAGCAGACGGGGAGCCCTATATCAGCGCGGAATTTATCCGGTAAGCAGGCTGGACGCCAGGGTGGTGGATGCATCCGTACTGGCGGGCAGTGCATGGCTTGCCGCATATTACAGAGAGGACGGAATTACCTATGGCACTGAAACTCGGAGAGTGGCAGACGCTGCGTGCAGACCACATGAAGGAATTCGGGGCGTACCTGGGAGACGGAACGGAGACGGTCCTGCTTCCTAAGAAAGAGGTCCCTGACGGAATGAAAGCGGGAGATGAGATCGATGTATTCCTCTACAAGGATTCATCGGATCGTCTGGTTTCGACAACACGCAGGCCGAAGATCGAGCTGGGACAGACGAAGCTTCTGAGCGTGAAGGAAGTATCGAAGATCGGGGCATTCCTGGACTGGGGACTGGAGAAGGACCTGCTCCTTCCTTATCATGAGCAGACCAGGAAGGTGAAGGCGGGCGAGGAAGTACTCGTATCGCTGTATATCGATAAGAGCTCCAGGCTCTGTGCGACCATGAACGTCTATCCTTATCTGAGAAAGGATTCTCCTTATAAGAGGGACAGTGAGGTACAGGGAAGGATCTATCAGACCAGCGATAACTTCGGAGTCTTTGTGGCTGTGGATGACCAGTTCTCCGGACTGGTCCCGAAGCAGGAGGCAGCTGGCCCCTTCCGGATCGGCGATGTCCTCACGCTGAGGGTTACCCGGGTCCTTCCGGACGGGAAACTCAATCTTTCCCCGAGGAAGAAAGCATATCGTCAGCTGGACGACGATGCCGAAAAGGTCCTGAAGGTCATCGGCGAGTACGAAGGAGTGCTTCCTTTCGACGATAAGGTCTCCCCGGAGATCATCAAGAGAGAGTTCGGTCTGTCCAAGAACGCGTTCAAGCGGGCGGTCGGACATCTCATGAAGGAAGGAAAAGTGGAGATCCGGGGCAAGAGGATCTATCTTGCGTAAACAGGATATTTTCTTCCCGTATCGGGAATTATGCAGCCGTATCTTGCTTTTCTCCTGTCGGTGCTTTATAGTGTCGGTGAATCCTTAAAGTTAAGACAGTATGAGACGCCCGGCAGCCGGAGCAGTCTTTCGGATGAGTCAGCAGGGCAGATAAGGAGAACAATATGAAGCTTCAGAATGTGAAGGATGTAAACAAGCTGTTTCAGGTAGTTGACTCCTGCAAGGGAAAGGTTGAACTGGTCACAGGCGAGGGCGACAGACTGAATCTGAAGTCAAAGCTCAGTCAGTACATCTCCCTGGCCGGAATCTTCAGGAACGGTGCCATGGATATCCCGGAACTTGAGATCGTTGCTTATGAGCCGGAAGATATCCAGAAGCTCATCAATTTCATGACAGCAGGCTGAAACGGGAAAGCAGCTGTCTGCGAGGGCGGGACCGCAGAGGTTCCGCTCTTCTTTTTTTTATCTTTCCGTGTTATGATGACATCATAATCGCGAATTGTCGGATATCTTTCTTTTCTGCAGGATATACGATACGGATATCCGCAGCGCGGGGATAATGGAGGTGCTGATCATGCCTGTAAACAGATCGAAACAAGGCGGAAAATTATATCTGGTGATGATGATCGTCGTTATCGCTATATCGCTGCTTTTCGGACTTCTTCCGAAGATCTTCCCGAGCTTTGCTCTTCCTGATGCAGGAGAGCCAGGCGATATTGCGATGTCTGAGGCAGTCTACTACATACCGGTCCTGGTCTTTCTGATCATCGATCGCTTTGAACCCCTCAGAGGGATGAAGCTTCGTCCGATCGGGCCGGTCTCTATCCTCTGGACACTGCTTTTTACTGTTCTGATGATGCCGGTCGTGGTGCTTCTGAATCTGGTGACCCAGCTGGCAGTACCGAATGCGGTTGCCCAGACCCTGGCAGCGAGCACGGCCATGCCGATGTGGGTAAGCCTGATCTATTTTGCAGTCCTGCCCCCGATCGTTGAGGAATTCATCTACCGCGGAGCACTGTTTCAGTATTTCCGCCCGTGCGGGCTCTGGAAGACAGCCCTGCTGACAGGCCTGATGTTTGGCCTGGCTCATCTGAATCTGAACCAGTTTCTGTATGCATTCGTTCTGGGGATCTTCTGGGCGATGCTGGATGAAGCTACCGGGTCCGTCTACAGTTCCATGCTGTCACATTCTCTGGTCAACGGCATCAATGTCGGCATGGCCTACATAGCGGTCAGCAATCTGCCGGAGAACATGGTAGGAGCGCTTGAACAGGCGGAGGAGGAAGTCTCAGTCAGCTCTCTCAGCCTGATCTACTGGATCGTGCTTGCGGTAGTGGCTGGCGCCTGCGTGGTCCTCTCGATCCTGATCATCCGTCATCTGGCAAAGATCAGGGGCAATGCACAGAAGTTTTCAGATGCGCTCAGAGGCAAGGACCGCCTCCCGGGCAAGGAAGGAAAGAAGATCTTCTCGGTCCAGCTCCTGCTCGGGATCGTTCTTCCGGTTGTCGTGATCGGGATCCGCATGGCAAGTGCCTGAATCTGCAGCATATGGAACCGCGGATGTTTATGAAGGGAGTTTTTCTTGAAGTTTGCCCATCTTCACTGCCATACGGAGTACAGTCTCCTTGATGGCTCGAATAAGATCAAGGATTATGTGACGCGGGTCAGGGAACTTGGCATGGACTCCGCCGCGATCACCGATCATGGTGTCATGTACGGCGTGATCGACTTCTACAAAGAATGCAAAGCCCAGGGGATCCGTCCGATCCTCGGGTGCGAGGTCTATGTTGCCCCAGGTTCCCGCTTTGACCGGGAATCGGGGCAGTCGGACGCGCGATATTATCACCTCATCCTGCTCGCGGAGAACAATCAGGGCTACACCAACCTGTCCAAGATCGTCTCCGCGGGCTTTCTTGACGGTTATTATTACAAACCGCGTGTGGACAAGGAGATCCTGAGAAAGTACCACGAAGGCATCATCGCATCTTCCGCCTGCCTGGCAGGCGAGGTCGCCCGCTACCTGAAGGCGGATATGTACGAGGAAGCGAAGAAGGCAGCACTGGAGTATCAGGACATCTTCGGCGAGGGCAATTTCTTCCTGGAGCTTCAGGACCATGGCTATGACGATGATAAGCTGGTCAACGCCGGTCTCATGCGTATGTCAAAGGAGACCGGGATCGAACTGATCGCCACCAATGACTGCCATTATACCCTTGCGGAGGATGCGGAGGCACATGACATCCTTCTCTGCATCCAGACCGGAAAGAAAGTCAGCGATGAGAACCGCATGCGTTATACCGGGGGCCAGTTCTACGTCAAGTCTCCGGAGGAGATGGCGGAGCTGTTTCCTTATGCCCTTCAGGCAGTTGAGAATACGGAGAAGATCGCGGAGCGCTGCAGCGTGGAGATCGAGTTCGGCAATCACAAGCTGCCGAAGTATGATGTCCCGGATGGAAAGACTGCCAAGGATTTCCTGGAGGAGCTCTGCCGAAAAGGGCTTGAGGAGCGCTATCATCCGGTAACACAGGAACTGAAGGACAGACTGGCCTACGAGCTTGGCGTCATAGAGAAAATGGGCTTCGTGGACTACTTCCTCATCGTCTGGGATTACTGCCACTACGCGCGCTCGGTCGGCATACCGGTCGGTCCCGGAAGAGGATCTGCAGCAGGCTCCCTTGTTTCCTATACCCTTGGGATCACGAAGCTGGACCCAATCCGCTTCGATCTTCTGTTCGAGCGTTTCCTGAACCCGGAACGAGTCTCCATGCCTGATATTGATGTGGACTTCGGTCCTACACGCCGTCAGGAAGTCATTGAATATGTAACGAGAAAATACGGGAATGACAACGTGGCTCAGATCGTCACATTCGGAACCCTTGCGGCAAGGGGTGTCATCCGTGACGTAGGGAGGGTCATGGACCTGCCTTATTCCCTGTGCGACTCTATCTCCAAGATGATCCCTCAGGAGCTGGGCATCACGATCGACAAGGCCCTCGAGGAGAGCCAGGAACTGAAGACCATGTACGACTCGGACGAGACGATCCATCGTCTGATCGACATGTCGAGGAGACTGGAAGGCCTGCCGAGACACACTTCTGTCCATGCGGCAGGAGTCGTCATCTGCCAGAAGCGGGTTGACGATTTTGTGCCGGTCGCCCGCTCGCAGGATGGAGGCATCGTCACCCAGTTCACCATGACGACGATCGAGGAACTTGGCCTGCTGAAGATGGACTTTCTGGGCCTCCGCAACCTTGAGGTCATCCAGGACGCGGTAAGCATGGCTTCGGAGAAGGCCGGCCATCCGATCGATATGGACAGGATCGACTATGATGACCCGAAGGTCTATGCCTACATCGGAACCGGCAAGTGCGAGGGCATCTTCCAGCTGGAATCCGGAGGAATGAAGTCCTTCATGAAGGAGCTGAGACCTTCCAGCATCGAGGACCTGATCGCAGGGATCTCCCTGTACCGTCCGGGTCCGATGGAGTTCATCCATCAGTACATCACCGGAAAGGAGCACCCGGAGACCATCACCTATGTCACTCCGGAGCTGGAGCCCATCCTGAAACCGACCTACGGCTGCATCGTCTACCAGGAGCAGGTCATGCAGATCGTGCGGAGCCTCGGCGGCTATACCCTCGGACGTGCAGATATCGTGCGAAGGGCAATGAGCAAGAAGAAGGCCAAGGTCATGGCGGAAGAGCGGAAGAACTTCGTCTACGGCAACGAGGAGGAAGGAGTTCCGGGCTGCGCTGCAAAGGGGATCAGTGAGCAGATCGCCAACAAGATCTACGATGACATGACAGACTTCGCCAAATACGCATTCAATAAGTCGCACGCGGCAGCTTACGCTTATGTCGCATACCAGACCGCGTGGCTGAAATATTACTATCCGGTCGAGTTCATGGCAGCCCTCATGACCTCTGTCATCGACAATGCGGGCAAGGTTGCGGACTACATCATGGTCTGCCGGACCATGAAGATCAGAATCCTTCCTCCTGACATCAACGAAGGGGAAGGCTCCTTCTCTGTCGATGGCGCCTGCATCCGCTATGGCCTGGACGCAATCAGGTCCATCGGCCGCCCGGTCATCGATGCCATCCTGAGAGAAAGAGAGAAAGGCGGCAAGTACGCGTCGCTCCGCTCATTTGCGCAGCGGATCGGTTCCGAAGTCAATAAGCGGGCGGCAGAAAACTTCATCAAGGCAGGCGCATTCGACTGCTTCGGAGCTGCCAGAAAGCAGATGATGCTGACTTACGGACAGATCTTTGACACCGCGGCAAGAGAGCGGAAGAACCAGGTCACCGGGCAGATGTCCCTCTTTGATCTCTTCGGCGGGATGGGCGGAGACAGCGCGCAGGGCAGCGGCAGCGATATCGGCGGAGAAACTCCTATGCCGGATGTCGGCGAGTACGATAAGGATCAGCTTCTCAAGATGGAGAAGGAAGTGCTCGGAGTCTATGTCAGCGGACATCCGCTGGAGCAGGATATCGACGTATGGGAGAAGAACATCACGGCTAAGGCGCATGATTTTGCTATCAATGACGAGACCGGGAAGGCGGACCGCCTGGAGGACCAGTCCCTTCAGGTGATCGGAGGTATCCTGACCGGGAAGACCATGCACTATACAAAGAAAGGCCAGACCATGGCCTTCATCACACTGGAAGATCTGGTCGGCTCCGTGGAAGTCCTGGTCTTCCCGAAGCTTTACGAGCAGTATTCCGAGATCCTGAACGAGGATGAGAAGCTCTTCGTGGAAGGAACGGTCTCGGCGGAGGACGATAAACCAAGCAAGCTGCTGGCACAGCGGATCTGGAGATTCTCGGAAGTGCCGTATGAACTGTGGCTGCAGTTCCAGACCATGGATGACTATTCCGGCGTCTCTGACGAGCTGAACCAGATGCTGATCGAAGGACAGAACATGAGAGGATCGGAAGCCGGTAAGACTGCCATCGCTCTTTCCAGGATCGCTGTTTATGTCAGAAACCCGAAGGGCGTCAAGAATCTTGGCTTCACAGCTCAGATGTACATGAACGGAAGCCTCCTGAAGACTTTGAAAGATCGCTTCGGGGGAAGCAACGTCATGTTCATCCCGGGAAAACTTGACCGGCCGGGCGGAAGAGGCAGCAGAAGCGGATCCGGCTATGGCAGAGGAAATTACGGAAGCGGCTACGATAGACGACGGTAAGGCAATACAGCGTGAGAGTGCAGAGTATGGAGAAAAATCAGATCGTAGAACTTCAGATCGAAGATATGTCCGATGAAGGACTTGGCATCGGCCATACGAAAGACGGGATGGCTGTCTTTGTCAAGGACAGCGTTATCGGAGACCGGCTGCGTGCCCGGATCGTGAAGACGAAGAAGGCCTATGCCTTCGGCCGGGTGGAGCAGATCATCACGGCGAGCCCGGACAGGGAGAAGCCGGTCTGCCCGGTCGCGCGGTCCTGTGGGGGCTGTCAGGTCCAGGAGATGTCCTACCCTGCCCAGCTTCGCCTGAAGGAGAGCAAAGTCAGAAATAACCTGCAGAGGATCGGGGGAATTACATCCGCAGACTTCTATCCGATCATCGGCATGGAAGATCCCTATAACTATCGGAACAAGTCGGAGTATCCGGTCGGCCGGGACAGAAACGGCAGGCTGATCGCCGGATTCTATGCAGGAAGGACGCACACAGTGATCGATGGCAGAAACTGTGTGATCGGGATAGAGGAGAACCAAAAGGTCCTTGATGCAGTGCTGGGATGGATGGAGAAGTATCGCATCCCGGAATACAGTGAGGAGACCGGGAAAGGCCTGGTCCGCAACATCATGATCCGCTGCGGCTTTGCGACCGGACAGATCATGACGGTTATTGTCGTGAATGCAGACCAGCTTCCTCATGAAAAAGAGCTGGTCCAGATGCTGAGGAGGACTTTGCCGAAGGAACCCCTGAAACCTGAAAATCTGCAGGCAGCATCGTTGGACACGCCTGCAGCAGACCTCGAAGGAAATGTGCCTCGCCATATGGCTTCCATCATCCTGAACACGAACAAGGCGCGGACGAATGTGATCCTTGGCAGAAAAAACCGTACACTCTGGGGAAGTGACTTCATCGAGGATTCAATTGGGGATGTCCGCTATCAGATCTCCCCGCTTTCTTTCTACCAGGTAAACCCCGTCCAGACCCGCAGGCTGTATGAGACCGCATTGTCATTAGCAGGTCTGACCGGTCAGGAGACCGTCTGGGACCTCTACTGTGGAATCGGAACGATCTCCCTCTTTCTTGCGCAGAAGGCAAAGATGGTCTATGGAGTGGAAGTGGTGCCGGATGCGATCGCCAATGCAAAGGAAAACGCGAAGCTGAATGGAATCGGGAATGCTGAGTTTATGTGCGGAAAGGCAGAAGAAGTACTGCCGCGCGAGTATCAGGAGCACCAGGTCCACGCAGATGTGATCGTGGTCGACCCGCCAAGAAAGGGGCTTGATCCTGCAGTCATCGGCACAGTCGCTTCCATGGCCCCGGACCGGGTCGTGTACGTCAGCTGCAACAGCGCAACGCTGGCGAGAGACCTCGCACTGTTTGAAGAGAAAGGCTATCACACGGAGAAGGTACAGCCGGTGGATATGTTCCCGCACAGCGTTCACGTGGAGACGGTAGTATTGATGTCACGAGTTCAGAAGTAAGGCGCGAAAAAGTGCTTGATTAACGGGCTTTTCTGGCATATGACCTTCAGCGGTGAGGAGCGGAAATAACCGCAAAAACCGCTCCGACAGAACATATCAAAGGAAATGTGCGGAGAGTTGAGTTGCCGGTTTAGATGTCGCAGGGTTGAGTTAGTGATATAGATGTTTTTATGATAGGGTTGAAGTTGTGATTTAGATGTCAGCGACTGTAGGAGGCGTTTATTTATGGAATACATCAGAGTAACAAAAGAAAATCTGGAAAAGGAGCATATCTGCTGCGCCATTTCAAATAACAATGACGTACAGGTTTCTTCCAAAAAGGCATGGCTTTTGGATCGGTTCGATGAGGGACTGGTGTTTTTGAAAAGCGTGGAACGCGGTAAGTGCTTCATTGAGTATATCCCTGCTGAAAATGCATGGAATCCGATAGATGCAGACGGGTATATGTATATCGACTGTCTGTGGGTCTCCGGCTCTTTCAAGGGACACGGATACTCCAATGATCTGCTCGGTGTTTGCATTGAGGAAAGCAAGAGCAAAGGAAAACAGGGACTTTGCATTCTTTCATCAGCTAAGAAAAAGCCTTTCCTTGCCGATCCGAAGTTCCTGAAATACAAAGGGTTTGCCGTAAGTGACGAGGCTGATAACGGTATTCAATTGTGGTATTTGCCATTCTCTGCTGACGCTCACCAGCCTAAGTTCAAGGACTGTGCTAAGCATCCTCATGTTGATGAATCATGTTATGTTCTGTACTATACCAGCCAGTGTCCGTTCAATGCAAAGTATGTTCCGATTGTAGAGCAAACGGCAAAAGAAAACGGCATACCGTTCAAGGCGGTCCATATTGAGAGTAAGGAACAGGCACAGAACGCTCCCACACCGATTACGACATATGCACTGTTTTTCAACAGAGAATATCTGACGAATGAACAGATGAATGACACTAAGTTTTTGAAGCTGGTATCAAAATAACAGATACACCAAGGCTCCCACACTGCCATCATCGGCGGCGGGGAGCGCGTTTTACAGGACTCAACCAGCGGTAGAGTTGCAGGAAATCAACCTACGGTTCGTGTAAAAATAAGATGATACCGGCTATGCTTGAGTCATGAAAGGAGGTGCCCGATATGGATCAAATCAAAATTGGAAAATTCATAGCATTCTGCAGGAAGGAACAGGGCATGACTCAGGCAGTCCTTGCTGAGAAGCTCGGAATCAGTGACCGGGCGATATCAAAATGGGAGACTGGAAAGTCTATGCCAGATTCCGGGATTATGTTGGAGCTGTGTGAACTTCTGAAAATTAACGTCAACGAACTCCTGTCGGGCGAAAGAATTATGGCAGAAGCATATGACAAACGGGCAGAAGAAAACTTGCTGGCAATGAGGCGAGAGGTTGAAGAAAAGAACAGGCAGATGCTTCAGACGGAATACTGGATTGCGATTCCTGCCGTCATTGCCGGACTGATCATGGTGTTTGTGGCTTCATTTTTAGAGATGCCAGTCTGGTTGCGAATTGCACTTATCGTGTTTGCTCTCATAATGATATTTACGGTAGCTTTTATCGCTGTGGGCATCGAGCAAAAGGCCGGATACTATGAATGCCAGAATTGCCACCACAGATATGTACCTACATACTGGCAGACAAATCTTGCTATGCACATGGGGCGGACGAGATATATGAAATGCCCTAAATGCGGAAAACGAAGCTGGCAGAAAAAAGTTCTTACAAAAGAAGAGTAAGACAGACCAAGGCTCCTCACTACCGGCAAATGCGTCGGCGGCGGGGAGCCCTGTTTTATGCTTCGATATCGATTGTGAGTCCAGACTTAAATTCCACTGTGAAGTGGTCGGCGAAGACGGTGATCTTCTCGATGAGCTTTCTGACCAGAGCCTCATCAAACTCTGTGATGTCAGTTTCCTGCCCTGCGATGAAGTCCTGCAGCTCCTTGATCCGGTTCATGGCTTCTTCCCGGTGGTGGCTGTCAAGCTCTGATTGTTCTTTCTGGTCACGGAGCCGGAAAATCTCATCAGCGATGGCGTCATAGTCCTGTTTGTTATTTGCCTTCTTGATGAGCTCTTTTTGAAGTTCCTCCAGCCGTGCCTGAATGCCGTCCGGTGAGAGAGTGTCAGCGTTAACCACGGCCTTGGCTATGTTCTGCTGTAAGGTTTTCAGGAAAAAGTCTCGTTCAGTAAGAATCTGATGGAAGGCCTTGACCGTGACTTCCTGCAGCAGGAGCTCGTTGACCGTCCGGTTGGTGCAGTTCTTTTCAGCCGAGGTCGGCTCCAAGCGACTGATGCAGCGCCAGACGATGGA